>UQIW01000009.1 GCA_900541235.1 uncultured Collinsella sp. | reverse complement strand
CGTATCGCTTTCTTCTTTGGGTCATCTTGAACACCTTTCGCTCTTAACTAGGTGTCCAATTCATCATACCCACTCCATTGGATACGCCTAGGCGCGGTCCAAGAAATCGTCCGCACCCCCAACCGAGCCAAAAACGGGAGATTTTCCACGCTCATTCTGCAGATTGCCGCTCTGGCGGGCTTGCGGCGTCGACCGGTCCGCCGTTCGTCAGAACGGCGGAACCAAAGGCGCAGCGTCGAGCCGTTGCGCGGTTTGGAAAACCGCGCAACTAGAGCTACATCACCATGACGTAGCGCGATCCCACGTAGTACTGCTTACCCATCAGGACCGGCTCGCCATTGGGGCCGATAAAGCCGGCACGCAGGTTGAGCAGTGGATCGTGCGGAGCGATGCCCAGCTCGGCCGCCTGCTCGGTATTGGCACGAACGGCCTCGACCGTGCGGTAGCCAACCGAGACAATCGGCGTTCCGCCAACACGCTCGACCTCGGAAAAAATCGACTTGTCCTCAAGATCGGCCGTCAACAGCTCACGGTAGGCGTCAAACGGCACAAAGATGTTCTCCTCAAAAATGGGCTCGCCGTCGGCCGTACGCACGCGCTTGATGTGCAGCAGCAGCGCGCCCTTCTGCAGGCCAAAGAACTCCATCTCGTTTTGACGTGCCGGCACAATCTGGCGATCGACCACATGCGCGCCCGCCTTCATGTCATTATCGGCACACAGCGCGGTAAACGTCTGCAGCGTCGAAGCGTGGAACTGGCGGTTGATGTGCGGCGTGGAGACAAAGGTGCCACGGCCCTGCTGCTTAACCAGGTAGCCATCGGAGCACAGCTCCTCGACGGCGCGGCGCACCGTAATGCGGCTCACGTCGTACTGCTCGGCTAGCTCAAGCTCGGACGGAATACGCTCCTTGGGTGCATAAACACCTTTCTCGATCGCATCCTTGATTTCGTCATAAATCTGCTGGTAAAGCGGTGCATTTTTGGGCGCAGGCATATCTGATCACTCTTATCAAAATAGCTAAATTTCTAATACGTATATAACGTCTAGTTTCATGTTACCTCATATTGATAAAACGATACACCCTCCCTACCAAAAAGCGACAGCTTCATTTTGGTAGGTTTTATCTGGGCAAACGAGAGCCCTCGAAAGCAACGGGGCTTTCGGGGGGCTCGTTCGGATGGGTTGCGCAGGACCGGCAAAATGCCAATACCCTACTTGCCGTCATCCTGCTGCAGGCTGTCCTGTTCGCTGAGGCGCGCCTGCCTGCTGGCCATGCGTGCGGGCTTGTCGGGATCGGGAACGGCCGTGGGCATGGGCTCGTCGACATGACCGCCCCACCAGCCGCCCACAAAGTTGAGCGTGTGGAACACGTTGATCACGGCGCCGGGATCAACGTCGCACACCAACTTGATAATGTCCTGGCTCTCGTAGGTCGAAACAACGGTGTTCAGCAGGTACATCTTTTCGCGGCTGTATCCGCCGACGACCTCGGCGCAGCTAATGCCGTGCTGAAAATGGTTTACGTAGGCAGTCATGACCTCGTCTGCCTTGCGCGTCGTAATCTGCAGCGTCACGCGATCGTAGCGACGATAGAAACTGTCGATAGTCTTGGTCGAAATAAACTGGAACACGATGGAATACGCCGCCTTGTCCCAGCCAAACATAAAGCCAAAGATCGCCAGGATAAAGCAGTTGAAACCAAAGATGACGCCCCAGATGGTCTTGCCCGTGTGGTTGGAAACCCACAGCGCGATAAAGTCGGTGCCGCCGGTGGATGCGCCGGATTTAAGCGCGATGGCAGCGCCCAGACCCGAGACCACGCCGCCAAAAATGATGAGCATGATCTTGTCGCCCAAAAACGGCGCGAAGTGAAAGACGTTGAGGAACAGCGATGAGAGCACGACCTGCATCATCGAGAAGATGACGAAGCGCTTGCTAATGCCGCTCCAGCATAAGAGCGCCACGGGGATGTTGAGCGCGAGCATGCCGAGCGAGATGTCGATATGAACGCCACCCAGCGAGGTAACGCGATCGAGCAGGACCGCGACGCCGGTAAGACCGCTCGGAAGCAGGTCGGCGGGCTGAATGAACGCCTGGATCAGAAATGTCTGGAGAACGGCGGAAATGGTGACCGCCACAGCAGTAATGGCGCGGCGGACGATGGTGAGGCGGCCGAGCACGAGCACTCGGTCCGTGAGCTGATCGATGGCGTTCGCCACGTAGGCTCCTTTCGAAGGCAGATGTGGTTGTGGGGCATGCCCGCGATTGTAGCATGGAGCGTGCGGGGGCGCTTCAATTCAACCTCCCTCGACAACCAAAACGGGACCAGCAACCCCCACGACCAAAGGGCAAAATTCCAAGTGAGTAGACTTTTTACGATCTGCCGAGCACACCCAAAACCGCCACCCCTGTGACCTGCGGTTTTACAAAGGAAGATATGCATTGTGCTCGGCCTGCGCCAAAAAGTCTACTCACTTAGTCCGAATCGAAGCCAAACGGATCAAAATCGAAACCAAATTGAGCCAGTCCACCGCAAAAAACGTTTGAACCCGTGCTTCTCGCGGCGGATTGACACTACAAAGCGGCCAAAATGTCGGTCAGATTATCAATAACGGCATCGGCTCGCGATTGATCGAGGTTGACGCCCTCGTGCGGACGCAGTGCCAGGACGCGGGCGCCGGAACGTTTGCCAGCCTCGATCCCCAAAGGCGAATCCTCGATAACCAGGCACTCGGCAGGCTCCACCCCCAGCGCCTCCATGGCACGCAGGTAGATCTCGGGGTCGGGCTTAAACGCACTGCACTCGTGACCGCTGATGGTGTAGTCCAGCACATCGGCGATACCGGCAATCTCTACCAGCTCGTCAATGAGCTCACGATAAGACGAGCTCGCGATGGCACACTTCACGCCGCGCTCGTGCAGTGCGCGCATCACCGGCTCCGTCTGCTCGTTGAGCAGCTCGGCATACGGAACGGGGTGGTCCGGGCTGTAGACCTGCTTGTACTCCACGCGAAGGCGCTCGCGCAGCTCAACATCGTCGGGCACCAGCGCCTCCCAAATGGCCGGCTCGTTAGACCCCGAAAGATCGGGGATCTCGTCAAAGTGGAACCCCTTCTCCTCCATAAACGCCACGCGACGACGGTTGTAGAACCACTCGGTATCGACCAGCACGCCGTCCATGTCAAACAGCACTGCTTTGATCATACGCATCTCCTCCCACCTGCCAAATAGAGACAGGTTTATTTTGGTAGGTTTTATCCTGGGTTTTGCGACGCGACAGGCGTGCCCTCCCAAGAGCAAAAAAGGGGACGGGGCGCAAACCCCATCCCCTCTCAATCAACCCGTAAGGTCTACTTACTTGTGATTAGTAGGAAAGCTTCCACATGTAGCGACGCATGGTCAGCGGGTGCTGACGGGCCTCGGCGATCTGGTTGCCGTACTCGCGCATAACGGCGAGGTGCAGCAGCGGGTTGAAGTAGGTGACGACGCTCGCGGGCACGGCGTCAGCCAGGCCGTAGTCCTTGGAGTCGATCAGAGCGACCTTGGCGCCCATGCGCTCAAGGAAGGTGAGGGCGCGGGCGTCCATCGGACGGGTAGCGCCATCGGACATGAAGAAGACGTAGGGCTTACCCTCGGTGGAAACCTCGAACGGGCCGTGGAAGTACTCGCCGGTGTTGTAGGCGGCGGCGTCGATCCACTGCATCTCGGTGAACAGGAAGGCGGCGTGAGAGTAAGCCATCTTCTCGGAGGCACCAGAGGCCATGAAGTAAATCATCTTGTCGTCCTTGAAGTCCTCAGCGAACTTCTTGGCGAGCTTCTTGCAGGACTGAGCAGCGTTCTCGCAGAGATCGAAGACGTTGGTGAGGCCGGTGATCATGTCGTCGTACTTGTCATAGCCCTCGGTCTGCTGAAGGATCTCGAGAGCAAGAGCGATGGCATAGCCGGGCTTCTCGCACTTGGCAGCGAAGTTGGCGTGGAAGCCGTGAACGATGACGTAGTCGGCGTCGACGGTCAGAGCGGAGCCAGCCTTGTTGGTGAGGGAGACGACCGGGCAGTTGTGCTTCTTGGCGGTCTTGTTGGCCTCGACGGTCTCGGGCGTGGAGCCACCGAGGGAGCAGGTGATCACGAAGGTGTGCTCGTTGACCCAGGAAGGCGTGTCATAGTTGAACTCGTTAGCGGTGAAGATCTGAACGTTCAGCTTGTCCGTGTTGTTGGCCAGGAAGTACTTGGCGGGGTACAGGTCGGACATGGAAGCACCGCAGCCGACGAAGGCGACACTGTGGATCTCGTGGTTGGACAGGACGTCAGCGACGATCTGCTTAGGGAGGTTAAGGTCGATCTCGTACATCTGACACATTCCTTTCGATTTTTGCGGCGCCACATTGCCGGGCGCTCGCAGGGTTACCGTGATTTGGACCGAGTCGCCGGCCCGTTGAGGATGCGACAAAGGGACTGTCCCATTGTCGCATTTTGGGGATGGAAGCCTGCCTGGGGTATGGGATGCCAGGCAGGCCCCCGGGGGAAAGCGGTTAGACGCTTGGTCGCGACTAGGCCAAGATGCCGGCCGCGGAGAGGGCGATGCCGCCCACGATGGCGATCACGAGAAGCCAACCGGTGTTGACGTTCTTCTTGATGAGCCAGTACATAAGGCCGGTGAGGCCAAGGGAGATCATCTGGGGCATCATGCCGTCCAGGATGTCCTGGATAACGACGGTGCCCTCAGCGAACTGCAGCGGGGTGGTGGCGCCGATCAGCGTGGCGATCATGCCGCCTACGGACATAAGACCCACGATGCCGCAGACATACATGAGCTTCTCCATGAGGTCGCCGCCCTGAAGCTTGCTCAGGTACTCGTGGCCGCCCTGATAGCCCATCTTGGCTGCGAACCAAGTGATCAGCACAGAGGGGACGATGGAGATGAGCATGGCCAGGATCGGGCCCATGATGGAGCCCTGCTGAGCCAGCTGAACGCCCAGACCAAAGGCGATAACACGGATGGTGCCCTGGAAGAAGGAGTCACCGATGCCGGAAAGCGGGCCCATAAGGGAGGTCTTGACCGCGTTAATCGAATCGGGGTTGAAGTTATCGGGATCCTTGGCGTACTCCTCCTCCATGGAGGCGGTGAGGCCCAGGATAAAGGCGCTCGTCTGCGGGGTGCAGTTGTAGAACGCCATGTGACGGTGGTAAGCCTCTTTCTTAGCAGCGAGCTGCTTGGGGTCGGACTCGTCCGGATAGAGGCGGTCGAGCGTGGGAACCATGCCGTAGAGGAAGCCCATGTTCATCTGACGCTCGTAGTTCCAAGAGGCCTGGATGGCCCAGGAGCGCCAGAAGAACTGGCTGACCTTCTTGTTCAGGGACACGTCCTTGGTTGCGGTTGCCATAGTGTGTTCCTCCTTAGTCTTCGTCGTCTTCGAGCGGATCGTAGTCGGAATCGACACCGGCGGCTGCATGGGACCCGTTGAACTTGAAGCCCATGAAGACGACAGCCAGGCACACACCGATCAGAGCGACCGCGATGACGGACAGGTTGAGGTAAGCGGCGAGCAGGAAACCGATGAACAGGAACGGAGTCATACCCTTCTTGATCATCATGGTGAGCAGCAGGGCCAAGCCGTAGGCGGTCATGATCTTGGTCGAAACGTTAAGACCAGTGGACAGCCACTCGGGAACCATGTTGACGATGGCCTGAACCAGGTCGGTGCCAACAAAGACGGCGAGGAAGATCGGCAGGAAGTACATGATGGCGTACAGACCGGAGCCGGCGCAGATGTGCATACGATAGGCGGTCTTGAACTTTCCGTTATCGATCGCGCTATCTGCCACATGGGTGAGGGCGGCGATGATGGAACGGAACACGATGCCGAGGAGCTGACCCAGGACGGCGACCGGGATGGCGATCGTCATGGCGGTCTCGGCAGAAGCATCGGTCAGGCACGCAAAGGCAGCGGCCACGATGCCGCCCAGGACCATATCGGGCGGAACGGCGGCGCCGACCTGCACCAGGCCCATGGACACGAGCTCGACGGCGGCACCGACGGCAAGGCCGGTGGGCACATCGCCCAGCAGCAGACCGACGAGCGTAGCGCCAACGAGGGGCTGCTCGAAGTTAAGACGACCGAGCAGGCGGGAGTCCCACATGCAGAACACGCCGACGAGGCCGACGAGCACCGCACTGATGAACGTATTCATACCCTTCTCCTTTCAGTCAGGCAAAAGCCTGGTTGATTACAGCTTGGCGTCGATGTCGACGCTCTGATACGTAGGGGTCTGCTGGACATAGAGCTTGATGCCCATGTCGAGCAGCTGGTTGACGTCGGCCTTCTGGGTGGCGTCGAGGAAGACGGAGCTGTCCTTGCCGCCGACCTGATCGGCACCGTCGTGGTTGGCGGTGGCGCCCAGGTTGATGGCGTCGAGCTTGTAGCCCTGACAGAACTGCAGCATCTCGGCAGTGTTGCCAAAGACGAACATGACGCGCTCGCCGAGGGTGTTGAGCTTATCCATCTTGGCGAGGGCACGCTCGACGGTGAAGACGTTCAGGCGCACGCCCTGGGGCTTGGCCAGCTTAAGAGCGCCCTTCTTGATGTCATCGTTGGCGGCAGCGTTGTCGACGACGATGATGCGCTCGGCCTGAACCTTGGTGGTCCAAGTAAAGACGACCTGGCCGTGCAGCAGACGGTAGTCAAGACGTGCGAGGACGATCTTGGCGGGACCGGAGCTGTGACGGGACGCCTTGGCCTTCTTGGCGGGAGCCGCGGCGGCCTCGACCGGTGCGTTGGGGTTGGTCAGACCGGTGCGGGCCTCATTGATGAGGGCCGCGAGCTCGGCGCCCTTGACGGGGGCGGGGCTCATAGCAAGCGTGAGCGCCAACGGGATGTTGAAACCGCTGACAACCGTGAACTTCGTGCCGTTCTTGGAAAGCTCGACCATGTTGTTGTTGACCGAGCTGCCGAGCATATCGGTCAGCACATAGACGGTGTCGTCCGCGTTGAACGTGGCGATCATAGCCTCAACCTTATTGGTGATGGGCTCCTTGTCGTCACGAGCAAGCGACACGACGTGGACGTTCGACACGTCGCCGAGAACCATCTCGAGCGTGTCTTTGGCGCCTGCGGCCAGGCCGCCATGAGATGCGAGAATGATCTGATTCATCTTGCCTTCTCCTTTTCGTTATGGTCATTATAACGTCTTATACGTTGCTTATATTGCTAATTAGTATAAAGACCGTTCGCGGGTGAAAATCGACCGTTGACGGGTTTAACGTACTCGAAACGTTGGACTGGGTAGGCCGGCGCTAGCTGGATAACCCCAGGTCAGACCCTGCGCGCAATCCCCTATCGCACGAAGTACCAGGGGCTTTCCTGTACGGTGGGTTCCAGCGCAATGCCGGTGCGTTCCTTAAACAGATCCATGTCCTGAGATTTTTCGGTCCACCACGCGTTGGGCTTAAAGGTCATGCTCTCAATGACATGACCGACAAACACACTGTTGCGCAGCTTGGAGAAGTCGGTGTTCATAATCAGGATGGACGCGAGCACCAACACGATGCCCAGGACTTTAATCGCGCCGGCGGGCTCGGCGTAGACACCAATGCCCACCAGTACGGTGACGACCGTCTCGAAAGACATTACGACGGGAACTTTCGATGTCTCGAGCCCAATGGACAGACCCTGCATATATAAGATGTAAGCAACGGCTGTGGGGATGAGTCCAAAGCCAAGGAACAGCAGCAGCAGCTGTGGCGACATTGCCGCGGCGACATCCGGCCACGGAGCCGCGATAGCTGCCATAACCGCACCGCCAAAAACAAAGCCCCAAAACGTGACAGCCAACGGGTGGACCGTCTTGGTTGCTATTCGGCTAAACACCGCGAGCGACGCACCACAAAGGCCTGCAATCACGCCCGACGTGACGCCCCAAACCGAAAAATGAAAACCGGAAAGGTCGCCATTGGTCACTGCAAGCACGCAGCCTACGATGTTAAAGACAATGGCAACGAGCTTGTTGGGGGTCACGTCCTCGCGATAAAGCACGCGGCCGAGCATGACGCCAAACACCGGCGAGGTGTAGAGCAGCACCGAGGCCGTGGACATGCCCACCTCGCCCATGCACTCGTAATAACAGGTGTTGGCGGCGGCCAAACCGACGATGCCGACAAGCGCACAGGGAACAAGCTCTTTAGGGCTTGCCTTGAACAGGGCCAGCGGACCCTGAGCCACGGTAGACCCCTCACCCGGACGGCAGCCCATAAACATCAGGACCGGCGCCAAGATAAGCGCTCCGACCAACAAGCGAAAGGCAGCCATGCTCTGGGACGAAACGCCCATGGCCGAGATGCCGTTTACAAAGATTCCGATGCTGCCCCACATAAGCGCGGCGATCAGCACCAGCACATAGCCCAGATTGCTTTTCTTCAACGCAGCCTCCTCGGTATTGTTTCCAATATGTTTCGTACTACGTTATAGTCGTTATATACATTTTTCAAGACACAAATCGGCGAGCGGATAAGTGATCCGTTTTCCTCCGCCCCCAGCGGATTACTGGGCGGTTGCGGTGAAATAGTTCCTAAATAGAGGCTTCAAGCCCCCAAGCAGGAACTATTCCACCGCAACTTATGAGGACATCGAGCTGTTAGGCCGCTCTATCCCCTAGTAGTCCAGCTTCCACATGTAGCGGCGCGTCATGTAGTCCTTGTGGGTGACGGCAGAGAGCGCACGCATGTACACGTTGTTGAGGATCGGGGCAAAAATCAGGTGATTGAAGTACTCGCTCACGCTGTCCTTGATGTCGTTGAGGCCGAGCTCCTTGGCGTCGAGCTGATAGACGCGCTCGCCACCGTACTGGTTGACGAAGCGGATGCCGCGCTCGTCGTTGCAGCGGCTGCGGCCGACGCTGATGAGCTGGAACAGCGAGGTGCGCTTGTCCAGGATCTCGAAGGGGCCGTGGAAGAAGTCGCAGGTGTTGATGGTGCAGGAGTCGATCTGCAGCATCTCCTGCACGTTGCAGATGCTAAAGACGTAGGCGGCACCAAAGAGCGGACCCTGAGCCATCACGTTGATGCAGGGCTTGTCGGCGTTTTGCTCGGCCCACTTGGCGGCGAGCGGACGGGTGTACTCGACGGCCTTGCGATAGATGGGGTCAACCAGGTCGAAGGCGGCCATAGCGGTCTCATACTCGGCATAGCCCTCGGTCTGCTGCGTAAGCTCCATGGCGATCATGGTCACGACGGCGGAGTTGGTACGGCCCATGCAAGACTCGTCGACGGCCAGGCTGTCATACTGAATCTTGTAGTCGCAGACCTCGGTGAGGCCGGACTCATCGACATAGATGGCGATGGTGCTGGCGCCGTGGTCCTTGGCGACCTGGGCGGCGACGATGGTCTCCTTGGTGCCGCGCATGGACACGACGACGGCCAGGGTGTTCTCGTTGACATAGGCGGGCGTGGCGTGCACGAACTCATTGCTGGTGTAGCTGGAGCTCACGACCTGCGTGGCCTCGTGCTCCATAAAGTACTGGGCAGGATAGTTGCCGCCGTTGGATCCGCCGGCGCCAATCCACACGACGCGCTTGATGCCGCCCTTGTCTGCCTTGTCGGCCAAAACCTGGGAGACGACGTCCTTAACCTGTTCCTGAGTAGTCATCGTGCATCAGCCTTTCTTCTCGTTTGATGCTCTCGATGGCATACAAGTTACATACATGTTTTGGTTATGTCGACTAGTTGTATGCTATATTTGTCTTAAAAAATTTGCTGATACGGTTTTCGATAACTTGATACCAGCGGTTTTGTTGTTGTATTGAATACATGCTTGATTAGATACGCATACAGGTTAGATACAGGTTGATCGCATGAACGCTTCATCTAAAAAGAGACTGACCCAATACGAGCGCTTGGCGGGCATGCTGCGCGACCGCATCGCCTCCGGCACCTACGCGCGCGGAGACAAGCTGCCGTCCGAGATGGAACTCATGGACGAATCGGGGCTGTCGCGCAGCACCGTACGCCACGCCCTTAAGGTGCTCGTTGACGAGGGCCTGGTGCGCACCGAGCGCGGGCGTGGCGCCTTTGTGGCCGACACGCCGGCACTCCACGAGAACAACCTGATGTTTTCGAGCTACACGACACAGGTCCAGGGTCAGGGTATGAAGCCCACCACGCGCACGGTGGACTCGGGCTTTGCCAAGGCCGCGGGCAATGCGGCCAAGTTCTTCGATGTCGCCGTGGGCAGCAAGCTCGTCAAACTTGTCCGCCTGCGTTATCTGGACGATGCGCCGCTGTGCCTGGAGACCACCTATCTACCACCGAGCTTTGAAGCACTCATCGATCGCGATATCAACGGTTCGCTCTACGCCACGCTGCGCCAGGAATTCCATCGCGCGCCGGCACAGGGACATAAGACCTTTGAGGTGTGCTATGCCTCGCAAAACGAGGCGTTTTTGCTCAACGTTGGGCGCGGGCAGGCGCTGATCCTGATCACCGACTACGTGTACGACACCGACGGCCGACCGCTCCATGTCTCCAAGCGCATCCAGCGCACCGACCGTGCCAAATACACCGAGCCCATCGGCTAACCTGCCAAAATAAACCTGTCCCTAAATGGTAGGTTTGAGGAGGTCGGGGAACCAGGTTGGTTTGGGTTGGTTGGGGACGCGCTCGGCTAGGACCAACTCCATCCAGCACATGTCGTACCAGCGGCCGAACTTTTGGGCGCAGCGATCGAAGGCGCCCACCAGGCGATACCCCATATGGGCATGGAAGTCCTGGCTGTTGTGCGTCAGGTACTCATCGTCCTTGTCGTGCGGCACGGCGATGAGGGCGCACATGTTGGTGATACCCATCGCGATCAGGCATTGCTTAAGCGCGTCATGCAGCTTGCGGCCCAGCCCGCCGTGGCGCACATCACGCGCCAGGTAGATCGATGTCTCGACCGACCAGTCGTATGCCTCGCGGCTGTTGAGCGGACTCACATAGGCATAGCCTACCGGACGCCCGTCCAGTTCCATCACCAGATACGGATAGCGCTTGAGCGTGCGCTCGATGCGCCCGGCGAACTCCTCAACGCTCGGCACCTCGTATTCGCAGGTAATCGCCGTCTGGCGCACATACGGCTCATAGATGGCAAGCAACGCCGGCGCATCATCGGGCGTCGCCAGACGAATCGTCGGATCGGACATCTCGGTCATACAACCCTTCCCCCTCAAAAACAAAGGCCACCTTGCGCCAAACCCAGCGCAAGGCGGCCCCTTGTCATTACATCAGGCTACAGGACAGCCGCCAACGCGTCGATGTCCTCCTGCGTCGTGGCCCAGCTGGTGCAAAAGCGCACCACCGTGTGAGTATCGTCGTACTTTTCCCAGTACTCGATCGAGGCATGCTCGCGAATGCGGGCCATATCCTCGTTGGGCAGAATCACAAACTGCTGGTTCGTGGGCGTCTCCAAAAAGAACTGGTAACCGCGCTCGTGCAGCACACGACGTAGCGTCTGGGCCGTCTCGATCGCCTGTCGACCAATCTCAAAATACAAGCCATCGGTAAAGAGTGCCTCAAACTGCACGCCCGTCAGGCGGCCCTTGGCCAACAGCGCGCCGTGCTGCTTAATGCGCGGAATGGGATGTGCCGGAGCGTGCATGCCGCAGAACACCACAGCCTCGCCGCAGAGCGCGCCGCACTTGGTGCCGCCGATGTAGAACACGTCGCACAGCTGCGCCAGCTCGGGCAGGGTAATGTCGCACTCATCGGCCGCCAGCGCATAGGCCAGGCGAGCACCGTCCACAAACAGCGGAATCTCGCGCTTCTGGCATACCGCATGAATCGCCGCGAGCTCGGCCTTGGAGTACAGCGTGCCGTACTCGGTCGATAGACTCACGTACACGGCGCCCGGGAACACCGTGTGCTCGTAGCTCTCGTTTTCGTAGAACACCTGGATATAGTTCTCGAGGTCCTCGGCGTGCATCTTGCCCTCGTAGCCGGGGATGGTGAGTACCTTGTGGCCGCCAAACTCGATGGCGCCCGCCTCGTGGCAGGCGACGTGGCCAGTCTCGGCAGCAACGACGCCCTCGTACGGCGCGAGCAGCATGTCGATCACCGTCGCGTTGGCCTGCGTGCCGCCCACCAGAAAAAACACGTCGGCATCGGGGGCCTGGCAGGCCTCGCGAATAAGTTGCTTGGCACGCTCGGTATGCGCATCGGTACCGTAGCCGGGCTGCGGCTCCATGTTGGTATCGACGAGCGCCTGCAGCACCGCTGGGTGTGCGCCGTGGGAATAGTCGTTGTTGAACGCGAGCATGGCAATCCTCTCTTACCGGGTATCGGCCAGATGATTCAAACGGAGCTATTGTACGCCGTTGGGATAGGCAATGCGCGCGGCAAGGCACTCAAGCGCCAGTACCAGGGCAAAACCGCAGCTCACGTCGCTCAAAAAGTGTGCACCGATCACGATGCGGCCAAGCGCGACGAGCGCCGCGACCACAGCCGCCGCCCAAAAGATCACGCGGCGACGCGAAGATTTTTCCTTAAAGGCTGCCGCGGGAAGCCCGGCGAGCATAAGGCCAATCGCCGCATGCGCCGTGTGTCCGCTCGCAAACGACTTAAAGCCGTCCTTGACTACACCGGCGGCAATATAGGCCCACTTGTCAGGGTTGCCGATCACCCACCACGGCTGAAACTCGAGTCCCTGCGTCACCTCGATCACGCGCATGCGTGGGCGCGACCACAGCGGCTTGACAATCACGTTGAGGATGATGGCCTGAGCGACCCACACGACAAGCACCATCAACGCCCAGCGCGTGAGCTCGTCGGGCTCGGTCGTGCGCGTGAGACGATAGACGATAAGATTGGCGGCGATGACCAGCACAAACGTCAGCACCAACTGAGCCGCGATGAGTTTGCCGCCAACCCTCAGGGACGAAACGATCTCGTAGCCGAGCAGGCCCACGTTGATGAGGATGCCGAGCACGGCGAGCCATTTGCTCCCCCTGGAGTCGGGACGCACCGCGCGCACGAGCATAACGCCCGCGATGCTCGCCGTCAGCTCAAACGGCAGCTCGCCGGCCGCCTCGATAAAGCGACCGTACATGCTGCCGATATTGAACAGCGCGCTCGAGATCTGATAATCGAAGAAGCTGCCCACGCCCAGACAAAGACACAGGACAACCGCGATAATGGCGACATCTTTCTTATAGATGTATCCGAACATGCTTTCCTTTCGATGGAGCCAGATTGCCCAAATGGGGCGTTTGCAGCGTCGACCCGTTAGTCGTCGTCGCTGGCACCCAGCTGTTGCAGCAGCATGAGCGCGGCCGCCACGGGGCCGGTGCCGTCGTTGGCGTCGAGACCGCGACCCAGGCCGCTGCCCGCGCCGGCGCCCGCCTTGTAGGGCACCGATAGCTTGCGGCTCTTGGGGAAGTTCACCGCGCCATAGCGATTCTTGAACTCAAAGGCCACCTTCTTGGGAACGTCAACCCCCAGGAAGGTAATGCGTCCACCACTGAGCGTGACGCTCTCGAGCCCCAGGCGCTCGCCGCGAATACGGATGCGCGCGCGGTTGAACAGGTTGAGTCCCGCCAACGGCAGTTCGCCATGCGCGGCCTCGGTCTCCTCCTGCACCTCGTCGATACTCTCCAGGTCCTCAGCCGCAGCGAGCTTGCGGTACACGAGCACGCGCTGGTCCACCGCCGGCATGTACTCCTCGGACAAGAAGTAGTCGGCCGGCAGGTTAATGCCCACGCTCGCCGCCTCCACGCCGGCATCGTCGTCGCCGCGCGCCTCGGCCACGGCCTGCCCCAGCATCTGCGTAAACAGGTCAAAGCCCACACTCGACAGGTTGCCGTGCTGCTCGGCGCCCATGAGCGAGCCGGCACCACGGATCTCCAGGTCACGCATGGCGATGCGCATGCCGCTGCCCAGGTCCTGAAACTCGGAAAGTGCGGTCAGGCGTGCCGTAGCCTCCTCGGTAAGCGGCAGCTCGCCCGGGAACATAAAGTACGCATAGGCCTGCGTGGCAGAGCGGCCCACACGGCCCTTGAGCTGGTAGAGCTGCGCCAGACCTAGGCGCTGCGAGTCCTCGATGATCAGTGTGTTGGCGGTCGAGTTGTCGATGCCGCTCTCCACGATGGTCGTGGCGATAAGCACGTCGATCTTCTTGGTCGCGAACTCGATCATCACGTCCTCGACCTCGCGGGGGCTCATCTTGCCGTGTGCCACACCCACGCGCGCCTCGGGCGCGGCCTCGTGCACGCGCGCCACGGCATCGTCGATGGTCTTGACGCGGTTGGACACGTAGTACACCTGGCCGCCGCGGCCCACCTCCAGGCGAATCGCCGCACTCACCACGTCGGGGTCGTACTCCCCCACGTGCACGATCACGGGACGACGCCCGGTCGGCGGCGTGGTGATCAGGCTCATGTCGCGCACGCCGCTCGTGGCCATCTGCATGGTTCGCGGAATAGGCGTTGCCGAGAGCGTGAGCACGTCGATTTGCTCGCGCAGGTTTTTGAGCTGCTCCTTGTGCTGCACGCCAAAGCGCTGCTCTTCGTCGATGATCACCATGCCCAGGTTCTTGGGGTTCACATCGGCCGAAAGAAGACGATGCGTTCCGATGAGCACATCGATCGTACCCTCGGCAAACGCCTTGAGCGCGCGCTTTTGCTGCGCCGGCGTGCGGAAGCGGCTGAGCACCTCGACCTCCAGGCCAAACGGGGCAAAACGCTCAAAGAATGTCTCGTAGTGCTGTTGGGCCAGAATGGTCGTGGGGCAGAGCACCATGACCTGGCGGCCGGAGTCCACGCACTTAAAGGCTGCGCGCAGGGCGACCTCGGTCTTGCCGAAACCCACGTCGCCGCACAGCAGGCGGTCCATGGGCTTGGGCGCCTCCATGTCTGCCTTGATGTCGGCGATAGCCTCCAGCTGGTCGCGTGTCTCGTCGTAGGGGAAGCTCTCCTCCATCTCGATCTGCTCAGACGTATCGGGCGGACAGGCGATACCGGTAATCGACGAGCGGCGCGTATAGAGGTCGACCAGGTCAAACGCCAGCTTTTTGGCATTCTTGCGCGCCTTGTTGGTGGCCCGCGTCCAGTCGGCGGTGTTGAGCCTGGTCAAGCGCGGTTTATCGCCGTCGGGACCAACGTAGCGCGTAATGCGGTCAACCTGCTCCAGCGGCACGTAGAGCTTGTCGCCATCGGCATATTCCAGCAAAAAGTAGTCGCGTTCCTTGCCGCCCACTTCCTGACGCGCGATCTCGCTAAAGAGCGCGATGCCGTGGGTAGCGTGCACCACGTAGTCGCCCGGCTTAAACGGGAAGGTGATCTGCGTAATGTCAACCTTGCGGCGGCTGCGCGCGCGGTTGGCATCCATGCGGGCGTTGAGGTCGGCGATCGAGAACACGGCCAGGTTGGCATCGGGCACCACCACGCCCTGCGGCAGGGCAGCGTCCACAAAGGTCACGCGCCCGCGCGAGATGGTGGGCACGGCGGCGCCGGCGGCAGCCTGCGCGGCGCCCGCCTCGAGCGAGCGGGCGTTGAGCGCATCGGCGCGACGCTCGCGAATGGAAGCACGGGCCTCCTGGCGTGCGGCACGGTCGGCGGAATCCGCCGCTGCCACGCGCACGCGGTCGCCGATAGCGCCGGCGTTTTCGGGCGCCGCAGTCAGCGATTCCTCAAAGGTAATGCCCTCGTCGCCAAAGGTGAGCTCCATCGACTCGCGCGCACCGCGGTCGGGGATGGCAAACACGCAGGCATAGCGCTTGCCCACGACCTCCTGGATGCGCGTCATAAAACGGTTGTCCGAGCCTGCAATGGCAGGCTGCTCAATCTTGAGCTCGGCCGTCACCGCACCGCCGGCACGGATGAGGCTCACATAGTTCAGGCGTTGCTGGGAACCAAAGTCGAGTTGCTGGGCACGCACGTACAGGCCGTCCAGACGGTCGACTCCCGCCTCGCCGGCACGTGCCTCGATATCCTCGTAGGCGCGCAGGCAATCGTCGAACAGCGAGCGCGGCTCGGACAGTACCACGAGCGCCTTGCCGCTCACATGCGACAGCGGGCTCACGGTCTGGCCGTACATCACCGGCAAAAAGCGGTCGAGCTCAGGCGTGACGATGCGCGCATCCACCATCTCGAGCAGCGCCGCCAACTTGCTGTCGTCCTGGCTGGCGCGGTAGAGCGCCACATGCATGTTGTGGACGGCCTCGTCGGTAAGCGCCAGCTCACGGCACGGGAAGATCTCGATGCTGTCCTCGTTGCCGATGGTCTGGCCCGTGGAGCTCACCATGCGGCGGATGCGGTCGATCTCGTCGCCAAAGAACTCAATGCGCACGGGCGCCTTTTCCTGCGCGGGAAACACCTCGACGGTGTCGCCGTGCACACGGAACAGGCCGGGCGCGTCGGCGGCACCGGCATTGGTGTAGCCCATGCCCACCAAGCGCTGTGGCACCTCGTCAAAAGGAATCTCCTCGCCCACCGCAAAAGTAGTGGACTCCCAGTAGCGGCTCTCGACTGGCGGCACGCAACGCAGCAGCGCACGGGCCGAGGCGACCATGATGCAGTTGTCCCCGCGCACGATGCGCCCGAGCGCCTCGCAGCGCTGGGCAACCACGGCATCGTCAGGCGCCTGCTCGCGCCACGGATAGTCCTTGCGCTCGGGAAAACGGCACACGTGCGCCAGGCCCACATAAGCAGCAAGGCTGCGCGCGGCGCGATCGGCCGCGTCCTCGCCGCTCACAATGTAGACCGTGGGGCGCGGACGGCGCGCAAACTGGGCTGCCGCCATAAGCGTGCGACCCGATTGCGACACGGCCAGCGTCACGTCCTCGCCGGCATCGAGTCCGGCCTCGACAGTCTGCAGCGCCTCGGCAGTGTAGAGCTGCGCGGCTATACGGTGAATGAGCATGCTGTTCCTCCGGCATTGCAACGCCAAAAGCCCGCCGAGGCAAGCTCGGCGGGTCGTTCGTCAAATTCGTTGCCTGTCATGGTAGCGCATGGAGAGGACTCCAGCTCAAGCGTACGCCCAGCCCCGCAAAAAACGCCAGACGAAAATGCGTTCCGCCCTACCCCGCCACGCGCACGCTGGGGCACAAATCCGCCAGCGGGCACTCGTCGCACTTAGGTTTGCGGGCGTCGCAGATCTCACGGCCAAAGGTAATCCACTGGTGGTTGACCGACTCCCAATACTCGTGCGGCAAAACCTTGAGCAGATCTTGCTCGGTCTTGAGCGGCTCCTTGGCATGCGTCTTGGGGCTCAGCATCAGGCGGTGTGCGATGCGGTTGACGTGCGTATCCACCGCGATGCCTTCCACGATGCCATACCCCACGTTGAGCACGATGTTCGCCGTCTTGCGCCCCACACCCGGCAGTTTGACGAGCTCCTTCATATCCGCCGGCACTACACCGCCGTAATCGGCAACGATCATCTGCGCCGCTTCCACGGCGTGTTTGGCCTTGCTCTTGTAGAAGCCAAGCGACTTGATCGTGTCCGCCACGTCGGCAACACTCGCCCCGGCCATGGCCTCGGGCGTGGGCCACTGGGCAAACAGCCGCGGCGTCACCTTGTTGACTTGCGCGTCGGTCGTTTGAGCCGAGAGCAGTACCGCGATGAGCAGCCTAAAGGGATTCTCGTGGTCCAAGAAGCACTCGACCGGGCCATAGCGACGGTTAAGGCGCTCGCACACCTCGATGGCGCGCTCGCGTTTGGCGGCATTGGTCTCGCGTGGCATAACGACTCCTCGCTTCAACGGCATAACAATCCTATGGGCACGATTGTCCCACGTACGGGGGCTTTAAGCCTCCAAAAATGCGCCGGTCTGGCGGCTCCACAGGCTTGCGTATTCGCCGCCCGCCTCGACAAGCTGCGTATGCGTACCGTCCTCGACAATCTCGCCGTCCGCCAGCACCACGATGCGGTCGAGCGCCGCCACGGTGGACAGGCGATGCGCCACCACAATGGAGGTGCGGCCGCGCATCAGGTTCTCGAGCGCCTCCTGCACCAGCGCCTCGGACTCACTGTCCAGGGCAGACGTCGCCTCGTCGAGCACCAGAATCGGCGCGTCGGTAAGGATGGCGCGGGCGATGGCCACACGCTGGCGCTGACCGCCCGAAAGCTTAACGCCGCGCTCGCCCACCATGGTGTCAAAGCCACGGGGCAGGCGGTCGATAAACTCGGTCGCATTAGCCAAGCGAGCCGCTTCGCGGATCTGCTCGTCGGTAGCGTCGGGGCGGCCGTAGGCGATATTCTCGCGAATGGAGCGATGGAACAGCAGCGCCTCCTGCGGCACGTAGGCAACCTGGCGGCGCAGACTCTGCTGCGTGCAGCGCGAGACATCCTGGCCGTCCACGAGCACGCGGCCGACCTGTACGTCGTCCAGGCGCAGCAACAGCTTGGTGAGTGTCGTCTTGCCCGAGCCCGATTTGCCCACCAGGCCCACGCGCTGGCCCGCCGCCACATGGAGCGTCAGGTCGTCGAACACGCTCTCGCCCGCCGCGGCATCACGGTATGCAAAGCTCAAGTGCTCAAAATCAATCGCGCCCTCGCTCACCTTGAGCTCGGGGGCGTTCTCGTCGTCTGCCACCAGACACGGCTCGTCCAGCACGCGCGTCATCTCGGCCGCATCGCCCAGCGCGCGGTTGATGCGCTGCATCATGGAGCTCACGTAGTTCAGACGCATGGTGAGGTTGTACGTATAGGTAAAGATCATGACGAGCGCGCCGGCAGAGATGCCAAACCACGCGTTGCCGCCCGCGACGAACACACTCACCACGGCCATGGTGATAACGATAAGGCCCGAGGTCGTAAAGTTGCGCTGCATCATGGCGTGCATCGAGACCGTCTCGGCATCGCGCGCGGCACGATCAGCGGCGTCGAACAGATCACGTTCAAAGTCCTCGCGCCCGCAGGTCTTGACGGCCAAGATGTTCGTGACCGCGTCGGAGAGCACGCCCGAGAGCTTGTTCTGCGCGGCGGACGTCGCGGCCGAAAGCGGCATGATGCGCTTGTACATAAGCCAGACAAACGCGATGTAGACGGCCATGATGCACACCAGGATCACGGTAAACGTCGGCACCACCGGGGCGAGCGCCGCCACCGTGCAGATGACCGAGGTGATGGTGGGGATGAGCGAATACACCGTCACGTCGACCAGCCCCGTATAGCCGCTCATAAAACGGCTCGTCTGGCTCACGAGCGATCCGCCAAAGCGGCTGGTGTGAAATGTCATGGATTGATTGGAGAGCGTGTCGAAGCACAGGCGCGCCAGGTAATAGTTGCCCGCAATCTCGAGCTTGTAGACGGTGTAGTCCTGTAGCTTGGAGAGGATCTGACCCACCAGGTTAACGAGTACGAGCGCCAGGATATAGGGGCCGAAGACCTCAAACACCTGGTCACCCGCCACGGGACCGGCTTGAACGCGGTCGACAATGAGGGCCATCACATAGGTATTGGCAAACGTCAGCAAAAAGATGTAGCCCGCCGACGAGAACACCGAGAGAAAGACGATCAGCGGCTGCGTGCGCGTGACACCCCAAAACCGCTGCAGCGTGCGGCGCACGGTGGAGCGTTTCAGCGGACTGGTGTTTCTCTGAGACATGGGCTTCCTTTCGCGTCTGATAGGGCGAAACGCCATTGTTGCACACTAAAGCGCACTTCAGGCAAGCGCGATGTGAAAGGCAGCGGGGTGCCCGCGTTTGCGCCGGTGCCCCGCTGCCTTGTTGCAATTAGTCCTCGTCTTCTTGGTCTGTGGAAAGGCCCGCGAGCGTGAGTCCCAAGATCTCATCGGCTTGGTCGGCGTCTTCCGGCGCGTCGATGTCCTTGAGCTTGCGCTCCATAACGTTGGTGCGCGTGGTGATGATGCCCTCGACCGTTTTGCCCGCGGTCTCGATTTGCTGCTGGGCGCGGCGCAGCGCCTTTTGATAGCGCGGCAGCTCGGCCTTGACAGCGGAGAGCACGCGCAGTACATCGTCGGTGCGTTTTTGCAGCTTAAACGTTTGGTAACTCATCTGTAGGCTGTTGAGAATGGCCGCCATGGTGCTAGGGCCGGCAACGTTGACGTGATAGTCGCGGCCCAGGGTCTCGATAAGCCCGGGGCGGCTGACGACCTCGGCGTACAGTCCTTCAAACGGCACGAACATGATGCCAAAGTTGGTCGTTGCCGGCACACTCAGGTACTTTTCGCAGATGTCCTTGGCCTCGCGCTTGACCATGGTGTCGAGCGTCTTGCGCGCAGCCGCCACGGTCTCAGCATCGCCCGACTCCTGCGCGTCGAGCAAGTGCTCGTACGCGTCGCCCGGAAACTTGGAGTCAATCGGCAGCAGCACGGGGTCGCCCTCGTCCACCGGCAGCTTGACGGCAAACTCAACGCGCTCCGAGGCGCCGGGCTTGGTGGCGACGTTTTCCAGATACTGGTCGGGTGTAAGGATGTCCGCCAGAATTGCACCCAGCTGTACCTCGCCCAAAATGCCACGCGCCTTCACGTTGCCCAGCACGCGCTTAAGGTCGCCCACGCCGGTGGCGATGGACTGCATGTCGCCCAGGCCCTTGTACACGGCCTCGAGCTGGTCGCTCACCTGCTTAAACGATGCCGACAGGCGGTCGTTGAGCGTGCGGGAGAGTTTCTCGTCCACCGTCGCACGCATTTGATCGAGCTGCACGTTGTTGTCCTTGCGGATGGCGCCCAGCTGAGCATCGACCGTCTCGCGCACCTTGTCCAGGCGATGCTCGATGCCCTCGCGGTTGGCGCCGAGCTGTTGGGCCGTCTCGCGGCGCAGGTCATCCATCCGGTCACCAGCCTGCGAGAACTCGCGTGCGATGGTCAGGTAACGTTGCTGCTCCACGGCCGCATCGGTCGTCTGCTGCTGCGCGATGGCATTGGCCGTGCGGCGGGTTTCGGCCAGCGCGACGTTCAGGGCATCGAGCGCGTTGTTGGCCTGCTCGAGTGCTGCCAGCGTTTCCGCGCTACTGTCGCCACGCTCCCGCAACTCGGCACGCAGGCTCTTGAGCTGGAGGGCGCAAGCCACAGCAACCCCCACCGCCACCAAGGCGATCACAACAAGCACAATATCAATAGCAGACATAAACTCCGCCCAACAAACCCAATCGAGCACCAATCAAAATCGCGATCAATCTTACCCCGTCACACACACGGATCACTCACTGCCTTGCAGACAAATTTCTCTTAGAGCCGCGGACGCTAAAACGCTAACTCTCCCAGCCGGCGCGGATTGTTGTTATGACATCGCCTAGGCGCTGGCCGAGGGCTGACAGATGTTGGAGCACCTCGTTGGGCGATGCGCCGTTGAGGATGCACGTGAGGGCATACGACGCCAGAAAGATGGCCGCAAGCCCTAACGGGATGAGCACGATCATCGCCAATATGCGCAAGCGCTGGCCCACGCGGCGACGACGCGCACGACGCTTGTCGAACGCGAGCTCCTGCGCATATGAATCTTGCTGTACGGAATAGGCCTCTGGCGCCGATTTACACCCGGGCACAGCTGCAGGTACAGCAGCGGGCACGACATTTTGCACGGGCGCCTGGTTGGCAACCCCTTGCATTTGCATCTCTATAAGCCGTTGCTGTTGGCGCAACATGCGCTCGGCTTGTTGCTGCGGAGTCTCAAGAAACAGATCCATGCTGGCCTCCAAAATCGGAGCATTCGACGCTTACGACCAGCATCCCGCACCGCCATGACCGCGACAACGCAATCGCCGGCAATAGCCACAAAGTTTCTTCTGCTCAAAAGCTGTCGAAAAGCTCAACAACTCCCCTACCAGCACTTTCTCTGAGCTTTTTTCGCCAACAATCTTTTGGCCTTCCACCCTTACGCCAACTGACCAAAATCTAACCAATAGCTTGACGAAAATTGTGGAGACCGGGACCCCACACAAAAAGTGCCGCCCCAAAGGGGCGGCACACAAACTTATTATCAGCTTTTCTGTAACGAGCATGCGGCGACTCAACGCCGGGGCGCAGGGCGGGGAAACCTTTGCCTCGCGCGACCCTGCGAAGCCGTGAGCGAGAGGGGAAGGTTTCCCCGCCCTGCGCCCCGTGGTCGGTGAGAACAGACTACATGCCCGCGAGACCGCGGGCGGCGGTGGCGCACATAAATGCCAAGACGAGAATCACGAGCGACCCGGCGATGTCTGCCAGCACGCCCATTACGCGGCGCTCAAACAGCCAACTCTCAAAGTGCGGGGCGACGTTGCGCCAAACACGCCACAGCAAGATGCCCATACCGATGACGCCCGGGATATTGAGCAGTAGGATCTCGGAGCACAAAAGACCGATCAGGTTGCCGGCAACAAAACCAGCATCGCCCTCGCAGTATTTGCGGTAGACCATATACAGCATGTACGCCACAAACGGCTGCAAGCACGCAGAAATAAACGTAACCACCATCGAGGGCTCCTGAGAAAAGACATCGGTGAGTTTATCGACACTCGTGGCGTCCTTCGAAGCCAAGAACAAACCGATAACCACAAGGGGCACCACGCCCAAAATTACCTCGACCAGAGTAAACAACTTGGCAGTCAAATCCTCACTAGCCGAATTCAAATGAGGCGCCCACTCAGGATGAGCATGCGCGCCGACTTTCTTGTCCTTCTCGGCACGATCGGCCTTTTTACCCTCGGCAACCCGACGACCAGGATCCTTGCGAGTTCCCGCCGCAGCAACCCGAGCCCGAGACTTCTTGCCCATAAAAAACACCCCATCAGGTAGTAGATAAACTAAAAGTCGCCACCCAGTGTACCCCCTAAACAACGGCGCCGCCCCAACCCGGAGCAAGCCCCGTCAACCAAATAACCGAACCATCAACCAAATGGCCGCAACCCAATCCCTATACAAAACGTGCCGCCCAAAAGGGGCGGCACACAAACTTCTAATCAGCTTTTCTGTAGCGAGCACGCGACGACCCAAAGCGGGCCGGGAGGGCGGGATTACCTTCCCTCAACGCGACCCTGCGGAGCCGTGAGCGGGGAGGGAAGGTAATCCCGCCCTCCCGGCCCAGCTCATGCCAGCGCCACGCGCTAGTAGTTCACCACCTGCTCCTCAAAGTACGCCTTCGGGTGGTTACACACCGGGCACACCTCAGGCGCCTCGGCACCAACGTGCAGGTGCCCGCAGTTCAGGCACTTCCATACCTTCACGCCCTCACGCTCAAACACCTCGCCCGACTCGATGCGCTCGACGAGTTTGTTGTAGCGCTCCTCGTGGGCCTTCTCGACGGCGGCGACACCACGGAACTTCTCGGCGATCTCGGCAAAGCCCTCCTCCTCGGCGGTCTTGGCGAACTCGTCGTACATCGTGGTCCACTCGTAGTTCTCGCCCGCGGCGGCGTCGCGCAGGTTGTCCAGAGTGCCCGGAACGGCGCCGTCGTGCAGATACTTAAACCACAGCTTGGCGTGCTCGGACTCGTTGCCCGCCGTCTCGGCAAAAATATTCGAGATCTGAACGTAGCCGTCCTTTTTGGCCTTGGATGCATAGTAGCGATACTTGGTGTGTGCCTGGGACTCACCGGCAAAAGCGGTCTCGAGGTTCTTCTTGGTTTGGGAATTCTCAAAATCCATAGGTGTACTTCCCTTCAACGCATGCCGCCCGTAGGCTTCGAGCGGCCTCGTCTTTATGATGCCCTCAAGCCGCGAATTTAAACCTTACAATCCCGTTCTTCAGATTCGAGTGAGCTACACACTCAGCCAACGATCGCCCTCGGAGCCGCAAAAGCCCTCGCGCTCCAGATCGGCAAGAATGCTTGCGACCAGCTCGCGCTCGACCGGCTCTCGGCCGGCTGCCGTCTCCATCTCGTTAACGCCTGCAACGGCTTCATCGAGCGTAATACCTGCCGGTTGTCCATCGCGCGCCGCCAGCAGCATGCGCACAATGTGGGCGCGCTTTTGGCGACGCGAGCCCTCAAACTTGGACTGACGACTATAGCCCGCCGACCGCCTGGACGGATTGGGCAGCGTCTTTTTAAGATACGCGCCGTAATCCAGCAACGCGTAATACCATGCGCGCGGCGTGTCGGCATCGTCTTGAGGCACGGCAAAGGGCGCAATCTCATCCGCCGCCGCACCAGGGGCCGCCGGACAGGCGGCTTGAATCAGCGGCACCAGCTCGCGATCGGGAACGGCCGGCACATCGGGAAAGAAATGATGCAAAAAGACCGTGCGCACATTGGTCTCTAGATACACGCCTGGAAGATCAAACGCAAACGAACGGATGCCCTGCGCCGTTGCCGGGCCAATGCCGGGCAGAGCGACCAAGTCACGCGTCTCACGCGGAAACTCCCCGTCCCAGTCCTCTACAACGCGCTGAGCGGCCCCATGAAGCGCCAGAGCGCGTCGGTTGTAGCCCATGCCCTGCCAAGCGTCCAAAACATCGGAAGGCGCGGCCTGGGCAAGCGCCTGCACAGTCGGAAAACGATCGAGCCACACCGGCATGCGCGCCTCCACACGCGGCACCTGCGTTTGCTGCAGCATGACCTCAGAAAGCCAAATGATGTACGGATCGCGTGTGCGGCGCCACGGAAGGTCGCGATAACGCAGGACCCCTTCCGAACGAATCATCGAACGAAAGGGGTCCTGAATCATGGCTATGCTCCTTATGCGGCGCTATTCCTCCCGGTAAGCGCACGCGCAGGTGGCGTACTCGGGAAACGCTTCGCGGTCGGCGAACTTGGGATCGACGGCCGGGAACTGGCGGTGAGCGACGATGTCGCCGAGCGAAACGGAATCGAGGTAGTCGCGCATCAACGCCTGGGCTCCGGCCCACAGGGGATGATAGCAGCACGCGCCCATGCGCGCACAGTCACCATCGGGCGCGGTGCAATCGTTCATAACCATAGGACCCTGAACGGCCTCGACGACCTGGCGGATAGTGACGTCGTCCGGACTGACCTTGAGACGCATGCCACCGTGGACGCCACGCAGGCTCTCCACAATACCGGCCTGGACCAAACCGTGCTGAATCGAGCGGGCAAACGAATACGGGACATTGACCTCTTCGGTAGCGGTGCGAACAGAAAGCAAACGCTCCGGATCCTCGGCAAGCATCGCCAGCATGCGAAGGGCGTAATCAGTCTTCCTCGATATGTCCATTTTTCCCCTTTCAAGGAATACGAACAGCTCGAACGAGCTCCGGGGCCGAGCTTGTGTCGAGACGCTAAATGACCGCCAGGACATCCAAATGGTAAATCGGATATCCACTGAGTGCCGCGCTTGGAGCGAAATGCATCAGATGCGGCGCACAGTGCAATTTAGTATAACCTAACCCCCTGTCTCGTAGAACAGGTGTTGCGCAACAAAGCTGTTGTTCAGACAGATATACTTATTAGATTTTACTTGCGTTCCCGAAGGCGCGGGGATTCTGGGCGAAGATGCACCAGGGCGATCGTTCTATCGAAACAAAGTGCATCAAACGCAAAAAGCCACGTCCGAAGACGTGGCTTTAATTGCGTTGGCGGGAAGTACGGGGCTCGAACCCGCGACCTCCGACGTGACAGGCCGGCGCTCTAACCAAACTGAGCTAACTCCCCAGGCAGTCGTTCGCGTTTGTTTCCGCTCGCGTGCGCTGCGGGGATTAGTATACACAGAAGTCTGTCCGCCGCGCAACAACTTTTTTGAAAAAATTTTTCGGTCCCTCCGGGAGGGTCTCCGGGGCCGGCTGGCGCGGGTTAAGTTTGCTGCTCTACAGTCCTGCGCAAGACGGAAAGCACATTAAGTGCTTTCCTTTGCGTGCGGAACTCGCGACAAACTTAACCCGCGCCAGCCGGCCCCGGAGACCCTCCCTGCCGTCACTTTGTTCGAGCCGTTGTTGTTGCTCGCCGCTTCGCGGCTCGGCGGCCCCGTTCTCCGCGGCGGGGTTGGTCTGATGGATCTTGTTGAACTTCCGCCTTTGGCTCAAATGGAAACGGGGGGACGCATCTGCATCCCCCGTTTTTGTTGTGATTACTCTAGGTCAATAAACTTAGTGCTTAGGATCTTGCCGTCTTTTACTAGCATTCTGGCCATGGTGGGGCCTCGGGTGCCTCTGGGGTAGCTGGCGCTGCCCGGGTTGAGGACTAAGCAACGGCCCACTTGGGCTTCTTTGGTTACGTGGGTGTGGCCGTTGATGGCTACGTCTACGGATCCCACCGGAAGGTCTTCGCGGTAGTGGGCTACGGCGAATTTAAGGCCTTCGTAGGTAAAGAGCGCAAGACGGTCTACATCGGGGCCGTAGTCGCGGTAGTAATCGTTGTTGCCCAGTACGGCCCGCACGGGGGCGATGGTGCATAGGTGCTCGTAGTCCATCTCTGACGTGAGGTCGCCGGCGTGGATAATCAGGTCTGCGCCCTCAAGCTCATCCAGGAGCGCAGGCGAAAGATAGCCGTGGGTGTCCGAGATGATGTCGATACGCTTGGCGCTTGCACTGTTCATGGGATCCCTTCCGCAAAAAACGATTCGGCAGATACATACAAAAAGGCCCCACGGCTCCGCAGACGATGGGTCTACAGGGCTGCGGGGCCAGTGTGCTAGAGACTCAGAGCCTTCTTGAGCGGCACGACGCGGCGGCGCGAAACCGGCACGCGTTCGTCGACGCCCGTAATGCCCAGCTGGATGGCGCCCGAGGGCACCGTCTCCACATCCGTGACGCACGCCAAGTTGACGATATAGCGGCGGTGAACACGGAAGAAGCCAAAGTCGCAGAGTTTGGCCTCAAACTGCGCCAGCGAGGTCGTCGACAAAAAGCGATCATCGACGGTATAGATGCAGGAGTAATCGTCCTTGGCCATGATAAAGCGAATGTCGTCCACGGGAATGAGCACCTTGCGGCCGCCCTTTTCCACCGGGATACGCTCGATGGTCACCTTGCTGTCCGTAACCGGCTTGGTGCGTTGCATGACCTTCTCGATCGCGCGATCCAAGCGAGCTTCCTCGACCGGCTTCATCAGATAATCGACGGCATCCACGTCGAATGCCTCGACCGCATGGTCACTATACGCAGTCACAAACACGATCGCCGGCGGATTTTTGAGCTTATGCAGCGCCTCGGCAAGTTGCAGGCCCGAGGCACCGGGCATCGAGATATCGAGAAACACGACATCCACGCGGCTTTCCATAAGCATCTCGATGGCGGAGCGGACGCTCGACGCCTCCGTGATCGTGCCGATCTTGCCCGTTTGCTCGAGCAGGAAGCGAAGCTCCGAGCGAGCCGGCGCCTCATCATCCACAATCATCGCACGCAGCATAGGGATAAAACCTTTCGTCAACTAACTACGCCGGGCATCCGTCGCATGACGTTGAGCCCGTAGCCTTTTATTTTACTCTTGAATGTCGAAGATGCTCTCTGACAAATCAAGATGAAGGAGCACTTTGGTGCCCTTGCCCGGCGCCGATTCGACACGCGTATAGGAGTGCGGCCCATAAAAGCGATGGATGCGCTCCGAAATATTGTGCATGGCCACACCGGCGCCGCCACCCTGGGGAGAGCTGGCGTCGGGACGGGCAGAACGCTCGTCAAACAGTCTGGCGGCGGTACCCTCATCCATGCCCACGCCATTATCGGCCACGGCAATCAAGATTGCATCCTCGCCGTCTTGGTGAACGGTCACGTCGATCCTCAGGGCGTCGTCATCGCCCATACCATGACGTACGGCGTTCTCGACAATCGGCTGGATCACGAACGCCGGCACCAGCGTATCTTCCACGTCCTCGGACACATCGAACGTCGCAAGCACGCGGTCCTCGCCAAAGCGGGCCTTCTCAAAGGTAAGGTAGCGCCTGGTCTGTGCGACCTCGCGCGAGACCGGAATAAGCGATCCCGAGTTGTCGAGCGTGGCACGATAGAACGATGAGAACTCACGAAGCAGTTCGCGGGCCCGCAGCGGGTCGGTGCGCGTAAACGATGCAATGGTGTTCAGCGTGTTGAACAGGAAGTGCGGGTTAATCTGCGCCTGCAGCGCACGCACCTCGGCGCGCGCCGTGAGTTCCTTTTGCACCTCGAGCTCGTGGATGGCGAGCTGCGTGGACAAGATCTCGGCAAAGCCCGAGGCAAGCGCGTACTGGGTACGGTCGACGGCGCGCGGGGTCTTGTAGTAGAACTTGAGCGTGCCGACGGTACGATCGCCCACCTTGATGGGGGCGATAATGCCGGCGGGGACTTGGTTGTGCGAGCCGTCCGAGCCCACGACATCCACCATACGGTTGAACGACTGCACGATGCCATGTTCGATAACGTAGCGTGTGGCAAGCGTGTGGATGGGAGTATCGGGCAGCAGTTTTTCCTCAAACTCGCCCGCGCAGGCAAGCACGTTGTCCTCGTCGGTGATGGCCACCGTCATGGCGCGCGTCTCGGGCAAAATGCGCCGGCACACCAAACGCGCCGACTCCTGCGTCAGACCGCCCTTAATGTCCTCGAGCATGGCCGAGGCCACCGAGAGCGTCTCCTCGGTGTACTGGGAGCGCACCGAATCGGGATTGAGCGTCAAAAAGATAAAGATGCACAGAAAGATGCACAGCAGCGCGCAGGCAATCACCGTGGCGATCGGCTCGATACCGGTCACCAAGGCAAAAATAAAGTACACCAGCACGCAAATGGCGCAGGCAACGGCAATGATGCGAAAGATTGATATTGAACTATCGCGCTGGGCGCGGCGGTCGATCATTCGGCCCCCTCCAGGATACTGATCAGTTGTGCGTCACGCCAAAGCCCGTCCATGATCTTGGGCCAAAAGCTCTGGAAACGCAGGTAGCTTGCAGCGTTTTGGCGCGCATAGGCCTTTGCCTCGTCGATACCATGGCGCCAGATGCGCAGGTAGCCCTCATGCTCGCGGGTAAACACGCTGCGGACCATAGCGGTCTTGCGCACGCGGTCGTCGAGCTCGCGCGAAATCCACGGGCCCGGGTAGGGCATGAGCGATGCCGCCGTAACGGGAATGAGCTCCTTTTGATGCGCGGCGAATGTCAACTTGGCCCGTTCGTAGTACCAACGGTATACATCCTGCATAAAGCGCGGCGAGCGCTTTTCGGACTCCGGAGGCAGATGGCGCACGGTCCACTCGTTATCGAACCACACGTCGTAGCCAAACATGCGCATGTTAAAGAGGTAATCCAAGTCCTCGCCGCGGGTGATAAACGGGTCAAAGGCCACACGCGTAAAGGCGCGGGCGTGCAGGGCCATCAGGCCGCCGCACACGTAGTTGGAGCGCGAGATGCGGGTGCCCGAGAGCGCCTTTTTCATCCAACGGTTGAACTCGATGCGCTTGGTCCACCAACGATGGCAGATGCCCGCCTTGTCCGTGGGAGCCAGCGGCGAGCCGTCGCGATCGTAGAAATAGCCGCTCTTGACCAAGATCGGCAAGCCCTGACGCGTCTGCTGCCCCAACGCATAGGTCGCGCGCTTCATGAAGTCGGCGTCGATGACAGTCTCATCGTCATCCAAGAAGATAACCGCGTCATGCCCCAGCACAGCGGCGCAGGCTAGCCCCATATTGCGGATGGCACCGTAGCCTCGCAGGCTCACGCACTCGCCCGAACCCTTGGGCGCGATCTGAGCAACCCGGTCTGCGATGCGCGAGGCCTGGGTGTTGGTGACAACGGTGACCTTGAGCGTGGGATGCGCGTCGACAATCTCGTGCACGCGCAGCGACACATCGGCTGTGGCAGAAACGGGACAGACCACCAAAAGGATGATGCGCGGGATGTCACGTACCTGCTCAAGCGAGGCCAGGCAGCGGTCGAGTTCGGGATTGTCGGCGTTGAGTCGCGTCGAATGGTCATAGGTGCCAGGGGCGTTTGCGCAAGCGTCATCGCCCGCCCAATACGTTGGAATCACGACCGTGGCGTTCATGCCTTACCCTCCCTGCAACACAAAAACGGGGCGCCGCCAAACACAGGCGACGCCCCGCGACCTAGCTGATTCCATCATACCCACTTGGGCAAATCATTGCTCGCAAGTCTCAATGTTTATTGCGGATAACCCCAAAAGAGTACCGTGGACAGGCACAATAGCCGCTCGCTCCTATGCGGCATGCTCTGCCGCCCGAGTCATGCGGGACAGGCGGACCAGCAGCATAAAGCCAACGATCAGCAGCACGCCAATGGAAAGGACGCCCAGCGACGGGTTGCCGGTCAGCGAGGTGACGACCGACACCAGGAAGGTGCCCATAACGCTTGCATAACGACCAAAGATGTCAAAGAAGCCGTAGTACTCGTTGGACTTTTCCTTGGGGATAATGCGGCCAAAGTAGCTACGGCTGAGCGCCTGCACGCCGCCCTGGAACAGGCCGACCATAATGGCAAGCACCCAAAACTCAAAGGCGGTCTTTAGGAAGAACGCGGCGAACAGCACAATGCCCATATAGGCGGCGACTGCCACCAAGATCATGTTGAGCGTGCCCACGCGGCCGGCGAGCTTGCCGTAGATGATGGCGGACGGGAAGGCCACAAACTGCGTAACGAGCAGCGCCAGGACCAACTGGGTCGAATCGATGCCCAAAGCCGAGCCGTAGCTGGTAGCCATGGAAATGACCGTGTGCACACCGTCGATATAGAAGAAGAACGCGATCATGTAGACCAGCACGGTCTTGTTGTGGGCGATCTCGCGCATGGTGTGTCCGACCTCGGAGAACACACCGCCCACGATGTGGCCGATAGTGTCCTCGGGACCGCGCTCGCGACCGTACTTTTGCTTATAGGTGCGAATGAGCGGCAGGGTAAAGATGAGCCACCAGGCACCAGTGATGATAAACGACAGACGCGTTGCCAGCATGGTGGGGACGCCAAGAGCGGGGCCACCCATGATGAGCGCCAGGCAGATGACGAACGGCACGGTGGAACCGATGTAGCCCCAGGCATAGCCCGAGCTGGACACGGCGTCCATGCGCTCGTCGGTGGTAATGTCGGGCAGCATGGCGTCGTAGAACGTCATAGAAGAGTTAAGGCCGATGGTGCACAGCACGTACACGGTCAAAAATGCCATGGCGGACATTGGGATAGCCTGCGCCAGGCAAAGCACCAGGCCCGTGAGGAAGAAGCCCAAGAAGAACTTGATCTTGTTGCCGGCGTAGTCGGCAAGCGCGCCCAGAATGGGCATGAGCATGGCGATGACCAGCGAGGCGATCGTCTGCGCATTGCCCCAAGCGACCACCAGGTCGGCCGAGGAAGCGCCGGTATTGATGGCGTTAAAGTAAATGGGCACCACCGAGGTATTGAGCAGCACAAGGGCCGAATTGCCCACATCATACATAACCCAGTTACGCTCGAGCTTGGTGTATTTCATGGACAGGGACCCTTCGTATTCGCCCGATATGCAGTTAGTTCATCGTACCCCAATTGTCCAGAACCGCCGGTAAGGATTCGGCAAAGGGGCACGCACGGGCCCTATTCCTCGCGGTCGAACTCCTCATCGGCATTGAGCACGCGACCGCTGTAGTTGACGCGACTGGTCACGGCATCCATGTCACCGGTCTCGATAAAACGTGCGACCGTGCACTCGTAATCGACCAGCGCGCGATCAAAGACCTCGGGGAAACTCTCGTTCGAGACCTCGTCGGTAAAGGGATTCTTCCATGTCAGATGGCCCAGGTTACCGGTGCGCTCGGGCAGCTCCGTCGTCACGCGATGGGCAAGGCCGTCGAGCAGCGAGTAGTCGTGCACCAAGCCCTCAACCAGCGAGATCGCGCGCGTCTTTGCGGAGCCGGCCGGCTCAATCGCGCGGTAAAGTCGCTGCATATTGGCAACGGCAGCACCGTACTCCCCCGCCGGAATGTCAATGCCGTACACGCGTCCGGCAACATAGCTCATCAGCACGCCGGCCACGCGATTGATGCGATCGGTGGTGACGATCTCGCCCGCCGGCGGGTAATCGTCGACCGTAGCGCCATCGCGTTTAAGCTGCAGCATCAGTACATCCAGGTCGCTCTCGATCACGGCATGGACCTGACTGCTCGAATCCTCAAGCTCTGAATCGGACTCCACGATGCCAAACTGCTGCTCATAGACAAAGGGATGGGCGTTGCGGTCGAGCACGTAATGAGACAGCAGGCCCAACGCAAAGGCGCGACCCAAGCTGGCATCGCGCGGCTGCAGGTGCGACACGCCGTCGCGCAGGCACGCGAACTGGCGAGACATGCGCGACCGATGCATGACCTGCGCCAGCAGCGTGCAGTCGGAAACACGCGGTGTCAGAATGTGAAAGAAAAACGGGTCGGGGCCTTGGTTGCCCAAGATAAAGGCAATGCGCTCTTCATCGGACGTGATGACGCCCTGCGGAAGACGGTCGATGCTTTCCTCGCCAAACAGATGATGGGTGATAAGCGCGGGCATAATGATCCTTTCGATTTCATTCGATGCCACCCATTATGCCCACCGCGCGCCCATGCCAAACCTGCGATGGTAAACGACGGCACGCAAGCCTCTTACGCAAGCCCCAGGTGCGACTTGACCTCGGCGGCACGACGACGGGACACCGGTACCGTCGAGTTCACGCGGTCGAGCCTGAGCTCCATCAACCCCGTGGAGCCAATCTCAACATTGTGCACGTCTTCCAAATTGACCAGGTAGCTGCGATGAACGCGAATAAAGCCCTCGGAGTCCAAGCGACGCTCGAGCGAAGAGATCGACTCATTGATCAGGTACGTTCCCTCGGCGCAGATGGCGTTGCAAAAATCGGCGCGCGCCTCAAAGTAGCAGACGTCTGCGGCGGGAATGAACACCTTTTTGCCCCCGCGGTCCACCGTCAGACGCAAAGGCTGGCGCGGAGCATGGATAACACGACGGGCACCCAAGGCTGCCTCGATCTTGTCGAGTGCCTTTGACAGGCGTGCGTCCTCGACCGGCTTGACGACATAGTCGACCGCATCGAGGTTATACGCATCAGCGGCAAATTCGGCAAACGCCGTCACAAACACAACCACCGGCGGCGTCTTTAGGTTCTGCAGCGTCTCGGCAAGCTCAATTCCCGAGCGACCGGGCATGGTAATGTCTAAAAACAACACGTCGGGCTTGTTCGACAGAATCGACTCCACGGCTTCGGTGACATTGCCCGCCTCGGCAATCTGACCCACACGCGTATCCTTTTCCAACAGATAGCGTAGCTCAGCCCTAATTGGAGGCTCGTCATCAACCACCAAGATGTTCCAGCCTTCGGACATATGTGCTTCCCCTCTTTTTCTCTCAATCCAACCGCGTGCTACGCCGTCAACGGCGCCGGCTCATGCGGCTCGCCGTTCAGCTCGACGATGACCTGCGTTCCCACGCCCTCCTGGGACTTCACGCGCATGCCGGAATCTTCTCCGTAAAAGAAATGGATGCGCTGAAGCACGTTGAAGAGCGCCAGGCCGCAACCTCGCTTGACGGAGCCGTCGGCGGTAATGCTCTCGGGCTCCTCCAAGCGATGCTGCTCAAACAGATGCGCGCAGACCTCTTCGCTCATACCGATGCCATCGTCCTCGACGATGATCTCCAAACCGTCATCGGTCTCGAAAGCCCTAACATGAATAGAAAGCGGCTCGGTCTCGCGCTGCGCGTGCTTGATGCAGTTTTCGAGCAACGGCTGCAAGATAAACGGCGGCACCATGCAATCGCGCACCTCAAAGTCGATATCGACCGAGACGCGCAGACGGCCGTCGCCATAACGAGCCTGCATAAGATTGATATAGCGAGTGCCCTGTTCCACCTCGTGCTCGAGCGTGGTGAGCGTATCGGAATCAGAAAGCGTCTGACGGTAGTAATTGGAAAAGTCGATCAGCAGCGACCTGGCCTTGTCCGGCTCGGTACGCACGAGCGACACGATGGTGCTGATGGTGTTAAACAGAAAATGAGGATCGACCTGCGATTGCAAGGCGCGCAGCTCCACGCGGGCCGTAAGCTCGTCCTGGCGCTCGAGCTCAAAGCTCGCAAGCTGCGTGGAAATGAGGTCGGCAAAGCCCGAGGCAAGCGCCGTCTGGCGCATATCGATGCTGCTCAGACGGGGATAATACAGCTCGAGCGTGCCCACGCAATGCCCGCGCACGGTAAGCGGTGCGACAATACCGGCGCGCAGGCGCGGAAAGTAGCCACCTGTCTCGGTCGAGGCATCGCGCGAGAACACGCTTTGCTCACCGCTGTTGATCACGTTGAGCGTAGTCCGCAGCACCACCGGGGTGCCCGCGGGGCATTTTGCCGAGTCCTCGCCCCAGCTTGCCAACACCTGCTTGCCGTCGGTAAAGCAGATGGCAGAGGCGATAGTTTCGGACAGGATGATCTTAGAGGCGCCCAGGGCAGCTTCGGGCGTAAGGCCGCGCGACGTGTAGGCGAATATTTTTGAAGCGATGGCGAGCGTGCGGTCGGTTGCGCTCGATGTGAGGTCGTCGGGAACGACAAAGACGTACGAGAAGAAGAAGCACAGCATGACCAAGCCGGCAATGACGACAACGGCCGGAACGGGATTGGGATTATCGGTTAGATCCCAGATGAGCAGCAGGATAAGCAGCGGAACGACAATACCGAGCAAGATGGCTTGAACCACATGCTGAGCGGTACGAAAGACCTTGGTAGAGTTGTAGCTCTTGCCCAGAATCAGCCTATTGAGATCCACCGTCATCTCCTTCTTACCGACGCACCCCATAGCAATAAAGAGGGCCGCAAGCGACCCTCTCCATTGCATTATGCAATCAAATACTGTGTTTTACATCAAGCCATCGATGAACGGTAGCTTAGGCGCTGTACTTGTTTGCCTCGCCGAAGGTGCCGCCCTCGACAATCCAGCCGTCCTTCATGATGACGTCCATGTTGTCGGTGTTGAGCACGTGGATGTCGGCGGCGACGTCACCGTTGACGACCAGCAGGTCGGCGCACTTGCCGGCCTCGATGGACCCGGTCTCGTCCTCGATGTGGCACATCTTGGCACCGTTGAGGGTGGCGCAGGTGATGGTCTCGACCGGAGTGAAGCCGATCTTGTCGACGAACTCGTACATCTCCTCGATGGAGCAGGTGCCGTACGGGGTGACGAAGGAGAAGGAGTCGGAGCCGATCGTCATGACGACGCCGCGCTTCTTGGCCTCGCGCAGGCAGTCGTAGTTGCGCTGCAGCTCCTTCTCGACCAGGGTGCCCTCGTACTTGTCGTGCAGCTCGGGGACGTAGACGGGCGGATAGGTGGCGTACCAGGTGGGCAGGAAAGCGATCGTCGGGGTGAAGAAGGTGCCCTGCTCGGCCATGAGGTCCATGGTGCGCTCATCGATATCGAAGCCGTGAATCAGCTGCTCGCAGCCAAAGCGAACGGAATCGTAGGCAGCGGCGTGGTTGTTGTAGCAGTGGCTCCACACGGGGATGCCGACCATCTTTGCCTCTTCGACCACGGCCTGGATCTCCTCGGAGCAGTAGTGCTGGTCGCGGCCGGAGTCCCAGCGCCAGATGCCGCCACCGGTAGCCCAGATCTTGATGGCATCGGGGTTCTCACGCAGGCGACGGCGGACGGCCTTGCGCAGATCCCAAGGACCGTCGACCTGATCGCCCCAGGGGTGCGATTCCTTGTTGAGCTCCTGGCTGCAGTGGTGGGAGTCGCCGTGGCCGGCAACGCGGCAGAAGCCAAGGCCGGTGGCCAGAACGCGCGGGCCCTTGAAGACGCCCTTGTCGATGCAGTCACGGATCTGGATACCAAAGCGGCCGATCTCGCAGACGGTGGTGAGGCCGTGGGTGAGGCAGTCGTAGGCCTGCTTGACGGCGACGGCCTGCTTCTCGAGGAGCGGCTGCATGACCCAGTCGGTGTCATCGTCGGTCAAGTTGCCCGAGAAGTGCAGGTGGGTGTCGATCAGGCCGGGAAGGACGGTCTTGCCGGCGGCGTCGATGACCTCAACGCCCTCGGGAAGGTCCTGCATGGCGCCGGCGTACTCGATCTTGCCGTTGTCATCGACGAGAACGAGGGAGTTCTCGACCGGCTCGGCACCGGTACCGTCGATGAGCTTGCCGCCAACGATTGCATACTTAGTGGACATGGTTCCTCCTTATGGATCCATATAGTGGGCGAGGCCGTGTTGGGTTAAGGCCTCACAAAGCTACCCAAGTGGCGCCGGGTTCGGTGCGCGGAAGAGAGGGGCCCGCGCACCTGATCCGCCCCGGCTCGGCGTTACTTTTTGCGGGAATTGGTGAAGGCCATGAGAGCCAGGCCGACGGCCAGCCAGCCAATCACGATACTCCACTCCACCATGTTGAGGGAGGCGGGAGAGAACGGAATCACGAGCAGGCCGATGATGATGGCGCAGGCAGCGATAGCGAGGCCGATGCCAAACTTGCCGCCGGGCACCTCGTAGGGACGAGGCAGGTCGGGCTCGGTGAAGCGCATGCGCAGGCAGGCGAGGGCGACCATGCCGCAGGAGAAGATGAAGGCGAGAGCCGACACGTTGGTCAGAGGGATGAGCATGTTCTTGCCCAGGAACGGACCGACGACGGTGATGACGCCCAAGACGACGCAGGCAAGCTTGGGAGCGCCGGACTTGGGGTCGACCTCGGCGAACTGCTCGGGCAGCTGGCCCTTGCGGCCCATGGCGAGCATGATGCGGCTCGTGGCGCCGTAGAAGGAGTTCATCGGACCCATGGGTCCAAGCGTAGCGATGACGAGCATGGCCAGGTACAGGAGCATGTTGATGCCCTTGAGGCAGGCGAGCGCGGGAACCGGGCTCTTAACGAACTCATGCCAGTCGAGGATGGTGCCGAACGAGTAGATACAGACCATGTAGAAGCCGCCGGCGGCCAGCAGTGCCAGGGAGATGATCTTGCCGAACTTGTTCCAGTTGAGGCCCTCGGCTGCTTCCTCAGCCTGCTGAGGAATGGTGTCGAAGCCGGCGTAGAAGAACGGAGTCAGAACCAAGACCGACACGATGCCGGCGAACAGGCTGGTGCTCTCGGTAGCGGCCTTGCCGCCGCCAGCGCCGGCGACCTGGGAGAACACGGGCATGGCGTTGTCCGGCGAGCCGGTGAACAGCGAGACGCCCATGGCGAGCAGCATGCCGCAGAGCAGGGCCTTGGTCAGGAAGGCCTGGAGTTTGGCAGCCGAGCTGGCGCCGCGGAAGTTGAGGGAGATGACGTAGACTGCAAAGCCGAGCGCGATCAGCGTCGGGAACAGGTAGACGTCGGCCCCCAGTATGGTGTAGAGCTTGACGGCGCGCAGCCACTCAAGGCCGGGCAGGCTGCCGAACATCTCGGACACGAGGGTCGAAATGGCGATGGCCTCCCACGGGCACAGGATGCCGTTGCCCAGGGCCAAAAGCCATCCGGTGATGTAGCTCAGCGTACGGCCAAAGCTACGATCGACATACTCGACGATGCCGCCCGAGATGGGGATAGCAGCCGTGAGCTCACCGAAAACAGCTCCGACGGGCACGAGGAAGATTGCACCCAAGAGGAATGCAATCATAGCGGGAACGGGACCGCCGCCCACGACCATCCAGTCGCCGACCTGCAGAACCCAACCGGTACCGATGATGGCACCGAAACCGATGGTGAAGAAGTTCCAGAGCGAAAGCGTTTTCTTCATGCCGCCGTTATCCTCGACTGCAACTTCTGCGTTCTTGTCCGCCATTGTTCCCCTCCTTTCCTTTTTGACGCCCCTTGACGTCACCCCTTGCGCGGTCTGTTTTGCCGCGCTCTTTTATTTCGTGGCTTTAAGATACGGCCTTGGCGCAGCAGCTCCGCTTGTAGCTCGACCGAAGGCAGAACTGCAAAACGAGCGGCGCCGTTTTTGGGACGAACGGCACGGTTTGCCGTTCATTGTTGCCGCCCGTCCGACGGGCGTACGCTCATCGGACGCATATAGAGTTGTTTTTGAGGCCGTGTGTTTTGCGCCTTTCGTACCGTTTACCGAGCTTTTGACGCGCAGACCCATTTGTTGCACATCTTTTTTGTAGGATGGACAGGTTATACATGAGACAAGGCGGTACGAATGGCATACGGATACAACGACGGTGATCAACGGCGACAAAGCGTTCGCCTTGCTGGCCGTACCACGCCGACGCCCAGAAGTGCCACGAACAGCAATCCGCAACGTCCTCAAGAGCAACCCAGGCCTTCGTCTCGGCAGCAGGCAAGCAGAACGCGGCAGAGTGGCCGTCTGAGCACGGGCACAAGCGCGCAGCAAGATGGCCGCTTGGGTGCGCGCACTCGACAGCGTCAGGCCGAGGTTCCGCAACTGCGCCGCAACGGCGCACGTCAGCCCGGCATCCATATCAACCGCTTCTTTTCGCATCCCCAAGGCGGACGCGACGGCAAGCCCTACCGCTCGGCATCGCACGCGAATGCCCCCGCCCTGCCGGCTCGTCGACTTCGCCTCGCACTGTGCTCTATCCTTACCTGTCTGGTCTTTGTGCTTATGAGCTCCTGTATGTCCCACGGTTCGGCCGGTCTCGAGCCCACCGCCGAGGACAAGCTGCTCAAGGCCCCCGTCGCACCCGGTTATTCTTTCGCCTTTTCGACCCCGCGCTCGCAATGGCAAGCCGGCACGATGCCCCATATCTATCAGATCGACCCTGCGTGGTCGGAGCTGCCTTACGCCGGCGGCACCATCCGCCAAAATGCCTGCGGGCCCACGTGCCTCACCATGGTCTACATCTTTAAGACGGGACGCACCAATATGACCCCCGTCGATATGTGCGCGCTTTCCGAGGCGGGCAATTACGCCCCCACCGGTGCAACCGAATGGTCGTTTATGACGAGCGGCGCATGGCAGTTGGGACTTAACGGAACGGAGCTCCATAACGATCGCGACTCTATGACTCAGGCGCTGCGTTCGGGAGCGCCCGTCATCGCCGCCGTTCGGCCGGGCACCTTTACCAACGTGGGCCACTACATTGTGCTTTACGGTATTGACGACGCCGACCAGATTGGCGTCTACGACCCCAACTCGGCCAGCCGCAGCGCCCGCCGTTGGGGCGCCGTAGAGGTCCTCAATGAAGCCGAAGCCATGTGGGCCTACTACTAGTCATTGGGGATAATCATTGGGGACAGACTTAAATGAGTAGCCCCAGGCTGCCAGGAACTGCCGACACGGAAAGCGCATCCCATTTTGGAGCTCAATAGCGGGATGCACTTTCCGTTAGCGGCCCGTTTGGGAAACTACGTTCCACTTTCCGGCAACATTCCGGGATGCATTTTCCGGTTGAGGCCCTCAAGGGAAACTATGTCCCATGTTGGACGCTCATTCTGGGATGCGCTTTCCGCAGTTGATTGATGCGGGCTTTAAGGACTGTTCCAAGCTGCCAGCAGAGACGATATGAGCAGGACATAAAAACATTGAGAGCCCCTGCTGCATGAAAGACCGCGGATTAGGCCGACAATGGTGAGTGTCTAATTCAGCCGCGGCGGCCACGCCGCATTCATGGAAGGGGCTCCCATGCTCGATACTACCATCTTCGTCGGCCTCGACGTCCACGCCCGCTCGATAAAGGCAGTCTCCCTCGACGTCATGACCGGGGAGGTGCGCTGCGCGACCTTCGGCTACGACGCCGGCGCCGTCGCGGGGTGGGTGCGGTCCGTGGACCCCAGGGCCAGGTGCGTGTACGAGTCCGGGGTCACGGGCTTCGACCTGCAGAAGAGGCTTTCCGGCCTGGGGGTCGACTGCGTGGTCGGCGCCGTCTCGAAGATGATCAAGCCCAGCGCGGACAGGCGCAGGAAGAACGACCGCAACGACGCCGAGTTCCTCGCCCGCATGCTGTCGGTCGGCAACGTGGTCGAGGTGTGGGTCCCCGACGACGAGTGCGAGGCCGCCCGCGACCTGACCAGGGCGCTCGAGGACGCGAGGGACGACCTCTCGCGCTCGAAGCAGCGGCTCTCCAAGTTCCTGCTCAGGCACGGGCTCGTCTTCGACGAGAGGACGCCCACCGGCCGCAGGAAGGGCAACTGGACCCGGGCGCACTGGTCCTGGATCGAGTCGATAAGGTTCGCGGAGGGGGCCGACAACGACGTGCTCGCCTACTACGTCGACGCGGTCAGGCGGGCGGCGGAGGAGAAGGCGAGGCTCGAGGGGCTCGTCGAGGCCGAGGCCCGCAAGCCCAGGTGGAGGAGGAGGGTCGACTCCCTGCGCTGCCTCAAGGGCGTCGACACCGCGACGGCCGCCGACCTCGTGTTCGAGGCCGGCGAGTTCTCGAGGTTCGGGAACGCCCGGTCGTTCGCCGCATGGGTCGGCCTGACGCCCTCCGAGCACTCCAGCGGGGAGAGCGACCGCAGGGGCGCGATCACCAAGGCTGGCAACAAGCACCTGAGGAAGGCGCTGGTCGAGGCCGCGTGGCACTACCTGACGTGCTCGGGGCGGCCGAAGGAGCCCGCCAGGGGCCAGGCCCCGGACCGGGGCGCCCGCAGGCACGCCGCCAAGGGCGTGCGGAGGCTGGTCGAGAGGCGGGAGGCGCTGCTCGCGCGCGGGGTCCACGGCAACAAGGCGAACGTGGCCACGGCGCGCGAGCTCGCCTGCTGGGTGTGGGCGGTCGGCCTCATGGCCGAGGAGGCGTAGGGGGGGGCGGTCCCCCGCACATAAGCCGATCACCCCGGAAGCGGTTCGATCCGAAGCCGTTGAGGCGAACCTCAGGTCCCTTTTCTGCGAGCGCCCAGGGCGCCACACGCGTGCACAGACTGTCGGTTCGACGTAGAAGCCTCAGCCGTAGCAACGGATTGCCCAGCGAGAGATCGCCACGGGCGGATATTAAACTGCAAAGACGAGCGTCGGGAAGACACGCCGAGGTCGCCGCGGACGGGTTGATATAGGGAGAGGGCCTGACCCCATATCGTTGGGGCCAGGCCCGATTTTGCCTCTTGACAATGTCCTGCTCATATTAAAAGGAACGTCCCCAAGCGCCGGGTTTCCGCAGTCATTGGGGACAGACTTAAATGACTAGTCTTTTATGAACGTCCCCAATGACTACCCACAGAATGAGGGTCTCATCGGGGACTAGGTAAATAGCAAAAGCCCCCGCGGCCGAAACGGGCCGCGGGGGCAGCAGGCTTGCAAGGGTTAACTCAAGTCCTCGCCATTTGATGCAATGACCTTTTGATACCAGCAGAAGCTGTCCTTTCGGTAGCGATCGAACGTGCCTTTGCCCGTATCATCGGCATCGACATAAACAAAGCCATAGCGCTTCTTCATCTGCCCCGTCGAGGCCGATACCAGATCGATACAGCCCCACGGCGTGTATCCCATCAGGTCAACACCGTCCTCGACAATTGCATCGCGTAGCGCAAGAATATGCCTGCGCAGGTAATCAATATGATACGCATCGTGGACTTTGCCGTCTTCCAGCGCATCGAGTCCGCCCACACCGTTCTCAGCGATAAAGAGCGGAAGATGGTAACGATCGTGGTAGCCGGCAAGCGTCACGCGCAAACCCAGCGCATCGATCTGCCATTTCCAAGCAGTCTCTTTATCCTTGAGGTACGGATTGCGCAGCGTCGGGAACACGTTACCCTCCGCCTTCTCAGCGATCACCTGGTCATCGGCGCACACCAAGCGCGAGCAATAGTACGAGAACGAGATGAAGTCGACGGTATGCTCGGCCAGATACTCCGTATCGCCTGGCTCAAAGGGCACGTGAACACCCTCTTTCTCGAGCGCACGCAGCTTCCAAGTAGGATAGGCGCCCGCAGCCATCACGTCAGTGTAGAAGTAGCGGCCGCGGTCCTCCTCATACGCAAGCCATACGTCCTCGGGCGCACAACGGTACGGATAGGTCGCACCGGCAGCGATCATGCAGCCCACCTTGTTTGCGGGATCGATCTTGTGCAGGATCTCGACAGCGCGAGCGCTCGCCATAAACATATGGTGCGAGAACGCCGCGGTCACGGCTGCACGGTCACGCTCATCCTCGAGCGTGACGCCCGCGTTGAGATAGGACAGCGCCACGCTGTTGATCTCGTTGAAGGTGAGCCAATAACGCACGAGGCCCTGGTACGCACGTCCGACGGTCTCGACGTAGTGCGCATACCGCTCGATCATCTCTCGGCTTTGCCAGCCACCATAACGCTCGACCAGAGCCAACGGATAGTCGTAGTGCGACAGCGTCACGAGCGGCTCGATTCCGTGCTCGCGCAGCGCCTCGAATACCTGACGGTAAAACTCCAAGCCCTCACCGTTGGGCTCGGCCTCCATCCCTGTGGGAAAAATACGGCTCCAACAAATTGAAAGACGCAGGCACTTAAAGCCCATCTCGGCAAAGAGCTCGACGTCCTCGCGCCAATGATGGAAGAAGTCGTTGCCCCAACGGCATGGATACAGCCTGTCCGGATCATCCACGGGCTTTTGCCTGCCAAACATCACATCCCAGCGGTCGGGACCCTGTGGAATCAGGTCGGAGTGCGACATACCGCGGCCGCCCTCGTTCCAGCCCCCTTCGGCCTGGTTGGCAGCGAGCGCGCCGCCCCACAAAAAGCCCTCGGGCATACCGGCAGCAGACGTTCTGTCAAAGTAACCCATGCTACTCAGTATCCTTGGCAGAAGCTGCCGCGGCGTTCTCCTGCTCCTGCGCCAGGAGCTGGTTGTCGTACACCTTAAAGAACGGGTACCAGACCACAGCCATGACCACGATCAAAACGATCGTAAATACCCAGATACGCGGGTCGAGGCACTGGATAAAGCCCTGAACGAAGATGGGGAACGTGCCGCTCACCAAGATGTAGAAGTTAGAGACAAGACCCAGTGAGATTGCACCCCAATACAGCAGGGCCGAAATCATACCGCCCAGCACAAACGGAATCATGAGGATCGGGTTGAAGATGATGGGTGCGCCAAAGATCGCGGGCTCGGAGATACGGAAGAAGCTCGGCACGATCGATGCCTTGCCAAATGCCTTGAGCTGCTGCGACTTTGCCTTAAACGCGCAGAGCGCCACAAAAGAGAACGTATTGCCCGTGCCGCCGATGAGGTTGATGACCATCGACATGAGTACCGGGTGGAACTCAAGCGGCTGCCCAGCAGCGTAGAGCGAGGCGTTGGCAGCAAAGGCGGCAAGCGTGACCGGGGCGGTGATGGGCATCACGATCATGTTGCCGTGGACGCCAAAGCACCAAAACAGCAGCGTCATGAAGCAGATAAGCAGTGCGCCGGGCACAGAGTCAACTGCGACGGAAAGCGGGGCAGCGAGCAGCTTCTCGATAACCGAGGGGATGGACAGCGTGGGATCGATCATCTGGATCAGCAGGTTGCCACCAAAGAAGATGAGGATGTTGACGAGCATAGGCACGATGGCGCCAAAGGTTTCGGACAAAAACGGCGGCACGCCATCGGGCATCTTGATGGTGATGCCCTTGGTCTGGCAGAAGCGCGTGACCTCGACGGAGACCAGGGCAACGATGATGGCGGTAAACAGGCCCTGCGCACCCAGATAGGTGCAGGGGACCGCCTGGAGCACGGACTCATCAGCAAGCTGGTAGTAGGACGACGGCGCCGCGGCGATCAGGAACATCACCAGCGAGGTCATACCGGCGTTAAGCTTGGGCATCTTGTAGGTGCCCGCCAGGTTATAGGCGATTGCGAACGTCACGATCACCGACAGTATGCCCATCGTCATGTTGAACGGGATGAGCAGCGTGAGCTTATTGGCCGTGGCAAAATCGAGCCAAGGGCCAAAGACGGACCAGAACCCGCCCTGCGCCACCAGGTCGGCCGTGACCGGCGGGTTGGCGATAATCATAAAGACGGCAGAGACCAAGATGAAGCTGATCGCGCTCATAAAGCCCTTTTGCATGGAGGCAAAGTGGCGCTCGGTGCCGCAGAAATTGGCAATAGGGGTCAGTTTTTCCTGAAGCAGGGTCATGAACTTTTCCATGGTCGCCTCCTAGCCCAACAGCGACTGGGCGAGTGCCAGCACGTTGGCGGCGTTGCCCATGCCGTAGTCCTGTGCGGGGATGACCGCGGTCGGCTTACCGCTCCCCTGCTTGACGGTGTTGAGCTGGTAGGACACCTGCGGCCCCAAGAGCAGCACGTCATAATCGGCACAGGTCTCCTGATACTCGCCGATACCCACCGCATCGATATCGAGCTCGATGCCGTTTTGCTCCGCGTATTTCTCGAGTTTCTTCATCAGAATGCTTGTAGACAGGCCAGCTGCGCAAACAAGAAGGATCTTCATAAGGGATTCCCTTCGCATTGATTGGTTGGATAGTCGCCGCACGCCGTTAGGCGTTCTTGGCTGCAGTGCGCTCATACAGGCAGATCAGCTCCTGCACGAGCTCCTGAGCAAGCATGGAGCACATGAGGTGGTCCTGAGCATGGACCAGCAACACATCCACCGACAGATGCTCGCCCGCCGCCTCGGTCGAAAGCAGCTGCGTTTGGATGTGGTGAGCCTTGATTCCCGCATCCTTTGACTGCTTCATGAGTTTGGCGGCAGCGTCAAAATCCCCCGCCTTTGCCTTTTCAAGGGCTTCGAAGGCAAGGCTGCGTGCCTCTCCCGCTGCAGCGACCAGCTGAAACGAAACCATCTCGGTTCCCTGATCGTCCATAACGGTCTCCTCTCCCGTGATGTCTGGTTTGTACTTGAATATTCGAAACACCTATCTCCCGCCCGCAATCCTCGAGGTTTATTGCAGGTAGACTGACAGGGTCATCGACAAAAGAAGTCTTAAGCCGTATGCGCTTGCACAAGCGCCATCAGCTCATGCCAGGACCGGCGCTCGCGTAAGCGCTCGACCCCCTGGCGGTCCATAAAGATCTCAGCGAGCAGCGAGCTCAAGATCCGCGCCTCATCGCCGCCCGACCGGGCAAACGACACCATAAAGACGATATCGACCTCATGGCCGTATTCGTCCCAAAGAATGGGATGTTCGAGCAGGCCCACGGTAACAAAGGCCTCGGCGCTCAAAGGATGCATCCCATGGGGCATGGCCACCCCATTGCCAAACGAGGTGGCACTCGCGCTCTCGCGCTCGGCAACCTCTTGGGCAAACTGGGCATCGACACGGCCGCTCTCGACGGCGCGCTCGGAGAGATATCGGAGAACGGCCTGCTTCGACGACGCCTCAACGCGGTTGAAGAACAGGGCACGGCTAAAGAAAGCGCTCAGGGAGTCCGATTGCGCAGCGTCATCACTCAGCACCTTGCGGATAGCGTTGACATCGCTCGTCTCCAAGAAGAAATCGACCTCGCGGACGGGCACAGGCAACTTGACGTTGAGCGGCACCGTTGTGAACACGTAGTCGATGTGCGAAAAGTCGAGCGTTCCCACGCGGGCGACGTCGCATGTCTCAATCGACTCGATATACATACCAAACTGCTTGCGGTACTGGTGCTCGAGCATACGGGCGCTTCCCGCTCCCGAGGCGCACACGATCAGGATGCGTTTGCGACGCGGCTGGTCGGCTTGCTGCTCGAGGGCCAGGGCAAATGCCATGGCGATGTAGCCGAGCTCCTCATCAGAGGGCTGGCTGCCAAAATGACGCTCGAGTACCTGCGAGGTGCCGGCCGCCATCGAATAGGCCAACGGAAACCTCGTCTTGATATCGGGCAGCATGGGGTTATCCATATGCATGTGATATTCAAGGCGATAACCCAGAGGGCCAATATGCCGAGCAAGGTTCATGCGAAGTTCAAGATCGCTGCTAAAGTCAAACCTAAACTCATCGTTGACCGCACGTACCATCTCGGAAGCAATCTCCCACATCTCGTCCGAGATAACGGCAGAGCCCTTCTCGGGCACGCCCGTGCCCCTGCCGAGCAAATGGATTGCGATAAAGGCAACCTCTTCTCGGGGCATGCTCACGCCCAGGGCATCCTTGATGTTTGCGGCAATCTGGAAAGCCGCGGCGTATTCGCGCGTTCCCTCCAGTTTTTGAACGTCCGATTCTGCAGCTGGGACATAGCAGCCCTGCTCGATGCGGCCAAGAGCGATGTAAAGATGCATGATGAGATTGCGGGATGCCAGCGAGCTCACCGTGACGGGCGAGGCCGTCAGGGCATCGTCCACACATGCGGCGATGGCCCGCAGGTGCTCGGCGAGCTTTGCATCGTCGGTGTCGGGCAACACGGGCCTCACCAGCGAGGCCAGGCACAGGCGCCGTTGCGACTCCCCGCCCGCAACGCGGATTCCGTAGCGTGGGCGCTTTTCAAGCGTTAAGTCAAATTGGGCGAGTTTCTGCTCTACCAGACGCATGTCATTGGACAGAGTCCGCGCCGAAACGTAGAGTAAATCCGCATACTCCTCAATCGTCACCCACTGGGACCGCATTAGGAGGTCGTTAAGAAGGAAGGACACACGGCCGTCGCGCGTATCAGGAATGCCCGGATGGGCCAGAGCCGCACCGTCTAGCAAGCGAGCAAGCTCATCTGCATGTGCAACATCGATACGATATTGCCCTTTGCTGCCAACGATGCGTGCAACCCCCGCAAGCTTGTCGTTTGCGCGATGGATATAGTTTCTCACGGCGCGCTCGCTTACCTCGAGACGCTTGGCAAGCACCGCGACAGCGACAGGCTGATCGTCCTCGATCATATTTACAAGCTGCTTAACGCGAGCATCCATGTCCTCCTCCTTTCCCTGCGTCTAGTCTAACGCGGTAAAGAATGACACTCCACGTCGCGCTCGTTCCGCCAACGCGGAACAGGTTGCGGGGAGTCCAGCTGAACTTATAGGGAGCACGGAGAGAGGGCCCGAAAGCAATGCGTCGGTGTGAGATGCGCTTTCCGCAGTCATTGGGGACAGATTTAAATTAGTAGTCATTGAGGACGTTCTTGTTTGACTAGTCGTTTAAGAACGTCCCCAATGACTACCCACCCATCGGGGACTAGGTAAATAGCAAAAGCCCCGCAGTCGGAGCGGACTGCGGGGCTCATGAAGAGAGGCTAGTCTGTGGGCGCTTTGCCTGGCGCCCACGAGAGAGGCAACAGAGTAGAGACTACTCGTGGATGCGGGTACCGGAGAGACCGGCCATGGTCTCGGCGGCCTTGTCCAGAGCACCGATGATGCAGGTGCGGCCCTTGCGGGAACGGGCGAACTTGATGGCAGCGCGGACCTTGGGCTCCATGGAACCCTTGCCGAACTGACCCTCGTCGGCCAGGCGCTCGGCCTCGTCGGCGGTGAGGTCCTCGAGCTCCTCCTGGTTGGGCTTGCCAAAGTTGATGGCGACATGCTCGACGGCGGTCAGCAGGAACAGAACGTCGGCGTCGCAGTCCTCGGCCAGCAGCTCGCCGCCCAGGTCCTTGTCGATGACGGCGGGAATGCCCTTGTAGCAGCCCTTGTTCTCGTAGTCGCGGACGACGGGGATGCCGCCGCCACCGCAGGCGATGACGATGAACTCGTTGTCGAGCAGGTTGAGGATGGAGTCAGCCTCGACGATCTTCTTGGGATCGGGGGAGGCGACGACGCGACGCCAGCCGCGGCCGGAATCCTCGACGAAGACCTTGGAGGGATCCTCGGCCATGAACTCCTTGGCCTGCTCCTCGGTGTAGAAGGGGCCGATCGGCTTGGTCGGGTTCTTGAACGCGGGATCGTCGGGATCGCACTCGATCTGGGTGACGACGGTGGCGGCGTGCCAACGCTTATAGCGCTTGTGCATCTCGCGGCCGATGCCCTGCTGCAGGTGGTAGCCGATGTAGCCCTGGGACATGGCGCCGCACTCGGGCAGCGGCATCTCGGGGGTGCCGATGGCATCGTGGGCAGCAGCGAAGGCGTTCTGGATCATGCCGACCTGCGGGCCGTTGCCGTGGGTGATGATGATCTCGTTGCCCTGCTCGATAAGACCAAGGAGAGCGTGGGCGGTGTTGCTCACGGCCTCGATCTGCTCGACGGGGTTGTTGCCGAGGGCGTTGCCGCCAAGGGCGACGACAATACGATCGGGCTTGCCAAGAGGCTTAGACATTGCTGGAATCCTTTCTGTAAAAGGCCTACAACCCATTAATAACCCGCGTCCGTGCGATACGCGAGTTTATTAAGGTTTATATTCTCTTTATCGCTCATTTTATTCATTTTGAAAATACCTAAGCGGCGAACGGTCGATTTTACCCGCTCAGCGTAAAGAAGCCCAGTTCAGGCATATCTACGCCATTTACGTGCAACTTTATTTAAATAGAGCAGGGATTAGACCAGATTATGCAAACTATATCTTTGCTAAACACAAAACGGACAGCGCAATATCTTACTCGCACTATACGAGATTCTATGCACATATAAGTCGAGTATGCACCCCTGCAAAAACAAGGAGCTTTTCATCCAACAAAAGGAATAAAGAAGAGCTCCGAAAAAGCGGCAACGGCCAAGTCCCCCATCCATCCCCAAAGTGGCGCGAGGTTTCGCGGCAAAGCCGCGAAACAGCGAAGGGGACGGAATACCCGACCAACTACGTCCTTCATCCGCCCACACAATCCAAGGACGTAGTCGTAGCAGGATCTGAGGGCTGACCTTCGCGGACACTCCGCAGGACGAAAGAACCCCCGCCGCACGTAATGCGCAGCGGGGGTTCTTTCATGTCCGAGGACGTCCGCGAAGGTCAGCCCTCAGATCCTGCGGTGGGAGACCTAGGCCTCGTTGTACACCGTCTTGAGCTTCAGCAGGTGAGCGTAGCGGTCCATAGCGGCCTGCTCGTTCTCCTTGAAGAGCTCCTCGGCGCGCTCGGGGAAGGAACGCGTCAGCGAAGCGTAACGGGCCTCGTTCATCAGGAACTCCTGATAACCGCCCGCGGGCTCCTTGGAATCGAGCGAGAACTTCTTGCCGGCAGCAGCCTCGGGGTTGAAGCGGAAGAGGTTCCAGTAACCGCACTCGACAGCCTTCTTCATCTCGGCCTGGCAGTTCTGCATGCCACCCTTCTTGATGGAGTGCATCTCGCAGGGGCTGTAGCCGATGATGAGGGACGGACCGTCGTAGGCCTCGGCCTCGTGGATGGCCTTGAGGGTCTGAGCCGGGTTGGCGCCCATGGCGACCTGCGCCACGTAGACGTAGCCGTAGCTCATGGCGATCTCGGCCAGGGACTTCTTCTTGGTCACCTTACCGGCAGCGGCGAACTGAGCGACCTGACCCAGGTTCGAGGCCTTGGAGGCCTGACCGCCGGTGTTGGAGTAGACCTCGGTGTCGAAGACGAAGACGTTGACGTTGTGGCCGGAAGCCAGGACGTGGTCCAGGCCACCGAAGCCGATGTCGTAGGCCCAGCCGTCGCCGCCGAAGATCCAGAAGGACTTCTTGGTGAGGTAAGCCTTGTCGGCGAGGATCGCCTTGGAGGCGTCGCAGCCGCACTTCTCGAGCTCGGCAACGTAGGCGGCGGCAGCGGTCTTAGAGGCCTCGGCGTCGTTGACGGAGTCGATCCAAGCCTGGCCGGCGGCCTTGAGCTCGTCGGACGGACCGTCAGCGGCGATGATCTCCTGCGTAGCAGCGATCAGCTTCTTCTGAACGGCCTCGTAGCCAACGGCCATGCCCAGACCGTGCTCGGCATTGTCCTCGAACAGGGAGTTGTTCCACGCCGGGCCGTGACCGTCCTTGTCCTTGCAGTAAGGAGCGGTGGCAGCGGGGTTGCCCCAAATGGAGGAGCAGCCGGTGGCGTTGGAAATGAACATGCGGTCGCCGGCGACCTGGGTCACCAGACGTGCATAGGCGGTCTCGGCGCAGCCGGCGCAGGAGCCGGAGAACTCCAGGTAGGGCTGCTTAAACTGGCTGCCCTTGACGTTGGCCGCGATGAGCTCCTTCTTCTCGGAGACGTTCTCGACCATGTAGTCCCAAACGGGCTGCTGGTCCATCTCCTGCTCGGTGGGAACCATCTCGAGGGCGCCCTTGGGGCAAACCTTGACGCAGTTGGTGCAACCCATGCAGTCGAGCGGGGACACAGCCATGGTGAACTTCATGCCCTTGGCCTTGGGGCCCATGGCGTCGAGCGTGCGGGTAGCCTCGGGCGCGGCGGCAGCCTCGTCCTCGGTCATCGCGAACGGACGGATGGTGGCATGCGGACACACATAGGCGCACTGGTTGCACTGGATGCACTTGGTCTCGTCCCAGTGGGGAACGACCACGGCGACGCCGCGCTTCTCGTATGCGGAGGCGCCCAGCTCAAACTGGCCGTCGGCGCAATCGACGAAGGCGGAAACAGGCAGGCTGTCGCCGTCCATGCGATCGATGGGCTCGAGCAGGTTCTTGACCTGCTGGGCGATAGCGGACTTGGTCTCCTCGGAGAGCTCGACGGGAGCGGCATCCTCGGCGGTAGCCCAGTCGGCCGGAACCTCGAACTTACGGAAGGCGGTAGCGCCGGCATCGATGGCCTTGTGGTTGGCGTCGACGATAGCCTGGCCCTTCTTCATGTAGGACTTGGTAGCCGCGTCCTTCATGTACTGCAGGGCGTCCTCGGCGGGCAGGACCTTGGCCAGCGCGAAGAAGGCGGACTGGAGCACCGTGTTGGTGCGCTTGCCCATGCCGACCTTAGCGGCCAGGTCGATAGCGTCGATCAGGTAGACGTTGACGTTGTTGTTCGCGATGTAGCGCTTGGCCACGGCGGGCATGTGCTCGGCGAACTCCTCGTCGCTCCACTGGCAGTTGACCAGGAAGGTGCCGCCCGGCTTGACGTCGCGGACCATCTTGAAGCCCTTAACGATGTAGCTGGGGTTATGGCAGGCGACAAAGTCGGCCTTGGTCACGTAGTACGGCGAGCGAATCGGGGAATCACCAAAGCGCAGGTGCGAGACGGTGACGCCGCCGGTCTTCTTGGAGTCGTACTGGAAGTAGGCCTGGACGTACTTGTCGGTGTGGTCGCCGATGATCTTGATCGAGTTCTTGTTGGCGCCGACGGTACCGTCGCCACCCAGACCCCAGAACTTGCACTCGATGGTGCCGGGGGCTGCGGTGTTGGGCGCATCCTCGGCCTCGGGCAGGCTCAGGTTGGTCACGTCATCGACAATGCCGATGGTGAACTCGCGCTTGGGCTCGTCCTTCTTGAGCTCCTCGAAGACAGCGAACGCGGACGCGGGAGGCGTGTCCTTGCTGCCCAGGCCATAACGGCCGCCGACGACCTTGATGCCCGTCTTGCCGGCCTCGTAGAGAGCGGAGACGACGTCCTGGTAGAGCGGCTCGCCGATGGAACCCGGCTCCTTGGTACGGTCCATGACGGCGATCTTCTGGACGGTCTCGGGGAGAACGTCGACGAAGTGCTTGATGGAGAACGGACGGAACAGACGAACCTTGACCAGGCCGACCTTCTCGCCGTGAGCGTTGAGGTAGTCGATGACTTCCTCGAGCACGTCGCAGAAGGAGCCCATGCACACGACGACGCGGTCGGCATCGGGAGCGCCGTAGTAGTTGAACAGGCCGTAATCGGTGCCGAGCTTCTCGTTGATCTTCTTCATGTAGCCCTCGACGACGGCGGGAAGCTCGTCGTAGACCTTGTTGCAGGCCTCACGGTTCTGGAAGAAGATATCGCCGTTCTCGTGGCTGCCGCGGGTGTGCGGGTGCTCAGGGTTGAGCGCGTGGTCGCGGAAAGCCTGGACGGCGTCCATGTCGCACATCTCGGCCAGATCCTTGTAGTCCCACATGGCGACCTTCTGGATCTCGTGGCTGGTGCGGAAGCCGTCGAAGAAGTTAAGGAACGGGGTCTTACCCTCGATGGCAGCAAGGTGAGCCACCGGCGAGAGGTCCATGACCTCCTGGACGTTGCCCTCGGCGAGCATGGCGAAGCCGGTCTGACGACAGGCCATGACGTCGGAGTGATCGCCAAAAATGTTCAGGGCGTGGGAAGCGACGCAACGCGCGGAGACGTGGAAGACGCCCGGGAGCTGCTCGCCCGCGATCTTGTACATGTTCGGGATCATCAGGAGCAGACCCTGAGAAGCCGTGTAGGTGGTGGTCAGAGCACCGGCGCCCAGCGAACCGTGAACGGTACCGGCTGCACCTGCCTCGGACTCCATCTCGACGACCTTGACCGGGGTGCCGAAGATATTCTTGCGACCCTGGGCCGCCCACTGGTCGACATGGTCGGCCATCGGGCTGGACGGCGTAATGGGATAGATTCCCGCTACCTCGGTGTACGCATACGAAACATATGCGGCCGCCTCGTTGCCGTCCATAGACTTAAACTTACGCGCCATATACCCCTCTCCTCTCATATAGGTATACAGGCCCCGGCGATCGCCGGGATGTTGGCGTGATGGGATTTACGCTGTTGCTTCCAATCATCTGGCAGGCAGGCTCAGCAGCAGGTACATGGCGTGGAGAGAAGACATGCCGAGGCGAGGGGCAGCTGATACGCCCCACAGACCCGACCGCCCGTCTTGCACATGACCGAGCGCCGCAAAGGCCGCATGCCGGATGCTCCCGGGCACGCCCCGGCGATGGGAGCGCCCGCAACGGAAATCCGCATGCGGGTTTATTGTACCCCGCCGTCAAGTGTAATTTCGGCAAATATAGGCGGGCGGTAAAGGTTTACCTTGGGTGACCGCCAAGGGCCAAAATGGCCCCTCCATCCCTGGGCGGCCGGCCCTGGCGCGCCAAGGAGTGTCCCCAAGTGCCGGCAGAAAAGGAACGTCCCTAACTGCCGGCTAGAGGGCGCCGAAGAGGATGGCGTAGGTAGTGGATTCGCCGAGCTTAAGCTCGTCTCCGGGATTGAGTTGGGCGGAACGGCCGGGCTCGACCTGAATGCAGACGCGCGTGGCCCCGTTTACCACCACGGTTCCGTTGGTGGACGACAAGTCCTCGACGTGCCAGATATTTTGAGCATCGCACCAGATATGGGCATGGCGGGCCGAGACATCGTCGCCGACGTCGGTAATATCGCCCTCACCAGTGGCCAGCGCGCCAATCTCAACACCCTGCTCACTCGGCTGAATCCAGCGCGGGGCGCTCACGACAAAACTGTTTTGTACGCGCAGCAAGCCCAAGGGGTGCGCCGGGGCGGGTTCGCGTTCGCCCGCGGTCATCGACATGCCAAGCGAACGCGGCGTGGAGGTGCCTCCGCCACAGGTCGCGTGCGCGTAGTCGATGGCATAGTTCACCGAGGACCGCACATCCGCCGAACAACCGACGGCGACAAACAGCACCAGCACGGCCTCGGCGCGCTCGGCGGGCATGAGTTCCGCCGCCTGGGACAGGCGATCGAGCGCGTTGCGATAGAGATTCGTGTCCTGGTGACACTCTTCGAGCGCGCGTATCATCGGTTCACCTGCAGGACCGCACACCATATTGATCACAGCCGTGGAGTCCATGGGATTTCGCTGGCGCAGGGCCAGTTGCGACATAATACGCGCAGCCGAGGTACCGTATTCGGCAAAGTAGCGCTGCTGAAGCGTGCCGACCGGCGCGCGAACGATAAAGCGGGAAACCCAAGAGCGATCGGCGGCCCGGCTCTGCGGGCTGCGGCCGTCAGCAAGCGGACGGGACGAAAGCACCAAGCCGCACAGCTCGATATGGCTCAGATGCGCTGCGCGCTTAAAGATGTCAAACATGGCCCCGCATGGGGTGAGCTCAACTTGAGATGCCATGACCTAGGCCTCCTTGGTCGTAGAAATAGAATCGGACGATACTTCGACAGGTCCGCCAAAAGTACGGGCAGCTGCGGCTCCACCGGCAAGCGGAGTCGCCATCTGGGCTTTTGTGCGTCGCGGTGCCGAAACGGGAAGTTCAAAGGCAAAGCCCATCGCAAGCAAAAACCACGTAAGTGTATAGGTTGCAACCAGAGCGGCAACAAGGCCGCCCATCACGGCGCGTTGGGAAAATACGCTACATGCAGCCACAACCAGCACCGGAACCTCGCAGGCAGAAAGCGCAAGCACACCCTGCAGGAACCCCGAGCGCCGATTGCGCGCAAGTGCCCCCGTGGCAACGCCGGCTATGCCTGGCAGCGCCAAAGCCAGTGCGGCAATAATACCCGGTAGCGACCCAGACCACACGAGCGATCCCAAAATCGCCGTCACGCGAGCGCCCGACGCCAGCAGCGCGGCCGAAACCACGACCACAGCCCAAACCACACTGCAAACGACCGCCGCACCGATCATCGCCGCGCGACGAACCGTGCGGCCAGACGCATCCATGGGGCACGGCGTGAGCGGCTCGCCGCGGAGCGAACGACCGACATTTTGCGCATAGTGGTCACAAAACGCCGAGAGCGCCGCCTCGACCGCCGCCGGCTCGGGACGATCTTTTTGATGGCTGGACAGACAGGCCATCACCACGTCGAACAGCTGGGCATCGACAAACGCCAGCGCATCGCGTAGCTCTTCGGAATCCGGCTCAAGCCCTAGCTGCTGGGCCTGCTCGGCCGCGGCGAGCGCCACATCGGGCTCACGACGAAGCAGCTGAGTCAAATCACAACCGGGCGCATGGGCACCAATGGGATAGTCGGGCCGCGTGTCCATCTTAAGACGGTAGGGGCTCGCGATGCCGCGCGTCTTTTTGCGCGAACCCGAGGTGCCCGAAGTGCTCGGCGCGGCTTCGTATGGCGCGACGCCGGCAATGAGCTCGTAAACCGTGCTTGCCGCGGCATAGACGTCAATCGCCGGCGACATACGCAAAGCGCGCAGGTCGGGAATATCGTCGGTGAGCATCTCGGGCGGGGCATAGGCAACCGTCGCGCGACGCAGCGTGGCATAGCGCTCGGTAAAGGATGCCTTGCCGCCGGTACCGGCCACGGCCGACGCAGGCTCAAGCGCCAGCGACGAGCCAAAGTCGATCAGGCACAGGTCAAAGGTGCCCTCGGCAAGCTGCCGGTCAAGCGGTAGACGCGCCGTGCGCACCATAATATTAGCGGGCGAGATATCGCGATGGACAAAGCCCTCGCCCACCAGGCTCATACGGCAGAGCAGATCGAACAGGTCGCGACCCAGACGCGCCGCCACAAGCGGCGACAGGCGTCCGGCATCGTCCACGGCAAGTCGCGAACGCAAGCGGGCAAGCGTCTCGCCCTCGACCCATTCCATGACAATTGCAGGCACACCGTCGACCTCGCCCCAGCCATAGAGGCGGGGAAAGCCCTTAAGGCCCGAAAGGGCGCGATGGCATTCGTATTCCTCGCGAAACGCCGCCTTGAACTTGGCGACCAGCGTCTCGTGAGCGGTATCGTCGTCGAACTCATCGCGCGCCGGCAAGATGAGCTGCTTGAGTGCCACGGCCTCGCCTTGGGCGTTGACGGCACGCGTCACGCGGCCGATACCGCCACGGCGCATGGTGGCATCGTCGGCAAACAGCATCGTAAAACGACGCAGATAGGCAGGCAGTTCGTCCTGACCGAGCGCAATGGCCGGCTCAAACCCGTCGACACGCGCCAGGCGCAGGCCGACCATGGGATCGCGACCGAGCGATTGTGGTGTGGTGGATGCAAGATCGGTCATCATAGGGCAAGCGCCGCCACGTTATTGTTGAAGTTACCGAGCGCGACGTCATCATCGCCGTAATGGCCGACCCATTGACATAGGTTGGTGTAACAGCCCCACAGATTGGCATACTGCTGATACCACTTTGACCGGGGCGAGAATGTCTGACGACCGAACTCGGCTCGAATGACAAACATCTCCCCGACCAGGCTGTCGCACGGTCTGGGATCTCCCGTAGAGTTATAGGTCGAGACCACGTCATTGGCACGAGAAACATAACCGTCGAGCATGTTGTACTTGGTCACAAGCCAACTGTGAATGCTCTCTTCTTCAGCAGCGGAAAGGCCACCGGAGTTTGCATCGTTGTCAGTGTTGCCGCCCGTCGAGCCGCCGTTTCCAGACCCTCCGGTAGAGGAACCCGGCCCAGAGCCGCCGCCCGAACTCGATGAATCCGAGCCGGAGCCAGAAGTATCCGAGCTACCGGGCTTTCCGGACTGCTGGGCGTCCTGCTCCTTCTGCTGCTCGACCTTATTCACCGTTGCCGCCACGCTATTGTTGGACAACCGATCGATGATCTTGGTGTTGGTGAGCACGATGGTTTTGCCATTAGCAAGCGTGACTTCGTTGTCCGGGGCCTCGGCGCCATCCGCATCGTCGGTGCCAAAAACAATATGCGCGACCACACTTGCCCAAGCATATCCAGTCGTGGTGCCCAGATCACTTTTGACCTCATGCCCAACGCGCGGCTCGCGTGCGGCATGCGCCTGCATCATGGACGGCACGGTCATGCCATAGGCAGAAACGCCAGCTATGACCAGCACCAGCGAGCACGATAGCAGTGCGTACGCCCGCGGCGCCAAGCCCAGTCGGCGTCGCATGCGCACCGCGGCGCCGCGCTTTGTCTGAGTGCCACCGGGCCGCATGCGTTCTCCTCCAAGAAAAACACGCCGCTCAGAAGCGGCGCATTCATTCAAATCCATATTTGAGTGTATCAGCGAACCCAAAAGGTTGCGCAACGAATGGGCAAATTAAGGATGCGAGCGGAAGCATCCATGCGATAAGCGGATACGAAGCATCTTTGTTGCACAACAAACTCACAGTCGCACAGGGAAATTATGACTACCCCGTGCGTCGCGAGGAAAACATACGGCAGGAGCAGGCTCGCCACCTAAATCGCGCGACGGGCCTCGATGGCGCGCCCAAGCGTAAGCTCGTCGGCATACTCCAGGTCGCCGCCCACGGGAAGGCCGCTTGCCAGACGCGATACCTCGACGCCCAGCGGCTTGATAGTGCGGGCCAGGTAGCTCGCCGTGGTCTCGCCCTCGATATTGGGGTTGGTGGCGATAATGACCTCGTGGATATCCTCGTGGCCCAAGCGCGCCAGCAACTCGCGGATGTGCAGCTGCTCGGGACCGATCTTGTCCATGGGGCTGATCACGCCGCCCAGCACGTGGTAGAGGCCATGGTAGCTGCCCGTGCGCTCGATTGCCTGAACGTCGCGCGGCTCGCCCACCACGCAAATGCGAGTGGTATCGCGCATCGGGTCCTGGCAGATGGAGCACTCGTCGGCCGTGGCGTAGTTAAAGCAACGGCTGCAAAAGTGGACCTCCTGCTTAACCTCCAGGATGGCCTCGGCCAGGCGGCGGGCCTCCTCGGCATCGGCCTCGAGCAGGTAATAGGCGATGCGCTGGGCCGACTTGGGACCAATGCCCGGCAGACGGCCCAGCTCATCGAGCAGTTTTTGCAGACTGTGATTCGCACTCATATATATGCGTGTCTTAGAACGGCATGCCCGGGATGTTGAGGCCGCCGGTGATGGCGCCCATCTGCTTGTTGGCGAGCTCGTTGACGCCGCGGACGGCCTCGTTGACGGCAGCCATGATCATGTCCTGCAGCATATCGACGTCCTCGGGATCGAGCGCATCGGGATCGATGGTGAGATTGACGAGCTCCATCTCGCCGTTAACGGTCACCTTGACCATACCGCCGCCGGCAGAGGCGTCGACGGTCTGGGACTTGAGGTTCTCCTGCGCGGCGGCAAGCTGCTCCTGCATCTTACGAGCCTGCTTCATCATCTGCTGCATGTTCATACCGGCCATGATGGCTCCTTTACGTGCGGCCGCACGCCGAGCTGCAAGGGCAGCCGGGACGCGGCGGGACTTTCAAACTCAAAAATCGTACCACGGCGCGCGGCCAGCAAGCGGGGCAGTCACGCTACCTCAGTCGATATACATGTCCTGGAGTGCAAGCCGCACCCGAAGATTATGCAAAGTTGAATAATTCGCATCTGCATAATATTGAAAGCTAAATCTTGTAGAGCCGGAATCCGACATTTCATGTGCACCGCTAAAGACCTGCATGCCGATCCGTTGCTCACGGTGACGCGCATGGCAGCGGGGTATAATTTGATTGCCATAGATAGTAATTTGGAGGTGCCCCATGAATGCCCCCAACGCGCTCCAAAACATCCGCTCAAAACACCCCGTTGCATATGTGGTTCTCTATCTCTTTGTCGGCTGGGCATTGCTGGTTGTCATCACCCATGCCATAGCTTTTGGAGCAGAACTGCTGATAGCCAGCTCGGACCAGCCCGTCGTCAAATGGGAGACGACCGATGAGTGCACCGACGGAACCCGAACCGTCTACTACAACAGCCCGTCCCTCTATCAAGAGTTCAAGGTCAAGATAAAGGACTTCAAGATTGTCGATGCCGAGCTAGGCGTTTATTTGGCAATCGGAGCAACCATTAACGCCGAGCAAGTCGAGTACACGGACAGCCATGCGACGTATCGTATCGACCTCAGCATCCTAGGCCGACCGTCACGCACCTGTCTGCTCAAATGCGACATACGCGGCACCACACTACACATGTCCGAAATACAGATGCGCCCGGACAAGGGGTCCTCTTCTTGAGCAGTATACCCGCCTGCGCAGCTACTCCACCGGCTTGAAGATGGTGGCCTGGCCAAAGACGCTGCGGATGAGGGCCTTGGCCTCGTCCTCGGTCTGCGGGATGCTCGGGGCTGCGCCCTGATGGCCGAAGGGGCTGCCAGCACCGGGATTGGATTCCCAGGGAGCGGCGGGGACGTCGTCGTTTGCAGAGGCTGCGGGTGCCACAGCAGCGGCCTTGGGCGCGGACGCCGCACCCGGCACGTCGAACGGGGGCAGATCGTCCCCGCCGGCATCGGCAGCAAAACCACCGACCATGGCATCGTCGTAGGGCACCTGCTCGGATTCCCATGGCGCAGCCTGCGCAGGCGGCTGAGCCATGGGGGCGGACGCGCGCTCGGGCGCTCGGGGCGCGGGCTCGGTCGGGAGCTTGCCCGTGGCAGGAGCACCGGCAGGGTTGTCGGAGCGCAGCCAAGGGGCCTTGGCCAGGTCGGATGACTTGGGCGCAGGCGCGGCAGCGGACTTGGGCGCGGGGATCGGAGCAGCCGGTTTGGGCGCAGCGGGTTCAGGCGCCGACGGGGTCGGTGCCGCTACCGGCGCCGCTTTTGGCTGCGTCGCGCTGGCGCTCGAGGATGCAGGGGGCACCGAGGACACGGGTTGCGGGTCCGCAGATGCCGCAGCCCGTGCAGATGGAGAATGCTCCTCATGTTGAGGAGCCGGCGTGCCACCCCCATCCAGGACATAGTCGACGGTGCGATGACCGAAGACCGCACTGACTGTCGGCAAAAACACCGCCTGTGTATCAGCACGCCCGAGCATCTTGATAGCAAATGCCGTAGGGAACGAGACCGTGAGCTTAGAACCATCGTCTGCCGTAGCGCGAGCGTTCAACAGGAGAGCCGCATAAGAAGGTTGTTGGGCCTTGACGCGCTCGACGACCTCGCCCCATTTGCGCTGGAGCTCGCCAGCGTCCTCGACCGCGGGGGTCTCGGCAGCACCGGCGGCGGCAACCTGAGCGGCGTTGTTGGACTTGGACACCGGCACGGTCGATGCAGCAGGCGCGGGAGCCGGAGCCGCAACGGGTTGAGGTGCAGGCGTTACAGGTTTGGGCGCGGGAGCCGGAGCTGCGGACTTGGGCGCAGGCTGGGCCGCCGGAACAGCAGCGCCGCGGTCCCAAGGCATGCCACCCTGATGCGCGGGCGTAGCAGCGGGGGCGGCAGTCGCCGCGGGAGTAGCAGCTCGGGCACCCGAGATCAGCGTCGGTTGTTGTGTCGTCGCAGGCGCAGCCGCGACAGCCGCAGGCGCACTCGCTTGAGCAGCAGCCACGCTCGCCGGAACGGCGGCGTTGGCAACCATGGCCTCCAAGCGTGCCACGCGCTCGGCCAAAGCCTCAATCGTTAAATCGGCCTCGGGACGCGCCAGACGCGTACAGGCGATCTCGAGCACCAGGCGCACGTCGCTCGCGCCCCTCATCTCCAACGCGGCATCGTCGAGCACCGTCAGCACGCGGGCCAGACGGTCGGCCGGATGCTCGCCAAAGGCAGCAGCCTCGGCAGCAAGCGCCTCGGCCTGCTCGGCCCCGCCCTCAAACAGCTCGGCACGGGCACCGGCAACGCAGGCCACATACACGTCGCGCACATGCGCCACCAGGTCGCGCGTCAGCTCAAGCAGATCATTGCCCTCCTCGACCTGTGCGCGAATGAGCCCATAGAGCTCAGCAATATCACGCTCGGCAATAGCGCGGGCAAACTCGCCCAGGATCTGGTCCGAAACCTCGCCCAAAAGCGAGCGGGCATCGTCCGCATGCACGGCGCCGTTGCCAAAAACGCTCAGCTGCTCCAGCGTGGAAAGCGCGTCGCGCATACCGCCCTTGGCATGGCGCGCCACGATGGCGAGCGCCTCGTCGTCGTAATCGAAGCCCTCCTGCTCACACACGTAGGACAAGCGATGTTCGATATCCTCGTTGCTGATGCGGTGGAAATCGAAGCGCTGGCAGCGCGAGAGGATGGTCTCCAGAATCTTTTGCGGGTCGGTGGTGCACAGCACGAAGATCACGTGTGCCGGCGGCTCCTCGAGCGTCTTGAGCAGCGCGTTGAACGCCGCCGTCGTGAGCATGTGAACCTCGTCGATGATATAGATCTTGTACTTGCCGCGCACCGGGGCAAAGTTGACGGAGTTGATGATCTCCTCGCGCACATTGTCCACGCCCGTGCGGCTTGCGGCATCGAGCTCGTAGACATCGGGGTGGTTGCCCTCGGCGATGAGCTCGCACTCCTCACAGGTGCCGTCGGGCATGCACCCGCTTGCGCCCTCGGCGCGCGCTGCCTCGGCATTACGGCACAGCAGCGCCTTGGCAAGGATGCGCGCCATGGTGGTCTTGCCCGTGCCGCGCGGTCCGCAGAACAGGTATGCGTGGGACAGGCGCCCCTCGGTGATGGCGTGCTCGAGCGTCGAGACGATATGCTGCTGGCCCACCACGGAGTCGAAGGTGAGCGGGCGATACTTTCGGTACAACGATTCCATGGGTGCTCCCCCGGGTATACTGAGTCTTGTTGCCGCGACGGCCATGCGGTCACACGGCATACTGCATTCATAATAACCCGTACGGCGAGCCCGCCGCGATAGGAGTCCAAAGAGCATGGCAGACGCAGAGAGCAACCTCGTCCCCTCCGAAGCAGCCGACCAGGTCGAGGTCGCGCTCGAGGAGCAGGCCGCAGCCGACGACGGCATCCTGTACCTCAACGAGTACCAGTACGAAAACGACCTGGTCACCGACTTCGCCCGCCTGGTCGCCTCGCCCAGGCGTCGCGGTTCGCTGTATGTCGCCGCGGCAATTGCCGCGCTGATCGGCATTGGCATGCTGGTGGCCGGCGGTAACTGGATCAAGTTTGGCGTCGTCCTGATCGTATTCGGCGCCTTTTTGGCCTGGTGGAGCAAAAACCTGCACCACACGCTCGCCCGTGACTTTATCGACGCCGTCGAGGCCGACGAGTCCATGGGTGGCCGCTATCGCCGCGTCGCTGCCAACGAGGACGGCCTGATGGTTTGGGGCAAGAGCGGCAAGTCGCAGTTCTTCCCGTTTGAGAAGCTCGACCACGTACTCGACGGCGAGCGCATCTTTGTAGCCATGTTCGCCGACCAGGGCGTGACTATCCCTAAGGACACCTTTATCCGCGGCGATGCCGAGCAGTTTGGCCCCTTCCTTAAGGCGCGCATCAACAAAAAGCTCCGCATCGAGACCAAGAAGAAGAAAATGAAGGCCGAGAAGGCTGCCGCCGAGGCCAAGCGGGGCGACAAGGCCGACAAGCCCCAGGACAACAAGGGCAAGCAGCGCAAGCAGAAGAAGAGCAAGAAGAAGCGCTAGGGCCGAGCGCCACTGCGAAGGGAATCTCATCCCGCTTCAGCGTAGGATGAGGCTCCCCCAACAGGGCCTTCGAGCTATTTAACTTCAAACCTGAAGAGCCTTCGCTCCGGCAGATCGGTCATCTTCATCGTATAGGTCCCGGGAAACGCTTTCTCAAAACGGACGGTCTCGTAACCTTCGAAATAGTCGTTGGTGTTTTGCATCATGAATGGGACGAGTAACTCGTTCTCCGCCCCAACCTGTACAGCAAACGCAGCAGAACCGCCCAGCACCGGCATTGCCTGCGTTATCAGATCGGTATTGACCACAAAGTCATAGTTTGGCGCAGACTCCGGCACCAAATGCCAAACATACGCTTTAATTCCGCCTTCGACATTGTCCTTATTCCTGACACGCATCTTTACGGCGATAACACACGTGATGTCGGCGTCCTTCAATTTCGTTTTCGTATCTACGATGCCATATTTTGAATAATCATCATGCGCACGCTTGAGATACTCGCGCGGCGTGAGCAGCTCTGCCCCGTCTATGCAAAACGAATACCCGTCAGTCGCCACATCCTTCGACCCCAGAAACGCCCCATCCATCGAGAGCCATTCGCCCTCCGCGTAATATTTTTCAGGAATGACTGTCCGGTTCCCGTTAACGACGCTCACCCTCATGCCCGCAAGGCCGGTAACAGCACAGCCAAAAAGCGCGAGCATCGACCTTCTCGTCAACAGGGCCTTCTTCATCGCGCTCACGACCTTTCCCGAACTTTCACAACGGCACCGTCGCGCATGCAGTAAACACGATCGGCTAGCTCCTCGAGCACCTCTCCGTCATGGCTAGACAGAAGAACCTCGCGACCCGTTGATGCCGCCATCGCCACAACGCGCTTGAGCATTTCCACGCCCGCTTCGTCGAGGGCATTCGTTGGCTCATCGAGAACAAGCAGCTTCGGCTTTTCCATAATTGCCGCAGCTATTCCCAGACGCTGCTTCATCCCAAACGAGTATGCTCGAAACTTCTTTTTTTCGTCTGCATCGAGCCCCACGAGCCGCAGGGCAGAGCGAATGTCCTCGGGGGTGGCAACGCCATTGATTTGAGCTATGAGCTCCAGATTGTCGTAACCAGACAGATATCCTAAAAAGGAAGGCGCCTCTATCAACATCCCCAGACTCGGCGGAAACGAGATATCCGCCCCAAGTCTTTGGCCATCGATAATAATCTCGCCCTCGGTGGGTCTAATCAATCCGCAGACCGCTCGCATGAGCATGGTCTTACCCGAACCGTTTATCCCCTGAAGCCCGACCACAGTCCCAGGGTCAACCTCGATAGACACGTTGCGCAGGACATCGTTTTTGCCCATGCGCTTCGATACGTCCCTAACGATCACACTCATATCTTGTCCCTCTTTTCGATAAGGTCGGCCCTTCGAAACCACAGTCCACCCAACGATAGGCATAACGACATAATCACAATTGAAAACAAGCCACTCGAGCCCGTCGCAATTCCTTCTTTGACGATTCCACCCCAGCGCAACAGCATCAAGGCATTTCCCAGTAGCGCCCAATGCCGCGCATATGCCGAACAGATCAGGTAGCTCATTACAACCGCAAATGAAACTGACGGCCCAAGCACAAACCCAACCGTTGCCTGCACAAACGCAAGCGCCTCAAAAGCAAGAAAGAGACCTGCGAAAAACGGCAGTGCACCTGCTTCGCTCGCCTTGAGAAACCACGGCGCCAAATTAGCCAGCTGAAGCGACTCGCCATGGATGACCGCGCTGAACGAGGCACTCACCATCAAGCTCCAAATCACAACAGAGCAAACCACCACGAGCAGCGAAAATGCTGTTATCGCCGCCACTGAGATAAAACGCGAGACCCACCAAAGGGTTCTCGCCCGGCATCGGACAAGCGTTTGCAAACCAAACCCGTGCAACGATTCGGCGGGATAATCGAGTGTTGTATAGAGAATAAGCAGAATGAGAAATAGCCATCCTAGCGGAGGCACAAACATGACCCCGGGCCTAGGCTCAAACGGAGCAGATCCGGCAAACACGAGCGCAAGATTGTCCGCAAACCCCAAGGCATCCGTCCTGACCCCATACACAGAAGACAAACCGTAGGCGTACACCAGGTTCGCAACGGTCACTGCCGCAATCGCAATAAAGGTAATGATGTTCTTCTTCAAAACGGTCCTCAGGTCCGCGGCGACCAGCCTAAACAGCATCAGACCATCTCCCGCCTTTTCCACGCCCCAGAAAAAGCCAACGAAGCAAGGGTCAATAATATGATTTCCGCAAAACCGGCTCGAATGTCTGGCCAGTTATTCAGCGATTCCGACCTGATGCTGTTGAAGATATTGCAGTTAAACCCCACACAAGCCATTACGCCGAAGATCCAGCCATTTGCAAAATGCCACGCAACCATTAGCAGATACGGGACAATTATCGCTTTGATTCTGCTACGAAACAAAATTGAGAAGCCAGTTACAGCCATGGATAAAGTCCCGAGCGTGACCGCATCGAACAGCGTGTATGCAAGCACATATAACAAAGGATGTGAATAAAATAGACCGGAGAAATAGCTATGTAGGTAAAGCCCTACGTAGGTCGACTCATCGACCCGAGGAAGATACGCAGGAAAAAGCATCGAGACAATCAGGAAATTGACGAGCAGAGGAATGGCAGTCACTGTAAACGCGGAGAGGAAAGCAGACAGCACCTTTACGTTCACGTATGCCTTTCTGGAAACGCGCGTGCATATCTGCATGTCATAACCACTCAAACGCTCAAAGAGGCACGACCAAGATCCGGCCAACATTGCAAGCAGGGGCAGTGCATAGAAAAACACCGACGCAGACAGTGGCGCGTTCGCGCTCACAACAATCCAGTTACCGAAGCTGCTTTCACGTGTTTGACCGAGATAGTTTTTGGCTTGCATGCCAACGCCGTAACCAAAAGAAAGAAGGTTGTGACGTTCTTTTTCCAAATTTGCCCACGGCTCCAGCGCAGCAGCTATTGCAACTGCGACTGCAATCAAGAGAGCAAAGATAAAAGCTGGGCGTCTTATCGTTTTCGACAGCTCATATCTTACGAGCCTTTGGTTCATACGTCCTCCTCCCCCTTCCGACCCAGAAAGCCGGAAGGGAGCCAATTCAAACAACTATGCGGGAAGCTTGCGGAAATGCCCGACGCAGTCGGGGCTCCATACACCAATAACAGTGCCGTAGCCAGACTCCGCCCATGCAGTCAGTCGCGCCGCAGATCGCCCGTTCTCACGGACGAGGTTATACATTTCCCACTGTCCCTTGTGATTCGAACGATACGTTCCCTGAGTACAATTCATGCTGCCGCTACCGCTTGTGTTATACGCACCGTCTGTATATAACCGAAGCGGATTTCCCGTATAACCTTGGATATCCAGATAGAGCGATGAGGAATCATCCTTTTGACGGTAGCCAGTTGCACTCGTCCCGGCACATTGAAAACTAAATGCCCTATCGGCATTGTTCGTACAGGTCGTAATTCCCGTATCGGCGTTTTGAGTAATGCTAGAAACCTGAGAGGTGTCAAACTCCTCTTGCGCGAACGATGCAGCGGGAACCCCTAGGGACAGACCCGCAGCAATCGCCAACCCGACTCCGATGCGAGTAATAGCGCTCCTTGGCTTAATCATGGCCTTCTCCAATCAAAAGCGGCTAACAATGCGTCGACGCACAGCAACCTTTGCATGAATGGAGAAAGATGTCTGTAAACACTCGCTATTGAGTTGATAATCCAGGCGTTTACACGTTATCTACCTGCGATAACAATGAAATAAGCTCTGCTTTGTTCTTGATCTTCAACTGGCGATAGGACGCGGATCGCAGCGCTTGCACCGTAGATGCAGCGTAACCGACATCCTGCGCAATGGTCTTTGTCGTTGTGCCCTCTGCCGTCATCAACAATATTCGGGCCTGAACATCGGACAGGGCGCGCGACGTAAGCAGAGCCAGCCGGCGCACGTGAGCTGCTTCGGTGGACCCGTTCGCACGGTACTTCAAGACGGCCTTCTCGTCCTCAACCGAGCGTACGAGCACGATGTGCGTAACGAGCATGGGCACAGACCAGCAAACAATCACCGTTGCCACGACGACATTGACGGCCGAACTTTGCCCCAGCAACGACGCAAGGAACAGAGGCTCGAAAACCGTCAGATCCTGCACCATGTTGAGCAAGACAACCCAGACAGGAGCCGCCGCCCCAAAGCAAAGCATCCATATCCCAAGCATTTTGCGCTGCGGACAGCTACGCAGCACTATGTATGTGAGCAACATCCCCGTCAGCACCGCGAACCCATGGATTCGCCCCCTAGTGGCCGCATGGATTAAAGTAGCCGCACCTATTGACACCAACGGCACGATAGCCCGGACACGGGCATGCACCTTAAACGGACGCAGCCCAACAGCGAGCGAGACCGTAGATGCCACGCCGCACAGCAGGACCGGCGCAGCCATCAACGGATCGCATATACACCTCCATGCCGCGATATAGACAAAAGACCATTCCACGGCAGACAGCACCGCCCATACGCACGGGCTTCCGAGCCCAATCGCCCCATCCGTTCTAGTCAGCGCAACTTCACGATTCAGTTTTTCACCCGCGTAGTGCAGCGACAGAAGCAGTCCGAGACCCAATGCATAGCTTGCGAGAGAAAAGGCGACTGCCCGCGAAACACCGGATCCCCAATCGCTATCCGCCATTACCAAGGGGCCCGCCGCAAGGAGGATAAAAAATGTTGTGAGCAGGTATCGAAACAGCCGGCGCGTCCGAACTGATGTCAACATATCACCAGCATGCCGCTGCAGCAGACCAGGCCCTGTAGCATCACCCTCACCCGCAAACAATGCCACGAGCTCGCGTGAGCCCGCAACCGATGCCTTCCCGTATGCTCGGTGAAGCGTTGTTCGCACCGTCGATGGCTTCGTACCCGTCTCCCTGGCAATTTCCGCCGGCGTTTTCCCTTTGAGCAGCAGTCGAACAAACTGCTCTTCTCGAGGCGACAGGGCAGGGGAAAACACCCCCGCATCGAATGGGTCGGACGTGCGAGGGGTATCCGAATTGTTGTCCCGTTTCTCCCTTAGCAATGTGCATACGAAGGCGGCAACAGCAATAGCGGACCCCATCGACAGTGATGCAATGACTGCGGCATCGCTTGCAAAGTATGCCACCTCGACAGCCGGAACAAGGCCAATGGGAACTGCTACAAGCACAGAACGGGCAAACACGTCGCCCTGCCCCCGACCAAAGGCGCGGGGACAGCAAAGCAGCGGGACCGCAGCCAATACGAGATAGACCAGCGGAATTAAAAGCACGAGGCCAATTGATGCGGCCGTTACAGAGGGCATCCCCCATGGCTCGGGAACGACTCTCCATGAAATTCGACAGCAAAACAGCAGGCAAGACAGGACAACTATTGTTTCTGCAAAAAGCGTGCTCTGCGATCGGCGGGTCCCCCTTTCGCCGTCCCGCGCCGCCCCCCGTATCAAAGGAGAGCCCGCCGTATCCCAAATTACATATGAGAGGAGCAACGACCCAGTGAAGCACAAGGCACACGAAACACGATGCAACAACCAGATTGGTGCAAACACGATTGGAATAGAATCTCCGCGAGCATAGAAGGCCAAGTCGACCCATTCGGGAACCACCGCAATAGCAGCAAGGAAAACACCGAAGACGCCAAGGCGACCCGGCCGTCTTATTTCTCTCCCCTTGCGGAGCGCAACACCATGACCAAACGCCGCGAGGCATGCGCCAAGGATAACGAGCCAGGTCATTGCACCTGATGCCAAGCCGATTGAAGATGAAAACCGGTGATAAGGGGTAACCGCCATTACGACGAGCGCAATGGCGAAAGCAGATGTGGCAGAACAGCGGGAAAAGAGCATATGACCTCCATAGCGTGTCATTATATCGCTCGGGCTGCTCGTTTATCTCCACGCCCACACCAGCCAGCATCAACGATTCAGGCGAACTCCAATCCGAGCCAGATCACGGTTCAGCTTTTGTCCGCAGTCCCCGCATCAAAGCGGGATGCGGTTTCCTTTTGAGCGTCGATCTGGAAACTGTATCCCGTTCTGAGTCAATATTCTGGGACGCAGTTTCCGCAGCACACCCCATTCGGAAAGCGTGTCCCAGTATTTGGCCGCAAACTGGGGCGCGCTTTCCGGATGGGTCGAGACGAAGGCCAAGCCAGACAGGCAGCCTCGCATCCCGCCATCCTCGCCATCCGCCTGAGCGTGCTACACTAGCAGCATCTATGCCACCGCGAACGGCTCGGCCCCGCGCCCGCCGCTCGCAAACGAACTTTAAACGCACGAGGGTTGGCCATGCCGCTTTTCTCGCAACATACCGCCCGGTTCTCGCCGGACGTTCCCTTGGAGGGCACCAGCTCTCGCGAGCTGCTCAAGCGGTACCAGCCGCTCGAGACGCTTGCGACCGGCGGTTTTGGCTCCATCGAGATTTGCCGCGACACGCATCTGCGCCGTCGCGTGGCCATTAAGCGCATCCCCCTTATCAACGGCGCCGGCATGCCCGCCAGCGACATCATGGACGTGCTGCGCGAGGCGCATACCGCCGCCATGCTTCAACATCCCAATATCGTGCAGGTTATCGACTTTACGCACGACACCGCCTATGCCTACCTGGTCATGGAGTATGTCGACGGTATGTCGTTGGCCGAGTTTTTGCATCGCGTGGACGGCCACTCGCTCACCTTTGACGAGGCCGCGGCCATTGCCGACGCGCTGGGTCAGGCACTCACCTTTGCCCATGCAAACGGCGTGCTTCATCTGGACATAAAGCCCGCCAATGTGCTTATCGACCATTCGGGCAATGTAAAGATCACCGACTTTGGCATGGCGCGGCTGTCGTCCGCCGGCGGCTTTGGCGGATCGCGCGGCGGCACCATCGGCTACATGCCGCCCGAGCAGCTCGATATCGAGACCGGCACGGTCGACGAACGTGCCGATGTCTTTGCCCTTGCCTGCGTGATCTACGAGGTCCTGTGCGGCAGTGCCCCCTTTATGGCGGCCACGCCTGCCGACTCGCTCGACCGCATCATCGGCGGCGCCACCTATCCCAGCGAACTGATCCCTCACTTTCCCCCGGGGGCCGAGGCGGCGCTCATGAGCGCTCTCTCCCCCATGCCGCAAGACCGCCCCGATAGCATCGAGGCATTCTGCGACCGACTCCTTGCCGGCTTGGGGAGCGTGCGCGAAGGCCGTCGCAGCTTGGAGCAGATGGTGGGCGAACTTTCAGATGACGAGTGCGCGGCAGACGATATCGAGCCATCGAGCTACGAGGATGACACCGTCGAGGTCGACCCCGCACTTGGCTGGGCGGGCACGCGCTGGGGCCGCGCACGCAATTACACCATGCGCGGCATCTCGGCGCTCTCATGCGGAGCCTTCAGCTTTTTGCTTATGCAGACAGCCGGCGTCGCGACGCTTCCCGGGCTGGTCGTGGCGGCCGTCGCCATTGGCGCGGCGGCAGGCTTGGCCCCGCAGATTGGCTCGGCCATCTCGGCCGTGGGCTTTTTGGTGCTCATGGCCAACGCCACCATGCAGGCGCAGGGCATCCTGTCGATGCTGCCGGTCGCGGTCATTTTTGCCGCTGCCATGTCCGGTTGGTGGATTGCTTGGGGACGCACCGAGGCGGCTGCGAGCGCGACGCTCACCTGCGCGCTTGCGCTGGGTTGCCTAACCGGCGACGCCCTCCTTGCCGCCGGAGCCGCCACGAGCATCGCAGCGTTTTGGCTCGGCCCGGCAAGCGCAGCGGCGGCCACGGGCATGGGCGCACTCTTTGCCCGCCTTGCCGCAGCGGCTCTCTCTGCGGGAGGCGTACTGGGGCTTAGCAATGTCGTCGCAGCGCTGGGAGACGCGCTCCTTCTCGCTGCAATCGTGCTGGTTGCAGCAATAGCCGCGGCAACATCGCTGCTGCTCAATGCTCATGCCAAGCGCGCCGAGCAGGGATCGAACCTTGCCGCCATCGTCGCAATTGCCGTCGCCGGCATCGGCTCGGCCGTATCGTTTTGTCTTGCACACCATATGGAAATTGCCAGCCTTGCGGGCCCGGTCGTCGCCAAGGCGGCGGTTACGGGAATCCTATCCTCTATAATCGTCGGGATATGCCTTTATTTGCTCGGATACCAAAGAACCTATACGGAGAGTGATCTTTCGTGAACTTCCTGAACATCTTCGAGGACCACGTGGCCGGCATCTTCGGTGCCACCCGTGCCCCGTTCTCCTTTAAGAAGCTTGCCAAGCAGGCCGCTCGCGACATGGAGGATCAGACTCTGGTGATCAACGGCGTCAACACCGCGCCGGCGCTCTATACCATCCTGATTGCCGCCGACGACGATCCCATGCTCGCCCCGTTCTATCCCGAGCTTTCGCGCGAGGTCCGCGAGTTTGTGAAAGCGCAGGCCGAAAAGCGCCGCTACGTCTTTGTCGGCGAGCCCCTCGTTCGCTTTATGATCGACCCGCAGCTGCGCGGCGGCAAGTTCTCGGTCTTTGCCGAGAACGTCGATGCCCCTACGCTCGGTCGCCTGTACGAGGAAGAGCGCGCCTACCAAAACGGCCTGGGCCAGAACAACTCGGCCGCGAGCCGTGCCGCCAGCGCCCCGCGCGCCGGCCAGCAGCAGTTTGCCGCCCCGCAGCAACACCCCGCTGCTATGCCGCAGCAGCAGCCGGCACCTCGTGCTGCCACTCCCGACCCGCTTGCCGTGGCCGACCCCTTTGCGCCCAATATGCCCGATCCCGCCGCCGCACCCATTCCCGTGCCCCAAACCGTCTCGCGCGACGCGCTTGCCGGCATGGGCGGAGCCGCCGCGACCGGCGCCGCCGCTGGCCTTGGCGCCGCAGCCAGCATCGCCTCCAACATGGCAAGCTCTCGCGCCCCGCAGCGTCCGCTCGCCCAGCTCGTCGACGTCGTGAGCGGCGAGAGCCACGCTATCACCTCCGCACAGGTGACCATCGGTCGCGAGCGCTCGGTTTCCGACATCGCCCTGCGCGACCCCAACGTGTCGCGCCGTCATGCCCAGCTCACCTTTACCGGCTCGGACTGGTCAATCGAGGACCTCAACTCCACCAATGGCACGCTCGTCAACAACCGCCGCATCACGCGCTGCCCGCTGCGCAACGGCGACCTGCTGACGTTTGGCCTGAGCACGTTCGAATTTAGGGGATAGTCGCTTATGAACATCGATATCGTCCTTTTTGCAGGCCGCATCGTCCTGGTCGCCCTGCTCTATATCTTCCTGTTCGCCGTTATGAAGACCGGCGTGGGACTTGTGCGCGGACAGCGCCGCGACTCGGCCATCTGGACAATCGATGTGGACAAGGGTCCGCGCGGCATCCGCGGCATCCACGTAGACATGCTCGGCCCCGTCATCGTCGGTCGCTCGCCATCTTCGGACATCTGCATCAACGAACCGTTCGTCTCGGCCTCGCATGCGCGCTTTTCGCTGCAGGGCCCGGCGCTCATCATCGAGGACCTCAACTCGCTTAACGGCACGCTCGTCAACGGCCGCCAGCTTGTTGAGCCCGCAACGCTGCGCGAGGGCGACGAAGTCCAGATTGGCGACGTGGTCATGAAGGTGAACCGTCGATGATCGACGAGGAGAACAAGTCCGCAACCATGACCGAGGCACCGGCCGCCGCCACAGCTGCACCGGCCCACGCCGCTCCGGCGGACTCCACACCCGTGGAGCCCGAGGGCACCGTGTTCTCCCTGCCTCTTTCGCATGTAACGCATGATATTTCGGATCTCGCCGATAACGAGGACGCAGAGGATGCCGCAGCAGCGCCCATCGGGGCACATGCTGCGGAACAGTCCACAGCGCCCGAAGCAACCCCGGCGCCGGCTCACTTTGCAGAGCCCGTCGCCGCGGCAATCAACGAGAGCGCTGCGGTATTTGCGGCACCCGAGCCCGCCGCGCCGGCGTTTCCCATAGCCCCGGCATCCGAGGTTGCGCCCGCGTCTACGTCGGCGCCCGAGGCAGGGCCATCCCCCGAGGACGGCCCTGCACCCAAGACCCCGCAGTCTGCGCCCGCAAACGAGTCCGATGCCGTGGCCGAGCCCGCCGCCCAGTCGCAAAACACGCCCGCGCCGTCGCACTTTGCGACGCCCGAGCCTATAGACGTCAGCCCGCAAGATGACGAGTCGACCGCCCGCGCGTCCGAGGAGCCCGACTCCCCGGACGCCGGCGATTCCGAATCAAACGCCGAGACCGACACCGTCTCTCCCGGTGACACAGCCGAAATCGACGTTGCCGCCGTTGAGGCCAAGCTCAAAGACCCCGGCTCGACCATGAGCTTTGAACCCCTAACCGAGGAGCGCATCGAGACCGCCTCGACCTATGATGCCGGCACCACCACGCAACTCATGTGGGGCGCCCGCTCCGACGTTGGCTGCGTGCGTCCGCACAATGAGGATTCCTACCTGGTGCAGTCGCCGCTCTTTTGCGTATGCGACGGCATGGGTGGTCACGCTGCCGGCGAGGTAGCCTCCTCTATCGCTGTCGAGACCATCGCCAAGACAGCTCCTCAGTCTGCCGACGCCGCACGCCTGGCGGCAGCCGTCGAGGCCGCCAACGCCGCCGTAATCGAGGCCGCCTTGAATGGCCTGGGCAAGCCCGGCATGGGCTGCACAGCCACTTGCGCCTATATCGAAAACGACACGCTCGCCATCGCCCACGTGGGTGACTCTCGCGCCTACCTGCTCCACGAGGGCACGCTCATCCGCGTGACCCGCGACCACTCCTATGTGGAAGAGCTCGTGGACGCCGGCGAGATTACGGCAGACGAGGCTCGCGTCCACCCCAACCGTTCGGTCATCACCCGTGCACTGGGCTCGGACCCCGCCATGTATGCCGACCACTTCACTCTGCATATCGAGGAAGGCGACCGCCTGATCCTGTGCTCCGACGGCCTTTCGAGCATGATTCCCGATAGCGATATCGAGAACATCGCCACGCAGTCCTCAACCGCGCAAATCTGCGTCGACAACCTAGTGGACGCGGCGCTTGCCGCCGGCGGCCACGACAACGTGACCGTAGTAGTCGTTGACCTGGTTGACGATGGCGTTATGCGCGAGGCGCAACGCGTGCGTCGCCGCAACATTACTATCGCCGCCATCCTGGCCCTCGTCTTTGTGCTGGCAGCTGGCATCTGGGCCTACACGGGTGTCACCGGCTCGTACTACCTGGGTACCTACCAGGGCAATGTCGCCGTCTGGCGCGGCCTGCCCGGCAAGCCGCTCGGACTCAAGCTCCACTGGCTCGAAAGCGAAACCAGCATTAAGCTGTCCGATCTGCCCGAAGACACGCAAAACCGCCTCAAGGCTGGCATTCCGCAAACAAGTGTCGACGATGCGCAGGACACGATATCCAAGTACCGCCACCAGATCGACGAGGAGCAGACCCGCCAGGTGATCGACGCGCAAACGATTCGCGACAACACCAATCAGGGATCGACCTCCGAATCAGATTCCGAGAAAACCGCCGAACAGTCCGCCGAGGCCGAAGCCTCCGATAAGAATTAGAAAGGGAGTGCCGCTTATGAGTCGCCGCAACACCGAGCTGCTCTTGCTCATCGCCTCGGCGTTCCCCGTCATCCTGCTGTATGCGATGTACGTCCTCACCGCGGGCGCTGCCATCTCCTTTGAGACGCTCGCCGTACCGATCGGCCTCTTTGCCGCCTTTGCCGCGGCCCACATTGCCGTGCGCATCTTGGCGCCCGGTGCCGACCCCGCCATCCTGCCCATTGTCTTTGTGCTTTCGGGCATCGGCATCACGTTCGTGACACGCCTCGCCCCCGCTCTCGCCATCTCGCAGCTCATCATCCTGTTTGTCTCGGTGGCGCTCATGGTGGGAACGCTTGCACTGGTCAAAAACCTCGACGTGGTCATGCGCTACAAGTACACCTTTGGCATCATCGGCATCATTCTGCTGATGCTGCCTATCTTTATCGGCACCACGATCTCGGGCTCCAAGCTGTGGATTCGCATCGCGGGCTTTACCATCCAGCCCGGCGAGTTCGCCAAGGTCTTTATCGTCCTGTTCTTGGCCGGCTACTTGGCCGAGAACCGCGAGTTGCTCTCCATCTCCAACCGCAAGATCCTGGGCTTTAAGATCCCTCGTCTGCGACTGCTGCTGCCGCTGTTTGCCGTGTGGGGTGTGTGCCTGCTCGTCGTCGTCTTCGAACGCGACCTGGGTTCGGCCGTGCTGTTCTACACCATCTTCTTGCTGATGCTCTACGTTGCCACGGGACGATTCTCGTATGTCGTTATCGGTCTTGCGCTCTTGGCCGTTGGAGCCGTGGGCGCCTACAAGTTCCTGTCGCACGTTCAGGTGCGTTTCCAGGTTTGGGTCGATCCGTTTAAGGACGCCCAGGGCCAGGGCTACCAGATCGTCCAGTCGCTCTTCTCGCTTGCCGATGGCGGTCTGGTCGGTGTTGGCATCGGCAACGGCATGGCCAACAACATCCCTGTCGTCGAGTCCGACTTTATCTTCTCGGCTATCGGCGAGGAGATGGGCCTTTTGGGCGGCGGCGCCGTGCTCATCCTGTTTATGCTCTTTGCCGTTCGCGGCCTGACCACAGCTGCCCGCGCAAAGTCCGACCTTGCCGCCTTTAGTGCCACGGGCCTTACGGCAGCCATCAGCTTCCAGGCCTTTTTGATCGTAGGCGGCGTTACCCGCCTGATCCCGCTGACCGGCGTCACCCTGCCCTTTATGAGCCAGGGCGGCTCCTCGCTGCTGGCAAGCTTTATCATCGTCGCGCTCCTGCTGCGCGCTGGTGACGAGGCGACCGGACGCGAAGCCGAGCTCACCGGCACCGGCACCATGGCCGCCATCACCGATGACCAGGTCGCATCCGCTGCCGCACCGACCGGTACGCGTTTTGCCAACGCATCTTCCTACAGCCACGGCAACCACTCCGCGGGTTCTCGCATGCGTCGTCGCCTGCTCGACACGCCTGAGTCCGGCGTGCTCGGCCGCGTGGCACTTGCCAACCGTCTGACTCGTGCCGTGCTTGCCTTCACGGCGCTGTTCGCCATCCTTATCGGCAACCTCACCTATGTCCAGGTCATCAAGGCGAAGGACTATCAGGACATGCCGACCAACAACCACACCATCGCACGCTCCAAGTACATCCAGCGTGGCTCCATCATCACGTCCGACGGCGTGACACTAGCCGAGTCGCTGCAACAGGAGGACGGCACCTACGCCCGCTCCTATCCCAACGGCAACATGGCCGCGCACGTGGTGGGCTACGTGAGCCAGCAATACGGCACTGCCGGCATCGAGAGCGTCATGAACGATACGCTCACTGGGTCCAAGGATTACTCCAGCTGGAACAACGCCATCGCGTCGCTCGCGGGGCAGACCCAGCCGGGCAATACCGCCAAGCTCACCATCGACTCGCGCATCCAGACGGCTGCCGAGCAGGCGCTCAAGGGCTTTAAGGGCGCTGTGGTGGTCATGGATCCGCGCACCGGTGCGGTCCTTGCGTGCGCGAGCTCGCCCACCTACGACAACACCAACATCGACGCGTTGCTCCAGTCGGGCGGCGGCGAGGACGGCTCCATGTACGACCGTGCCATGGACGCGCTTTACACCCCGGGCTCGACCTTTAAGGTCGTCACACTCTCCGCGGCGCTCGAAACCGGCACCGCCAGCCTTACCAGCACGTACCAGGCGCCCGGCTCCATGGACATCGGCAACGCGCCGGTCACCAACGATGCCAACGAGAGCTACGGCACCATCAGCCTGCAGCAGGCCTTCGCCGTGTCGTCCAACGTCGTCTTTGGCCAGGTGGCCAACGAGGTCGGTGCCAGCTCGCTCGTCCAGTTTGCCAATGCCTTTGGCTACGGTCAAAAGCTCGGTCAGGATCTGACCACCGCGGCTTCCATCATGGCCGACCCGTCGCTTATGACCGAGTGGGAGACCGCTTGGGCAGGCGCCGGCCAGCCCGTCGGCATGGACCACACGCCTGGCCCGCAGACCACCGTTATGCAGAATTGCGTGATTGCTGCGGCTATCGCCAACAGCGGCGTAGTCATGGATCCGTTCTTTGTGTCCCAGATACTCGCCCCGGACGGAACCGTGGTTAAGACCACGCAGTCCCGCTCGCTGGGCCAGGCTGTCAGCTCTGCCACGGCCGACCAGGTTAAGCAGGCCATGCTCGCCGTCGTCCAGTCCGGTACCGGCACCGATGCCCAGATTCCGGGCGTCAAGGTTGCCGGCAAGACCGGTTCGGCCGAGACCGGCGGCACCAACGTCAACTCTATGTTTGTTGGCTTTGCACCTTACGATTCACCCACGGTTGCCATCTCGGTGGCCTTGGAGGATTACGACAAACACGACGTCGAGGCGGCCAAGATTGCCGGCATCGTCCTGACCGCGGCGCTCGCCGCACAGGGAGCGTGATGCCCATGATCAAAGCGGATACTTATGGCGCGCCGCGGCCGATGAGCTAGCGGCAACGCTCCACACGGCCCCAGCGGCCACACATTTGGTACTACACACATCGTTGAGCGAATAGTTATGTTAGGAGCAGGAATGGAACAGAGGGTCCTCGGGGGAAGATACCTCCTCAAGGATAAGGTGGGAACGGGCGGTATGGCGACCGTCTTCCGTGCACAGGATCAGGTCCTCGACCGCACGGTTGCCGTCAAGATCATGCTGCCGCAGTATGCCGGCGATGCCACCTTCGCCGCCCGCTTTAAGCAGGAGGCCCAGGCAGCTGCCGGCCTGTCCTCCCCCTATATCGTGGGCGTCTACGACTGGGGCAAGGACGGCGACACCTATTACATCGTCATGGAGTACCTGCGCGGTACCGACCTTAAGAGCGGCATCAAGAGCCACGGCGCCCTCGATCCCAAGAAGGTCGCGCAGATCGGCTCGCAGATCAGCTCCGCGCTTTCGGTCGCACACAAGCACGAGATCATCCACCGCGACATTAAGCCGCAAAACATCATGGTGCTGCCCGACGGCAACATCAAGGTCATGGATTTTGGCATCGCACGCGCCAAGAACAGCCACCTCACGCAGGATAACAACGTGCTGGGCACCGCCCACTATGTAAGCCCCGAGCAGACCCGCGGCCAGGACCTCGGCCCCACCTCGGATATCTACTCGCTGGGTGTCGTCATGTACGAGTGTGCCACCGGCCGCGTACCCTTTGACGGCGACGACGCCATCTCGGTCGCGCTCAAGCAGGTCAACGAGCTCCCCATCCCGCCGAGCCAGATCAACTCCGGCGTCGATGCCGACCTGGAGCGCATCATCCTCAAGTGCATGGAGAAGGACCCGGCAAACCGCTTCCAGACGGCCGACGAGCTGCGCCAGGTGCTCAACAGCTACCTTTCCGGCCGTGCCGTCAACGTCTCGGAGCCCACGCGCATCATCGGTGCCGCCGGCGACCTGGGTGCCACCAAGACCCGCGAGCTTTCCGACTCAACGCGCGCTATGGTTCGTCCCGTCTCGGGCGTGAGCGGTCAGAACACCGCCCGTAGCGCTGTCTCGGGCTCCACGGGCTCCTACGAGGTCGAGAAGCCTAAGTCCAACAAGAACAAGATCATCGCCGCCGTGATTGCCGCCGTCGCCGTGATTGGCGTTGTGGTGGCCTTTGCCACGGGCATGTTCAGCGGCGAACAGGTCACGGTGCCCGATGTGCTGGGCAAGGACCAGGAAACCGCTATTGAGTTGATCAAGGAAGCCGGCCTTGAGGTTGGCACCGTCGACCAGAGCTACAACGACGATGTCGACGAGGGAAAAGTCGCCGAGCAGACCCCCAACGGCAACACCAAGAAGGCCAAGGGCTCGAGGGTGAACCTGGTAATCTCCAAGGGCCCTAAGCCCTCCGAGAAGGTTGAGGTTCCGCAGCTCGTCGGCCTGACCAAGGACCAGGCCGAGGCCGCACTGGCAAGCGTGGGGCTGAAGGGCAGCGCTTCGGAGGAAGCCAATGAGGCCGAAGAGGGCCAGGTCTTTGAGCAGGGCACTGCTGCCGGCAAGGAGGTCGAGAAGGGCACGACCATCTCGTACAAGGTCTCTGGCGGCCCGGACACCACCTCGGTGCCCGATCTGACCGACATGACCGAGGCCCAGGCGCGCAACGCTCTCGACATGGCCGGTTTTGGCGTCAACGTGAGCTACCAGGAGAACGATTCCGTCACCGAAGGCACCGTCATTAGCTGGAACCCCAGCGGCAAGCAGAAGCCCGGCGCCACGATCACCGTCGTCATCGCCAAGAAGTCCGGCAAGGCCAGCGTTCCGGGCAACCTGTACGGCAAGAGCATCTCCGCCGCCGTCACCGCGCTCAACAACGCCGGTTTCTACAACATCGCATTCTGCGATCAGAACGGCAACCCCGTGAGCGGCAACGAGAATGCCACCGTTACGGGCGTCTCCCCCACTGGTAAGCAGTCCACCGACAGCACGATTACGCTGACGATTTCCATCTCCGGTTCCGGCGACGACTCCGAGTCTAGCAACTAACGTCAATCGTTTGTTGCTCCGAGCGGTTTAGACCGCAAACACATTCGCTCAGAAGCGCCCGCTTGCTCCCCCAGCAAGCGGGCGCTTTTCTTTTGATGTGGGATTGCCGCCCATGGATGAACGCGGCTTTAAACCAGAAGAGCCCGGCACCATGGCGGTACCGGGCTCAATAAATCTCTGGTGCCCCCGGGCGGATTCGAAAACTCCCCCCGCGGGGAAATTGGTGACGCGGGTGTCGACGGCCCGAATCCGGCCCTTAGACCAGAAGAGCCCGGCACCGTGGTGGTACCGGGCTCGGCAGATCTCTGGTGCCCCCGGGCGGATTCGAACCGTCGACACCCGCTTTAGGAGGTCTTGTATTTCTATTTGAGCTGGTGTTTTATAATTTTATACAACTTCATATAACCGCATGTAAAACGGCATGTTTCAAGAATCGCGAGATATAGGCTTCAAAAACTTTCTACCCTAATTCTACCCAGATACTCTTGCTTGGGTAGATTTTTGGGATTAGGCTAGGGGCAAGCCTTTAAGGGCTTGCCCCTAGCCTAATCCCAAGGAATCCCACCATGAGCACCAAACCACGAGTCGTCGGAAACGGCAGCGTATATCAAGTTAAAGAAGGGGTGTTCCAATACCGCTTCAACCTCGGCAAGGACCCCAAGACCGGCAAATACGCCTACTCATCCAAGAGAACGCTGCACTGCGAAGGTGTGAGTAGACGCACACAACAGGCAATGCTCCGCAAAGCCCTGGAAGAATACAAGGAGGAGTTGAACTCCGGTATCGTCCGTGACAGCAGAAACCTCACCGTCGCAGAGTACGCCAGGAACTTCCACAAACTAAGGAAAGAGAGCCTCAAGTCACCGCTCGCCTATGCCCGTGAGGGCAACTATATTAGCCACATTCAAGAGATGTTCGGCCATATTCGACTTACTGACCTCCACCCTGACGATATACGGCACATCTACGCAAACGCCCGCAAAAAGGGAATGTCCGAAGCCGAGCTACACGGGACACATGTCAAACTGCGACAGATTCTCCAAGACGCCGTAGACAACGAGCTCATCCTTCGTAACCCATGCACGCCAATCAAGCTTCCCAAACCAACTTACAGGGAAAGAACTCCGCTTACGGCAGACGAGGCTTCACGATTTCTGTCTTGCCTCATGGATGAACCACTGTCGGCCAAGGCAACGGGCACCATGCTCTTGCTCCAATGTGGTCTCCGACGCGGCGAAATGCTCGGCTTGACTTGGGGCGACATCGATCTTGGGCAGCGCACGTTGAGCGTGTCGAAGCAGTTCACCAATGACAAGACTCTCCGACCGCCAAAATCGAAGATGAGCCGACGCACCATAGCAATCAACGACTCCCTGGCCTGCTATCTCAGCAAATGGGAGCTGGAACAGCGGGCGCAGCTCAACCGATACACTCTCGATCAGGACGACAAGACGCCTATCGTTAACGGCATAAAGGTCGTTACGACCGAGGATGGCATATACGCCACAGTCGTCAACGTAGACGGCCACAACTTCGACCGATGGTTCCGCGACTTCTGCGTCGATAACGGCTTTGGGAGCTACAACAATATCACCAGAAGATTCCAGCGAAACGGCAAAGAGCACGTGAGGGGTACGGGATACAGTGGGCTCGTCCCCCACGCCCTGCGGCACACGCAAGCGACGCTCCTAATCGGAGAAGGCGCAGACGTGAAGACTGTCCAGGCAAGACTTGGACACGCATCTCCAAGTACGACGCTCTCCATCTACTCCCACGCCATCGAGGCAAACGATCGTAAGGCAGCAGATGCCTTCGGCGAGCTCATTTCCCAAGAGAGCAATTCATAAGGGAAGGGCCGAGATATACCCGGCCCTTCCCTTGCTTTGAACATAGATGGACTAATGGCGATAGACCATCGCTCCATATGGAGCTTTATCCTCCCAGGAAAACGATGAGGCGTCGCGAATGGGGAAGACGCCGATTATAGGTGCCTTCGTCCATTCGTCGGTATTCAGAATCGCGCCGTCCTTGTCATAGATTGGCTCAACCTGAGAAGTCTGGACATCACGAATTCCCGGCCATATATCAGCTATCGCATCAAGCACCTCATCCGTAGGGCAGACTTCCTTTGAGGAAAGATAAACATAGTGCGGAATTGCATCGCTTGCATTCCGCACTTCAAGAACGAAAGCATAGTCGCATGACGCAGCATTCGACTCATTGACCACCGGCCAATCGTCGGGGACAACGAGATACGAGCCACCTCGCAGGTCCACGCGTTTCATTGACGGCCCCTTATCAACAAGGCTGTCTTGCGGAACAAATCGCAGCATATGGTTACGAAGAGCCTTGTAATAAGAGAGCTTGTCGTTTAAATCGTCGGCAGCGAGCGACAGGGACTCAGCATCGCCATATCCACTAAGCTCATCCTGAATAGACTTGACCCGTTGCGCACAAAAAGCGCTCAGCTCTGCAGCCGCACCCTTGTTGACGCGGAGACATAGACTCGCGAGAAGGTCGACCACTTCCCCCGGAGTCTTAAACTCTTGCGGATGTTGTTCCTTGAACATGCTGATGTTGTCATCGGTCTGTTCAAGGACGGTCGTCCCAAACTTTCGTTTTTTCGGTTTCCTGGAGCGTTCCATTTCATCCCCCAATCGATTTTCATTGTAAGTATAACCCTGTTTTTCGAGGTAAAAGTGCTTATCCGAAACTTTTCGGAACTTTTTCTGAATCTTCAGCGCCTCGATTGCCAGAAGCTGTATCATCGAATTGCACAGATAAGCGAATGCCGGAATGGGGGTGCCCAAAGAAGGCCATAGAAACAAAAAGCCGCCCACCCCTCCCCTCTAGTCGCCAAACTGAGGTGGGGAGGAGTGAGCAGACCAAAGGAGATTCTACCATGGTAGATTCCGTTGTTCCCAAAGCGGGTATCGTACCCGCTCCTCCTCGCGTCGTTCTGGGACGCGAGCGTCTGCTCGGCGTCACCGAGATTCGTGAGCTGACCGGGCTTGGGGAGGTTGCCGCCGCATCGCTCATGAAAGAGAGCGGTCGCTGCCTCAAGCTTCATAGCCGCCTCTTCGTCATCGAGTCCAGCTTTTTTGAGTACCTTCACGAGTTGGAGGTGTCGGATCCGTGCAGCCTGTAGCCAATAGCTCATTCAACGTCGAAGCCGATCAGCTCAAGACCTATATCGAGGAAATGAACGGGCGTAAGCCCATGGCTCATATACGCAGCCTCCCCTCTCTCGACAAGCTCATCGGAGGCGTCGTACCCGGAATCCTGACCATAGTCGGAGCGGCACCCGCTGCCGGCAAAACGACGCTCCTCAAGGTTATCTCCGACGACCTTGCCTCCCAAGGCGTGCCCACCGTCTTCTACTCCGCGGAACTCCCCGCGTATCGCATTGCTCAGAAGGGCATCACGCGCCTCGGCAACGGAGACTTCAGCCTTTCCGAAGCGACCGGGGCTATCCCCGAGAAGAGGGAGGCATTTGAGCACGCCTGCGCCATCTACGCCGAGACCGTAGCACCTAACTCGTGCATCATGGACAGCCAAACGTCCATGGAAGATCTCGGGCGTTGCATCGGTGATTGCATTCACGAACGTGGGCAGCGCCCTGCCGTTTTTGTGGATTACCTTCAACTCATTGCAGCAACCAATTTCAATGTTCGCGCGGAAGAACGCGTTGTCATCACCGCTTGCGTCCAAGCCCTGGGCAACATCGCCCGGACGTATGACGTCCCCGTTTTCCTGATAAGCAGCGTCGCGCGCGATAAGTACAACGATGCGAACACCGAGCTCAACGTCTTCGCTGGCTCGCAGGGTATCGACTACGGCACCGACAACGCTCTCTTCCTGCAGGTCGACGGCAGGGACAAGAAGGAGCGGAAGTACAACTCAGAGCTAGATGTTCGTCCCCTGCTCGTTCGCGTCCTTAAGGCACGCTATGGCACGCTTGGGAGCGCCAAGCTCACCTTCGACGCGCCCCATGCCACCTTCTATGACCAGGAGGGCTAGGCCATGCGCGGCAACAGCAAGACCGCGCATATCAACGTCCGCATGACCGAGGAGGAGCGTGCCGTCATCATGGCGCGCTCTTCCTCTTTTGACATGGCCCCATCGACGTTCATGCGCGAAGCTGCCCTCCGCATCGGGCAGAAGCCCGTCAAGGTCGCCGACGAGGCGACCTTGCGGCAAATCCTCCACCAGATGAAGAAGCAGGGCGGAAACCTCAACCAGGCCGTCCATGCCGCAAACGCCTATGGCGTGGATGCGCAGACGGCCCGACAGCTCACGGAGGCCGTCCGACTGGTGTCGAGCACGGCCTCGCAGCTTTCAAACCTCATCTCCAAGAATCGAGAACTATCATGAAAACCAAGATACTCACAGCGCTCCTATCATCCCTTTTCCTAGCGATCCTCGCATGCCCCGTACTCGCCGCCCCCATCGACATGCTCGTCGCCGGGTACGGACTCGACGCATCGGCAATTCCCACAACGTTCGACGCGGAGACCGTCCTCGGCTGGTGGCTCTCGGACGGGTTCGTCACCCATCCCCTCGGGGCCTTGTTCGTCTTCCTCCTTGCACTCTGCACCTGCGCCCTCATCGCCTACTCAAGCGCCCTCAAATCACGAGCCGAGGACGGCGGCGTGCTCGGCGACGCCCACGTCAAGACAGGTCGCGAGGTCGTGAAGGGGTCCGTGACCTGGGACGGCTCGACGATCCCATCGTCGCGCGGGTTCGTCTACGGTTTCACCAAATATCGCGGTAAGCCCTGTTATCTCTACGAGCCGAAGAAGATGATTTTCGTATCAGGGGCCACTGGGTCAGGTAAGTCACGCTTCCTCTACCTCCCCTCAATCGACCTGCTCAGCTACGGCGACGCCTCCAACGGCTCCGAGCCCGCGACCCTCGTCGTCTCCGACGTGAAGAACGAGCTCATAGAGCTCACGGGCGATGAGCTTGCCCGTCGTGGCTACCGCGTCCTCCTGCTCGACACGCAGCACCCCTATCGCGGCCATAGGTTCAACCCGCTCAAGCAGGTTCTCGACCTCCATGCCGAGGAGCGCGACCAGGAGGCTGAGCAGGCAGCGGACGCCATCGCGGAGCTCGTGGTCCAGGACGACGAGAGGGGCAAGGGTTCGCACTGGACGGCATCGGCCAGGGGCCTGCTCTCGGCCCTGGTCCTGCTGGTCTCAATGTCCGACGAGTGCCCGGAGGGATCAAAGCACCTCGCGACCGTCTGCGAAGTCCTGGACCGCGGTACCGAGGCAGAGGGCGACGACCCATCCGAGCCCCTGAAGGCCGTCTTCCGCTCCCTGCCGAGCGGCCACCCCGCCAAGGGAAGGGCGTCGCAGTTCATCTCCTCGGGCGGCAACGAGCTCAGGAGCATCCTCTCGACGCTCAAGGTGGCACTCCGCCCGTTCTCGTCCGCCCCGGTCGCCTGGATGACCTCCGGCTCCGACATCGACCCGCGCACGGTACTCACGGAGAAGAGCGCCGTCTTCCTCCACGTGCTCGACGAGGGCTCACCCTACAACTGCATCGCGGCGATATTTCTCTCGCAGCTCTGGGCTTCGGTCCAGGCGGTCGCGGACGTGAACGGCGGCAGGCTCCCCCGCCCCGTGCAGATACTCGGCGACGAGTGGGGCAACCTGCCCCGCGTCGAGTGCCTGCCCGCCCTCCTCAGTCTCGGGCGCAGTTACGGGACGTTCTGGGTCGGAGCGACGCAGGACGTATCCCAGCTCAATAAGTATGGCGAGAGAGACGGCCGCAGGAAGATCCTCGCGAACTGCGGTGTGAAGGTCGCCATGAAGCTCGCAGAGGAGGAGGATCGCCGGTACTTCACCGAGCTCATCGGCAAGACCACGCGCCACACGCAGGGCACGAGCAACGGCAGGGCCGCGTCAGGCACGTCCTCCTCGACGTCCTACAGCGAGAGCGCCGACGACGTGATACACCCCTGGGAGTGGCGCGACATGGCCCCGGACCGGGACGGGATCATCGTCGTGAAGCACGCGGACAACGGTATGCCCGCATGTCGAGCCGGCGTCTTCCGCTCCCCCGTCACCGACTGCACCAACACGCCCACAAGGGAGCACTTCGACCTCGGGACCCCCGAGCACGAGGCGGAGAACCATCGCGCCTACCAGCGCCGCCTCGACGAGTCAGCTGCTGGGAAGATGCGCGAGGAGGCCTCGACCTGGTGCCCAAAGTGGCCCGAGCCGGAGAAGAAGAACGGGAGCAAGCCGGGCGGCAAATTCAGCGGGCTCTCGCTCGACTAGGGAGGCGACCATGACGGCGATAAAGCAGACGAGCGTCTGCAGCGAGAAGCACCTCGCGAGACTCAGGGATTACCTCTCCTGGGACCGCGACAAGGCGCTCGCCCACGGCACGCAGAACATCATCGACGATGACCGCTGGTTTCAGGAGATGGCAGACACGAGGGCGGCCATGGGTCACGACAGGCCCGGCAAGGCCGGTGCCAAGTGTACCTACATGCAGCACCAGATACTCGGGTTCCTCCCAGACGAGTGCGACCTCAACGGCGGGAAGATGACGCCGGAGCTGTGCATGCGCTATGCGAGGGAGTACGTGGCCGAGCGCTACCCCAACCAGGAAGTCGTGATGGTGCTGCACCGCGAGCGCTGCCGCGCGGACGCCACCGACCGCTACGCCGTGCACCTCGGCATCAACCGCAGTGATCTGGAAACCGGCCGAAGGCTCGACGAGGGCCCCGCCCGAAAGGCGGCGGCATCACGCGTGAAGACCGTCCGTACCCTGGACGAAAGGTACGGCCTCAGGCAGCTTGAGCGCGGCAAGGCCAACTCGCGCGTCCACGCGAGGCAACCCGGCACGGAAGAGCGCGACATGGCCCGAAAGGGGCAGACCGCGCGCTCGGAGAACGCCCGCATCCGCGTCGCGGTCGCTCGCCGAATCGAGGAGGTCGGGCGCATGCGCGACTGCCCCGACCGGATGGGCGAGCTTGAGCGGCGGCTCAAGCGGGACGGCATCGAGCTCGCCAGGTCGAAGGGCGGGAGCCTCCAGTACCGCTTCCCCTCGAAGTCTCTCGGGGGCATGAGGAAGGTCAACGGCGGAAGGCTCGGCTTTGCCGTCGACCGCTCGACTGGCATCGCCGTCCGCTTCACGCTGCGCGGGATAGCGACGGCGATGCGGGCGTTCTGGGAGCTTGAGCGCAGGGCGCTGGAGAACCAGAACGGCCGAGACGACTGAGCATTTGGGCCGGGACGCAACAGGCGTTCCGGCCCCTTCTTTTGCCCTTCGGTGAGAGCGACCTCGGAGCGGTTCGCCGTCCCGCCGCAGACGGGCAAGATGATTCCGTGCAACGGAATCCATATCTTGCCTGCACGGAGCGAGCCGGTTGCCCAAGGCAACGCGAGCCCGGGCAGGTGAGCGCCGGTTGAACCGGCGCCGAGGAGACGCGACCCTGGGGAGCGTCGCACGACGGCGCTCGGCGACCCGGCGCGAGAGGCCCAGCCCGGCGACCACGGCGGAGCGATGGCGACTTCTGGAAGCCATCGAGCGCAGCCGTTCGGCGGGCTGGGCCGGCGTGAGCGGAGGCGGACGAAACGCGACCCTGGGGAGCGTTGCCAGGGAGCCGCAGCGAGAGCGACGCCGTGCGTCGCGGGGGTCCCGCCCATAAGCGGGACCCATCGGCCGCAAGGCCGATTGCCACGCCTCGGCCCTCTCGACCTGCGCGTCGGGGAGGAGTCGGCAGTAACCTCTCCCCGATCCACAATGGAGACCTAAAGCCGCTCGTAGGCCCTCTTCACCAGCTCGCCCATAAGCTGCCTTCGCTTGCCTAGGAACTCCTCATAATCGAGGTCCTCAAACCCAACAGGCAGGGCATGCTCCTCGCAGTTGCGGCGATACTCGTCCTCCCCCAGCGAGTCGCGGTACTTCCTGACGTACTCGCTCGGGGCGTCGTCCGAGATGTAGATGTTGTTCTGGTAGTCTACGAGGGTGAAGTTGCCCCTGTTGCTGCGCTGCGAGAGGTAGCCCCTGGACTTCAGGTAGTTGTCCGGGAACAGGTGGTGTTTGTCCAGCGCCTTCTTCGAGCCCGACGAGCCCATGAGCAGGAGCTGGGACAGCGGGGCCGTGCTGAACAGCACCTTGGCACCGAGCACGACCTGAGCCGCGACGAAGCCCCACCAGGTCGGGCCCGCCGCCTCGTTTGCGTCGAGGGAGCTGGGCAGCGTGATGGAGAAATAATCGTCCGTCATGATGGCGGCGAGCCTACGGTCGAAGTACGCCCGGAACTCATCGGCGGTCTCAAGGCGCGAGACGTCGTTAAGCTGCTGCTCGAACTCGGATTCGAAGGACCCCACATAGAGCCCCGTTATGGCTGCGGCGAAATACCAGCGCCGCACGAGCCTGCGCACAGCCAACGGCTCCATACCGAACTCGTAGCGCCCGATAAGGTAAAACGCATAACAGAACATGAGCGCATTGCCCGACCCCACCTGGTCGGAACAGACATAGCCCGCCTCCGCCAGCGTGTTGATGAAGGCATGCCAGTTGTTCAAGTCGAGCACGAGATCGAGGGCGCGACCGAACGTGGCAAAGTTCTCGGCCCGCGTCTCGGGCGTCGTTTCCTTTGTCTTGAGATCTCGCCCGCGAAGAATCTGGTAGGCATAACGCAGGCGACCCCTCTTGAACCCCACGCCCACCGTGGCGCGAATGATATGCGTCGGCGAGACGGTCATGAGCGGGTTGTACGAGGTGCCCTTTGCGGGCGCATGACTCATGGCGCAGAACTCCTCTATGCGCTCCCTCATGGCAGGTTCGTAGACCGAAAGCAGGGTCATGATGAAGTCATCCTGCTTAAGCGCCTGCCCTTGCGAGTTCACACGCACGAAGATGTCCGATACGGTCTCCTCGTCAGCCGATTCGGAAATCTCCAGCGTCGGCAGAAGATAGCGCTCAAGCCCGAGTAATGCGTTGAGCCCGCTCTCGACGGCGTCCTCGCCGCCGTCGTCGAGTTCGGGTTCTCCCTTTTTGGCATTCGCCTCGTTAAGGCGCTTGATGAACGCCCTGCGATAGGCGCTCAGCTTGTTGTCGTGGTTCGCCGCGAAGGCCTCGGATACGTCGGGCACATAGCGCGAATCCTTCTCGGTCGAGGCATCGGCATTCTTGAATGAGCGTGCGATGGGGTCGTAGGCGATCTTCACCGTTCGCTCCCTGAAGTTCTTGTCTCGCACGGGTACGCCGTACAGAGAGCTCAAGAGGGCAGTGAGCCTCTGCTGTCCGTCGATGACAAGGGACTTGGGGACGGCATACACCTTTTGGTTCGAGCCTATGGCAGACTTCTTGCCCGCATCATCGCTCGGAGAGTCCCACAGCATCACATAGCCGATAGGGTATCCGCGAAGCATGGAATCAAGCAGATCGCGAACCTTTTCATTGCCCCACACGAAAGGCCGTTGCAGATCAGGCAGGCCAATCTTGCCCGTCTGAACATCCTTCAGGATGTTACCGACCTCCAGCGATATGGGATTGTAGATAGAGTTGGGCACTATAGTTCACCGACCTTCTTGGCGTACAGGTTGAAAAGATGGGCGACTATCTTCTCCTCGTCCCCGCCGAAGTCGACGCCATAGGCGGCTTCGACGGCGGCGTCGAGCGCCTTGTGCGCTGTCATCAGCTCGGGGAAGAACGGCTCGTTCTTGGGATCGTACATGTCCGCGAGCGTCGCACCTTCCTGGGCATCCCGGGCGTCGAGCACGGCTTGGGCGCAACGCTCGACTTCCTCGCGTTGGGATTCCGTGGGCTCGGGCCAGACGAAGTTGTTGTAATCAATATTGGCCGAATACTGGTAATCGTCCTTCAATCTTCCGGTTACGATCCTAACCCATGCATTATGGAATTGAGATTGCAGAATGGATCGCGTCGAAAATGTTGGTGTAAGGGTGACGCCCTAGCGCCCGTTTAACGAAGAACGGCCTTCGTCCTAGAATCT
>UQIW01000008.1 GCA_900541235.1 uncultured Collinsella sp. | reverse complement strand
GGTTTCTGATGCGGCGCGCTGCGCGCCCCGCACAGGCTAAAGCCTCTAACACAAATATGCCTCGGGCGGCACGTCGCCGTCCGAGGCATATTTAGTTAAAGTGCGCAGACAGACTAGTCCACCGAGATGTTGAGCGCCTTACCGCCCTCGTCCTTCCTGGTACCGATCACCATAGCGGCGACAAGAGCCAGAACGAAAGCGACCACACCGGAGATGACAAGGCCGATAAAGCCCATGTCGATGCCGGCAGGGTTAATAAAGCTCGGAAAACCGAGCGGGCCGGAGGCACCGAAGGCATAGAGTTTGGCACCCATGAGGCCGGCGATGGCGCCGCCTACACCAGCGGAAATAAAGGTTGCCCACATAAGGCGCTTACGCGGCAGCAAGATGGCGTAAAGCGCAGGCTCGTTGACACCGAAAATCGAAGAGACAAGGGCGGGAATGTTGACGGCAGCATTTTCCTCGGAATCCTTGGTTCGGATGATCATGCCAAGCACAGCACCGGCGATGGCACAACCGCCTGCATACACGAGCGGATTAATGAGGTCATAGCCGTAGGTTGCGACATCGAGGAACCACAGCGGGATGATACCCCAGTGCAGGCCGAACATGACGAGCAGGCTCCAGAACGTGCCGATGACGAAGCCGGCGATGGCGGGCTGGAAGTTGATGAGCATCAAGATGATCTGGGCAACGATGTTGGAGAGGACCGTCATGACCGGACCGACCACAAGCAGGCCAAGGATGCCGCAAATGAGGAGCGTCAGGATGTTGGAGAAGAACGAGCTCACAAGCGCGGGCAGCGCGTTAGAAAGGGCCTTGTGCACCTTGGAGGCAATCCAGACGATAAAGATCGCAGGCAGAATCGTCGATGAGTAATTCTGCATGATCAGCGGGATGCCAAAAATATCACCGTAGACATTGGACTCGAAGACCGTGCCGGCGCCGAGCGTGTAGAGCGGATCTCCGCCCATAAGGGCAACGAGCGTCGGGTAGACGAGGATACCACCGAGCGCCATTCCCATAACGGGCTTAAGTCCGAACTTCTTGGCCGACGTCCAGCCAATGATTAGCGGAAAGTAATAGAAGACCGAATCTCCGATTGCCGAGAGCGTCACATACGTATTGCTGTCCTTGGCTAGCCAACCGGCAACCGTGCAGAGCGCGAGCATCGACTTGATAAAGCCACCGGCCATAAGCACGCCAAGAACCGGTTGCAGGATCTCGGAGATGATGGCAAGCAGACGCGAGAATGGATCGCCCTTTTTGACGTCGTCGCCCTCATCGATATCGAGTGCGGGTTTGGAGTCGAACCCGCCAATCTGAACAAGGTCGTTGTAGACGGCCTCGACAGTGGCACCAATCACGACCTGATACTGTCCGCCGGCCTGGATGACGTCAACGACGCCCTTCGTCGCCTTAAGCTCATTGGTCTGGGCGAGCGATTCATCCTTGAGGTGGAAGCGGAGACGCGTAATGCAGTGGCTCACGTCTAACACATTGTCTCGACCACCGATCTTTGTGATGATTTCATCGCAAAGCTTCTGGTATTTCATGGAATTCTCCTTTTTCTGAGCGGGGCATAGCGTAGATTTCATGCCTCCGTAGTCGACGTGGGAGGACAAGGAACCCGCTTCCCCCTTTGAAATCCGCGGACGCACGTACGCCCGGGATGGGAAACGGCAGAGAAGATGGAAGATGCCGATCACATGGCAGCGAGCCTCATTGGCCCATGTCACGCAATCAGGTCTACAGACGCGAATCTGCTGCGCCGAGAAGTCTCGTCGTCTGGCAGAACTTGTCACACAGACGTTCCGGTTCGCCCTGGGGAATCTGAGTACGCTCGGTCTCAAAGGAGAGGCCGTACTCGCGTGCCGGAAGGAAATACTCGAAATAGCCGTTGGTGTAACCGCAAACTATTCCCTCGACCGGGCATTCGCGCTTCATGCGAATACCCAAGTCGCTGCCGAGCTCACTCGGGAACACAAAGAGATGCAGGCCGCCCAGACTGATGACGGCACACTTAAGCGTGAGCGAAAAGTCGTCATGGGCAACGGTGTGATAGAACGTCTGAGGCTCGATGCGGTCAAGAACGACCTCGCGATCGAGCTTGATCTGGGAAATCGCCTCGGCAAGACCGGTCGAAACGCGCTCGACCTCGGGAATGCCGCGTCCCTGGCGAAAATTGCGGTCGCTACAGTCGCCAGCAGCACCGACGACCATGGCCGGATAGTAACCAAGACTCTGAGCGAGCTTTTTGCCGGTAAGACCGGCGAGTTCGCTCGTGAGCTCCGTGCAGTCGGGTCCGACACAGGCAGAATGCACCGCCCAGTTCACAAAGCCCGCAAATGGCTTGCCTTCGGTATCGAAGAACGATACGACAATGACCTCATTGTCGGCGAGTTCACCTGGGATGATGCGGTTGTCGTAGAAACCGGTGATGACTTTTTTGCCCATGCGGCAGGTCGCAGGTCGCGCGTTGGCGCGGCACTCTTCGAAGCATTGACAGATGGTATCGAGGAACCAGCGATAGTAGTCCTCGTTGAATTTTCCCGTCCACCAGCTGCGATGGTAGGCGACGATCGAAGTGTGGTCGTGCGTCGCGGAGAGCAGAACGCAGTCACGGTCGATTCCGTAGCGCTCGGCGAGCATCGTCTTAACCTCCTCGGCCATGCCCTCCTCAAACTCGAGAACATCGGCGTTGAAGAGAAAAACTTCGCGGTCGTCCTGTTGGAAAAGAATCGCGTTGGCGAAGACGTCGTCATGGACGCCTGTCGCAGGCTCCAGACGGTTGGGGAGGTTGCGGTATCCGATTAGATAGATGTCGCCTTGCGGGGTAATCTTGCGGCGTGCATGTCCGATATTCATGCAAGTTCTCCTTTTTGTCATGCCGCGTTTAAAGCGGCAAGGATGGTTTGAAGGAGGCGCTCATGGGAACCGGCGGCGAAGCCGGAGTTCATGGCCTCATAGGTGATTTTCTCGTACGCATCGGGGGCCGGCAGATACTTTTGCCCTCCGTTGACAAGCGTGGCAAAGAGCACGGGGCAGAATCGGGCGGCGCGCACGGCGGCGCCAAACGAGCTCGAAACCTCGGGCTGGATACCAACGAACTCGACATTTCCCAGCCGAAGTAAATAGACCCTCGTACGCTGTTCGCCTGCCGCATGAAACCCATAAGTTCGATGCGGGGCCAATGAGCAGAAGTCGGCGCGCGTCTGGGCGGGCAAAAGGACGTCGACCGTGCGAGCATCGACGCCGATGGCATCGTCCTCACGCGCCGCACGGACGGCCTCAATCAACGCATCGCTCATAGCGCGACCCTGTCGATGCAGCATGCGATATCCACTCTCGTGAGCATCTAACGTTTGCTTCGCCCCGGTCGAATCGAACGCAACGGTTACGGCGCGCTCCGCCGGACTCTGATCCCCCGCGGCACCGGGTAGCAGCAACACGACTCCGCCCAATTCGCGCTCGAGAGCCATGGCGGCAAAGCCAAAGAGGTCCCCGCTCACCAAGCGCTTCCCCTGAGAATCGTGCGATCCGTCGAGCACGGAAGACTGGACATCAGCCGTCGCAAGCATGGCAACGAGCCCGCCCTCGGCATCCCTCGCGACAAGTATGGGCATCGCGTGGTCGGCAAACCCCTTGGGGTCTACTCCCAGCCACCAGCCGGCCGGCGTCTCAATGTCGCGGTTAACGTTCACAGGACAGTAGCCCTCCGCCGAGGCGAGCGTGACAGAGCGAATGCCCGCAACCGCCTGCTCAACGGCCGCGCGTGTCGCGGCGATGAGCGCGGCACGATAGCGCTCATTTCGATCGCGGGCATCGGTGTCGGCCAGATGCCCAGGGGTGCGCACGTGAGGCGCAGAAAACGTGTGGGTCGGGACCACCCAAGAAAAGGCGCCGTCGCAATTGGAGACATCCTTGACAACCTCACGCAGATCGACGAGTAGGGCCGGAGCGATCGAGGTAACCTCAAGTGAAAGGATGCAAGCGCGCCGCCCCATCCCTTCGACCACGAAGGCACGGGCAAAGATTTCATGACGGAGTGCGTCGAAACCGTCGAACGGCAATACGTCCTCTAAGTTAATGGCCACCCGGGCGGCTCCGGCCTTCATCTCTCCCTTATCCATGACGAACGCCCTCCTTTATCTGTCGCTCACTCGATGCCGTACAAGCGCTGTGCCGTGCCGCCAAGCATAAGGTCCTTGTCCGTATCACTTAAATCTGTGGCGCGGACGCAGGCGACACCCTCTGTTAGCCACTCGCGTTTAACGGGATAACTCGTACCAAAGACAATATGGTCTGCACCAAGGACCTCAACCGCACAGGCAAGAAGCGTCTCGCCCCAGGGCTGAGCATGGGACATGTCGAAATAAACGTTGTTCTCAAGACGCTTGGAGACCGTCTCGGTATCGGTCTGGAAGCGACCCGAGGCATCTGGACGCCTGGGACCGTGCGGCAGCAGCATCTCCTTAAACGCAAAATAAGCGCCACCGAGCATGGAGTGGACCATCTTGATATTGGGGTAGCGCTCAAAGAAATCGCCAAAGATCTCTCGGCCGATCGCCGTAGTTTGGTCGACGCAGCGGCCATAAGAGCGGCGAAGGTTGTCGTACGCGAGAAGCGACTCGTTCTCGACCGGCACGGGAACATGGTGCACGTAAACGGTGACATGGCGTTCGTTCAGGTGCTCGAAAAAACTCGAGAAGACCTGGTCGTCGAGATAGCGCTTGCCGTAGTGAGCGCAGAGCTGCACACCCGCAAAACCATCGTCGAGTCTGCGGTCGAGCTCCTCCAAATTTGCTTTGGTGCCAAAGGGCGGCACAGCGACAAGCGGAATCAGACGGCCACTTGACGCCTTCGCGTCAGCAGCCATACCGTCGTTGAAACGCCGGCACATCTCGAGCGACATCCACTCGTGACAGCCGGGGAGCTTGAGGATCGCCTTGTCGACCCCCGCCTCATCCATATCGGCCAAGCGCTTCTCGAGGGTGTAGTCGCCCTCAATGTAGTTAAGACCCGGAGAACCGGCGGGCATCTCGATCACGATCTGTCGTTTGCCGGCGGAATTCATGGTCAGATAGCCTTCGGTGTCATAGGCGCGGGGTACCTCGGCCAAAAACTGTTCGCAGAGCGTTTCGTCATGAAAGATGCGCTCGTCGAACCAGTAGGAATTTGCATCGATAATCATTGGTTGAAACCGCCTTTCATCTTGTTGAAAACATTCTAGAAAAGCAGGTACCCGGACATCAATTCCAGCTTAAGCCCACTGTATTCCATTTTGGAATAGAACTTACCGCTCACACGCGAACCTCGCCCGCTCAACGAGACAAGCGCTAACAGCACGGGCTTAGACAGAAAACGGTCGGCCCGCATCCGTTGCGGGCCGACCGTTTCATTACAGGCTACCTTTGCCGTTACGCCTGGCGGTAATGGTCAAAGAAATCGGCGAGGTCTTCGAGCGACTCTTTGAGCACTTCCATGCGCGGCAGGTACACGATACGGAAGTGGTCGGGCTCAGCCCAGTTAAAGCCGCCGCCGCGCGTAATCAGGATCTTCTTCTCGTGCAGCAGGTCAAGGGCGAACTGTTCGTCATCGGTGATGTTGAACTTTTTAACATCCATCTTGGGGAAGATGTAGAACGCCGCACGCGGCTTAACCACCGAGATGCCGTCAATCTTGTTGAGTGCCTCATACACAAAGTTTCGCTGCTCGTAGACACGGCCGCCGGGACGGATGTAGTCGTTGACCGACTGATGGCCACCGAGTGCCGTCTGAACGATCGACTGAGCCGGCACGTTGGAGCACAGGCGCATGTTGGAAAGCATGTTGACGCCCATGATAAAGTCGCTCATGCAGCGCTGGTTGCCCGAAAGCACCATCCAGCCAATACGATAGCCCGCAATCATATGCGACTTGGACAGGCCGCTAAACGTAATGCAGGGCAGGTCGGGGGCGAGCGATGCAATGGAGACGTGCTCGTAGCCGTCCATGCACAGGCGGTCGTAAATCTCGTCGGCAAAAATCATGAGCTGGTGCCTGCGCGCAATCTCGACAATGCCCTCGAGCACCTCGCGCGGATAGACAGAGCCCGTGGGATTGTTGGGGTTGATGATGACGAGGGCCTTGGTCGCGCTCGTGATCTTAGACTCCATATCCTGCAGGTCGGGATACCAATCGGCCTGCTCGTCGCACAGATAGTGCACGGGATGGCCGCCGGCAAGGGTCGCGCACGCCGTCCACAGCGGGTAGTCGGGGCTGGGGATCAGAATCTCGTCGCCGTTGTCGAGCAGCGCGTTCATCGAAAGCTGAATGAGCTCGGACACGCCGTTGCCCGTGTAGATATGCTCCATCTGAACGTTGGGCAGGCCCTTGATCTGCGAGTACTGCATAATCGCCTTGCGCGCGGAGAACAGGCCGCGCGAGTTGGAATAGCCTTCGCAGTCGGGCAGCTGCTGGCGCATGTCCTTAATGACCTCATCGGGCGTGCGGAAACCAAAGGGTGCCGGATTACCGATGTTGAGCTTGAGGATGCGCTCGCCCTCGTCCTCCATGCGGGCGGCCTCGTCGACGACGGGGCCACGCACGTCATATAGAACGTTCTCGAGCTTGGTGGATTTAGAAAAAGTACGCATGGTGGTGCTCCTTGTGATTTGAGCCGTGGGACTGGGTTCTGGCTTGGCAACTTTACGGGACGGAGGGGTCTCACCTTGATCGGCGTCACCGGCAAGCAGCCAGGTAACATCGACCTCCAAAATGCGGGCGAGCAGCTCTGCCACATCGCGCCGCGGAATCGTCTTGCCGCTCACATATTGGCTCATCTGACTCTTGCCGAGTTTTTTGCCGAGCATCTCCGATGCGCGGATCACGTCCGACTGGCGAACGTCGCGATCGGACATAGCCTGTCGCAGGCGATCGCTAAACGTCTCTTGGGCCACAGGAACCTCCTTGCTGGCAAAGTTCAATTTATAGAACACGAATTGAACCGGGGTTCAATTTAGCAAGCAGTATAGCGCCGCGCCTCATTCGAAAGTTCAATTTCATAAGAAAACGTACCGAACTCCGAGATTTGCCCAAAACGGACAATGACGTGTACACGTTTAGAGGTATTCGAGGAAACGGGCGGCGGCAAGCGAAACATCGGCCGTTCGATATATGGCGTTGATTTGGCGATGGGGATGCCCCTCGAGTGGGCGCACGGCAACATCGAACTGACAACGGCGCAAGATGAGCGCGGGAAGAATGCTCACGCCCAGGCCGTCCTCGACCATAGCCATAATCGCATAGTCATCCCAAGTCGACAGCTTGGAGCACACCGTCAGCCCCGCCCGACGGAACAGCGGCGTAATCTCATCATCGGTGCCGCGTTCTAGCAGAATAAACTGCTCGTTGGCTAAATCGGCAAGAGAGACGACCTCCGCCGTGGCAAGCAAAGAGTCTGCCGGCACTACCGCCATCAACTCGTCGCGCACCAAAGACCGCGATGTCATGCCATTTTCTCGAGGCTCATACGGGATAAAGCCCAGATCGCAGCGGCCCTCTGCCACCCATTGTTCAATCTCTGAGTAATCACCCATCAGCAACTCATAATCGACGTCCGGATGATCGGCACGAAAGCGCGCAATCACCGGCGGCAGCACGTGGGTCGCCACGCTCGAAAACGTACCGATGCAGATTTTGCCGCGCATGAGCCCGCGCATCTCATCCACCCGTCGCTGCAAGCGAGTGAATTCCTCGCAGAGCGCCTCGATAGCCGGCATGACCTGCCGCCCGTCGGCAGAAAGCACTACGCCCTCGCGACTGCGGTCGAGCACCTTAAAGCCCCAATCGGCCTCAAGATCGGCCACCATGCGGCTCACGCCCGACTGCGAATAGCTCAGGCGCTCGGCAGCACGCGTAAAGCTTCCGGCGCGCACCGTCTCCAGCAGCGCCTGCATCTTTTGAATATTCGTTTCCACGGCGCCCCTCCACCTTTGCATGAGTTTTTGTCATGTTATCTATGCATTATATTCGCTTTTCTTCTAAAACCAGTTCACCCATAGTGAAGATGCTCAGATATAGAGGGGATGTCAGCGCATGAACAACGGGTTGTTTACGTACTTAGCAGCATTGCTATTGTTTGGCTCCAACGGCATCATCGCCGCTGCCATCGCGCTGCCGAGCTCGGATATCGTGCTACTACGCACGTTTTTGGGCGCACTCTCGCTTGTCACCATTCTCGCCGTCACCCAACGCCATAAGTTGCAGGCGCCATCTCGCCCCCGCGAAGCCGCAGCCCTCCTCCTCTCGGGAGCCGCGCTAGGCGCCAGCTGGATTTTTCTGTTCCGCGCCTACCAGACGATCGGCGTCGGCGTATCCTCGCTGCTGTACTACTGCGGCCCCATCATTGTCATGGCGCTCTCCCCGCTCATCTTTGGCGAAAAGCTGACCGGCGGCAAAATCGCCGGCTTTGTCGCCGTTGCTTGTGGTGCTTTTCTCATTGCAGCGCAAGGTCTAGGCGGCAATATGCCCATTGCGGGTATCGTCTGCGGTATCGCCTCGGCATTTTGCTATGCGCTGATGGTCATCGCTAGCAAGGGTGCGCCACACATCGAAGGCCTCGAGAACTCCACGCTCCAGGTGAGCGCCGCCTTTGCGACCGCGCTGGTCCTCACGCTCATCACGCAGGGCGCTCCCTCATTCCTGTCCGCCGGTGTCGCCGCCAGTATTGATTGGCGCGCCGTCATCATGCTCGGCGTCGTCAACACCGGCATCGGTTGCCTGCTCTATTTTAGTGCTGTCGCCAAGCTGCCCGTTCAGACCGTCGCGGTCGTCGGCTACCTCGAGCCGCTTTCGGCGGTCGTGTTCTCGGCCGTCCTTTTAGGCGAAGCCATAACACCGATCCGCCTGACGGGCGCCGCACTTATCATCGGCGGCGCGATTTTTTGCGAACTCGCCGGCAAACGCGCAAACGCCAAGGCTGGCATCGCCCAGACAGTGCGTGCTTAAAAGCCCCTGCTTTGAATGCTACCTGCGTAGATAAATAATCCCCAGCTGAGGATTATTGTCTAAAATAACCCGATGTGCCAAACTGCTCTTGTATATATAAAGACGGCATAAAGATTATCTGTCCTAGACAGATAACCAGATGTCCAAGGGAGTCCACGTGGCACACAACAAACTGGAGGCAAGCCCCCAAGACCAGCATGGTCAAGGCGGGCACGGAGCCATTCCCCTCTCCGCTGGCATGCTGCTCGTAACGCTCGGCGTCGTCTATGGTGACATCGGCACGAGCCCCATGTACACCATGAAATCAATCGTCGCCAACAACGGCGGCATCGGCACCGTCAGCGAGGACATGATTCTGGGCGCGCTTTCGCTCGTCATCTGGACCATGACGCTCGTGACCACGGTCAAGTACGTGGTAATCGCCATGAAGGCCGATAACCACAACGAAGGCGGCATCTTCGCCCTGTTTAGCCTGGTGCGAAAAGTAGCACCATGGCTGATCCTACCTGCCATGATCGGCGGCGCGGCGCTGCTCGCCGACGGCATCCTCACCCCCGCGGTCACGGTCACCACAGCCATCGAGGGCCTGCGTACCATCGAGTGGGGCCACGCGCTGCTGGGCGACGGCCAGACCAATGTAATCATCATCACCATCATCATTATCTGCGGCCTGTTTGCCATGCAACGCGCCGGTACCTCGTCGATCGGCAAGCTGTTCGGCCCGCTCATGACGCTGTGGTTCCTGTTCTTGGCTGGCGCCGGTCTGTTCAACATGCTCGGCAACCCGTCCATCCTGCGCGCGCTCAACCCCATCCGCGGCATCATGTTCCTGTTCTCGCCCATCAACCACTCGGACATCATGGTGCTCGGCTTTGTCTTTCTGTCGACAACCGGTGCCGAGGCGCTCTACTCGGACATGGGCCACGTGGGCAAGGCAAACATCTATGCATCCTGGCCGTTTGTTAAAGCGGCCCTCATCCTCAACTATCTGGGTCAAGGCGCTTGGCTGCTCGCCAATAACTCCAACCCCCAGATGCTCGCAATGGATATCGTCAACCCGTTCTATATGATGCTCCCCGAGCCCCTGCGCCCCTTTGCCATCGTGCTTTCGGCCGTGGCGGCCATCATCGCCTCGCAGGCGCTCATCACCGGCTCGTTCTCGCTGGTATCCGAGGCAACGCGCCTCAACCTTATGCCGCACCTGCGCATCCACTACCCCAGCGACACCAAGGGCCAGCTCTATATTCCGCTCGTCAACAACATCATGTGGGTCGGCTGCATCTTCATCGTGCTGCTATTCCAAAACTCTGAGCGCATGGAAAGCGCCTATGGCCTCGCCATCACCGTGACCATGCTCATGACCACCACACTGCTGACGAGCTATATCGCCGGCATCCTCAAGCACAAGCTGGGTGCCTGCGTCTTCGCCCTGCTCTTTGGTGCCATTGAGCTGTGCTTCTTCGCTTCGTGCCTCACTATGTTCTTTGACGGCGGCTACGTCATGATCTTCCTGGCCGCGCTGCTGTTCGGCCTTATGTATGTGTGGCGCCGCGGCACCGCCATCGAGCGCACGCAAACGATTCTGCTGCCCGTCTCCAAGTACATCGATCAGCTCAACCGCCTGCGCAACGACGAGACCTATCCCGTGCTCGCCGACAATCTGGTATTTCTCACCAACAGCCCCGACCCGCTCACGCTCGACCGCGACGTGCTTTATTCCATCCTGGACAAGCACCCCAAGCGCGCCAAGGCATATTGGTTCATCAACGTGCACGTTACCGACGAGCCCTATACGCATGAGTATTCCGTTGAGACCTTTGGCACAGACTTCCTGTTCCGCGTGCGCTTGGACCTGGGCTTTAAGGTCAACCAGCGCATCAACGCCTACCTGCGCCAGATCGTCGGCGACCTGATGGCATCGGGTGAGTTGCCGCCGCAGCATCACACCTACTCTATCTACGAGACACGCGGCAACGTGGGCGACTTCCGTTTTTGCATGCTGCGCAAGATGCTTGCCCCCGAAACGGACATCAACCGCAACGACCACCGTGTGATGGCCATCAAGTACGCCGTCCGCCGCGCCTGCGGAAGCCCGGCGCGCTGGTACGGTCTCGAGAACTCTGCCATCATCATCGAGTACGTGCCGTTGTTTGCCCGCATGCGCCCGGCCGTTAAGCTCGTGCGCACCCAGGTGCCGCTCGAGGTTCAGATTGAAGAGGCCGAGGAAATGGAAGTCGACATCTTCTCGGACGACCTGGTCAACGGCAACGAGGCCGGCAAGAGCATGAACGTCGATCCCACCGAGCTGCTCGAGAGCGTCGCCGATACGCCCGAGCAACAGCAACTCGACGGACTCGAGAGCACCCAGCTCAACGACGCCAACTTCTAGCGACGTCATAAATCAACGACAGCGGCCCTGCACCTCACGAGAGACGCAGGGCCGCTTTGCATTGCAGTAAAGCTAACGGCTACGAACGACGCGGCTCGGGAACCACGAGCCTATCGGGGCTTGCGCCCTCGGCATCCATCAGGCTCACGTAGCGAATCGACGGATCCCCATACATCGCGTAGTAATAATTGCCCGTGCGCGCGCTAAAGCATCCGGTGTAGATAGTCTTCTCGAACTTGCCATCGCCCATCCTGGACGCTCCCTCGATCATCACCACGCCCTCGAGCGAGCGGAACATGCGAACGACGTTTTCGGTCTCGCTCTCCTTTTGCGGATAATTGGCATTGAGGTACGCCGCCTTTACAAAACGGCTCGGCGAATAGCAGTCACCCGGAATACCGCGCATGCCGGCACCCGCGCCATAGGGCTTGAGCTCGGCGCCACGCCATGTCGCCGTCTGCGGAAAATCGCTTGTGGCGGTGATATAGGTGCGGAGGTTTTCCATATGCCACGGGAAGGTCGGCTGGTTGGCAAGGGTGTCGACCGGATCGTCGTACACATACAGGCCGTCAGCCATCATCTCGACCACGATGCTGCGCTGGCTGTCGCCGATAATCCAATGGAGCAGCGACACGCCCAGTCCCTCTCCTGCAGATTTGGCAACAATCACCGTGTCGCGCAGCGCGGCCTCGACCTCATCGACCGTCGAGAACGTCGCTGCCACCCACAGGGGAAACTCATAGGCCGCGATATTGGTCTTTCCATCAACCGGCCCCTCGGCATACTCGGCATAACCCGGGAAATTGAGGCCCGCTACGGCGAGGCCCGCATCGTTGCCGCAATCGAAGAACATAGGGTAGTTCTTGTAATCGATGCACATACCGATCACCGCGTGTGCCGCTGTCGCGTCGTCGATAAACGAATACGGAATGTGGAACCCGCGCGGCATCACGCGAACCTGTTGGCCGTAGTCAAAGCTCCAGTCGAGGTTGCGGCCTAGATACATGTGGCCAGAATTATCGGTAAATCGAATACTCGTGCACATAGCGCCTCCTAGCTTTACGTTCTTGCTAATTTCATTGTCTCCAAACAAAAAGGCGCTAAACACAAAAGCCCGGACATGACAACAATGTCACGCCCGGACTATTCAAGCTGGATAAACTCAACCAAGTTAACCCCGCAGGTCGTCTAAGGGGTCAAAGTGCCGCAGATTGCCACGAAAGAGGAGCGCCGCGTACTAACGGTACGCAAGCGACGATTGAGCGGCAAGGTGCGGTGCTTTGATCCCCTTAGACCAACTTTCCTAGACAGTGGTCGATCATATGCTGGACCATTTGTGCCTCAAAGCCCGCGTAGTCGCGGCGGCACTCCTTCATCTTGCCGTCGACGATCTGGTCAAAGGCAACCTTGCACTTGATATAGCGCGTGGACTTGGTGACCTCCTCGTGCGTCAGGCAGCTCTCCTCCATCTTGCTGGCGCCCAGGCCAAACACCAGACGGGGGTTGTAGAGCACGTGGGGCTCGCCGGCATCGTCCAGGTAGACGCAAACCTTCTTGGTGACGCCAATCTGGTTAGCGGCAAGGCAGCCGGCATCGTCGAGCGACTTGATGGTATCGATCAGATCCTGAGCAACCGACTCGTCCTCGACGGTCGCAACCTCGCAACGCTGGGACAGGATAGCCTCGTCGTGGCAGAGCTCTTTAATCATACATTCCTCCATAGGGGTCGTTGTAACCGCTTAAGTATACGGTACCCACACATTTTCATACGGAAAATACCGCCCGTCCGTTACAAAGCGCCGAACATCAACATGCGAGGAACAACAGCGTCGTAAAGGGGCTATAGTAGTTGAGTTCGTGTCAATCGGCCTAAACTCGGGGCCGAACAAGGAAAGGGTATGCATGGACGAACTTTTTCACGTCAGTGAGCGCAAGTCCACAATCGGGACCGAACTCCGCGCTGGACTGACAACATTCCTGGCGATGGCCTACATCATCGCCGTCAACCCCGCGGTGCTCTCGGGCGCTGGCATCGATGCGGGAGCGCTCGCCTGCGCCACCTGCCTGGGCGCCGGCATCATGACCATCTGCATGGGCATCTTCGCCAACCGCCCGCTCGCCTGCGCGTCGGGCTTAGGCGTCAACGCGATGATCGCCGGAATCACCACCACCGTCTGCGGCGGTGACTGGCACGTGGCCATGAGCGTCATCTTCCTCGAGGGCGTCGTCATCTTGCTGCTCGTGCTTTGTGGCCTGCGCGAGGCCATCATGGACGCCATCCCGGTTGTCCTGCGTCACGCCATCTCGGTGGGTCTGGGCCTGTTTATCGCCATGATCGGCCTGTGCGACGCTGGCATCATCACCGCTGGCGCCGGTACGCTCGTCGGCCTGGGCGACATCGCCTCCCCCACCTTTATCGTCGGCATCATCTCCATCGTCGTGACGGTTGCCCTGGCTTCCCGCAACGTGCCGGGCTCGCTGCTCATCGGCATCGTCGTCGCCGTCATCGCCGGTATCCCCCTAGGTGTGACCCAGGCTCCGACCGGTATCATCGCCCCGCTCGACTTCTCGAGCATCGGTGGCCCCATCGCCGACGCCGGCGGCATGCCCGCCATCGTCAAGGTCCTTACCGACCCCGCGCTCCTCGTCATCTCGTTCTCGCTGCTCATGAGTGACTTCTTCGACACCATGGGCACCGCGATGGCCGTGGCCAAGCAGGGCGAGTTCCTCACCGACGACGGCAACGTCGAGGATATCAAGGAGATCCTGATCGTCGACTCCGCCGCCGCTGCTGTGGGCGGTTTCATGGGTGTCTCCTCCATCACCACCTTCGTCGAGTCCACTTCCGGCGCCGCTGACGGTGGCCGCACGGGCCTCACCTCCGTCACCACCGGCGTGCTGTTCATTCTCGCCGCGTTCTTCTCCCCCATCGTCACCATCGTTTCCAGCGCCGCCACCTGCGGTGCTCTGGTCTACGTCGGCTACCTCATGATGAGCGAGGCCTCCGAGATCGACTGGTCCGACGTGTCGCAGGGTTTCCCGGCGTTCATGATTGTCGCCGGCGTGCCCTTCACCTACTCCATCTCTGCCGGCATTGGCCTGGGCTTTATCGCCTACGTGGTCGTCGCGCTCTTTAAGGGCGAGGCCTCCAAGATCAAGCCGCTCATGTGGATCGCAGCCCTCGCCTTCCTCGTCTACTTCTTCGTGGCGTAACGGCATAGTCTGCTAAAGCAAAACAACAAGGCGCGGAATCGCATCGAGCGGCTCCGCGCCTTTCTTTTAGCGTCTGCCCCCGTGTCAGCGTGCGACAATTGAGACTGTCAATTATCACAACACTGAGAGAAGCCTGCCTTGGAAGCGCATCATAAGCAGATAACCGTTTATTCAGGGTGTGCGGAAGGCGCGCCCGTCATCTATCTCCCCGTGGTTATGGGCAACGGTAGTGAAGTCTACGAGCGCTGCCGAGAGCTCGACTGCCCGCCGTTCACCCTTGTCGCCATTGGAGGGCTCGATTGGAATCGCGAGCTGAGCCCCTGGGAATGCGACGGAACTATACGAGATGCCGAGCCCTTTGGCGGACAGGCTGCTGGTTTTCTTGACGAGTTGTTGAAGCAGATAATCCCCCAGGCCGAATCATCGCTCCCGCAACCGCCCGCCTGGCGCGGCGTTGCCGGCTACTCGTTGGCGGGTCTTTTTGCACTGTGGGCACTTTGGCAAACAGATGTCTTTGAGCGCGTGGCGAGTGCATCGGGGTCGCTGTGGTTCCCCGGCTTTATCGACTACGCGCGCGAGCGCACGATGACGGCTACGCCCGACGCCGCCTATCTGTCGCTCGGTAAAAAGGAAACCAAGACGCCCAACCGCATGATGCGGCACGTACTCGACGATACGCGCGCGATGGAAAAGCTGTTTATCGAGCGCGACATCCCAACAACGCTGGAGCTCAACCCCAGCAATCATTTTGCCCAAACTGACCTGCGCATGGCGCGCGGCATCCACTGGATACTGACGCATTAAAAATGGCGTCCACGCGCACATACGCATGGACGCCATTTTAATTTGGCTGAACGCAGCTACTATTCAGTAGTCTCCTCAAGCTCGGAAGTATCGAACTCAAAGTCATTACCGGGCAGGATGGCGTTGAGCACAATGCCCACCAGCGAGCCCACGGCAAGGCCCGAAAGCGAAATCGTCACGCCGCCCAGCTCCAGCACGATGGCACCGGCGGTACTGTAGGCAATGCCGAGCGAAAGCACGAGCACCAAAGCCGCAACCAGCACATTGCGGTTGTTCTGGAAATCAACCTGGTTTTCGATAAGGTTGCGAACGCCCACGGCACTGATCATGCCGTAGAGCACGAGCGACACGCCGCCGATTACACACGCCGGCATGGCGGCGATCACGGCAGCAAACTTGGGGCAGAACGAAAGCACGATGGCGCAGCAGGCGGCAATGCGAATCACGCGCGGGTCGAACACGCGCGTCAGGGCAAGCACGCCAGTGTTCTCGCCATACGTCGTATTGGCGGGGGCGCCAAAGAGCGATGCCAAGATGGTCGCCAGGCCATCGCCGAGCAGGGTACGGTGCAGACCGGGATCGGCAATGTAATTGCGTTCGCAGGTAGAGCCAATGGCGGAGATATCGCCAATGTGCTCAATCATGGTCGCAAAGGCCAGCGGCATGATGGTGATGATGGCCGTCGTGGCAAGACCGCTATCGAGCTGCGGTCCAAAGAGCGCAAACACGGTGTTGTCCCACACGACGGGCAAGCCAACCCAGGGGGCGGCTGCGACGCCAGAGAAGTCGACCTCACCCAACGCGGCCGCAACGGCATAGCTCACCACGACGCCCAGCAGAATCGGCACGATCTTAACCATGCCGCGGCCCCAAATATTGCAGATGACGATCACGGCCACAGCGACAACGGCAACAAGCCAGTTGGTCTGGCAGTTGGCGATAGCAGAGCTTGCCAAGATCAGGCCGATGGAAATGACGATGGGGCCGGTCACCACCGGCGGGAAGAAGTGCATGACACGCTTGGCGCCAAATGCGCGGAACAGCGCTGCCAGCACCGGATAGAGCAGGCCGGCGCAGACAACGCCCAGGCAAGCGTAGGGCAAAAGCTCGGCCTCGCCGTTGGGCGCAACGGCGGCATAACCCGCGATAAAGGCAAACGACGAGCCCAGGAACGCGGGCACCTTACCGCGCGATAGAAAATGAAACAGCAGCGTGCCGATGCCGGCGAACAGAAGCGTCGTCGAAACGGAAAGGCCGGTGAGCACGGGCACGAGCACCGTGGCTCCGAACATCGCAAACATGTGTTGCAAACCCAACACAAACATGCGCGGGCGGCCGAGCGACGATGCATCGTAGATGGCATCGGTGACGGCGGGCGTCGAAGACCGGGACATGAGAGTCCTTTCAAAAAATGGAAGGGCGATCAGGCATATCGGATAACCTGCCCGAACGATACGATCCGAACCATTGTACGTGATACGCCATGTCTCGCACGCGCCGTCACCTGCAAACGGTAGCGTTACTTCCAAACGCGCTCGGCAATGCGCTTGACCAGCGCGATCTTTGCCCACTGTTCGTCCTCGGTCAGCTTGTTGCCAATCTCGCAGCTGGCAAAGCCGCACTGGGGCGACAGGTACAGGTTCTCGAGCGGCACATACTTTGCGGCCTCGTGGATACGTTCGACGATAACGTCCTCGTCCTCAAGCTCAGCCGCCTTGGTGGTCGCCAGGCCCAGCACGACCTTCTTGCCGGGAGCAACGTACTTGAGCGGCTCAAAGCCACCGGCGCGTGGCGTATCGAACTCAAGGTAGAACGCGTCGACGTTCTCATGTGCGAACAGGTACGGCGCAATGGGATCGTAACCACCCTCGAAGGCATACGTGGAGTGATAGTTGCCGCGGCACACGTGCGTGTTGATAACCAGATCGTCGGGCTTGCCCGCGATGGCGGCATTGTTGAGCGCCACGCCCAGCTCGCTCACCTTTTGCAGGTCAACCGGGCTCATGCCGGTCTTGGACACAAAGTCGGTATCGCAATAGATGCCCCAGGTGCAGTCATCAAATTGGATGTTGCGGCAGCCTGCTGCGTACAGGTCGGCGATCACCGTGCGATAAGCGGCCGCAATGGCGTCGGCAAGTTCCTCATCGGTCTTATAGACAGCGCGCAGGCTCTCCTGCTGGCCGTCGCAGCGATCGAGCGTGACCTCAGAGAACGTCTGGATCGGCGCCGGAATGGTCTGGCGTGCGACCTGGCCCTCCCCCTCAAGCGCCTTGACGAACTTAAAATGCTCGACGAACGGGTGGTTCTCGCCGCTAATGGGACCAGTAACCACGGCGGTGTCGGCCGTCGTCTCCTCATCATGGAACATATAACCCGTGCGTGAGGTGCGGCGCTCAATGCCGTTGAGGCCCCACATAAAATCGAGGTGCCAGTAGCTGCGGCGGAACTCGCCATCGGTGATCACCTGCAGGCCGGCGGCCTTCTGCTTGGCCACCAAATCGCGAATGGCATCGTCCTCGACGGCCTTAAGGCCGGAAGCGTCGAGTTTACCCGCGACATAGGCGGCACGGGCGTCCTTTACAGCCTGCGGACGAAGAAAGCTGCCGACGATATCGGCGCGAAACGGCGCGTTCGGTTGAATCGAAGTGCTCATAGATATCTCCCTTTGCATTGGTTGCTTTACTGGGACAGAGTATGAGCGCTCATATGACCATCGTAAAATATACGTTTATAACAGTTTGATATAGATGTTTCCTATATCAGTCTGGACTGTCATAAAGAGACTTGAACCGTGCGGAGCACAGCAGCCTAGATATGCTGACGAATCGCGTCGATATAGGCCCGACCGTAGCGCGTAAGCGTCGTGTTCTTGCGCGTGATGATGCCAATCTCCATGTACTCGTCCACGTCGAGCGGAATCGAGATAATGCCGGGGCCGTTGAGCTCGTGGCTGATCACGCCCGAGCATACCGTGTAGCCGTTGAGGCCCATGGCCAAATTGAACAACGTCGCACGGTCGCGCACGCGGATATTTTTGCGACGCTCGAACGTCGAGGTCAGCTCCTCGGAATAGTAAAACGAGTTATAGCTGCCCTGCTCGTAGGACAGGAACGGGTAGTCTTCCAGATCCTCGAGCGTCACGCTGGAGCGGTCCGCCAGCGGATGGTCGGCGCAGACGAAGACATGCGGCGTGGCGCAGAAGAGTCCTTCGAACACGAGCTCGTTGGCCACCAGCATGCGCTCGATGACCTCGCGATTGTGCTCGGACAGGTACAGGATGCCCAGTTCGCTTTTCATATGCGCGACGTCCTCGATAATCTCGTGGGTCTGCTCCTCGCGCAGGGTAAAGTCGTAGCGCGCGGCATCGAACTCGCGGATCACGTCGACAAACGCGTTGACGGCAAAGGAATAATGCTGGCAGCTCACACTAAAGTGCGGCACCTGCTCGGACGCGCCCTTGTACTTGCCTTCGAGCAGATCGGCCTGGTCGAGCACTTGGCGCGCGTAGCCCAAGAAGGTCTCGCCCTCCTCGGACACAATGACGCCCTTGTTGGTGCGCTCAAAGATGTGCACGCCCATCTCGCTTTCGAGATCGCGAATCGATGCGGTAATCGAAGGCTGCGACACAAAGAGCCGGCGCGAGGCCTCGGTGATGCTGCCGCATTCGGCAACTTTGACGACATACCTGAGCTGCTGAAGCTTCATGGCTTTCTCCCTAGACGTTCGTGATGCCAAGACCCGCCGCGTCCATCTGGCGCATAAACGGCGGCATCTCCCCCGTCGCGGCGCAGGCGGCAATCTGATGCAGGGCCCCGGCAACCGCATCGTCCGCCGCAGCGCCGATATGCCAGCGCGCGGCAGCCGTGACGGCCTCGTTGGCATTGGCGACTGCAACGGAGTTGGGAACGGCATCGATCATGGGCAGGTCGTTATCGGAATCGCCGAATACGGCCACCTCGTCGGGCGTCAGGCCCAAAGCGCGCGCCAGCTCCAGCGCAGCGCAACCCTTGTCCCAACCGGCCGGAAGGATGTCAAACAGGCGCACACGGTTGTTGGGAAACACAAGCGAGAGTTCCGGCACCTCAGCGGCAACGCGCTCGCGTAGCTCCGCGAGCTCCTCACGCGAACGGGCACTCCAAATATTCGCCTTGAACACCGGCGCGTCATCGACGACGGGACGGCACGGGGCCTCTTCGCCTTTGAGCCACGCGTTGCCGCCTGACTTCATGGCGCGACGCACACGCTCGGGATCGCTTGTCACGCAATAGGCATCGTTATTCCAAAAGTCATCACCCAGACGGTAGACCTTCAAATACGTATCGTCGGTCTCCTGTTCAAAATAATCGGCTAAGCGCATAAGGACATCGTTATCGATTGCGCGCGAAGCGACTACTTCGCCATCGACAAACATCACCTGGCCGTTGCAAAACGCACCGGTCGAGAAGCACTCGGAGCGATTGCGGAACATCCAGCCCATCGCGGACGGCTGACGACCCGAAACCGGCCCAAAGTGCAAACCCGCCGCCTGCATGGCATGAATACCCTCAATGGCGTAGTCGCTGGCGCCGTCATGCCCGGCTGGAATCAGTGTATCGTCCATATCGGTCAGCACAAGTTTGATCATAAGGTCCCCTCGGTCATTCTTAATCCCATCTATTGTACCGACCCGCCAAAAAGGGACAGGTTTATTTCGGCAGATTTCATTTGGGAAAACGCAAAGTCCCAGTTGTTACCTGCCAAAATAAACCTGTCCCTTTTTGGCAGGTGCGCTAGTATAGGGAACAACAGATTCGATGCGGGAGTGCCGGCGGTGCAAACCACAAGGCTGAGAGGGCATGGGGCCCAATCCTTTGAACCTGTCAGTTAATGCTGGCGTAGGGAGCATGCCGCCTTTACAGGGGCGCTGTCTATGCACAGCGCCCCTTTTCTATGCCAAGGAGGCATGTGCAGTGATTGATTCGGAACAGCTTAAACAACATATGGTCAAGGCCGTGGAGGAGATTCACACCACCAATCCGATGGCCGGCTCCATCACCAACACGGTGACGATCGACTTTGTCGCCAACGCACAGCTCGCCGTGGGCGGATCAGCCGCCATGGTCTATCTGCCCGACGAGGGCGAGGCACTCGTTGCCGGCGGCGGCGCCATCTATCTCAACATGGGCACGCTCTTCCCCATTTACGAGCAAACGATTCCCCGCGCGGCCAAAGCGGCACACGACGCCGGTAAGCCCTGGGTGCTCGATCCGGTGGGCCTGGGTATCGGTAGCCTGCGCACCCAGCTGGTAAATGAGCTCAAGCAGTACAAGCCCGCCATCGTGCGCGGCAACGCCTCCGAGATCATCGCGCTCGCCGGCCTGTGGGGTCTTGAGGGCGAGGCGGCCGATTTGAGCCGCGTACGCGGTGTCGATACCACCGACACGGTAGACGCCGCCCGCGATGCCGCCGTGGCGCTCGCCCGCTACACCGGCGGCGCCGTTGTGGTCTCGGGCGAAGTCGACCTGATTACCGACGGCACGACCGTGGCCAAGTCTCACGGCGGCAGCCCGCTCATGTCCAAGATCACCGGTTGCGGCTGCTCGCAGGGCGGCGTGCTGGCTGTGTACGCCTGCGCTGCCGACCCGTTTACGGCCGCCGTCTGCGGCACCGCCGTCTACAACGTTGCCGGCTCGCGTGCCGCCGCTGTCGCCGACGCCCCGGCAAGCTTTAAGGTCGCCTTTATCGACGAGCTCTACCGCGCAACCGCCCAGGACATCGCCAACAACCAGCTCGACCTCGAGGAGGCATAGGCCATGTCCGAGCCCGCAACTGCTACCGGAATGAACACACTCGTCGCCGTGGCCATCGCCCCGTGCGGCACCGGCGATGAGCTGTCCGCCGAGGTCGCCGAGGTCGTGCGCGTCATTCGCGATAGCGGCCTTCCCAATCGCACCACCTCGATGTTCACCGAGATCGAGGGCGATTGGGACGAGGTCATGCAGGTCGTGCGCGACGCAACCTTTGTATTGGCGAGCAAAGGCATCCGCACCGAAGTCGTGCTCAAAGCCGATATCCGGCCCGGATTTACCGACACCATGACCGGCAAGCTCGAGCGCATGGAAGCACAAATCAAGAAGCAGGAGGAAGCACGATGAGCATCCGCGACAACCTTGATATCTCGGCCTATCTGGTACTCGGCCCCGAAAACACGCTGGGGCGTCCCGTGAGCGATGTGGTGGCCCAGGCGCTCGATGCCGGCTTTACCTGCATCCAGGTGCGCTCCAAGGTGGCAAGCGCCCGCGAGATCATTGCGCTGACCGGCGACGCCGCGCAGGCAATCGCACAGGCTGGCAAGACCGGTCAGGTCGCCCTGTTAATCGACGACCGTCTGGACTGCGTACTCGCCGCGCGTGAGCAGGGTATTGCTGTCGACGGCGTGCACGTGGGCCAGAGCGATATTCCCGTCGAGGTCTGTCGCAAGCTTCTGGACCCCGATGCCATCGTGGGACTTTCGGCCCGCTGCGAGGAGATGCTCGAGTACGTCAAGACCGCCGACATGAGCCTAGTCGACTACCTGGGCATCGGCCCACTCCACGAGACTGAGACCAAACGCGATTGCGGACGCGCGGCCGATGGCTCTATCATCACCAAGAGCTTTGAGGACCTGGCCGCCCTCCACGCGGCAAGCCCCGTGCCCATCGTGGTGGGCGGCGGCGTCAAGACGGCCGACCTGCCGCAGCTCAAGGCCACCGGCGTCGATGGCTTCTTTGTGGTGAGCGCCGTCTGCAGTGCCGACAACCCCTACGCCGCCGCCAAGGAGCTCGTCGACACCTGGCAGCAGGCATAAGTCTAGGCCGAGCAGCCGATCCGCAGCCTCATATCTTCAGCAATGGAAAGCGCATCCCAGTTTGGACCTCCATTCCGGGATGCGCTTTCCGCATGCGACCCTTACCCCGCCAGATACGCTTTCAACGCCGGCAAAGTCGCCTCCGCATCTCGACGACCGATCTGATAGATGCGCTCGAGCTCATCCGGTTCGCGGCACAGCGACGGCACCTTCACCGATTCGCTCGGCCGCACCATAAAGACCTCGCCGGCAGCCTCGCGACGCGCCAGGTCATCGAGCGTGGCATTGTAGACCTCATGCCGATGCTCAAGCGCCGCGACAAACTCCGGGTAGTGACGGAACACGCGCCGCAGCATGGGCATAACGCTGTTGGGCTGCTTTACAAAGCCCGCCGGTTGCGTCAGCACCACCACGTTGCGGTCGTAGCCCTGCGCAAACAGCCATGCACTGGGAATAGAATCAGCCACGCCACCATCCAGATATTTGTGTCCCTCAATGACAACAGGACGCGTCGCCACGGGAATAGCCGACGACGCCCGGATCCACTCGATATCGCGCTCATCGCCATAGGGCAGGTCGTGGTAGACAGCCTTGCCCGTCTCGATATCGGTACACACGCACGTAAACCGCATGGGACAGGCGCGATATGTCTCCAGGTCGATGGGATCGCGCTCGATAGGCACCTCGTGATAGGCAAAATCGGCATTGAACATATCGCCGGTCCGCAGCCAGCTTGCTACACCCGCATAGCGCTTATCGGCACAATAGGCCTTGTTATAGCGAATGGCGCGGCCGATCTGGCGCGATTTAAAGTTGTAGCCAAACGCCGCACCCGCCGAGACACCCACCATATGGTCGCAGGTCAAACCGTGCTCCATCCAAACGTCGAGCACGCCCGCCGTATACATACCGCGGTAGCCGCCTCCCTCGAGCGCAAGCCCCACCGTGTGTGATGTCTCCGGCTGTGTCATGCAACCATCTCCGTTCCCATGCTTTTGAACTCAACAAGTATATCTGTCAACGTATGCCGTCAAAAACGTGTTTATAAGCATTTATCGAACGTTTCCCAATGCATTCCCCATGCCGTACCGCAATGCCCCTAGATGGCCTTAGGCATGAACGCCCTTAAGAACGTTGCGGGATAAACATCGCCCGCACCATGCCGACGTCATCGCACGCAACGTGAGATAATTCTCAGCAGAAGTCACCAAAAGCAGAGGGAGTTTGTGATGAAGGTTCTTTTAGTCAACGGTAGCCCCAAGGCAAACGGCAACACCGCTCGCGCGCTTGCCGAAGTCGCCGAGCAATTGCATGCCGAGGGTATCGATACCGAGGTGTTTCAGCTGGGCGCCAAGCCCATTCGCGATTGCATCGGTTGCGGCCAGTGTGGCAAGCTCGATTGCCGCTGCACCTTTGACGACGACGTGGTCAACGAGCTCATCGCTGCAGCCGAGCAGGCAGATGGCTTTGTCTTTGGCTCGCCTGTCTACTACGCGCACCCCAGCGGCCGCATTCTCTCGGCACTCGATCGCGCATTCTATGCAGGCGGACATGCCTTTGAGCACAAACCCGGCGCCGCTGTCGCCGTCGCCCGCCGCGGCGGCACGTCGACCACGTTCGATGTGCTCAACAAGTACTTCACCATTAAGCAAATGCCCGTGGTTGCTTCCACCTACTGGAATAACGTGTTTGGCCGCGTGCCCGGCGACGCCGATGGGGATGCCGAGGGCCTTGCCACCATGCGAAACATCGGCAAAAACATGGCCTGGCTCCTGCGCTGCATCGAGGCAGGACAGGCCGCCGGCATCAACGCACCCGAGGCAGATCGAGCAACGACCAACTTCATTCGATAGAGCGGCGGGACCATGAATATTCAAATCTTCGGGACTAAGAAGTCCTTCGACACCAAGAAGGCCCAGCGCTATTTTAAGGAGCGCCGCATTAAGGTGCAGTTTATTGACCTTAAGGAAAAGGAGATGAGCAAGGGTGAGCTTACGAGCGTGATGCAAGCGGTCGGCGGTATCGACAAGCTGCTCAACCCCAAAGCCAAGGACGAGGAGACGCTCGCGCTCATTCAGCACCTTACCCCCAGTCAGCGCTTCGACAAACTGCTCGAGAATCAGCAGGTTTTGGCCGAGCCCATCGTGCGCAACGGCAAAAAGGCCACCGTCGGTTACTGCCCCGATGTGTGGGGAGCCTGGGAGTAGCCTGTGTTATTTGCCGGCGCGTGGGTATAAGAGCAGGCGTTTGGCATATGATTTAACTGTAAGCCATGTCTAACAAAGGAGGGCACATGCCCAACAAACCCGTGAAGATCATCATGCTTACCGGATACCTCGGTGCCGGCAAGACCACGCTGCTCAACCACATCCTCGCTAACGACGGCGGCATCCGCGCCGCCGTGATCGTCAACGATATCGGCGAGATCAACGTCGACGCCAGCCTTATCGCCGACGGCGGCCTTTCCGAGACCGACGACCTCATCCCGCTCACCAACGGCTGCATCTGCTGCACGCTTTCGGACGACCTTGCTAACCAGCTGCAGGGCATCGCCGATTCGGGCAACTTCGACTACATCATCATCGAGGCTTCGGGCATTTGCGAGCCTATCCCCATCGCCTACACCATCTCGAGCTTCTGCGACGAGGCCAAGGTGGGCGGCGAGCCCAAGCTCGCGCTCGACAACATCGTGGCCGTGGTCGATTGCGCCCGCATGTATGACGAGTTCAACGGCGGTCGCGACCTGCTGGCCGAGGATATCGACGAAGACGACATCGAGAGCCTGCTCATCCAGCAGATCGAGTTCTGCTCCACGCTGATCCTCAACAAGACCGATACCGTGACGCCCGAGCAGATCGCCGAGCTCAAGGCCATCGTGCGCAGCCTGCAGAAAGACGCCGTGATCGTCGAGGCCCAAAACGGTGAGGTCCCCATGGAGGAGCTGCTCGATACCGGCCGCTTCGACTTTATGCGCGCCTACAACTCCGCCGCTTGGATCGAGGCCATGGAGCATCCCGAGGAGCACGACGACCCCGAGGTGCTCGAGTACGACATCGAGACCTTTGTGTACTCGCGCCGCAAGCCGTTTGACCTGCAGAAGTTCACCGATTTTGTTGAGCAGGAGTGGCCCGACGAGGTCATCCGCGTCAAGGGTCCGCTGTGGCAGACCGGCAATCCGGACATGTGCTACATGTTCGAGCAGGCGGGCCACCAGATGCGCTTAATGGAGAACGGCCTGTTTGTCGATTCGGCGCCCGAGGGCGAGAAGCAGAAGATCATCGACGAGAACCCCGAGATCATGCAGATTTGGGACGATGAGACGGGCGACCGCATGACGAGCCTGTGCATCATCGGCCGTCACATGGACAAGGATGCACTCATCGCCTCCCTTGATGCCTGTCTGACCGACTGGCACCGCGCCTAGGTTTATCCAAGCGGGCATTTTTCCGCCTACGTAACCGCCAAACCACCACGAAGGTGCCCTTCGTGGTGGTTTTTCGTTCTGAGCCAAGGAGATTCATGTTCAACATCGTGCTGTACGCGCCCGAGATTCCGGCCAATACGGGCAATATCGGCCGCACCTGCGTGGTTACCGGTGCCCGCCTGCATCTGGTGGAGCCCCTGGGCTTTTCGCTCGACGACAAGACAGTGCGCCGCGCCGGCCTGGGCTACTGGCAAAACTTGGACGTGACGACCTATGCCGGCTGGGAGGATTTTCTTGCGCGCAACGACCTCTCCCCTGCCGATGGTAGCCTGCATCTGCTGACCAAAAAGGCACGCCGCACCTATGCGCAGAGTACCTACCGCGATGGAGACTACTTGGTCTTTGGCAGCGAGAGCTCGGGCATTCCCGAGCCACTGCTTGCCGCGGCGTCCGAGCGTTGCGAGCGCATCCCGATGCTGCGCGATTGCGACTCGCTCGATAACGCCGAGGCCTGGGAAGCCCACGAGGAATCGCTGGGGCATATCGAGGACGGCCATGAGGCCATCCTTCGGCAGGATATCTGCGGCAACTTCGTCAATCCGGACGACTACCGCATCAGCGCACTCAACCTCTCCAACAGCGCCGCCATCGTCCTCTACGAGGCCCTACGCCAAACAGGCTTTCCGGGAATGTGACAAAGGAACTGCCCCTTTGTCACATTCAGGCGCCACGCCGATGGCACACACGCCCAATTGATGCTCTAGATAAAGAGCCTCACTTTTAATCAGAATTAACTAAAGTAAAATGAAGTTAAACGGCGGTGTGAAAGGAGAGCCTTGTGGAATATCTCGAGAACCCGTTTACCCCCAGTTTTGGTGAGGTTCCCGCCCATCTCGCTGGCAGACAACAGATTATTCGGGATTTGGACCGTGCCTTCTTGAGCCAGCGCAGGCGCCCAGAATTGACCTCGATCTTCTCAGGCGCGCGTGGAACCGGTAAAACCGCTCTCATGTCGTCGCTCGCGACAAGGGCGGAATCCCACGGCTGGATAGCCGTAAAGACGACCGCGCTCCCGGGAATGCTTGAGGAACTCGAGTTCGGGGCGAAACGCGCCGCAGCCCATCTCATCGACCCGTCCAACCACTTCGAAGTCACCGGCCTCGGAATTGCACCGCTCGGCAGCATCGAGGTCAATCGTGTCCACGATGCCTCAACCTGGCGTTATCGCATGAGCGACATCATCGACCAGCTCAACGAGGCGGGCACCGGTCTGCTCGTCACGGTTGACGAGGTGGACCCGACACTCGACGAGATGATTCAGCTCGCAGCGACGTATCAGCACTTTGTGACCGATGGGAAACGCGTCGCCCTGCTCATGGCGGGACTTCCCAACAACGTCTCGACGTTGCTGAACCACAAGACGGTCTCGTTCCTTCGCCGCGCCCAACAATATCATCTGGGTCGCATTGCCGACTATGACGTACGCGAGGCCTTGATTCGCACGATCCAGGAAAACGATCGCTTGGCAGATGCTGAGGGAATCGATAGAGCCGTTCGCTCGATCTCTGGTTTTCCCTTCCTATTGCAACTCGTAGGCTACCGTGCCTGGGATCTCACAAGCGATTCGAAGGAGATCTCGTCACGCGACTTTGACCTGGGAATCAAAATCGCGCGCGACGAGATGGACGACCGAATCCTCGCGGCAACCTATCGGGAACTCACTGCAGAGGACAAGCGATTCCTCATCGCCATGCTCGATGACGAGGAAGAGTCCACCACCGCTGACCTTGTCGAGCGCCTTAGGCGTTCGCCGCAGCAGGTCTCCCGCTACCGACGCCGCATGATAGACGCCGGCATCATCGGGGAGCGAGGACGAGGGCTCGTCGCATTTGAATTGCCATTCTTCCGCGACTATCTCTCCGCTCAGTGCGTGAAATAGGCATCAATGAGGCAAAGGGACTGTCCCTTTGCCTCATTGTCTATAGGTAGCGGCCAGTAACGCTCTTGGGACAGGCAGCGATATCCGCCGGCGTGCCGGCGCAGACGATTTGCCCGCCGGCGTCGCCACCGCCCGGGCCCATGTCGATCACATAATCGGCGTTACGGATAAGGTCGAGATCGTGTTCGATCACGATAACCGTGGCGCCCTTGGAAACAAGGCCGTCGAACACACTCAGCAACACCTGAACATCGAGCGGATGTAGTCCGATCGTGGGCTCGTCGAATACGAACACGGCATCGTCCTGCACGCGGCCCATCTCGCTCGCGAGCTTAAGGCGTTGTGCCTCGCCGCCCGAGAGCGCCGGCGTGGGCTCACCGAGCGTGAGATAGCCCAAGCCTAGGTCATGCAAGGTCTGCAAGCGCGCCTGGACTTTCTTGAGTCCCACCGTGGCGTCGAGGGCCTCGTCCACACTCATGTCCATGAGCTGCGGCAACGTAAGCAAGCTCCCGTCCTTGCCCTCGCGATGGATATGCGAGGCGGCCTCGGCGTAGCGCGAACCACGGCATGCCGGGCAGATGATCTCGACGTCGGGCAAAAACTGCACGTCGAGCGATATCGAGCCCGTGCCGTCACACGTAGGGCAGCGCAAGGCGCCGGTGTTGTAGCTAAAGGCGCCCGCCTTGTAGCCGGCTGCCTTAGCCTCGGGCGTACGGGCGAAGGCGCGGCGCAGCTCGTCATGAATGTCGGCATAGGTCGCTACCGTCGAGCGTACGTTGGCGCCGATGGGCGTAGCGTCAATCAGATTTGCGCGGCCAATGCCCTCGGCATCGACCCAACGCACGTGCCCCGGCAAGCGCTCGCCAGCTGCCTGCGCCTTAAGTGCAGGAATGAGCGTCTCGAGCACGAGCGTCGTCTTACCCGAACCCGAAACGCCCGTTACCGCGACAAGGCGGCCGCGCGGGATATCAACCTCGAGCGGCTTGACGGTATGGATGGCATCGGTTGCCATGCGGATATGTCCCTGGTCGAACATTTCGTCGTCAGTCACCTGCGGACGCAAGCGCTTGAGCTCGGCGCGCAAAAACGGCGCGATACGGCTGCCCTGCGATTGCTCGACCTCGTCTACCGTACCAGCGGCGATTACACTGCCGCCGCCTGCTCCGGCAACGGGGCCCATCTCGACCAGATAGTCGGCTTCCGCCAGTACGCGCGTATCGTGGTCGACAACAACCACGGTGTTGCCGTCATCCACCAGATCGCGCATCACGCCCACCAAGCCGTCGACATTGGCGGGATGTAAGCCGATCGAAGGCTCGTCCAGCACATAGAGCACGCCCGTCGATCGGTTGCGCACCACGCGGGCGAGCTGAACGCGCTGGCGCTCACCCGTGGAGAGCGTGGCACCAGCGCGGTCGAGTGAAAGGTAATCGAGACCCAGGTCGACCAGACGACGGGCCACGCTCAAAAACGAATCGCAGATATCCGTCGCCATGGGCCGCATCTCGGGCGGCAAGGATGCGGGCACCCCGCGCACCCACTCAACCGCATCGCCAAGCGTCATGGCCGCGGCCTGCGCCAGATTGATACCGCACACCTGGGGCTGGCGCGCAGCCTCGGAGAGACGCGTGCCGCCGCAATCGCGGCATGCTCCCTCGCGCAAAAAGCGCGCAACGCGTTTGAGGCCCTTGTCGTCCTTAACCTTGGCGAGCGCATTCTCGACGGTATAGACGGCGTTGTAATAGGTGAAGTCGAGCGGCGTGGCACCCTCGCCGTTTTTGGGAACGTAGAGAATGTGCTTCTTAACCGCCGGGCCGTGGAACACGATGTCGCGTTCTTCAGGCGTGAGCTGGTTAAACGGCACATCGGTGCGCACGCCCATCTCGCCAGCCACTTGCTTCATCAGATCCCACATGAGCGTACCCCAGGGAAGCACCGCGCCCTCGTTGATAGTCTTTGACTCATCGGGCACCAGGCTCGCTTCGTCCACCTCGCGCATGACACCGGTGCCGCCGCAGGTGGGACAGGCACCGCCGCTGTTAAAGGCAAGGTCCTCGGCGCTCGGCGCGTAGAACTCGCGACCGCATGCAGGGCACGTGAGCGACAGGCCCGCAGCCACGTTAAGGCTCGGCTCCACGCGCGCCCCGCAGTGCGGACACACGTGATGGGCGCAACGGCTAAAGAGCAGGCGCAGGCTGTTGTTGAGCTCGGTCATGGTACCAAAGGTCGAGCGCACGCCCGGCACGCTGGGGCGCTGATGCAATGCGAGCGCCGCCGGTACGTGCAATACCTCATCCACCTGGGCGTGTTCGGCCTGCGTCAGGCGACGTCGAGTATAGGTGCTGAGCGCTTCCAAGTAGCGGCGCGAACCCTCGGCATAAAGAACCCCCAGTGCCAGCGAACTCTTGCCCGAACCCGATACGCCGGCAATACCCACCAGCTTTCCCAGCGGAATATCGATATCGATGTCTTTGAGGTTATGGACGCGCGCGCCGCGTACCTCGATAGCCTGCGGGCTCATCTTCTGTTCCGTCACCTTTATCACCCTACTCATGCCATAAAACTCGATCGCGAACGTACGCGCCCAGCATGGGCACGGTAAATCGGACGAGGCCGTATCCGGCAGCCTCGATGACACGCTCGCGAATCAGGCTTGCGCGATATTTGCTCGCCCAGCTCTGGGTGCGATCGCAGCGCTCAATGATATCCGCCATGCGAGTCGGTTTGCCCTCGTCAACCGCCATGGCCTCGATAAAAAGGCGCTGTGGACTGCGCAGCCCGTAATATAGAGGCGCGTCAACCGCTTCGTAGAACTCGGAGACGGCATCCGCATGGCCATCCTCGACATCGTGCCTTTCGATGACTTGCGAGCCACGCCGGACAGCAGAGCGCCACATGTAATAGCCCACCAGCTGAACCATATAGGGATGCCCCATGCTCTTGTGTGCCGCAAGATCCGCCGTCCCCGCGTCAACGTAAAGACCAGCGTTTTTGACCGTCTGGATATATGAATCGCGCACCTTGGGCAAAGAAATCGCCCCCAGCGTACGCTGCTGGGCACGCCGCAAAAACGTCACGCTCGGCTCTTCGAGCAGATCGTCAACCATACTGGGTAAGCCGGCAAACACCAGCGCAAGACCGCGCTGGTCGCTATCGGACAAGCCCGTGGCATCCTGGTCTCCGAGCACCTGCTGATAGAGAACGGCAAGGGCCGCCAGCTCCTCGATAGACGCCGATTGTGCCTCGTCAATCGCAAACAGCATGCCTTTGCCTGGATCGAGCTTCTTAAGGCGCTCGTTGACCAGCCCGCGCAGCGTTTCACCCTTTGCACGCGCCGCCTCGACCGACATGCGCCCGAATGATGGACTGAGTTCCATTGACGTCACAACGGGTTTATTCGAGCGAAGTGCATCGGCCAAGCGGTCGCATAAGCCAAGCGAAGCGGAATCGGAGACAACCGCCCATCCGCGCTCATTGGCTAGACGTTGCAGCTCCCGCAGGAGAACCGTCTTGCCGCAACCGCGGTTTCCCGTAATGAGTATGAGCCTGCCCGGCGCTCCGGCGCCGTTATCGAGCCCTTCCTCGAAATCTTCGATGACCGACTCGCGACCGATGAGTATCGGAGGCCGCTTGCCAGCCGTGGGCTTAAAGGGATTTGGATTCATGTCGGCCTCCTCGGATTGGCAAACCTTGGCAATAGTTATACCAACTTGTACCGAGTTATACCAATAGCATGTGACAAAGGAACTGTCCCTTTGTCACATGTGGCCGAAAAACTCGGCGTCTGCTGCTCGCCAGGGGCGAAAGGTGGCGGGATCGACCTTTACGTGCGCCGTGGCGGGGACGTCGTGCCACTTGACGGTGTAGCCGGCGCCATGAGAGCAGAAGACCGAGTCGGGCGTATTGGGCAGATCGGCCTCGGGCTTATAGGCGGCCGCCTCAATTACGCGCTCAGCATCATGACAGGGCGCGTGGCCGGCAAACTCCAGGTACAGATGCCCGCGGCCACTCGTATAGGCAGCCACCTCCAGCGCGTAATCCTGCACTTCGGATGCCGGCACGCGGCCCATGAGCTTGGCGCGGTCTCCCGCCATCGTCGGCGGCTCGTACTCGGCACCCATACGCGTAGCATCCGAAAGCGCCCGGCCCACACACTCCCCCGGCACCTCGAGCTCAAAGTGGTACCACGGCTCCAACAGCACCGCCGCGCCCGCCTCACGCGCCTGCATGAACCCCTGGCGAATCGCGCGGTACGTGGCCTGGCGAAAATCGCCGCCCTCGGTGTGTTTGGCATGCGCACGGCCGCCCGTGAGCGTAATGCGCACATCGGTGACGGGCGAGCCAGTCAGCACGCCCAGGTGATCGCGCTCCATGGCGTTGGTGAGCGCCAGACGCTGCCAGTTCAAGTCGAGCTCGTCAGTCGAGGTCACGGTGCCAAATTGCACGCCCGAGCCCGCCGGTAACGGCTCCAAACGCAGATGTACCTCGGCATAGTGGCGCAGCGGCTCAAAGTGGCCCACGCCCTCGACCGGCTGCGAAATAGTCTCCTTATAGAGAATGCCGCCGGGCTCAAACGCAATCGAAAGGCCAAAACGATCTGCCAACACCCGCTGCACGACCTCGAGTTGCACGGCGCCCATCAGCTGCAGGTGAATCTGCTCCAGATGAGTATTCCAGCTTACGCCGAGCATAGGATCTTCGTCCGCTAACTCTGTCAGTGCTTTGAACACCGCGTGGACATCGTGTTCGCCCGGAAGCACCGTATAGGTGAGAACCGGCGCAATGACAGGCGCATCGCCCGCGGGCTCCGCACCCAGGGCGTCCCCTGGGCGAACGTGCGCAAGACCCGTCACGGCACAAATACCGCCAGCGGCAACTTCTTGGGCAAGCTCATACTTCTCGCCGTTATAGATGCGCACCTGATCGACCTTCTGCTCCCATGCCTCGGCACCGGAACGTCCGCTAATCATCTGCTTGGCATGCAGCATGCCGCCCGTCACCTTGACCCAGGCAAGACGCTCGCCACGCTCTCCACGACTCACGCGGTAGACACGCGCGGCGAACTCCTGGGGCCATGTTCGCTCGCGCATCAGAGCACATATGCCGTCGAGCAGCTCTGCCACACCCTGGTCCTTGAGCGCCGATCCCGCAAAGCAGGGAAACAATTTGCGCTCGGCAACCATGCGTGACAGCATTGCGACAGAAAGCTCACCCGCCTCAAGAAACTCCTCGAGCGCCGCCTCGTCCAACGCAGCAGCGTCCTCCTGAACGGAGCCGCCCGCCAGCAGTTCGCTGGCATCCAGGCAGCCCTCGGAAAGACGTTGCCCAAGTTGTGCCAGCAAAACATCGCGGCCGGGATTCTCCAAATCGATTTTGTTGATATAGATGAACGTCGGGATGTCATAGCGTGCAAGCAGGCGCCACAGGGTTTCGGTGTGCCCCTGCACGCCGTCGTTGGCGCCCACAACTAAAATCGCGTAGTCCAGCGCGCGCAATGTGCGCTCCGCCTCGGCCGAAAAATCGACATGCCCCGGTGCATCCACGAGCATGACGTGGGTATCGCCATGGTCGAGTACGGCCTGCGACGAGAAAATCGTGATGCCACGCTCGCGCTCGATCGCGTCAGTGTCCAGATGCGAATCACCATCGTCCACGCGGCCGCGCTTGCGAATGCGACCCGCGTTGAACAGCATGGCCTCGGCCAGCGTGGTCTTGCCGGCATCGACATGCGCCACAATTCCAACGACCGCTTGCTTCGACATGGCTCTCCTCTTATTGCAAGCCCATCGCACGCGGCAACGGGCATCCTCGTTCCACACTGGATGATACAATTTACGGGCCGGCGGGCGAAGCGGGCCCTATCCCCCGACCGAGCTCATCGCCCCGCGTTGCCGCGCGGCGATTTTCGTAGGTTCGCGCCTTGCGAAAGCCGGCACCTCCCTTTTTTGTCTGCCCGGGGTCATCTGGGACGGTAGCAACGCGAGCCCCACAACAACGCGTTTTACCAAAAATGGCCCCACTCGGGGCCATTTTCATTTCGGTGAAACGCTGGTATGTGACTCGGCCTTTATGCCTCGCGCAGCCAATCAAACGCGACGCGCGGCGTACCGTCCGACACATATACGATACCGGCGCGCTTAAACCCGGCCTTGGCGATGGCTCCCTGCATGGGCAGGTTGTCCTGATGCGTGTCGATGCGCAGGTGATCGGCACGCTCCTTGGCAAAGGCAAACATCGCAGCCGCGATACCGTGCACGGTGCCATCGGACGCCACACGGTGCAGCACGGCGTACGGAGTGTCGCTGCGCCATTGACCATCCTCAATTACGTCATAGCACTCGTCCGGGCCGGGCAAAAAGGCAAACGTCGCCACCACGCGGCCATCGACTTCGCACACATAGCTGCCACCGGCGGCGATATCGGCAGCCAGTTGCTCGGCAGAAGGCGTGCCCTCGGGCCACTGTGTGGCGTTGCCATGCGCGCGCATAAAGGCGCGGGCCGCGTCATAGATAGCCATGACAGCGGGAATGTCGGTATCGAGGGTTTTTCTGATCATCACGCGGCGACCTCACGTTTATTGGTATCACTTTGATTGAGCAATGATACCAACGTTTGGAGAGGGGCGCGATGCAGATGGGGAGCAAAAAGCGAGCCGCCTGGTCAAAAGCAAAAAGCGAGTTTTTGAGCACTGCCACCGGCGGCGATATGAGCGACCTGTTTGCACGCGAGGACGAGCGCCGCGACGCCCTGGACGCCGAGCGCAATGAGGCCTGGCGCTACAAGTCGTGCGAGCGCAAAAACCGTTACGACACGCGCGCCGAGGCCGAGGCCGTTATGGCCGACTGCGAAAACCGCGGGCGGCGCGGTTTGGCCTGCTACAAATGCGAATACTGCGGCGGATGGCACCTGACGTCGCACCCTTGGAAATAGGCGCCGCATCGGCACGGCATTGACGGAGCGCCAGCCATCGCACGCAAGCTACGGGCGCGGCGGCACCAAAACATCGTAACGAACGGCCTTGCCCGCAAGTTGATAGCTCGGCTTAACGCCGGCAAGCAGTGGCCCCTTCACCGGTCGCTTGATAACGACCTTGCGCGGGTGCACCGCAAGCGCAGCTTCGACCAACGTCTCCTCATCGGCGCACGGCTGTTCCAGATGATGCAAGAGTTGGAACTTCTTTTTAACCGCCGCGCTCTTGGTGCGTCCGGGAAACATGGGGTCCAGATACACCACGTCAGGAACGGTGAGCTCGCCCTGCCCGATCAGCTCAGCTGTATGGCGAAGGCCGGCAATGCTGTCCTCGCCCGCATGTAAGCGCATGCGCGCCACGGCTGTCGCAAGCGCCGGATCATCTGCCGCGCGATCCAAGGCATCCTTGAGGAGCGCCGCGATCACGCAATCCTGCTCATACAGATCGACGGCAAAACCCGCAGCCGCCAGCAGCAGCGAATCCTCGCCAAAGCCTGCCGTGGCGTCAATCGCCCATGGGCTCTCGATGCCTTTTGTGCGCGCGGCCTTTACCAACAGCTCTTGCTGCAGACGGCCCTGCTTGAGTCGCGGCAGCATGCGGCCAAAATCCGCGCGCAGCTCCATCGTGCCGTCGGTGAGCGTGAGGCCCTCGGGCTTCCCGATCAGCTCAAGCCCCGCGGCCCGAGCAACAGATAAGGGATCGACGACGCCCATGGACACTCCTTAACAAGCAAAACGAATACGCGGGGCACCGTTTATGTCAGCACCCAACCGTTCGCTATTGTCCCACATGCGACATGGCCCACAGCATCCCAATGCAAAGCACCGTCATCAATCCCGTGCACACGGCAGCGATCGCAGAATCACTCATGCGCCTTCCCAACGACCGCGGCTCATGCACTTGCCCTGCTCCGTACATCATGGCTCCTCCTTGAGACCAGCTCTTACCATGGACCCATCATCGCAGCGCCGCGCATACGCTGCCATCGATTTGACTTACGCCCAGCCTTCCTTTTTGAAAGGTTGGGCTTGGCTGCGCGGGCTCAATGCGCTTTCAAACGCATGCATCGCCGCGTTGAACTACAATGTGCTTCACCATATGTGCAGTACATTGGGTGCGCCAAGTTGGCGTACTCGTATCGAAAGGACCAGCCATGAGCTTCACTCGCAAGACTCTCAAAATCCTTGCTCTCATCTACTTTGTTTTGGGCATCGCCAGCCTCGTCACCGCCGGCGTCGGTATTGCCACGGGCGGTCTCGATTCCACGTACGGTTCGTACGCCACACTCGCAGCGGTCGTGCTTATCGCCAAGGGTCTCGTCGACCTTGCCGCAGGCGTCGCCGGTATCAAGGGCGCCAACAAGCCTTCGCAGGTGGACGGCGCGTTTAAGCTCGGTATTGTTGCCGCGGTCGCCACGCTTGCCCAAGCGGTGCTCACGCTTCCCGCGTTTGGCGGCGACGCCATCAACTTTGGCGCCTTTGTCATCGTGGTGTACGACCTGTTCTTTGTTCAGCAGGCACACGCCGTTAAGGCCGAGAACAAGGACCGCCTATAAGCGCTCGCTTCTCATAACCCCTGCAGCCAGGCAACTAAAAAGGGCCGATCGCGCATCTCCGCGGTCGGCCCTTTACGTTTGCCCAGATAAAACCTACCAAAATAAACCTGTCCCTTTTTGGCAGGTTGTTAGCTGTGGCGGTACTCGGCGATGATGAAGTCGATATCGGTCTGGAGCGTTTCCAGGTTTGCCAGGCGCTCTTTGTCGGCAGGGCGCGTGCGATAGTAGTACGGCGTCATCTGGAACACCGCCTCGATATCGGCCTGGGTCTGGAGCGTAATATTCGCAGACACCCGCTGCGTTCCGACCAACTCGAGCTCGGTGGTCTTCGGCAGCTTCTCATCGTTAAGGTACGGCGTGTCGTAGAGCACCTCCTTGAGCCCAAAGAGATGACGGGCACCCGGCACCACGGTGTAGAGCGAGCCCTCGGGTGCCAGCACGCGGGCAAACTCGCGCTCGTTAAAGGGGGCAAAGAGCTCGGTCACCATATCGAAGGCGCCATCGGCCACGGGGACGTCCTTCATGTTGGCCACGAAATAGGTCGCATCGCCGCGCTTGGCGGCAAGGCGTACCATCTCTTTGCCCAGGTCGAAACCGTAAGCATCCACACCCGGCACCGCGCCCATGGCGCTGGTGTAGTAGCCCTCGCCGCAGCAAATATCGAGCAACGTCATGGGGCCGTTCGTAGACGCAGCGCACCCAGCCGCCCGCTCACGCACCAGCTCGACCATTGCATCGCGCAACGGCGCATAGTAGCCACGGTTTAGAAAGTCACGACGGCTGCGTGCCTGCGACTTGGGATCGCCCATGGAGTCGCCGCTCTTGGACGAGCGCAGTAGATATAGATAACCCTCGCGCGCACGGTCAAACCGGTGTCCGCCCGCACATGCGGCCCCACGCTCATCGTCCACCAACGGTTCATGGCAAACGGGACACAACAACATGGCAACTCCTTAGCGCGAACAACACAACGCCCACCATTGTCTCACGCCTTCCCCACCTAGTCATTGGGGACGTTCTTGAATGACTAGTTAGAAGAGATAAGGAGTGTCCCCAGCTGCCGACAGAAAAGGAACGTCCCCAAGTGCCGACTGGTTGCATTAGGAGTATCATCATCTGCGCAAATAAGCACGAAAGAGCATGTTAGAGATTGAGAGCGTATGGCTGACACCGTATCTAAGCACATTGACATGACCACCGGCTCGCTGTGGCGCAATATTCCCCTGTTCGCCTTCCCCGTGGCCGCCACGAGCATCTTGGAGCAGCTGTCGAACCTCATCGCCACGGTCATTATCGGTAACTTCTCGGGCGACCAGGGAACCCTCGCCATGGCGGCGGTCGGCTCCAATGTTCCGCTTACCAGTCTTATGCTCAACCTGTTTATTGGCATGTCGCTTGGCTCCAACGTGGTCATCGCCAACGCTATCGGCCGCAACGATCAGAACATGGTCAAACGCGCCGTCCATACCTCGATTTTAATGGCACTCGTGGGCTTTGTCGTCATCGCTCTGGGCGAGATCTTTGCCGAGCCCATGCTCGCCGCGCTCAACGTTCCCGCCGAGACCATGCCGCTCGCCTCACTCTATCTACGCGTCTTTTTGCTGAGCATGCCCTCGATTTTGCTCTACAACTTTGAGGCCGCGATCTTCCGCTCCGTCGGCATCACCCGCATGCCGCTGCAGGCGCTTGCCGTGTCCACCGTCCTCAACATTGGCCTGGACCTCATCTTTGTCCCCGTACTTCACTGGGGCGTCGCGGGCGTCGCCATCGCCACCGCCATCGCCTACACCGTCAGCGCCGCTACGCTCTTTATCCGCCTGCTCAAGACCGACTCTGTCGTCCGCGTCACCCCGCGTGACTTGGCTATCGACCCCGTCGCCCTCAAGCGCATCGTCAAGATCGGCCTGCCCGCCGGCATCCAAAGCGCCGTCTTTGCCGTCGCCAACATCATCATCCAGTCCGCCATCAACAGCCTGGGCACCGAGGTCATGGCGGCATCGAGCGCCGCTATGAGCTTGGAGTACGTGTGCTATAACCTGCTCAACAGCTTTAGCCAGGCTTGCACCACCTTTGTGGGACAAAACCACGGTGCCCGCCAGATCGACCGCTGCACCAAAACGCTCAAGGTCTGCCTGGTCGAAGGCGGTATCGTCGCGCTCACCACAATTATCGTTATTGTCGGCCTGGGGCGTGAGATCTTGTCGCTGTTCAACAGTGATCCCAACATCGTCTCGATCGGCTATATCCGCGTGTGCTCGATCTTCCCGGCGTACGCCTTTAGCATGTTCTACGAAAACATGTCCGGCTACCTGCGCGGCTTTGGTATCTCGCTCACGCCCGCCCTCATCACCATGATCTGCGTCTGCGGCATCCGCTTCTATTGGGTGTTCTGCGTGTTCCCGCACTTCCGCACCTTTGCGAACATCATGATGGTCTACCCCATCAGCCTGGGCACCACGGCGTTCTTTATGGTCGTGGCGGTGCTACTCTGCCACCCGGCACGCACCTATCGCGCCACCCAAGCCAAAGCGACAGCCCGCTAAACACCGCACCCAACGCCACGCCAGTCATTAATTGACAATATGCGAGCTCATATAGTCGATAAAGCGCCTCGTGGCGATAGGCATGGTGTCCCAGCTGCGCCAGGCCGCCACCACGTCGCGCGAGGGGGCATGCACGATGGGCCGCACACGAATATCGGCTCGCATGCCCTCCACAGTACGACGGTAGAGCATGCTCACGCCTAGGCCCTCCTCCACCATCGCCATGATGGTGTAGTCGTCGGTGACCTCGCTCGTCACGTGCGGCGACAGGCCATGCGCCGCGAATGTATCGAGCACCAGGCTCTGTTCGCCCTCATCCAGAAGCACAAACGGCTCGGAAGCCAGGTCGGCGAGTGTCACCTTTTCCTTTGCCGCCAGCGGATGCGCGACAGGCAACAGTGCCACCAACTCGTCGTGATAGACCACGCGCTTCTCGAGGCCAGCGGTAAACCCGCGTGCCGTAAAGCAAAAATCGACCACGCCATCGTGCACCCATTGGGCGTTGCGCGTGTAGTCGCCCTGCTTAAGGGTAAAGCGTACGCCCGGGTGCAGCGCCCCAAAGTCGCGGATCACACGCGGTAACACGGTTCGACTCACGTTGGTAAACGTCGCGATGCGAATATCGGTCGACGAAAGCCCCAGCAACTCCTGGCGCTTGCCCTCGAGCTCAGCCTCGGCAGTCACAATCTGGCGCAGATACGGCAGATATTGTTTACCGTCGCGCGTAAGCGAAACGCCCTGCTTACCGCGCTCGATAAGCGTGGTACCCAGCTCGCGCTCGAGTGCCTTGACGGCCTGGCTCACCGCACTTTGCGTATAGCCCAGCTCGTCCGCCGCGCCCTTAAGACTGCCGCGATCGACCACCATACAAACAATCTGATACCGCGATGCCATCGCACCTCCACATCAATGCAGCCGTAAAACGTTTTGCCAGGGCTTTTTCTGCCAACATTAGTATTTCTTAATCATACTGAAGATACATTCGCTTTACTACATCCACATCTGGGAGCAGAATCCTTTGTACGAAACCGTTCTGTAACAAAAGGAGTCCCATGGATCGCAAAAAAGCAATCGCGCTCTCATTTTCCGTTCCCGTCGCATGGGGCTTTTCGTACCCTCTCATGAAGATCGGCATGGACAGCATGAACGCCACGAGCATCGTCGCGCTACGCTGCATCATCGCCTTTGTGGTCTGCCTGCTGCTCTTCCACAAGCACGCGTTGCGCATCAACCGCGACCTTATGGTTCGCGCCGCCATCATCGGCGCCATCATGGCAACCGAGCTCACCTGCATGTGCCTGGGCTCCAGCCTCACCTCTGCCTCCACTGCCGGCTTTTTGCAGAGCCTGACGGTCGTGATCGTGCCGTTTGCCAACGCCGCCCTGCTGCGCCGCGCCCCCGAGCGCAAAGTGCTCATCGGCACCGCCATCGTCACCTGCGGCATGTTGCTGCTCTCGGGCACCGACTTCACCAGCCTGAATCCGGGCGCGCTCATCATGCTGCTCTCCGCTTTTATCTATGCCGGCCACATTATCGTAGCCAAGCGCTTTGTCGAAGATGTCGACCCGCTGTCCCTGGGCGTTTGGCAGTTGGGCTTTGGCGGCCTGTTCTCGGGCATTGCCGCATGCGTCTTTGGCGGTTTCACACTTCCCAGTACGCCCAGCGAGATCGTGGTCGTCGTTGCCCTCGCGCTCATCTGCTCTGCCTACGGTTTTATCACCCAGACGCTCGTGCAGCCCCACGTGCCCGCCGAGACCACCGGCTTCGCCTTCTCGCTCGAGCCAGTCTGCTCCGCCGTCTTCTCGTTCTTCCTGGTCGGCGAGGTCCTGAGCCCCATCGCCTTCTTTGGCGCCGCCCTCATCCTCACCGGCGTCATGGTGGCAACCGTCGAGCTTCCGCGCCTCCGCGCACATGGACAGGCTCGCATGGCAGGAGCGCCCGAGCACGTCTCGTAGACCCCGCTCTTCATACAGCCGCGGCATAAAGGCAACCGGTGCGCCTTTACAATAGATGCCAACAGAGCATCTGACGTAAAGGAGCCCCATGGACGCCGCGACCCGCGACCGCAACATAGCAACTTGGTTGGGCGATGCACCGCAGCCGGTACGTGACACTACGAACCAGCTGCTCGAGCGCATCGCCCTTTTGCGTGCCGAGCAGACTATCTACCCGGCACAAGACGACATCCTCAATGCCCTCGCCTACACGCCGGCCGACCAGGTCAAGGTTGTCATCTTGGGTCAAGACCCCTATCACGGACCCAACCAGGCCATGGGGCTGTCGTTCTCGGTCCCCGCGACGCAAACCAAGTTGCCGCCGAGCCTGCGCAACATCTACAAGGAACTCAATGCCGACCTGGGTTGTCCCATTCCCGCCACAGGAGATTTAACGCCATGGGCACAACAGGGCGTCCTGCTTCTCAACACTACGCTCACCGTGCGCGAGCATGCCGCGAACTCGCACGCCAAGCTGGGCTGGAGCACGCTCACCGACTACGTTATCGAACGCTGCTGCCAGCTGCCTCAACCGGTTGTCTTTTTGGCATGGGGCCGCTTTGCCCAGCAGATGGTCGAGGGCAAGCTCGTCGCAACTGACGCGGGCAAGGCAACCGACAAGTTCTGTCTGGCCTCCACGCACCCCTCGCCGCTTTCGGCCAATCGTGCCACGGCAGAACTCCCCGCCTTTATGGGGTCGCGTCCCTTCTCGGCAGCCAATCGGCTACTCGAACAGTACGGCTCGACCCCCGTCAACTGGACCTGCCTCGGCTAAAAATCGATACATCAAAAACGCGCCCGACGGCTTTCCATCGGGCGCGTTACCTATTCGGGCCAAATAAATTGCGTGCGGCCGGCCTCGCCGCCATCGATCAACAGACTCTGTCCGGTCATAAACTGGTTGGTCACGCCCACAAAGTAGATCCACTCGGCGATCTCTTGGGCGGTGGCCCAGCGTTTAAGCGGCGTAAGCTCCATAATCTGATTCCACAGGTGCTCGTCTTCCATCACGCAACGGTTGAGCGGCGTGATAACGCCGCCCGGGTCCACACTGTTGGCGATGGCCTGCGGCGCCAGGCGGTTTGCAAGGTTCTTGGTGTAGGCGATAACGCCGCCCTTGCTGGCGGCATAAGCGGGAAACTCTGATCCCGTATGCCCGCTCGCCGACCCCACATTGACCACGGATTTGATAGCCGGCGCCGGCTTGGCGGCAAGCCCCTCCCCCACAAAGGCGTAGCGCTCGGTCACGTTGATGGTGCCATACAGGTTGGCGGCGATGTCGTCGGCCGATTCCTGCGTACCGGCAACGTTCACGATTACCTGAGGCTCAAGGTCGCCTGGAAACGAGTTAGGCTCGCGGACATCAACGATCAGATGGCGGTAGCGCTCGTGTTCGACCGCCGCCGGCAGCAGGTCAAAGCCCACGACCTCGTGGCCCTCATCCAAAAAGCGCCGCACGCATGCGGCTCCGATACCGCCCGAAGCGCCCGTGATCAAAACCCGCATACTTGCTCCTTAGGCGGTTGCGTGGCGCTCGAGGTACTCGGAGCCCACATTCTCGCGCTCCCAGCCGCGCACGACCTTGTAGCCCACAGGGCTCAGGAAGACCTCGCACAGCAGCTCGGCAACAGCACCCGTCAGCGAGCACATAAGGACCTGCACCCAGGTCCAACCAAAGAACGTGTGGCTCACTACAATGGCAAAGACCAGGTTGTCGATAAACTGGCCAACACCCGTGGACACATAGGAGCGGAAGGCGAAGCTCGCAAAGTTATTCTTTTTGAGCATGCGGCCGAGCGACTGGTTGAGCGTGGAGTTAACCACGGCAGAAACGAGCATTGCCAGCGAAGAGCCCAGCACCACGTACCAGGTGCCGCCGATGGTGGCGTTAAGGGCAGTGTTGACCTCGATCATGCCCGTGTCGTAGTAGGCGCCCCACATGCCGGGCGTGAGTGAGCATGCCCAAAAGCACAGGCTCACGGCCAGGTTGACCAGCAGCGCGAGGATAGAGATTTTGATGGATGCCTTGGCGCCAAAGCGCTTGCAAATCATGTCCTGGCACAAAAACGAAACCCAGCTCACCACAAAGCCACAGTCGAGCGCCAGATACGGTAGGCTGATGAGTTCTTTGTTGGCCAGCAGGTTCATCATGATGACGCTCACGAAAAACAGCGAAACCGTTGCCGCGGGAATGCTCCGCAACAGGACCTTGTAGTCCTCCATGACCTTCTTGATCATTATGTACTCCTTTGGTTTTAGGTTTAACGAGCAGGATATCGGACCCGAACTGCTCGGACGCCCCGGTCTTGAGACGACGGTGGGTATGATAGCCGCTCACACGGCATCAGGCAAGCAAACGGCGCGGCAGCCCCGCAGGGCCACCGCGCCGATGCGTTAAAAGGCCACGTTGCCAAACTCCGACAGGATAAGGTCGGGGTTGTGGTCGGTTGCCCAATCCACGTTCCACGGGCTCGTGAACAACAGCAGCTTACCGCCGCGCATGTCCTCGACGCGCAACGTGTCGCGCGTGAGCGAAAGGCCCGGGATATCGATGGTGTCGGGGTCGTTCTGGATCCAGCGGATGTCCGTATAGGGCAGCGGCTGGCGACGAACCTCAACACGGTACTCAGCCTTGAGGCGGCGCTCGAGCACCTCAAACTGCAGCACGCCGACCACGCCCACGATGACGCTCTCCATGCCGGCGCCCAGCTCGCGGAAGATCTGGATGGCGCCCTCCTGGGCAAGCTCCTCCATACCCTTGACGAACTGCTTGCGCTTGAGCGTATCGACCTGCGTAATGCGAGCGAACATCTCGGGGGCAAACGTCGGGATCTGCGGATACTGCACGTGGCGCTTGCCGGAGCACACGGTGTCGCCGATGCTAAAGATACCCGGGTCGAACAGGCCCACGATATCGCCCGCGTACGCCTCATCCACGATGGCGCGGTCATCGGCCATCATCGACGTGCCCGTGGCAAGCTTGAGCTTGCGGTTGCCCTGCACGTGGAAGGCGTCCATGCCGCGCTCGAACTTGCCCGAGCAAATGCGCACAAAGGCGATGCGGTCACGGTGGTTCTTGTCCATGTTGGCCTGGATCTTAAACACAAAGCCGCTAAAGTCGTCGCGGCAGGGATCGACCGGCTCGCTGGTGAGCGTATCGGTATAGGCGCGCGGCGTCGGGGCCAGACGCAGGAACTCCTTGAGGAAGGGCTCCACGCCAAAGTTGGTGAGCGCCGAGCCAAAGAACGCCGGGCTCAGCTTGCCGCAGGCCACGGCATCCAAGTCGAGCTCGTCGCCAGCGCCATCGAGCAGCTCGATGTCGTCCATCAGGTTCTTATGGTTTTCCTCGCCAATAAGCTCATCCATGGAAGGATCGCCCAACTCGGCCTCGATCTCGGCGACCTTCTTGGTGGCGTTGGCGTGGCCGTCGCCCTCAAAGGCGATAACGCGACGGGTCTGACGATCGAACACGCCGCGGAAGTTGCGGCCGCTGCCGATCGGCCAATTCATAGGATACGTATTGATGCCCAGGACATTCTCGATCTCTTCCATGAGCTCAAACGGATCGCGAGCCTCGTGGTCGAGCTTGTTCACAAAGGTGAAGATGGGAATGTGACGCAGCGTACAAACCTTAAAGAGCTTTTTGGTCTGGGCCTCGACGCCCTTGGCGCCGTCGATGACCATGACTGCGGCGTCGGCGGCCATAAGGGTACGGTAGGTATCCTCCGAGAAGTCCTGGTGGCCGGGGGTATCGAGGATGTTGACGCAGGCGCCGTTATAGGTGAACTGCAGCACCGAGGAGGTGACGGAGATGCCGCGCTCCTTCTCGATGTCCATCCAGTCCGAGACGGCATGCTTGGCCGAGCTCTTGCCCTTGACCGAGCCGGCGGTCTGGATACTGCCGGTATAGAGCAGCAGCTTCTCGGTAAGCGTGGTCTTACCGGCGTCCGGGTGGCTGATGATCGCGAATGTGCGGCGCGACGAGATTTCATCCGACAGGCTTGCCATGCGGATCCTTTCTTGCATTGAGTGCATTACGTCGTTGTAACCGCACTATTGTAGCCGCGAAATCCCGCTCTAGGGCGCCTATCAGGACAAATTCATCAGTTGGGACCTGGGCAGCCGGCCCAATCCGTATTTACCTCTTGCAGAACTGTGCATAGTGTATATATACTGTGCTTACCGGTTATATACACGTGTAGCCCAACAGCTAAGGAGCCGCTGTGGACATCATCCTATCCAATTCGAGCGACAAGCCCATCTACGAGCAGATAACCTCGCAAGTCAAAGCTCAGATCTTATCGGGCACGCTCGCTGCGGGCGCCAAACTCCCCAGCATCCGTGCACTCGCGAGCGATCTTGGCGTGAGCGTCATCACCACCAAGCGCGCCTACGCCGACCTGGAGCAGCTCGGGTTTATCTGCACCGTGCAGGGCAAGGGCTGTTTTGTCGCCGAGGGCAACCAGGAGCTTTTGCGCGAAAACCAGCTCTGTCATATCGAAGAGCTGCTTGCGAAAGCGGCAAGCCAAGCCGAAGCCTTGGGCGTCACGCGCGACAAACTGCACGAGATGCTCGACCTGGTAGCCCCCGAAACCATGCAGTAGCCATCTGCAAGAAAGGCTATACCATGCAAAACTTGCTTGAACTCAAAGGCATCTCACACACTGTAAGCGACCGCTTTTCGCTGCGCGACGTCACGCTTGCCGTGGAGCCTGGCCAGATCGTCGGCTTCGTTGGTGCCAACGGTGCTGGCAAAACAACGGCGATTCGAGCTGCTCTCGGGCTTATAAAGCTCGATGCCGGCGAAGTGCACCTGTTTGGGCAGCGCTGTGGCGCCGACGCGCCCGATGAGTCGCAACACCATCTACGCTCCCGCGTCGGTCTTGTCCTGGACACGTGCCCCTTCCCCTCCACGCTCAAGGTGGGCCAGATCGAGGCGCTCGTAGGCCCGGCGTACCCCACGTGGGACCGCGAAACGTTCGCCGGATTCATCAACCGATTTGGCCTCGATCCCAAGACAAAGGTCAAGGACCTCTCCCGCGGCATGGGTATGAAGCTGCAGCTCGCCTGCGCGCTCAGCCACAATGCCAAGCTGCTCGTTTTGGACGAAGCCACTGCGGGCCTCGATCCCATGGCACGCGAGGAACTGCTTGATGAGCTGCTTGCCTTTGTCGCCGACGGCCAGCACAGCGTGTTGCTCTCGAGCCACATTACGTCCGATCTCGATCGCACCGCTGATCGCGTCATCTGCATCGATGCTGGCTCGATTGTGTTTGACCTGCCGCGCGAGGATATTACCGACCGCGCCGGCATCGCCCACTGTACCCAAGCACAGGCCGCCGAGCTTATGGTTTGCGTCGAAGGCGCCCGTGCCGTCCACCACGCCTACAGCGTGGACGTGCTCGTGCCCAACCGTCGCGAAACGCTCGAGGCCTTCCCCGAGATTCCCTGCGATCGGGCAACCATTGACGACTATCTGCGCCTCACGCTGAAAGGGACTTCGAAATGAAACGTGCCTTTATGTCCGAGCTCGCCATCGTTCGCACGCTCACCCCGAGCATCGCGGGTGTCGGGCTGTTCATCTTCGTCGTGTTGACCCTCGCCAACGCGACAGACGGCGATTCCGGTATGAGCGCCGGCGCCTGTGCGGTCAGCGCAATGTCGCCCATCATAATCATGAACTCGCTAGCTGGCTACGATAACCAAAACGGCTGGGAGCGTTATCGAGCAACGTTGCCCTTCTCGCGCAAAGACATTATTTGCGCACGCTACCTGTGCATCGTTGTCTTCTCGGTCGTCATGGCATGTGCAGCCACGCTTTTGAGCATCGCCTCCATCCCGCTCTTCAACAGCGCGGGCATTCCTTCGACGGGACAGACGATCTTTGAAATCGCAACCGCCTCGGCGGCATCAATGCTCATCTCCCTCATGATGGTATTCTTGGCACAGCCGCTGTTCTTCCGATTTGGACACATGGAGGCGCTGCGCCTATCCCTTGGCCTGTTTGCCCTGTTTGGCTGCGGCACCATGGCAATGCTGAGTTCCTCCAACCCCATCAGCAACTGGCTCATGTCGATTGCCGGAGCGAATCCCGATCCCGCCGTCCTTGGCTGTCTGTGTGCAGGAATTGCAGTACTGGCGCTCGCACTATGTGCAATCAGCTGCGCTGTCAGCACCAAGGTTTATCGAGTACGCGATCTGTAATCGACAGCTAAAAAAGCTTAGGTGGTACCCCGCTTATTTTTTCAATGAAACAAGGCGGCATAGCGTCACCACCGCCCCTCACAGCAGGCCGTCTAGTTCTTGGCAACCAAAAAGACACCGTCAGCATATCGAAGGTGAATACTTTTCCGAGAAGTGAACGAGTAAAAACAGTACCCTGTAGCATCGACATTTTTAAGGACTCAATTCCTGCGGTTTTTGTCTAAGAATCCTGCAGTTTTGTTCGAAAAAGTGTGCATGTCCCAGGGGTCCAGATTTACTCGTTCACTTCGCGGAAAACCATTCACCTTCGATTCGAGCCTTAACCAAATGCCCTCTCGAACTATGGCCCCTGTCTCACCACAGCGATATCAAAGCTTCATGGCGGGACGGTATCATCGGACGAGCGCCGTAAATCTGGCGCGGTTGTTCTTTGGGGAGGCATTTCACCCGTGTCGTGGGTCGTCGCAGCATTTGCGTCAGCATTCTTTGCCGGCATCACATCCATCTTGGCCAAATGCGGCATCAAGCAGACCGACTCCAATGTCGCGACGGCCATTCGCACCTGCGTGGTGCTCGTTTTCGCCTGGGCAATGGCGGGCATTTCTGGATCCATTGGAACCATTGGCAGCATCGAACCCAGATCCTGGCTCTTTCTCGTCCTCTCGGGACTCGCTACCGGCGCTTCGTGGATCTGTTACTTTAAGGCGTTGAGCATCGGAGACGTCAATAAGGTCGTACCGGTCGACAAGATGAGCACCGTGCTCGCCGCGCTGATCGCCATCGTGCTTTTTGGCGAGACGAGCAACCTTGCGGTTAAGCTCGTGGGAACCGCCGTCATTACCCTCGGCACTTTTTTAATGACCGAGAAGCAGCAATCCGCCGGACCCGAGCAGCAGCAAGACCGGACCTGGCTCGCTTACGCCCTCGGCGCCGCCATGTTCGCAGCACTCACCTCCGTCCTCGCCAAGATCGGCATCGAAGGCGTCGAGTCAAACCTGGCCACGGCAATCCGCACCTGCGTGGTACTGGTTATGGCATGGGCAATCGTGGCAGCTAAAGGCAAGATGGGCCAAGCCGTGCACGTAGACCGCTACGAGCTCGTATTTCTCGCGGCATCGGGCATCGCGACCGGAGCATCGTGGCTGCTCTATTACTATGCCATCGCCGCAGGCCAGGTGAGCGTCGTGGTGCAGATCGACAAACTATCGATTGTCGTATCGGTACTATTTGCGCGCTTGGCATTCAACGAAAAGGTCTCGCGGCGCAGCGCCATCGGTCTCGCCCTCATCGTACTGGGCACTGCGGCGCTCGCGGTTTGGAAGTAGCGCGGCCAGCAGCCGCTACATCCTCACACCTGGCTTGGGATGCCTGTACTGACCGTGGGATGCCGTGCGCTTACCGTGCGAGATGGCAAATTTGGGACAACGGTGCAGGCAACGAAGGCAGGCTGCGCACTCCGGCTTTGTCCAGACGGGAAGGCCGTCGCGCATCTCAATCGCCGCCATGGGGCAGCGCTTGGCACACAGGCCGCAGCCGATGCAGCGATCGGCATCGACGGCAAACTTGCTCGTCTGTTGCATGCGCGGCAGCCCAATTGCGTGATACGCGCACGATGCAAACAGAGGCACGCGATGGCGCATCATGTTACCCGTGCGGCGTGCCCGCACCGCCTCGATCACGGCATCAATCTGCGCCTCGGCAGCTCTATTGATACCCTCAACCTTTTGAGGGTCAGACAGGTCGAAAACAGGCGTCCAGGTATCGGGCATCTTGACGCTCATCGCCGCATCCAACTCGAGCCCACGCTCGTGCAGCAGGTCGCGGGCAAACTTGGCAGATTGGCCGGTCGTCGAACCGTACGTCGAAACATAGAACGTATAGGGGCGCTCGCCGCCCTTTGCACCGGCAGCAATCGACAGGTCGGCAGTCTTCAAAAACTCGATCATCGGTGTCGGCAGACCCCAGGCATACACCGGAGCAACAAATCCCAGCTGGCAGGGGCCTTCCGTCGCAACAAGGCGAAGGGCTTCGGCATCAAAACGCTCAATCGACACAACCTTGTCGTCTGTCGCCGCCGCAATGCGACGCGCCACATGTTCGCTGTTCCCCGTCGCGCTAAAGTACAGGATCATCTCGTACCCCTCTGGAGTTGACTCGCGATTAACCGCGCCATTTGTGCAGCGGCTTGGGCAGTGGGATACCGGCGGCGATGACGGCGGCGATGATCATACAGACGATGCCTTTGAGCGGGAAGCACATGAGCAACAGGCCCACGACCATAACGGGTTGGCGCATGACGGCGCCCATCGTCGAGGCTGTGCAGACGGCGACGCAAAAGACCGGATCGGCGCCGGTGAGGATGGCAAGGCCGTAGCCCAAGCTCACACCCGAGAAGATAACCGGGAAGAAGTGGCCGCCACGCCAACCAAGGTTGATGAGGGCGGGCGTCAGCATGGCCTTAACAAGACCGGTCGCGATCAGCACGCCGGCGGGGATGGTCAGGTAGGTTTCCATGAGCACACCGGCCTGGGTCTCGCCGGCAAACATGGTGTAGGGCAGGACCGTGCCACAGATGGCGAGCGCCAGACCGGCTAGCATGGCCTTGACGACAGGACGTTCCCCTATTGCATGGGCAAATGCTTCGCTCGCGTGCTCAGAGACAAAGTACAGCCAGCCGCAGACGGTGCCGATCAACGACAGAGGGACGAGCCAGGTAAGCTCTAGGTTGCCCACCTCGGCGGACTCGAACCTGGGCATGCCCATGCCGCCGCCCACAAGCTGTCCAAGCAGCAGGTAGGTGCCCAGACCGCCGGCAATCGCAATACCGTAGACCACCGTCTTTTGCGTCTTGGGCAGCTTGATGGTGATCTCGCCGGACGCGGACTCATCGTCGGCGTCTTCACCCTGGCCGTCGGTGCTACCGGCAAGCGGCGCCACAAAGCCAAAGACGGGCGCGGTAAAGAGCGCCGTCAGGGCAGCCTGGGTGCCCAGCAACGTGAGCTCCCTAAACTCGGCGCCAAAGCGACGCATGCGGTCGCCGACCCAGCTGCACAGACCGGCGATAACGCCGGTCAGGCCGGCCTCCGGTCCAATGCTTCCGCCAAACAGCAGCGGCAGCAATGCCGCGAGCGAAAGCTTGCCCAGGTTGTCGTACGGGTAGCGCCCGTCTTGCTTAACCTTAGCCATCACCTGGTTGAGGTCATCGGTCTTGGTGCCTGTCATCTTTTCGTACAGACCGATTAACAGGCCGCCCAGCAGGCAGACAAAAAACGGGTACGGCAGAAAGCCAAACGGGCCGCTGGCAAGCTCGGGCGAAGCGACGCCCAGCGCGTGCGGAATCTCGGTCCATAGATAGTCGATACCGTGCTCCATCGCAAAAAAGAACAGCCAGACTGCGGCACCCGCGAGTGCACCGGTCACGGCGACGCTGACCAAAAACAGCGCTCGGTTCGTGGGTTTGGCAAGGTTATCCATCGGGTCCTCCCGCGGTCAAAGTCGACATAGATACGTTTTATTGTAGAGCGAGCGTTGCCCGAACGAGCCAACCGTCTGCGCCGCGAACGGCACCATTGGGAGCCATAGTGGGGCAAGCTCAAGACTTATCCGTTGATAATCGAGGCAATCTCGCGCAAATCGTCGGCAAAGTAGATGCCGTGCTGGCGCCTCGGGCTCGAAAGCCCCTTATCAATCATGTGCCCGAGCAACGCCTTGAGGTCGTTGTAGTAACCGTCCAGGTTATACAGGATGCACGGAGAGCTCAGGTGCCCCAACGACACCGCGGACATAACCTCGGCAATCTCCTCGAGCGTGCCCGTGCCGCCCGGAAATGCGATGAACGCATCGCCGAGCTCGATCATCTTGGCTTTGCGCTCGGCCATGTCGCTCGTCACGATAAGGTCGTCGATTCCGTCGTGTTGAAACTCTGCCTCGATAAAAAAGCTCGGCTCCACACCCGTCACATGTCCGCCTGCCTCGAGTACGCTATCGGCGAGCGCGCCCATCAGTCCCGATTTGGACCCGCCGTATACGAGCGCGTGTCCGTTGGCGCCAATCCAATTGCCCAGCTCCTGCACCGCGGGCAGAAACGCCGGGTCGTTGCCGACGCTCGCGCCCAGGTACACCGTGATGTTCATATGCAATCCCCCTCGTCGTGACGCGCGGCACCCGTTCTATCGTTGCCGGCGACGGTATTCGCGCACGCGGCGCGACAGATCGGCGAGCTCATCGCGGTCGAGTTCTTCCAAATGCTCAAGATCGTCCATAAAGCGCGCCATGGTGTCCTTTTGGCGCAGCTTGATAAGCGTATTGCAGTAGTTCACCGCCACGCCCGTAAGCATGGCGATATAGAAGATACTGATGACGCTTAGGATAACGGTAATGCCGCGGGCAACCGGCGTTTCAGCGGGGATATCGCCAAAGCCAATCGTCGAGACCGTCTCAAAGCTAAACCAGAGACCATCGCCAAACGTGAGGGTCGTGGGCTCGGACAGCCAGACAGCCGTCGAGCAAAGCAGATAGAAAATAAGAAACAGGCCCGTAATGCGTGCAAAGCCAGCCTGTCGCAGCACATCGGCAAGCGTCCTGAGCTTTTTCATCGCGACCCCTTCCACGGACAACCAATCACGTTCGCTCGGTATTGTCCCACGCCTCCCCAGCAAACGGAACTAGTCATTGGGGACGTTCTTAAATGACCAGTCAAACAAGAACGTCCCCAATGACTAGTCGTTTAAGAACGTCCCCGATGACTGCCGGGCGGGAGCGTTTAGCGGTACAGCTGCCGACTGGGCAGGCTGAGCTGGTATCCTTATGCGGTATTGTCTCGATTCGTTAGGATTGCATGTGAGAGCTGCCACTGTCCTTCGTTCAGTTATATGTCGCGCCCTGGCCATTGTGCTTGCCGCGCTTGCCGCACTGTGTTCCATCGCGCCTGTCCAGGCTTTTGCCGATGACTCTAGTCAGCCAGTCAAGACGGTCCGCGTCGGCTGGCTCGTCAACAACGAGGGCTTCCAGAACGGCACCCCCGGCGAGCGTCTCTCGGGATGGGGTTACGAGTACCTCCAGACCCTGTCGTACTACACGCCCGGCTGGCGGTACGAATACGTCTCCGGCACCTTCACCGAGCTTATGGACATGCTCGAGGCAGGCGAGATCGACCTCATGCCCAACATCTCCTACTCCGAGGAACGCGCCCAAAAGCTGCTCTTTTCCTCGAACCCCGAGGGCACCGAGCGCTACTACATCTACGCCAGGCCCGACCGTGACGACCTGGCCAAGGGTGACCCTCAAGCACTCCAGGGTCTCACCATCGGTTACAACTCCGGTGTTATGCAAACCATCGTCGGCCAGCAGTGGCTCGCCAACGAGGGAATCGCCTGCACATACAGGGAGTATGACGGAGGCTCCGTTCTCTTTGACGCGCTCGCAAACGGCGAGGTCGACGCCATCATCATGAACGACACCATTTCGTCGCCCGAGGCGTCGCCCATGTTCTACGTCGGTTCGAGCGACTACTACTTTGCCGTTCCCAAAAGCCGCCCCGACCTGATGGACAACATCAACTCCGCAATGGCGGCAATCAACCGCGTCAACCCCCGCTATAACGACGAGGTCAAATCGAACTATTCAGCGCAAAACAGCGGATCATCCTCGCTCACCGGCGATGAGCGCGCCTGGCTCAAGGCGAACAACAACACCATCACGCTCGGCTACATTACGGGCAAACTCCCCTACTGCAACGAAGACGAAGACGGCAAAATGGAAGGCTCGCTCGCATCGCTTGCGACGACGTTGCACGATAAATTTGGCATTACGGTCGAAACCGTCGCCTTTGATAGCTACAAGATGATGTCAAAGGCCCTGTCAAAGGGAAGCATAGACGTCGCGCTGCCGGTATACCGAGATTACTGGTTTGCCGAGCAATCAGGCGTTGTGCAGTCGGTATCGTTGGGGACCATATCCCTCACCGCCATCCACAGCGGAAGCAACCTGAACAAAGATCTTCAGAACATCGCCTGTACCAAATCATCGTTTATCAACCGAAACGTACTTGAAAGTCTGTTCCCCACAGCGACCGTGACCGAATACCGATCCGACGATGAAGCGTTCGACGCCCTCAGGAGGGGAACGGCGCGCTGCGTCGTCGCTCCCAGTTCACGCGTAAAAACCCTCGGCGATCGTTATGATCTCGAGGACTGCGAGACGGTCGAGCTCCCTGACACCTGCGAGCTCTCGTGCTGGATTTCGCGCGGAAAGCCCGAGCTGCTGGGAATCATCAACAAGGGCATCATCAATGCCGGAGAATCGCTCTCCGCAAGCAATTACTCCTCTACGTCGTACACGGCCCAGGAATCCAACACGCTTCAATTCCTTTATCGCAACCGCACCGCCGTTGCCTCCACCCTCATCGGTATGTTGTCGGTCAGCATCGTCCTGCTCATCTGGGCGCTCGTGCGCGCTCGAACCGAGCGCGAAAAAGCCGACGCCGCCAACGCCGCTAAGACGGCATTCCTCACGCGCATGAGCCACGACATCCGTACGCCGCTCAACGGCATCCTGGGCCTTATCGATATCGAGGAATTGAAGGAAGGCGATATCCAGGTCGCCCGCGAAAGCCGCGCCAAGGCTCGTGTTGCCGCCAATCACCTGCTCTCGCTGATTAACGACATCCTCGAGATGGGCAAAATCGAAGACCGCAAGATAACACTGGAACATGCGCCTTTTAACCTCAAAGAGCTCTGTGACGATACGCTGGTTCTGTGCAAGCTCCGCGCATCCGATAACGGCATCACCATGCAGGACAATAGTCTGCCATACACCACGGGGCCATACATGGTCGGCAGTCCCACCCATATCCGACAGATCATGATCAACCTGTTAGACAACAGCATTAAGTACAACAAGCACGGCGGCTCCGTCACCTTTAGCTCAAAGACCAAGCCACTCGATAACGGGCGCGCGCTCTTTTGCTTTAGCGTTTCGGATACCGGCATTGGCATGACTTCCAAGTTTTTAAAGCATATCTATGAGCCGTTTGCCCAAGAAGGTAACGATGCACGTAGCAAGTTCCAAGGAACCGGCATGGGCATGCCAATCGTCAAGTCGCTTATTGAACTAATGGGCGGCACCATCGAAGTCACCAGCGAGCTCCATGCGGGCACCTCGTTCTACGTGGAGATTCCGCTCGATATCGACAAGAACCCCCAAGCGCGGGCGAATACGGTCGAGGGGGCGCTCGACTGCTCGCTCGCCGACATGAACGTACTGCTCGCCGAAGACAACGAATTGAATGCCGAGATTGCCCAGGCGCTGCTAGAATCCGAGGGCGTCGTGGTCACCCGCGCCGCCAACGGCAACGAAGTCGTCGATCTGTACCTATCGCATCCCGCCGGCAGCTTCGATGCGATCCTGATGGACATTATGATGCCGGACATGGACGGTTACGAGGCAACCCGCGCGATTCGCCTGAGCGAGAAGGTCGATGCAGCCGATATCCCCATCATCGCGCTCACCGCCAATGCCTTTGCCGAGGACGCCAAGGCGGCACACGACTCCGGCATGAACGCCCATCTATCCAAACCGCTCGACTTTAACAAGCTCAAAAACATACTCGCCCGCATCAAGAAAAACGGATCCGTTTCGCTATAGTTTGTGCTCGACCACTACGCACGACCAGAAAGGAAGCCAACGATGTTTAGACCCTTACGTCGAAAGAAACGCGCCATCACCGACGAGGAAGCGCGCAAACTGCTCGCCACCTGCAAGCGCGGCGTCTTTGCCGTCAACGGCGACGATGGCTACCCGTACGCCATTCCCGTCAACTACTTCTTTGACGCCGAGCACGACAAGATCTATTTCCATGGCGCCAAAGCCGGCCACAAGGTCGACGCACTCAAGCGCGATGACAAGGTCTGCTTTACCGTATACGGCAACGAGTGGTACCAGGACGGTGACTGGGCTCCCTACGTTATGAGCACCGTCGTCTTTGGCCGTTGTCGCCTGGCGAATGACACCCCCGCGTTTATCGAGGACAAAGTCCGCCAGCTCGCCCTTAAGTACTACCCTTCTGCCGAAGAAGTCGAAGAGGAAATCGCCAAAGACATCAAGGGCGTCCAGCTCTACGAGATTTCGATTGAGCATCTTTGCGGCAAGCAGATTCAAGAAAAGTAAGCCCCTCAGCAGGCCTCATCAATAATAATATGGCCCGGTTCCAACCCACCTTGGAACCGGGCCATATGCTTATGAAGCGTCGGCGGCGATGTGCGCTAGCGCCTCGACGAGCTCTTGCGAGCTCACAGGTTTGATCAGGTGCGCGTTCATGCCCGCCTCACGCGAAAGCCTGCGGTCGTCGGCAAAGGCGTTGGCGCTCACGGCAACAATCGGCGTGGTCGCGGCATCCTCGCGATCGAGTGCTCGAATCCGACGCGTGGCCTCAAGGCCATCGATACCGGGCATCATGATGTCCATCAACACCGCGTCGTACTCGTACGGCGCGCTCGCGGCAAACATCTCGACGGCAGACTCGCCATCCTTAGCATGCGTCACGATGGCACCGGCACGGCTGAGCGTAAACTGCGCGATCTCGGCATTCAGATCGTTATCCTCTACGAGCAAAACGCGCAAGCCCTGGAGCGCATCGCCGTCTCCCGCATCCGCGGGAACTGCCTGAGGAATCTCGGAGCGGTCGCACTTCTCGAACGGCAGGCGAATGGTAAACGTCGTCCCCTGCCCCAAGACACTCGTAAAGCTCATGGTTCCGCCCATAAGCTCGACCAGCTGTTTTGCGATAGGCGCGCCCAGGCCAGTTCCCGACGAAGCGCCTTCCACCTGCTGCTCCTCGCGGCAAAACGGCTCGTAGAGGTGCTTTTGGAACTCCTCGCTCATGCCAATACCGTTGTCGGCGATCGTGTATTCATAGACGGGGACGCCATCCGCTGGCTCCACCTCGCGGCACACCAGGCGGACATAGCCGCCCTGGCGGTTGTACTTGACGGCATTGCCGGCAATATTGAGCAACAAACGCTTGAGGTGCGTCACGCTCACCCGCGCATAGGGATGATTAAGCGTCTGCTGGTCGGAGATAATTGTCACCAGACGCTCCTCGGCCTGGCGCTCCAGAATATCGCGCACTTCACAGTTGAGGGCCACCAAATTTATGGGCACGAGGTTCAGGTCGACCTGCCCGCTCTCCAGGCGACTCATATCGAGCGCCTCGTTGGCAAGGTCGAGCAGCAGTCCCGATGCCGTCCAGATTTTTGAGCGGCACTCAGTCTGCTTTTGCAGATCGTCCGCATTGGCATCGCCAACCTCGACCATGCCGCGAATGCCGTTGATGGGCGTGCGCAGATCGTGGCTCATGCGACGCAGAAACTCCGTCTTTGCCGAGTTGGCAGACGAGGCCTCACGCGCCGCCTTTGCCAGCTTGTCGCCATAGTCGCGCTCCTGCTGCAGCAAGTCCGTCAAACGTCGACGATCAGCGCGGCGACGCACCGTCACAACAACGGCTATAACACCGCCGTAGAGCACCAGCACGCCGGCGGCAACAGCCGCGGCGACCTCAAAGTAGCGCTGCGCCGAGGCATAGGTGTACACATAGAATTTGTGCGCTTTTCCAAATGTGCCCAAATACCACTCGCCGTCGGCGTTAACCAATCTGACCTTACCAGCCAGGCATCGATCCTTAATACCGTCGACAATAAAGACATCCGTCGCAGGCAGATCGAACACGCCCAATACGGTGGGTTCAACGGCATTGGTCGCAACGACCTTGCCGTCGCTTTCGATCACGATATTGCCGCTATCGATGGTTTCATAGCCATCAAGCAAGCTCTGCAGTTTGAGTGTATTGCTTGCAACCGCTTTCGCGCTCTGATGCCTTACCGCGATAACGATGCCCTCGCCATCCTGCCGAGTCACGCAGCCAATGTCTGCGACCGAATCATCCGCAAGCGTAATGCGGGCGGTATAGGACTTAAGCGGATGAGTTGCCACCTCCAGCACGGGTGATTCTTTGAGATACGTAGCGAGCGACCCGTAGTCCACATCGCCCGTCGAGGACTCGGACACCAAATTGCCCGATGCGTCCGTCACGATCAGCGCGCTCACGTTGAACTGGTCGGCGTATTGCTCCAGCATGGCGTTATCCACTGAACCGTCGCGCTCCATATCGCGGGCAGCCTCTCCGGCGATCTCCATAACGCGAATCAGGTTTTTGGTCGTATAGGCGCTGTTGAATGCATCGTAGGAAAGGCTCTGCGTCGCCACGTAATCGACAACGTCGGCAAAGCGCTGCTCGGCTTGGGCCGTCGTGTAACCGTAGCTCATCATGCCGGCAACAACCGAGAGCGCTATCCCCAGCAGAGCGACAAGGAGCCATGCCCCTGCCGAACGATTGCCCCGCTCCTGAGCAGCGTGGTCGGGCGCATCGATCATGACAGGCCCTCCATATTCAAAAATGGCGAAGGGTCATCGAAGTACTTTGACACCAGGCGTTCCATGGTGCCATCGGCAAGCATTTCTTGGTAGGCATGAGTGAGCTTGACGTCGATGCCACGCGTATCGTTGATATCGAAAGCGGTGCCCAAACCGACCTCTAGCAGCGGCTCATCCAAAATGCGATATGTCACACCATAGTCTTTTTCGTAGGTGAGGAACGAGGACTCATGCGCGGCGATAGCGTCGACCAGGCCCTCGACGAGCGCCGGGTTCAGGTATGAACCGTCCGAAAAGCTGTAGAGTTCCTTGATCTGCGGAACGTTTTCATTTATGCGATTGAGCAAAATGTCCTCGGGCTTGGTGGTGGACTGAACCGCCACGATCTTATCCTCAAGATCGGCAAGCGTGTAGATATCGCTCTGGGGATCGACCGCGACCACCTGGCGGCTCGCAAGGTACGGGCCGGCCCAACGATATTCGTTTTCGCGACCCGTCATACTAAAGCTGCCCATGACACAATCGAGTTCGCCGCTCGCCAGCAGCTCCTTCTTCTTTTCCCAGTCGATCAGCTGGTATTTTGGCTTGTAACCAATGCGAGCCAAAGCCTCGGTCAATATCTCGACATCCAGGCCAACGATATCGCCGTACTCGTCGGTATACACAAACGGTGGATAGAGGTCGCTTCCGACGTTGAGCGTCTTAAGGTCGTCGTCTTTGACTTGCGAGGCGTCCAGACCTTCTAATGCAGACGTCGAGGCTCCGTCATTCGACCCGGAGCAGCCAGCTATCGCTACGACAAAGACGCTCGCCACTGCAAGCGCAACAAACAACGAAATGGCAACCGAGCGACGGGATCTTTTCATCGAGCTCCATACGATCCTGTTTACAGACTTAAATGGTTAAAGATAATAGCAAACAAAACCACACGAGTGCCCAATTGTTACAGGCGCTTTACCGTGTGGGACCTTCCAGCCGACTTGGCAGAAGGCCCCGCATGCAGTGCTCACTTACCGTGCATTAAAAACGTAGCGGTCCAGGCGGTCGCACGCTTCCCTTACGCGCGAAAGCGGCAGCGCCAGATTCACGCGAATGTGGCAGGGTCCGTGGAACGGACGGCCATCCTGGTAGCCAACGCCCACGCGCGCTCCCTCATCGAGCAGCCACTGAATATCGCGGCCATGTTCGCGGCACCACTCGGTGCAGTCCGGAAACACCATGTACGTGCCCTGCGGACGCGAATAGGACACGCCCTCAAAATGCTCGTCAACGTAATCGCAGAAGTACTCGATATTGCCGGCAAGCACCTGGTTGAGCTCGTCCACCCACTCGTAGCCTTGCGGCTGGTAGGCACCGATAAGCGCGTGCATGGAGAGGACGTTCATCTCGTTGTAGTGGGTCTTGTTGGACACGGCGCACACGCGGTCGCGCAGCGTCTCGTTATAGATGATGTGGTAGCTGCCGACCAAGCCCGCCAGGTTGAACGTCTTGCTCGGCGCATAGAGGGCAACCGTGCGCATGCGGGCATCCTCGCTCACCGACTGCGTCGGAATATGCTTGTGACCCGGCAGAATGATATCGGACCAAATCTCGTCCGAGATCACCACGCAATCGTGCTGGCAATAGATGTCCATGGCGCGCTCAATCTCGTCGCGCTCCCATACGCGGCCGCAGGGATTGTGCGGCGAGCAGAATACCGCGGCATGGATGTGGTTTTGAGCGAGCTTGCGCTCCATGTCCTCAAAGTCCATGCGCCACACGCCCTGATCATCGAGCTTAAGCGGGCTGTGGACAATACGATAGCCCGCGGCTTCGATAGACTTGGTAAAGCCGATGTAGGTGGGGCTGTGGACCAGCACCGCATCGCCCGGCTGGACATACGCGCGCAGCGTCGACACGACACCGCCCAGCACGCCGTTTTCGTAACCGATATGTTCAGGGCGCAGACCCTCGACGCCATTGCGGCGGCTCTGCCATTCGATGATGCGGTCGAAGTACTCGGAGCGCGGGTTAAAGTAGCCAAACATGGGATGCTGGGCGCGCTGAATGATGTGTTCCTGGACCGTGGGCACCGTGGCAAAGTTCATATCCGCCACCCACATGGGGATGCGGTCGAAACCCTCGTCGGGTGCGTTCGGAGCCATGTCGGGGATCTCGCCCCAGGAGTCAACGGCGATGGAATCCATGCCATGGCGGTCGATAAGCGAGCTAAAGTCGTATTTCATGCTGAGCTCCCGTGCGAAGTAGACTGTTTCGATAGGCGTTATTGTCCACCAGCGTGGGCGGTTTTGACATGGGGTTTGGCGTTGTTTTTGACGGATACGGACGGATGGTTAGTCCCGCGCGTCGCTGATGGCGGTTACCGTCAACCTGGCTCCGTCGACCGTAAACGATATGTCGAGCCCGGCGTAAGCCAAGTGGTAAACGCGGTTTGGCTCGTGCTTGCTGCCCGCGCGGCGCGGATCTTGGCGAAGAACCTCGACCAAGCCGGGGAGCTTTGCGGGCGAGACCATATCCTGCAGCGCTTGCGGAAACTCGACGTCGAGCTCTTGCCACGGGGCGTCCTCAATCCAGCCGCCCGTTGCATCCGGGTGGCAGTCTGCAAACGGAATGTAGGGCTTAATGTCGTAGATGGGCGTGCCGTCGCGTAGATCGGCCCCCAGCACATGGATGATGGGGCCATCGTCGGTAAGCTCCACGCGGTCGAGCTTGACGCAGGTGAGCCCGATGGGATTCGGGCGAAACGGACTGCGCGTGGCAAACACTCCCACGCGCTCGGCTCCACCTAGACGCGGCGGACGCACGGTTTTCGACCATTTTGCATTGGTGCCGGACCTGTCCTGCGACTTGGCATCGGCAGCTATGTCCTTAGCCGTGCCGCCGGGCGTGCCGTTTTCGAAGCGCCACAGCAGCCATAGGTGAGAGAAGGAGTCCAGACCCTCAACCGCTGCATTGGAGGCAAATTCCGGCTCAAAGACGATGCGCCCCTGCAGATGGGGCGCCAAAAAGCTGTTGCGCGGAATGCCGAACTTCTGCGGCAGGTCGGTATGTATGTGTGCAATAGGTTCCATGCCGGTCATTGTACGGCATGGAGGCGTGGGGCGTTGCGCGCAATTCTTCGCCGCGGTCTCCCGTCGTGCAACCAACGGTTGCTTGGAAGGGCGCCTGCCGCCGCGTATGCTTAAGCCATCAACCAGCAGAAAGGAGCCGTTATGGCCTTTGCAGAAAAGCTCATTGCCATCCGTCGCGCCCATCACCTTACCCAAGAGCAGCTCGCCGCCAAGCTCTTCGTCACACGCCAAGCCGTCAGCCGTTGGGAGCGCGACGAGGTCACCCCGGGCATCGACATGATGAAGCTCATTGCCGCCGTAACCGGCGAGCCCCTGTCTCATCTGCTCGAAATGCCCGAGCACTATTGTCAGAGCTGCGGCATGATACTCACGCCCAACGACTGCGGCACCGACGCCGCGGGCGCCACGACCGACCATTACTGCAAGTGGTGCTACGACCACGGCAAGTACACCTACGACACCACGATGGAGGCGATGATCGAGGACTGTGCCCCGCGGCTGGCGCAAAACACCGGCATGTCGCTCGACGAAGCCGTCTCGCTCATGGGCGCCGTCCTGCCGCAACTGGAGCGCTGGCGCGCCGTGCAAGAAAACGAGGAGCGCTACGGTGCCGAAGCCCGGGTGCGCTATGGCGATGAGGCTATCGATGCAGCAAACGAAACGCTACTGGACATGGATCCTCAGACATGGAACGACATGAAGGAACTTGAACGCGCTGTTCTGGGCCAGCTTTCGATTGCCATGGGCATTGGCGACCCAGAGAGCAACGAGGCTCGCAAGCTCGTCGCGATACATCGTCGTTGGATTGGTCTCAACTGGGGACACGAACCCCAAGACGAAGCATACCTGGGCCTCGCCCACGGCTATCTTGCCGATCGGCGTTTTATCGACTACTACGACAAGCCCTGTGGCACCGGAGCCACGGCGTTTCTGGTACAGGCCATCGAGTCGTCGTTGACGCGCGCATAGACTGCGGCGGCTTTGGGTATTTCAATCAAAACCGCAACCGATTGGAGACCTATGGCTACTAATCATGAGCTCGCGCTGTTCGTTATGACCGGCTGCCCGTATTGCTTAAAGGTCAAGCGTTTCCTTGCCGATAACGGCGTGACCATTCCCGAGCGCAATATCTCGACCGATACCGAAGCCGAGCAGACACTCATCGCCGTCGGCGGAAAGCGCCAGGTTCCCTGCCTGTTCATCGACGGAAAGCCGCTCTACGAGTCGAGCGACATCATCGCATGGGTACAGAAGAACCTGCTCTAGTACGCGCATCCCGTCCGTCCAAGGCCCCACCCCATACGGCCTGAACATGTACACCAGCATCCAAAGTCGACATTTTTCGACATCTTTGGATGCTGGTGTACAGTTTTTTGCAGAGGTAGTCATTGGGGACGTTCTTAAATGACTAGTTGTTTGAGATGGCCTTTGGATTATGGCTGTTTGACGCCTCTGGAAAGGGTTTCCGAGAGGGCTGTGGTCAAAAAAGGGCAAATATGAGTACTGCTACCTGTTTAGTAGCAGCGATTTTGATCACTTCAGGAACTATTCAACGTTCCACTCGTCCGCAGACGACGTTATTTCTCCTCATATGTTCAATAAACGTAGCTCCTAATGGGAACAAATCTCATCAGGAGCTACTATTTATAGCAAAATAAATGCAACCATAATGGCAACAGTACTCATATTTGCCCTTTATTGACCACGACCCTCCAGAATAGTCGCTGAGAACGATACTAAATGACAAAATCCGGCACTTGGACGTTCTTGTATGACTAGCCATTGAAGGACACCCAACGACTACTCCAATTCGCGACACACTGTGTCGCGAATTAAGCTGGTCCCACTATCGAAGACCGGTGAGAGCTCCTGCCCAGAATCTCGATAGCTTAATAAAACGCTCCCCTCCGGAAGTTCAACGAGCATCCAAATTCCAAGCTGAAAAGCAAAGGAGTATCGAAACCGTCAATGCTCATTTCCTATCGAGCAGGCGGATCAAAACAAGCTAATTGTCCCGATAAACTGCTTGTATTTTTGTCTACAAAACTGTATACAAAAAAGGGAATCCGAGAACCAGCGCTCGACATTATGTCGATCGATAGGAGGCGCCATGGATGCTGAGCAGCTTGAAAAAATGATGGGATTTGCCCCTGGAGAGTTAGAGAAAGCCGCGGAAGCTTACGAAAAAGATGAATGGCCGAAAGGCCGCACCGTTAAGCTGGGAAGGCCGCCGATCTCTGATGAGCCGAGCGCTGTCTTGTCGGCACGTGTGGGCGAATCGGTCCTTGAAGCCTTTGACGCAAAAGCAAAGCGCCATGGGCAAACACGCACGGAGCGACTCAGGGAGCTCATCACGCTTGATGCAATGATTGCCTAGTTACCCACCACACCCAAACATGTACACCAGCATCCAAAGTCGACATTTTTCGACATCTTTGGATGCTGACGTGCAGCTTTTGCAACATAGCCATTGGGGACGTTCTAAAATGACTAGTCGTTAAAGAACGTCCCCAATGGCTAACTAGCCGTAGAAGCGGGCTATGGGCGCAAGTGGCTGCTCGCGAAAGACGCGCTCGACGGCGGCGCGGTATTCGTCGACCTTTTTGGTCTTACGTACGAGCTTGTGGACGGTAGTGGGGTCGGCGAAAGCGCACTTGGCGTAGAACCACCACTCCTTCATACGAAAGACCGCGTTACCGCCAATCTCTTCTGCATAGGCCGCAAACAGTGTGTCGTGGAAACGCTGCACTTCGGCTGCCGTGGCAGCAAGGCCGCCGTTGACCATGCGAGCCAGAGCGGGATTCGCGAGCAGGCCACGCCCCAACATCACATGGCGCGTGCCGGGATAGGCCTCCACCAGCGCGTCCATATCCTCAAGATCAAAAATATCGCCGTTGTAGGCGACCGGGAACGGCGCACGCTCCAGCGTCTCGCCATAAAACTCTTTGCGCGGCGAGCCCGCATAACGGTCCTTCTGCACGCGCGGATGCACGATCAGCTCTGCCAGCGGCATGCGGCAATATAGATCGAGTACGCGCTCGTATTCGTCGTCGCTTTCCAGCCCCAGCCTGGTTTTTACCGATACCGGCAACGGCGAGCGCTCGCACACATCACACAAGAACACCTCGAGCTCATCCAAGTTGCGCAAAAAGCCCGATCCTTTGCCCTTGGCAACAACCGTCCCCGAGGGGCAGCCAAGGTTGAGATTGACCTCGCGGTAGCCCATGTCGGCGAGCACCTGTGCCGCCCACACAAACTCGTCCGCGTTCTTGGACATCAACTGAGGCACCACGTTAAGCCCTTGGTTGTTAGCCGGATCGACTTCCTTAAACGCCTTGCCGCCAAAGCGGTTGCCCACCCGCGGCGGCGGCAAAAACGGCGTGTAATAGCAATCGAGTGCACCGAAGCACTCCGCATGCACGCGACGGAACACATGCCCGGTAATCCCCTCCATAGGGGCCAACGATAGAATCATCTACTCTTCTCTCATATCAACGAACGTGGCAAAGGGACTGCCCCTTTGTCACATTATTCGGAGCGCAGGGCTTCGACGGGGTCCTTCTTGGATGCGCTGCGGGCAGGCAGCAGGCCGGCAACGACCGTCAACAGCACCGAAATTGCAATGAGTACCAGCGCATCCTGCACGGGCAGGCTCATCAGATTGGGTACCTGTTTGGCAGCAAGCGCCCAGGCATTGACCGGGAAGCTCACGAGTACCACGACGACAATAGCAAAGACGCCGGCAATGAGGCCCTCGATAAAGGTCTCGGCATTGAATACGTTGGCCACGTTGCGCTTCGATGCGCCGATCGCGCGTAGAATGCCAATCTCCTTCTTGCGCTCCAGCACGCTGATGTACGTGATGATGCCGATCATGATGGAGCTCACCACCAGGCTGATACTCACGAATGCGATGAGCACCAAGCTGATGGTGTTCACGATGTCGGTCACCGAACCCATGATGATGCCCATGTAGTCGGTGTACGAAATTGCCCGATCATCATGGCCAGCGGCTTTGACCTGCTTGTTGTACGCATCGATGTGATCGAGTACGCGCTCCTTGGCCTCAAAGTCGCGCGGGAAAATCTTGACCGAGATGGGGTCTGCCTCGTCCGCATAGCCCAGCGTGGTCAGGTTGTTGTCGTAGGTGAGCTTCGAAGCCTTGGCATAGCTCATCATGAGCGAGCTCAGGTCCTCGGCGTCCATGTTGAAGTGAATGGCATTGGCAAAGACGCTCGCATCCACATGCATAGCGCTCGCCAGGTTGGCAAAACTCGAAGACATCTGCGTCGCCATCTGGTCCATGAGCCCTGCCGCGCCCACCTTGAGCTGGGATGATACCGTCGACGCTATCTGCTCGCTAACCGCCTTCATCAGCTGATCCATAGCCTGTTGCAGATACGGAGCCAGCTGCTTTTGCACATAGTCGGTCATCGCCTGTTGCAGGCGCTCGGCAAGAACATCGCCGCCCAGCGCTTTGAGCTGGGCCAGGATTTGCTGGGCTGCGGCATCATTCTCAAGATACGTCGAGAATGCGGCAGCGAGCTTTGACGCGTCCTTAAGATCTTCGGGCGACAGCGCCTTAAACTGATCAGACTGCAAAAAGCCCTCAAACAGTTGGTTGGCAAGCGTTCCCACCTGCTGCATTTGCTCGGGCGTGAGTTCCAGACCGTCAAAGATACCCGAGAAATCTGGGGCCGGTGCTTTTGCCATGATGTCGCTGAAGTCGATGTCCCTACCAACGCCCGAAAGGTCAATATCCAGCCCGGACAAATCAAGACCCGACAGGTCCATACCGCCGGCAACACCCGAGAGCGCAGACGCATCGAACGAGAGCGCGCTCTTGAGCGCCGCCTCGTCCACACTGAACATGCTGCCCAGATCCACGCCTTGCTTGGCCTCGCCCTGCAGTTCATCGAAAGACTTGCCCGTAAAGACATCCGTCTCGGGATGCGCAAGCTGCTCTTGCACAATCTGCGAATCGGCGGCGCGCTCCATAAGCCGGCGAGTCAGCGCATGTGTATAGGCAATGCCCGGAGACAATGCACTCGCATTGGCCGTCTCGTTAGGTCGCACCACGCCCACAATGCGCACGTCGATACCGTCGGCAACCTTGGCGGCCATAAAGTCGGCGTCGCCAGACATGTCAGCCCACATGCCGGTCTCTTCGTTTTTGCGATAGGCATCGGCCGGCGACAGCACCTTAAACGTCGTGGACAGCGCATCGTCGTAGGTAAAGTCGGTACCGGTCTCGGGTGCTTTGACCCCACCGTCGGCCGTCATAGCACTGTTAACCAGGTCGTTGAGCTCATCGATATCCAGCGCGCCGATGCTATAGAGCGTGTAGTCGCCCACCGTACCGCGGCTCGAAAGCACCATCACGGCTTCGTTGGCAGACGTGGGCCAATGACCGGCGACGACATCGTACTGGCTGTCGAGCAGGCTCTGGTCGTCAATCATCTCGTTAAAGACCGAGGTTCCCATGGATTCCATGCTCACCGTTGCCGCCGAGCTCGCGCCTCCGCTCATGGCCTCAGTCATAGCGTTGGGAACAAGCCGGACGGGTTTCTCGTCGCCCTTGCCGGCACGATAGACAACCGGCGATACACCGTAGCCGTACTGAACGGCGTTGACTTCCTTATCGATGCCGTCGCCACCGGCATCGAGCCATGCCTTAAAGCTCGTCATGTCGTTGGACTTAACGCTCGCAAACATATCCTTTACGGCCGTGACCACGGGAATCTTATCGGTTCCCTTAGCTTTGCCACCAGTACCGTCAGATAAATCCTCACCGTTGGACGCCTCGTCATCCGCAGCCCCCTGCCCGCCCATCATGGACGACAGGTCGTAATCCTGCTTGGAAATGGTGAGCGGGTAGCTCGAGAGCGTATCCTCCTCGACCTTTTTGATGTAGCCGTTTACGCCATTGGACAGCGCCAGAATCGCTGCGATACCGATAATGCCAATCGAGCCCGCAAAGGCAGTCATGGCCGTACGGCCCTTCTTGGTCATAAGGTTTCGGGCAGAAAGCCCCAGCGCCGTCACAAAGCTCATCGAGGTTTTGCGCGTAGGCTTGGCCTCGCGGCGCGTGACGTCAGCGACATCGAAAGGGTCGGAATCGTCGGTGATCTTGCCGTCCGCCAGGTTGACGATGCGCGTGGCATATTGGTACGCCAGCTCGGGATTGTGCGTGACCATGATAACCAGGCGGTCGCGTGCCACGTCCTTGAGCAGATCCATGACCTGTACGGATGTCGTTGAATCCAAAGCGCCGGTCGGCTCGTCTGCCAGCACAATCTCGGGATCATTAATCAGGGCGCGGGCAATGGCCACGCGCTGCATCTGCCCGCCCGATAGCTGGCTCGGGCGCTTGTTAACGTGCTCGCCCAAGCCGACTTTCTCCAACGCCTCGCGCGCACGCTGGCGACGCTCGGCATGCCCCACGCCCGTGAGCGTGAGCGCCAGCTCCACGTTTTCCAAAATGGTCTGATGCGGAATGAGGTTATAGCTTTGGAACACAAAGCCGATGCGGTTGTTGCGGTAGGCATCCCAATCGCGATCGTGAAAGTCTTTGGTCGAAATACCGTCGATCAGCAGGTCGCCAGAATCGAAATGATCGAGCCCACCGATAACGTTGAGCATCGTAGTTTTGCCCGACCCCGAAGGTCCCAGAATGGCCACGAACTCGTTATCGCGAAAAGACAGGCTCACGCTGTCGAGCGCTACCTGCGTAAACGACTGCGTAACGTACCTTTTGCAAATACCTTTGAGCTCCAGCATGGACGGCAACCTCTCCTGCGCAGGCACCCTGCCCGCTCTCCTCCGCCGTTCGTATTCGACGCTTTTGTCCTACTCTATCCCCATTTTTTGCCGACGCCAGTGAGGAATGTAACAAACCGCGCCAAAAAACGAACGGGACGGCGCCCAAAAGAAGAGGTCCCGAGCGGGACCTCTATATGGTGGAGCTTATCTTGAAAGGCAGCAGACTACTTCGCACAGCGACACACGATCCTCGCTATGCTTTACGCGTTTTCTACTGCTCGCTATTCGCAATCGCCTGGTCGATAAGCTTGTCGAGTGCTGCGCGCTGCTCGGCGGAGCTGATGGCTCCCACGATTGGATCCCCTACGATGTTGCCATTCTGATCGATGACATACGTTGTCGGGAACGAGAACAAATTTGACGTAAACTTACCGGCCTCGCTATCCGACTTGAACCAGATGTTCTTATATGTCACGCCCTTCTTGCTCAGCACGTCCTTGGCATCCGCAATCTCGCCCTTGTTGCCATCGAGCGTAAAGGAATTGACGCCCACGACCTGGCCGCCCTTCTTGGCAAGCTCCTTATTCAGTTTCTCAAGATCGCCCAGCTCGCCCACGCACGGCTTGCAAGTGGTGAACCAGAAGTTCATGACGGTGACCTTGTTCTTAGCGAACAGCTCGTCGCTGCTCACGTCGTTGCCATCCAGGTCTTTGCCCGTAAAGCTGGGGAACTTCGTCGCCTCGCTCGAAGCATTGGCACCAGCCGTCATGCCAGCGGTCGAAGCGTCGACGCTCTCGCCTGAGCTCGGCGTGCTTCCACAGCCGGGGAACTCCTTCTCCAGGCTCTCGAGCTTGTCCTCGATCTCCTTGATCTGCTGCGCACCGGCCTTGAGCGTCTTAAGCTCATCCGCCGTGAACTCATCCTTGGCACCGTCGATGGTCTTGAGCAGGAAATCGCCGTAATTGCTGCCGTCCTCAATCATTACCGAGTCTTTATTTGCCGCATTGAATACCTTTTCCCATAGCGCGTTATCACTCGAAAGGATATCGTTCTCCTTTTTCATGAGCTTCGCATACAGCTCGGCGGCCTCGTCGGCATTGGTCGGCTTCTGCGCAGTGAGTTCTGCGATCTTAGGATCGGAGCTCGCAGATTCGCTCGCATTGCCACCGGACGCCGAACATGCCACAAGGCACAAGGCCAATACCGGCACCATAAACAGGGCCGCAATCTTAGAAAGCTTCATGATCATTCCTCCGTTTTGTCGAAGCTTGTTTACTTTTTATCGGCGGTCAAGGGAAGCTTTTCCGCCGACACATCCAGGCCATAGCGATAGCTGATGGCATCGACAGGACAGGCCCCGATGCACTTTCCGCACCGGATACATTCGGCATGATTGGGCGCGCGGACCACATCAACGTCCATCTGACAAACCCTTGAACACTTGCCGCACGAGACGCATTTGCACGCGTCAACCTGAATCCCCAACAAGGACACCCTATTCATGAGCGCATAGAATGCACCGAGCGGGCAAATCCATTTGCAGAAGGGGCGATAGAACAAAACGCTCAGCACTACTACGGCAATGAGAACGGCAAGTTTCCAGGTAAAGAGCTGCCCCAGCGCAGATCGAATGCCGGCGTTGGCAATGGCCAGCGGAATGGCGCCCTCGAGCACGCCCTGCGGACAGATGTACTTACAAAAGAACGGGTCGCCCATGCCTACGTCGTTAACCACCAAGACGGGCAGCAGCACCACGGCAAACAGCAGCACGACGTACTTGATGTACGTGAGCGGCTTAAGCTTTTTTGTGGAGAACTTTTTGCCGGGAATCTTATGAAGCAGCTCCTGAAGCCAGCCAAACGGACACAGAAAGCCACATACAAAGCGTCCCAGCAGCACGCCGAGCAAAATGAGCGTACCGGTAACATAGTAAGAAAAGTTGAACTTGGATGAACCTACCACCGACTGGAACGACCCGATGGGGCACGCGCCCGATGCCGCGGGGCACGAATAGCAATTAAGTCCAGGTACGCAGACTGTTTTCCCCGCGCCCTGATAGATGCCGCCTTTGGCAAAGTTTGGCAGGTGAATGTTGGTGACCAGCGTCGCCGCCGCCTGAATGAGTCCGCGAAATCGGGCCAAAACATGCGACGCGGTGTTTGCTCTTTTATCCAATTCCGATACACTCCAAGCACAGCCTAATCGCTTTGGCCAGCACGGCATCCGCCTCGCCACGCATAACACCAAAGCACACCATGGCAATTCCGACGATCAACAAAGCGACCTGTACCATGGGTTTTACCGCTTTGAACAACTCGACCACTCCTTTCGTTACGCGACCATTGGACCATATCGACTATAAAATCCGTGTTAAGCGCGATTTGAAATGTGCAAGGAGACTGTTATGCGTATTTTGATCGTCGAGGACGAGCGGGCGCTGTGTGACGCAATCGCGCGCAGCTTGCGAAACCTGGCATACAGCGTCGACTGCTGTCACGACGGACGGGAGGCGCTCGACCTGCTGGGCGTCGAAGTCTTTGACCTCGTGGTACTCGACCTCAACCTTCCCCGTATCGACGGCATGACCGTACTCAGGGAACTTAGGAAAACCGACTGCGAGACCAAGGTGCTGATTCTGTCCGCGCGTGGCGAAGTATCCGATAAGGTCGACGGACTCGATGCCGGCGCCAACGATTACCTCACCAAGCCGTTTCATCTGGACGAACTTGCGGCAAGGATCCGCAGCCTTACCCTCAGGCGCTTCGCACAAAGCGACATAGTATTAACCTGCGGAAAACTCAGCTTTGACACCAAGGCGCGCATCGCTTCCGTGGGCAGCGAGGCCTTATCTCTTACACGCAAGGAAACGGGAATCTTGGAATACCTGATACTTAATCAGGGGCGACCGGTAAGCCAAGAGGAGCTTATCGAGCACGTTTGGGATAGCACCGTGAACAGCTTTAGCAACGCAACCCGCGTTCACATCTCGTCGCTCCGAAAAAAGTTGCGCAGCGCTTTGGGATACGACCCGATTCGCAATCGGATTGGAGAGGGCTACGTTATGGAGGATAGCGAATGAAAAGGCTTTCGCTGCAATGGCGCATAACGATCATGACGGCGCTGCTGACGTGTGCGGCGTGCGTGCTGACGAACTGCCTGGTCGGCTATACGGGCATGCGCTATATGGATGCCATCGGCAGTGACATCTCGGCCTTTAACGCTGCCGGCGCGGATTCGCCCCAGGTGTTCGACCCAACGAAAGCGACCCCCGATGACAAGGTCACGATCGTCGTAAACGACGCACAGGAATCTTTTGGCACGACAGCTTGGTACATCACGGCTGGAGTCACACTCCTTGGCGGCGTGCTGGCATACTTTGTGAGCGGCCGTGCACTCAAACCGCTACGGGCTTTTGCAGCCCAGGTTGAGCGCGTGCAGCCTGACAACCTAAGCGAAATCAGACTCAGTGAAGATGTGCCCACCGAGCTACAACGATGCAGCGCCTCTTTCAACGACATGATCGCCCGTCTTGGCGAAGGGTTCTCTGCACAGCGTCAGTTTACCGGCAACGCCGCACACGAGCTGCGCACCCCGCTCGCCCTTATGCAAGCACAGATTGAACTATTCATCTCCGAGCACTCCGGTTTGCAACCCGAAACAGCCGAGCTGCTCGGCCTGCTACAAGAACAAACCGAGCGCATGTCTCGAATGGCCAAGGTATTGCTCGAGATGAGTGAGCTCCGCAGCGTCCCTTGCGAGGACGATGTGGAACTTGGTCCTTTGTCCGAAGAGGTCCTCACCGACCTTGCGCCACTTGCCGAAAATAAGGGCATAGCCCTCAATTGTGCTGGAGACGCTTTAGTAATCGGGAGCGGCACGCTCCTCTATAGGCTGGTGTTTAACCTGGTCGAAAATGCCATCCGTTACAGCCGCACCGGCTCGACTGTCAACGTCTCCATCTGCGACAACGACAGCCATGTGTTCCTGCGAGTCGAGGACCAGGGCCCGGGAATACCCAAGCAGTACCGTGAGAGCATCTTCCAGCCGTTCTTTCGTCTAGACAAATCCCGCAGTAGGGCATACGGCGGCGCAGGACTCGGACTAGCGCTCGTTTGGGAGATTGCAGCGCTTCACGGTGGCACGGTAGAGGTCGAAGAAAGTTCCGAGAACGGTACTACCATACTCGTAAGCCTTCCAAAACGATCCGCAGCGTTAACCGAACAGTAAAACGAAAGGGGTCCCGAGCAACAGGAGTACAATTGCTGCATTGTTGCCAGCTGTTGGGAGATGGAAGATGGACTGCGATGGCTACCCATGCGTTCCCATGCCGTTGATGTGCACCGCCTTTGTGCCGGGGCAGATTGACGCTGCGGTTGCAGGCATTTCCGACCCCGATTCACGCACCATCGCCACGGCAGAAGCGCTGTACTTTCGCGGACAGGCCGCCCTCGCTGCCAAGACGGCGCGCCCCTATCTTGACGCCACCGATCCCGCGCTGTGCTATTCCGCATGCTTTATCTGCGGATACGCCAGCCTGTCGCTCAACCGTATCGTCGACGCCCGCCGGTGCCTTGCTGGCATCCTCGATACGCCGGCTGACGAGGAGTCGCCCGCCGTCCACGCCACGCATATCCTGTTCGCCTCGGCCGCGAGCGTCCTGCTGCACTTGCCTTCCCCGTATTCCGCCGAAAAGTTTTATCCGCTTGCGGCGCATCTGCCCGAAGGTCTGCGCCTGTTCGCCAGCTACGTGATGGCGCATGCCCTGTACCTGCGCGGCGAATATGGCCGCAGCCTGGGCATGGCGGAAAACGCCCTGATCATGAAACAGGGAAGTTATCCCATCTCGGAGCTGTTCCTGCACTTGGCAGCTTCCATGGCATGCATGAGCCTCAAGGACATCGACGCCGCAAAAACGCACTTCGGAGTTGCTTGGAACATTGCGCGTCCCGACGGCCTTATTGAGCTCATTGGCGAGCATCACGGCCTTTTACAGGGGCTTATCGAGGCATGCCTAAAAACGCAATACCCTGACGACTTCGCGCGCATCATCGAGATCACGTACCGCTTCAGCTACGGCTGGCGGCGCATCCACAACCCCGATTCGGGCGAGGACGTTGCCGACGATCTAACGACCACGGAATTCACCATGGCCATGCTCGCCTGTCGTGGGTGGACCAACGCCGAAATCGCACGCCATATGGGAGTATCGCCGGGCACCGTCAAAAACCGCCTATCCGGCGTATACGCAAAGCTTGGCATCGGCACACGCGCCGAGCTGGTCGCGCATATGTTACGTTAGCGACCGGACTACCAAGCGCATCGAACGCGTTCCGGAACCCGGCGCTTCGCTCGATCAATTTGGACATTTTGACCCTTGAACGGCACTACCGCCACGGGGCGCCTTCTCGCAAAATTGGATTATTTCCACCGATACTTGCGGGATGGGAGCCCAAGATGCTTGATCGCCGTTCGTTACTTGTCGCCGGAGCGTCCTCGTTAGCGAGCATTATGATGCCGCGCGTGCCGGGAAGCGCAAACGCCTTCATATTGCCGTTCGCACCCACCGAAGCCCATGCCGACGAAAAAGACCCCCTTCAGGGTGCTCGTTCTCTCGCGCACCATGTTCGGTGTGGTCGTGGTCGACGTCGCCAACAAGAATACGCCCATCACGGGTGCCCAGGTCACGCTCATATCGCGCTATGCCGCAGGCAAGCAGCTCACCGCCACGACCGATGACGAAGGCACGGCCATCTTTGAGGTCGCCCCTCTTTCAGAAGGCTACGTGGACGAGGCAACGCTTCTCGACGCGTACGACTTTAACGGCGGCATCTCCATTAGCATGGCAGGCTACCGCGATGTCGAGATTCCCCTTGCGCGTATCCAGGGCGGCACCGCTATTACCGCACCCACACGTCCGCTCTCCGATGGCGAGCCGTACTTTCGACAGCTCACGTTCGACGAATGGGACATCCAGTACGCCGACGCCACGTTTATGGCAATGCCAGCGGACGAAGCAGCAAACGACCAGCCCGACACGCACGCTTTTACCGTGCAGGCTCATCTGCCGCAGGGCGGGCAGGCAACGTTGCATATCAATAAAGTGATGCCCTCTGCGGGCAGCTCAACCGAAACCGTCACGCAGATCGGCCTGATCAAGGCCAGCGCATCGGGCGCGGATAATCTGGCGACGTTCACGCTCGAAGACACGTTCCTCGATGCAGCTTCGGGCCTTCTGGAGGAAGGGTGCAAGCTGCGCTTTATGCTCGACTACCAGGGCAAAACCTACACGCTCTCATCCCCTATGGCCGTTGTCACCGCGCCGGCCGCAAAGGCGGAATCGGGCTCGACCACCATCATTCCCACCACCATGGACCAAGAGATCACTCCGTTTGATTTCCCCGCGGCGTTTCCCGGTATCGGCGGCAATAAGTTCACGTGCTGGATGCCCACATTTCCCATTCTGTTCGATTTCTCGTTTGCTGGATACGTGCTGTTTGGCGGAGGGTACAAACCAGCTAGCTATATGAACGATTCGGGCAACCCTGATCCGGAATACTGGAAGAAATCGCCGCGCGAGTCGGGCGCCAAGCAGGCAAACCGCTACCTCGACGAGATGGAGGGGAAGTGGAATCAGTACAAGAGGATGAGTGCCGGTTCGGGCACCGATCCAAGAAACACCAAGCTCCTTCGCCACCATTGCACGCCGCTGTTCACGATGGATATCGCCACACAGCTGTACGGCTCGCTCGCCTACGATTGGGTGGGCAAAACCTGGGGTAACAACAACGACCCCGCATACGGCAATATTAAGGCCCTCTTCCAGGTAAGAACCGACCTCAATTGGACCGAGCAGTTTACCCTAGGACCGGTGCCATTTTTCCTAAACGTCAACCCCTGGGTGCTGGCAAAACTGGCGCTCGCCGTGGGTGCCCACACGCACGGCAGCGGCGCGGCGTTTTTTAAAAACATTTCGCTCGACTATTCAAACACGTCGGGCTCGTTCACCATCCAGATCGGGCTCGCCGTCACCTTTGGCGCCGGCGTTGCAGGCGTCGCTTCGTCTGCCGTGCGCGGCGCCGCATCCCTCACGCTGTTCATTGGGTACGAGAAGGCGGATGGACACCAGCTTCCGCGACTGCGCGTAGGTGCAGACGTCGATGTCGATGTGATACTCCAGTTCGTAATGTTCAAGTGGACCACCAAGGCTTGGTCGGGGTCGTGGCCCACACTCATCGATTCGTGGAATATGTCGGTGAACAATGGCGACCAGTATGCGCTCCAGCGCTCTGAGCTCGCATTGGGTGGAGATACGCCTTACACGCTGGACGCCCGCTTCGGCACGCCCGGCAACATCGAGGCGGGCGGCGTTCCGCAATTTATCGCATCGGCCACCATCGTCACCAACGCCGAGCTGCTCGCACGCGCCGAGGTTAAGGCCACTGCCGTAAACGCCGCGCCTGTCGTGCGCGATTGGGATCGGGCGGTCACGCGCATTGAGCTCGAGGCGGATGCAGAAAGCGACGACACGGGACAGATCGAGCATTTCGTCCATGCACTGATAGAGAACGACGAAAACGCCGCGCCGATGTATGAGTACACCTACATCGGTCAGGCAACGAACACCGTTGCCGACCCGAACGCCGATTCTGCCGGCGTGTCGGAGGACGAGCGTGGCGGCATCAAGCCCTCGAGCGACAACGTGCTGTTTGCTGGCGTGCTCAGCGAAGCCCACATGAAGCTGGCAATGATTGCCGGCGTAGAATGCCTGTTCCGTATCGCCTCGGTGCGCTACGGCGACAATGGTCGCTCGCGCCTGGTGGTACACACAAAGGCAAACGGGACGTGGTCCGCTCCCACGCCTGTGGACTTTCCCCTTGGGTTTGGCGAGGGCGACGTGGAGCGCGACAGCATATACGATTACGACTTCGACGTAGTGGAATATACGGACGGAAGAGGAAACCAGGACGCCTACGTGCTGCTGGTCTCGGGCGAGCGCCCCGCCGGCGACAACACCCTTTTCGATACGGCGAGCACATCCGGCATACTGTCCGTTGTGCGCCTGCGCATAAGCAACGACGGAGTTCGCGTGATATCGCACACGTCGTGGCGCAGCATCTCGCGCGGCCGCCTTCAGGAGGATGGCTACCATTGCCTGCAGTGCCCACGCATCACGGTGGGCAAGACACTTGTCGACGGGCGCCTGTCGGGCGCCTACCTCCACCGCCGCGGAACCACCGCAGAAAAGACGCTCGGCAGCGAGGCCGAGGTTGCGCTGGAGTGCTTTACCCTGTGGTCGGACGTTTCGGGCGACAGTCTCACGTTCCGTCAGGTCCTCCGCTTTCCGCAGGCACCGTCGAGCATCGAGCTCGGCGCGCCCGAGAATATCAACGGCAAAATGGTGGTGCCCATTGCATACGAGACCGCAGGCGGTTGTGGCTGTGCATCGTACGCCGTGATCGGCCAGTCCATTGCGAGCTGGGGCGTTATGTCGCCAGATGCCACAGTACCCCACGCGGTGCCGTGGCCGCAGCACACGGGCTTTTTGGCTACCGTCAACGAGCAACTGCAGCATATTACTTGGACGCGAGGCGCATCGGCATTTGCAACGCAGCCCGTGGGTGCCGCAGGCTGTGGCCCGGCATCGTTTAGCGTAAGCAACAACGGCAGGTGCGTGCTCTATGTAGAGAACACCGATGGCAAGGTGGGGCAAACCTACGACGAAGAAGGCAACCCGGTAGCAGTGATGGGCAAGCACTTCCGCATCTTCGCCAGCACCTTGGCAGGCGATCTGTTTACGGAGCCGTTCGTGATGTGCGAGCTGGACCATCCCGTCGATCAGATAACGACATTTTTGACGTCGGGGAGCATGCTCTCCGCGCTCGCCACGCACATTGTGAGCGCGGAGAAGAGCGAGGCAGAACTACACGGCATCGAAGTGCCCTTGGTGGCGTGTGCCACCCCGACGGGCGCAGTCGCTACCTCGGGCGCGGTGGTGCCCGGAGCAGCAGGCGAATCCTTCATGGTCACGGTGCGAAACGACGGCAACACCTTGCTGACCGCCGGCACAATCGATCTGTACCGAGAGGGCTCCAGCCAGCCGTTCTCCAGCGCATCCATCGGGTTCGGAGCGAACACACGCATGGCATCGATCTACGATCCAGAGCTTGCCGAGGACGCTTCGGTCAACGACATGGCACACGTGAAGTACGCGCTCGAAACGCTGGGCACACCTTTTGCAACGCACCCGCTGGTAGCCGACAGTGGCAACGCCGTGCTGGCACCGGGTTGCACGGCACAGTTCCGCATGAGCTTCGCCATCCCCGAGAGTTGGAGCGACGAAGTGGGCAAACGCGTAACGCTGTATGCGAAGGCGCGTAATCTGGTGGCGCTCGATCCCGTAACGCTCGAAGAAATTCGACCGGGCGCGAACTCGGCGCTGGGTGCTGTACTGCACGAGCTCCACGTGCCCGACGCGGCATGCGAACGCTCAGAAGTTCAGGTCGGCGTATGCGACAGCGCGGACGCCACAGGGCTTCACGACGCCCCGATGACGGCGGACGGCGATGGTGGCTCAAGTGGCGGCGGTACTGACGAGGGCGGCGGCTCCGGCGGAAGCAGCTCCGGCAGTGGCAAGGACCACGGCAATAACAAGCGCTCCGGAAAAGCGGGCGCGCTTGCGGGCACGGGCGATGCCAACGCTCCCCTCACGGCAGCCGCTGCAGCACTCGCCGCGGCTGGTGCTGGCCTTGTCGCCTACAGCGCCCGCCGCACGGCGCTCGAGATCGACACCGCCAATGAGGCCAATTCGGATAGGCCTCGCTAGCTCCTAGTTACTTTTGTGAGAGGCGCCGACTCGGCTCATCGAACATCAAATGGGCTGGTTCTGAATACCCAGAGCCAGCCCATTACGCATTAGATGTCGTCAGAGGAGTCGAGTTCTGCCTCGAGCTTGGCACGGCGTCTTTTCGCCGTGAAAAACGTTGCGCACAGGGCAGCAAACGTGGCCGCGAAAATCGTCGCACCGCAGAACACGCCCGTGGCCAGGTTCGCCAACCAAAAGACGCTTTCGAGCGGTACGATCTGCGCCTCAGCGATACAGCGCATTGCGGCAATAACAAGCGCGAACGCGGTGCCGCTAAGACCGCTGAGAAGCAGGAAATATCCAACAGGAAGATGCTCGGTTTGCCCAAAACGATTGGTATCGACATAGCCCTTCCGCGTTTGCAGTCCTGCGCAAATCAACATCACGAGAACGAGCCACAAATACATGGCCGCCTCGAACGGCGTTGCAAAGCCATGCGGCATTTCACTGACGTCGCTGTGAACCCACGCAACCTGTCGAGCTATAAACTGGTAGAAAAAGATCATCAACATGCCAAACGAAAGCAGCACGAAACCAATCTTGTAGATCTTCGCGTTCTCAGCCTCCAGGCGCTCATCCTTTGGGCCGGCATATTCACGCCACTTTTGCACGAGTTTTAAATCTTCAAATTTCATAGCGAACTCCTAAAGAGCGTCAGGGTCGACGTCGCTCTCGTCTTCCCAAAACAAGTCGTTCAACGTAACGCGTAGCGCTTTACAGATTGCCACGCACAAATTGAGCGTGGGGTTGTAGCCGCCCGCCTCGATCAGGCCGATGGTCTGGCGCGTAACGCCCACGGCCTCGGCCAAGTCAGCTTGCGAAAGGCCAACCGCCGCGCGCGCCGCCTTCATGCGTAGGTTCTTTTTGCCCGGCATGGAGTTCCTTTCGTGGTAATGGACAGATATCCGTTGCAACATGGCAGAAATATATTGCATCTATCAGAAGATGTCAACTATATCTGTCATTATGGAAACCATGTTCGTCATCGCCATGCGGACATTACAACTTCGGTTCACTATTCAAACTTACTCGGACAGAACCGACTCGGTTTTGTCCGAGTAAACTCGAGCATAAACTGATTCATGCGATACAATTAACTCGGACAAAACCGAGTCGGAAGGAACCGAGTAAGTGGAATTCATTGGCAGGGAGCGTGAACTCGCCCGTATTAAGAAAACGCTCAAAGCACCTGAGCAGCGCAATGTTCTCATTTACGGCAGGCGTCGCGTCGGAAAAAGTGAGCTCATCAAGCAGGCGCTAACCGATTTGTCGGACGTCGCAACGGTCTATTACGAGTGCCGCCAAACCTCCGAGGCAGACAACCTCGAGAGTCTGTCCGCCCTTGTTGCTGAAACGCTGAGCTTTCCTCCGCTCGCCTTCACAGGCATCCGCGAGCTCATCGAATTTCTGTTTGCCCAAGCCAAAGACAAGAACATTACCCTCGTTCTCGACGAATACCCCTACTTGAGAGATGCGGTTAAGGGCTTAGACAGCATTCTTCAGACCTCAATCGACGCTCACAGGGAAGACTCACGTTTAAACATTGTCCTGTGCGGCTCCTACGTTGAGATTATGAAATCCCTCATCGAGCATGAAAGCCCCCTCTACGGGCGAATTGATCTCGCGCTTGAGCTTAAGCCCATGGATTACTTTGACGCTGCGAAGTTCTATCCCGCGTTCTCGCCCGAGGACAAGGTGCGGCTCTATAGCGTTTTTGGCGGCATCCCCTTTTACAATCGCCTCATCGATCAATCCCAAAGCGTACGCAACAACATCATCGAGCTCGTCACGGAACCTGGCGCCCGCTTAGAAAGCGAGGTGCCGTCCTATCTCAACGCCGAGATCTCGAAGATGACCAACGCCAACGAAGTTTTCGGGGCTCTCGCACAAGGTTACTCCCGTTGGGGGGACGTGCTGGCACAGTCGCACGTCTCGAGCGGTCCGGCCATGGCAGACGTGCTCGACAAGCTCATGTCACTCGAAATCGTCCAAAAGCGTGCACCCATCAACGACCCTACGAACAAGCGTAAGTCCGGCTACTTTGTAGTGGATCCGCTTTCGCTCTTTTACTATCGCTATGTTTTCCGCAATGCCTCGGCGCGTCAGCTGCTCGACCCGGAAGTCTTCTATGATCGTCACGTCTCCCAAGACTTCGAGGAAAACTACGTTCCTCATATGTTCGAGGAGGTCTGCCGTCAATACCTCGTGCGGCAGAACAGGACCGGCAAGATCGAACCGGCTTTCGACGCCATAGGCAAGTACTGGTACGACGATCCCGCAAACAAGACGAGCGGCGAGTTCGATGTGGTAACGCAAGACCCCGAGGGTTACGCATTCTACGAAGCAAAGTTCCGCAAATCCCCCGTCACGCAAAAAATGGTCGACGAGGAAATCATCCAAGTCGAGGCAACGGGGCTCAAGTGCCATCGCTATGGATTCTTCTCCCGTTCGGGCTTCGAAGCTGGCGAAAGCGATCGAACCGTCTTCATCGACCTACCGCAGATGTTTGGATAGGACAGGCCCCTCCCGCATTCCAAGCATTCATTATCTAATCGAACGATTGTTCGATGGATTTCGTGTTGGTTGGAATCGCCCACGGGCTGGGCTATGCTACCTTGACTATCTATACGACTTAAATACACAAGAGGAAGTACCAAGAGAGCGAGCATGGCAAAAAACACCGCAAACTATGGTAACGACAGTATTCGTCAGCTCAAGGACGAGGAGCGCGTACGCCTGCGCCCCGCCGTCATCTTTGGCTCGGACGGACTCGATGGCTGCGCGCATGCCGCCTTCGAGATCCTGTCCAACGCCGTTGACGAGGCACGCCAGGGCTACGGCAAGCTCATCACCCTTACCGCCTTTCGCGATGGCTCTATCCAGGTAGAGGACAATGGCCGTGGCTGCCCGCTCGACTGGAACCCTTCCGAGAAGCGCTTTAACTGGGAGCTCGTCTTCTGCGAGCTCTACGCCGGTGGCAAGTATAACAACAACCAGGGCGGCGACTACGACTTCTCGCTCGGCACCAACGGCCTGGGCTCCTGCGCGACCCAGTACGCTTCCGAGTACATGGACGTCACCGTCTGGCGTGACGGTAACAAGTACTCCCTGCACTTTAAAAAAGGCAAGGTCGTCGGTGCCAAAAAGAAGGCACTCGAGATTGAGCCCAGCGACGAGAACCGCACCGGCACCACCATCAAGTGGCGCCCCGATCTTGAGGTCTTTACCTCGATTAGCATTCCCCACGATTGGTATCGCGAAACCATGCGCCGTCAGGCCGTGGTCAACGCTAACGTGACCTTCCGCCTGCGTATCGAGGGCGACGATGGCGAGTTTTCCGAAGAGGATTTTTGCTATCCCAAGGGCATCGAGGACTACGTGCTCGAGAAGGTCGGTACCGACTACCTTACCGAGCCCTTCTTTATCGAGGCCGACCGTCGCGGTCGCGATCGCGAGGACCTGCCCGATTACAACGTAAAAATCACCGCGTGCATGTGCTTCTCGCGCACCTTCATGATGCAGGAGTACTACCACAACTCATCGTGGCTCGAGAACGGCGGCTCACCCGAGAAGGCGGCCCGTAGCGCTCTGACCAGCGCCATCGATGCCTACATCAAGCAACAAGGCAAGTACAACAAAAACGAGAGCGGCATTAAGTGGCAGGACGTCCAGGACTGTCTGGTGCTGGTGACCAACTGCTTCTCCACCCAGACGTCCTACGAAAACCAGACCAAGAAGGCCATCAATAACCGCTTTATCCAGCAGGCTATGACGGCCTTCTTTAAGGAGCGCCTCTCGACCTACTTGATCGAGAATAAAGACGCCGCCAACAAGATCATGGAGCAGGTGCTCATCAACAAGCGCTCGCGCGAGAACGCCGAGAAGACGCGTCAGAGCATCAAGACCAACCTGCAGCAGAAGACCGACATGGCCAACCGCGTGCAGAAGTTCATCGACTGCCGCTCCAAGGACAAGAGCCGCCGCGAGATCTACATCGTAGAGGGCGACTCGGCAGCAGGCGCCATTCGCACCTCGCGCGATGCCGAGTTCCAGGGCGTTATGCCCGTCCGCGGTAAGATTCTCAACTGCCTGAAGGAGGATTATCCGCGCATCTTTAAGTCCGACATCATCATGGATCTCATGCGCGTGCTGGGCTGCGGCGTGGAAATCAAGGACAAGCGCATTAAGAACCTCGGTGTCTTTGACCTGGACAACCTCAACTGGAACAAGGTCATTATCTGTACGGACGCCGACGTCGACGGCTATCACATCCGCACGCTTGTGCTCACCATGCTCTATCGTCTGGTGCCCACGCTTATCGACGAGGGCTACGTCTATATCGCCGAGTCGCCGCTCTACGAGATCAACTGCAAAGAGAAGACCTACTTTGCCTACACCGAGCTCGAGAAGAACGGCATTCTTAAGGAGATCGGCGACCAGAAATGCTCCATCAACCGCTCCAAGGGTCTTGGTGAGAACGACCCGGACATGATGTGGCTCACCACCATGAACCCCGAGACGCGCCGCCTGATCAAGGTGGAGCCCGAGGACGTCACCAAGATGGAAACCATGTTCAATCTGTTGCTGGGCAACGACGAGGCAGGCCGCAAGCGCCATATCTCCGAGCACGGCAAGGAATACCTGGACCAGCTGGACCTGCAATAGCAGCAAATCGATAACGACGGCCCATAATAAGTTCAAGAGGAAATCGTGGCAAAGAAGAAGACGAAGAACCAGCCAAAGAAAAAGCAGGTTAACGCCGAGAACGTCATCGGCCTGCACTCCGAGGTCACCGACCAGCCGATCACACAGACGCTCGAGGTCAACTACATGCCCTACGCCATGAGCGTCAACGTCTCGCGTGCATTCCCCGAGATCGACGGCTTTAAGCCCTCGCACCGCAAGCTGCTCTACACCATGTACAAGATGGGTCTGCTCAAGGGCGAGCGCCAGAAGAGCGCCAACATTGTGGGCCAGACCATGAAGCTCAACCCTCACGGCGATGCCGCGATCTACGAGACGATGGTGCGTCTAGCAACCGGCAACGAGGCGCTGCTCGCCCCCTTCGTGGAGTCGAAGGGCAACTTTGGTAAGTACTATTCGGGTGATCTAAGCTATGCCGCCTCGCGTTATACCGAGGCCAAGCTCTCCCCCATCAGTGCCGAGATCTTCAAGGACATCGACAAGAACCCGGTCGACTTCGTCGACAGCTACGACGGTGCCATGAAGGAGCCGCGCCTGCTGCCCACCACGTTCCCCAACATCCTTGTCTCGGCCAACAAGGGCATCGGCGTCGCCATGGCGTCCGACATCTGCGGCTTTAACCTCAACGAGGTCTGCACCGCCACCATACGCTACCTGCAGGATCCCGACTGCGACCTGCTCGAGTACATGCCCATGCCCGACTTCTCGACCGGCGGCGAAATTATCTACCGCCGCGAGGAGATGGAGAAGATCGTCGAGACCGGCCTTGGCAGCTTCCAGATCCGCTCCCGCTGGCGCTGGATTCCCGAAGAGCGCATCATCGAGGTCTACGAGATCCCCTACACCACCAAGACCGATGTCATCATCGAGCGCATCGTCAAGCTCTCCAAAGAGGGCAAGGTCAAGGAGATCGCTGACATCCGCGACGAGACCGACCTCTCGGGCTTGCGCATCGCCATCGACCTTAAGCGCGGTGTCGACCCCGACAAACTCATGGCCAAGCTCTATCGCTCGACCACGCTGCAGGATTCGTTCTCGTGCAACTTCAACGTGCTCGTCGACGGATATCCCCGTGTTATGGGCGTGCGCCAGATTCTGCACGAGTGGGTCAAGTGGCGTATTGAGTCCACGCGTCGCCGCATTAACTTTGACCTGGGCAAAAAGTCCGAGCGCCTGCACCTACTGCACGGCCTCGAGGCGATCTTGCTCGACATCGACAAGGCCATCGCCATCATCCGCGGCACCAAACTCGAGGCCGAGGTCGTGCCCAACCTTATGCGCGGCTTCGACATCGACGAGACCCAAGCCGAGTTTGTTGCCGAGCTTAAACTCCGCAACATCAACGAGGAGTACATCCTCAACCGCACCAAGGACATCGCCAAGCTCGAGGGTGAGATCGCCGAGCTTGAGGAAATCCTCTCCAGCGAGGAGAACATCAAGAAGGTCATCAGCGACGAGCTGGCCGCGGTCAACAAGAAATATGTGATGCCGCGCCGCACGGGCAGGATCGAGCCCCATGAGGTTATCGAGGTAAGCTTGGAGCCCGAGGTCGAGGAGTACCCGGTCACCATCATGCTCTCGCGCGAGGGCTACCTTAAGAAGATGACGGACCGCGTGCTCAAGAAGGCGACCACGCTCAAGTACAAGGACGGTGACAAACCCTTTATTGAGTTCCCGTCCTCCAACACCCACGAGCTACTGGTCTTTACCAACAAGAGCCAGGTGTACAAGTGCAAGGTTGCGGCGTTTGAGGATACCAAGTCGGCCCAGCTGGGCTCGTATCTGCCGACCGATCTTGAGATGGAACCCGATGAGAGTGTGATCTGGGTCATCGACCCCGAGGACTACAAGGCCGACGTGCTGTTTGTCTTTGAAAACGGCCGTGTGGTGCGCGTCGCACTTGCCGGATACGTTACCAAGACCAACCGCAAGCGCCTCAAGAACGCCATCTACGGCGGCAGCAAACTGCTGTATGCCCAGGTGCTCAACACAGATCGCGACATCGCGCTGGTCTCGAGCGACTATCGTTTGATGAACTTCAACACGTCGCTGCTCAAGACCAAGACGACCACCAACACGCAGGGCGTCCAGGCCTTTACAGCCAAGAAGGGTCGCTCGGTCACCACCGTCGGCACGACCGAGGAGATCCTTGGCGCCGGCGTCTCGGCCGAAAAGTTCACCGCGCAGAGTCTGCCCTCCGCCGGTGCCCTCATGAAAGAAAACGACATGCCGAGTTTGTTTGATTAGGACGACGGCAGAACCGCCATAGTTTTACAAAGCAGCGGGGCCCGGAGCGCAGCAATATCGCGCCCCGGGCCCCGCTCGTTGCGGAGGTCATCCTCGGAAATGTCGACGATACGGGGGCTTCCCGCACCGTCCTAAGCCGTTAGCAAAACTCGCAAAAGTTAGCAAAAGTTGCAAAAATTAGCAAAACTTGCAAAGGAGCTACCATGCAGTGCAGCAAGAGCCCCTTTACCTCGACGTTCCGAAGCGTCCCTCCCTTTCTAGCGGGTCGCGAACACATCCTCCGTGATATCAACCGTGGCTTTATGAACGGCCCGGGAGACCCCAACCTGTCGACCATTTTTACGGGCGCAAGAGGAACGGGTAAGACGGCGCTTCTCTCGCTCCTTTCAAAAAACGGCGCTTGAACACGGCTGAATCGCAGCAAATGTCTCCCGCCATGCCAGGCATGCTCGAAGATATTATCGAGCGAACCGAAGAAGCGGCAGATAGCTACCTTTCACAGTCTCACGCGCGCATGAACGGCGTTCAAATTGGTCCAGTGGGCATCGATTGGACATATGTTCAAGAAGCCCAGGGCAACTGGCGCACGTGCATGAATGGCATCTTCAGGCAACTCGAGAAGCATGGCATCGGGCTTCTCTCGAAACGACCTATCGAGAGCTTTCCGATAAAGACATTGAGTTTTTGCTCGCGATGCTGCCCGATTCTGGCCCCAGCAGGGTCTCGGAGATAGCCAAACGCATGGGCGTCGCCAGCAACTACGCAAGCCAATACAAACGCCGCCTCCTGGAGGACGGCGTCATTGGAGAGCGCGGGCGTGGTCTCGTTGGCTTTGACATTCCCGCGTTCAGGGAATTCTTGAACGAGAAGGCGTTTTAGCACGCCGGAATTGTCCGCGGAAGCATCAACGCATGGCAATCAGCATTCCTCTTGATAAGGATAGCAAGCATTTTCCACCAACACCGATTGCCATGCGTTCTTCTTGTCCTTAGGCGAGCTTGCGAGCGAGCTCTCGCACCTCTTCCAACTTGGGCGACGATGCCATGCTATCGCGCTCGGTCACACCGCTGATGGTGATAATGCCTTGGTCCTCCCACTTGCAGTACGCGCAGGTTGACTTGTACATAGCGATCGCCGCATCATAGACGCCTTCGCTGTGGCTATCGAGCAAAAGGGCCGTCTTGGTGAACGGGAAGCCCGTGGCACCGAAGGCGTACAGGCGGTCGATGGCGGCCTTCTCCTGCGCAGTGATATCAAACCAGTAGATAGGCGAAGCGAAGACGACCATATCTGCGTCTTTCATTGACTCGATCACGTCGGCCATGTCATCCTTCTGCACGCAAGTGCCCTCATGGGCGAAGCAATACTGACACCCCAGGCAACCAGCGATTTTCTTACTGGCAACGCGGATGACCTCGACCGCATGGCCGGCCTCGCGCGCGGTCTCGGCAAACGCCTCGACCATGGTGTCGGTATTGGCGCCCTTGCGCGGGCTACCACTCAATACAACGATATTCATAGAAATCTCCCTCCTTCATGCCGCAGGCGCGCGGCACACATTTTGTTGTAACCAAAACAGATGGAGTTATTCAATCGCCTCGTTTCAGCTACTCCCACTCTTTAGAAGAATCGTTGCTGGGGGCTTGGTATTGAATCAAGGCACGCCTTATTTCAGATATTCCTTAAAGAAGGCTTTCAGCTTTTCAAACGGAATGACATCCATCTGATCGTAAAGGTCGGTATGGTTGGCACCAGGGATAATGAGCAGCTCCTTGTTGTCCCCGGTCAGCTTGCCGTACGCGGTTTCGCTGAAATAGCGGGAGTGCGCCTTCTCGCCGTGCACCAGCAACACGGCGGAACGGATCTCGCCGGCGTACTGCAGGATCGGCATATTCAAAAACGACAGCGAAGACGTCACATTCCAGCCGCCATTGGAGCCCAGGCTGCGGGGATGGTAGCCTCGCGGAGTCTTGTAGTAGGCGTAATAGTCCGCCACAAACTGTGGCGCGTCATCGGGCAGCGGATCGACCACACCGCCCGCCAGCGCGTAGCTGCCGTTTTTATAGTCCTCGGTGCGCTGCGCGTTCAGTGCTTTCCGCTTTTCGAAGCGCGCCTGCTCGGAATCCTCGGCGTCAAAGTAGCCGTTTGCGGTCACGCGGGTCATATCGTACATGGTCATAGCCGCGGTGGCCTTGATGCGAGTGTCGATGGCTGCGGCATTGATCGCCATGCCGCCCCAACCGCAGATGCCGATGATACCGATGCGCTCCGGGTCAACGCTATTCTGCACAGAGAGAAAATCCACCGCTGCGCAGAAGTCCTCGGTGTTGATGTCCGGCGACGCCACATAGCGGGGCGCACCGCCGCTCTCGCCGGTATAGGACGGGTCGAAGGCAATCGCGAAAAAGCCCAGCTCCGCCATTTTCTGCGCATAAAGGCCGGACGTTTGCTCCTTCACCGCGCTAAACGGGCCGCTGACGGCGATGGCGGGCAGCTTGCCTTCCGCGCTCTTTGGCACGTACACGTCGGCCGCCAGCGTGATGCCGTATCGGTTGTGGAAGGTCGCCTTGTTGTGCTCGACCTTGTCGCTTTTGGGGAACACCTTGTCCCATTCCTGCGTCAGGTTCAACTGTTCCATGCTTAATCCTCCTTGTTAGTCGCTTTAAGGTATTCCTTGTCGTCCACGGGCTCCAACCACTCGTTGGAGATCTCCTCGCCCGGAACCTCCAGCGCGAGATGGGAGAACCAGCTCTCGGGCGCGGCTCCGTGCCAATGTTTCACACCCGGGGCGATGTTGACCACATCGCCAGGGCGCAGCTCCTGTGCCGGTTTACCCCATTCCTGGTAAAACCCTCGACCAGCCACGCAGATGAGGATCTGCCCGCCACCGCTTTTGGCGTGATGGATGTGCCAGTTGTTGCGGCAGCCGGGCTCGAACGTCACGTTGTAGACGCCGACCTGCTCGGTGGAAAGGGGCGCGAGGTAGCTTTGCCCGATAAAGTACTTCGCAAATGCGTCGTTGGGGGCACCGATGGGAAAGGCCATCTCGTTTTGATGCTTAGCTCTTGCATCAGCAGCATCGCTATCCGCCCAGACCTCCTTCGCCATGCGAAAGGCCGCCCACGCCTTGGGCCATCCTGCGTAAAACGCCGCATGTGTAAGGATTTCCGCTATCTCCGTCCTGGTCACGCCATTGTTCTTTGCGGACATCAGATGATATTGGAACGAAGAGTCCGTCAGGCCCTGCGCCATCAGGGCCACCACCGTCACGATGCTACGGTCCCGCAGGGAGAGCTCGCCCTCTCGGCTCCACACCTCGCCGAACAGCACATCGTCGTTGAGCTGTGCGAATTTGGGGGCGAAGCCCCCCAGGGCATCTCTACCCGCCGTCTGCTTAATTGCCATGATCTTTTTCCTCCCGTTGATAGTTCTAGACACGAACCTGCCTCCGCGCGGCCAAGTGGCCCGCCTAGATTTCCATGCCCATTCGTTGCGCCTGCTCCAGAGCGGGATGCCCAGCGATATCGCACACCCCGTTCACGCCGCCGGCGAAAACCGTTTTGCCCATTACGGACCACCCCTTGCGCTACCGATTTGTATTGACGAGAATGAAGGTAATACCTAAACCTGACTTTAGGTCAAGGAATGAAGTCGAGATTTATTCGGAGGGGCCATGTACACAATCGGACAGGTGGCGGAGATGTTCGGTCTGCCCGCCTCAACGCTGCGGTACTACGACAAGCAGGGATTGTTCCCGGGGCTGGAGCGGACGTCCGGCATTCGCCGATTCGGCGATACGGAACTCGAAGCGCTTCGGGTCATCGAATGCCTAAAGAAGGCGGGAATGGAGATCAAGGACATCCGACTGTTCATGGAATGGTGCGCAGAGGGGCCATCGACCTACCCCAAGCGCAAGGCCATGTTCGAGGAGCGGAAGGCCCACATGGAGTCGGAAATCGCGAACATGAACCGTGCGCTGGATATGCTGAGATTCAAATGCTGGTACTACGAGCAGGCGATTCAAGATGGCAGCGAGGATAGGCTGGAAGCGCTGATTCCCGACAATTTGCCGGAAGAAATCATAGGCGCCTACGAGAACGCGCACGCTCGATAAAGCCGTTCGCTATCCATGGGGCTCCGGCAAGGAGCTCCTTCCGAACAGAACGAAAATCAAAACCACCCCTAAAAGGGGTGGTTTGCTCTTAGGGTATAACCCTTGGATTTCCGGCACGCGTCTAAAGGCG
>UQIW01000007.1 GCA_900541235.1 uncultured Collinsella sp. | reverse complement strand
GCGGTGTCCCCTCCCTTTCAAGAAAGAGAAGAGGCGGGGCATGCCCCGCCTCTTACACCACATCTCTGCGCGCTACCATTTCGACTTGATATCTGGCCTTATTAGTCCAAAACTGCTGCTACCAAATCGGTAGCAGTACTCATATTTACTGTTTTTTGGTCAGCAGGTCCCCCTTGCCTTAGCAAATCTAAGGCAAAACGGGCTCCAGACCGCTGAATCATGCCGCATAGGGCACGTCAGCAGTCCGGAACCCGGTCCAAATTGAGTTATTGCACCGCGTTAGCCCAAGACACCCGACAGGATCTCGATCAGACTGTCCACGTCGGCTTCTTCGCAGACAAGTGGCGGCAGGAAACGCAGCGTATGCGCACCTGTAGCGTTGATCACGGCACCGGCGGCCAGCGCGCGGGCAACAACATCATGCGCGTCGCCCACGGCATCATCCAAATCACAGCCGAGCATCAAGCCGCGGCCACGCACCTCGGTCACGAGCGGCAGCTTGGCGAGCTTTGCCTCCATATAGGCGCCTACCTTGGCAGCATGGTCGGCATAATCGCCGCGCACGAGCGCGGAGAGCGTCGCGGCGCACGCCGCGACGGCCAAGCAGCTACCGCCAAAGGTCGAGCCGTGGTCGCCCGGCTTAAACACGTCGGCAATCTCCTTCTTTGCCACGACGGCACCCATGGGCACGCCATCAGCAATGCCCTTGGCAAGGCTCATAATGTCAGGCTCCACGCCATAAGTCTGGAACGCAAACGGCTTACCCGTGCGGAAGATACCGCACTGGACCTCGTCGGCGATAAGCACGGCGCCCACTTCGTGTGCCAGGTCGCGCGCTGCCGCCATAAACTCCTCGGTCATAGGGTGCACGCCACTCTCACCTTGGATCGGCTCGAGCATCACGGCACAAATCTCGCTCCCCAGCTGCTTAAAGATCGCACGCAGTTCATCGACATCGTTGGGCGTGCAGGCCACAAAGCCACCCGGCAGCGGGCGGAAGCTGTCCTGCAGCCAATCCTGCATGGTGGCGGCAATGGTCTCGAGCGTACGGCCGTGGAACCCGCCGCGCATGCACACGATGGTGTTGCCGCCATTACCGGCACGCTTGGCGTACAGGCGCGCGAGCTTCATCGAGCCCTCGTTGGCCTCGGCGCCAGAGTTGGCAAAGAAGGTCTCCCAAACCTGCTCATCCGCAGCCGGGGCACCAAGAGCAGCTGCCGTGGTCTCATCGCCGGCGACAATGGCATCGGCAAGCACGCGCGCACCATCTACGTCGTCGTTAGCAAGCTTGGACAGCAGCGCCGCGACCTGTCCGCGCTGCTCGATGTAGAAGTAATTGGAGACATGCATGAGCTTTTTGGTCTGTGCCTCGAGCGCCGAGAGCACAGCCGGGTCGCCATGACCTAGGCTGCACACGCCGATGCCGGCAAGAAAGTCGAGGTACTCACGGCCATCGTCGCCGGTGAGCTTCATGCCGTGACCCTCGACAAACTCGACCGGAGAGCGGCCAAAGGTATGCATAACGTAATGGGATTCAAGCGATTGCTGAGCTGCAAGTGACATGGGATGCCTTTCGTTGGGCGCCAGACGGCGCGGGGCTATGGGTGCAGGAATGGGGCGGCTGCGGGTCAGCTAGACCGTCTGAAGCTTCTCGACCTCGTCAAGGTTCTCGGTCAGACGCGCAGCAAACGTCGAAAGCGGATGCGGATGCGTATCGAACTCGTAAGCCGTCTCGGTGGAATGAATCACGGTGCCGACGCCGGCATCGGTCAGCAGCTCCAGGAGCAGCGAATGCGGCGTAGTACCGTTAATGATGTGGGCACGAAATACGCCGCCGGTAAGCGCATCGACGGCCGCACGCAGCTTGGGAATCATGCCCTTATCGACCTCGCCGCCGTAGAGCATTTCGTTAACCTCGTCGAGCGTTAGGTTGGAGATAAGCGAGTCCTTGTCGCTAAAGTCCTTGTACAGGCCATCGACATCGGTCAAAAAGATCGCCTTATGCGCGTGGAGCGCCGCGGCAACGGCACCGGCGGCGGTGTCGGCGTTGATGTTGAAGAAACCGCCGTCCTCCCCCGCCGCGACGGTAGCGATGACGGGGATGTACTCGCTATCGAGTAAGCGCTCGATATAGTCGGTGTTGACGTGCGTCACTTTGCCCACACGACCGAGCTCGGGGTCGAGCGGCTCGGCGATGAGCGTGCCGGCATCACTGCCCGACACGCCCACGGCCAGGTTGCCGTGGTGGTTGAGCGCCGCGACCAGCTCCTGATTGACCTTGCCGCCCAGTACCTCGCGCACGATGTCCATGGTGGCAGGCGTAGTCACGCGCTGGCCGTTCTTAAACTCGACGGGGATGTCGTAGTGGCTGAGCGCCTCGTTGATAGCCTTGCCGCCGCCATGCACGATGACGGGGCGCATACCGATGATCTTGAGCAAAACGATGTCGCTCATCACGTCGCGGCGCAGCTGCTCATCAACCATGGCGGCTCCGCCATATTTGATAACAACCGTCTTGCCGGTCAGGTTCTTAATCCACGGCAGTGCTTCGAACAGCAGCTGCGCGGTTGCTTCGTTGGATTCGCTCGAACGACAATCGCGTGCGAATTTCATAATCTGCCTCGTCTTTCGTATCGTTATCGCGCCGTGCTCCGCTGTCCGCAATCGCGGCAAGATGCGCAGCGTGCCTGGAATCTAGGAACGGTAGTCACCGTTAATGGAGATGTACTCGTGCGTGAGGTCGCAGGTCCACACGGTCGTTGCCGCGTCGCCTGCGCCCAGGTCGGCCGAGATCACGATCTCGGGCGCCTCGAAACGTCGTAGAGCCTCGTCCTCGTCAAAGGGAACAGTCAGACCATCGCGACAGACAGGCATGCCCATCATGTCGATGGAAACGTCTTCCTGATTAAACTTCACGCCGCACTTGCCGAGTGCCATGGCGACGCGGCCCCAGTTGCAGTCGTGGCCGGCGATGCAGGTCTTAACGAGCGGCGAGTTGGCAACGGCACGGGCGGCGATATCGGCGTCCTCGTCGTTCACGGCGCCGGTAACGTTGACCGTAACAAGCTTGGATGCGCCCTCACCATCGGCGGCGATATTGCGCGCCAGGCTCTCGCACACCTCGTGCACGGCAAATACCAACTCGTCGAAGGCATCGGAGCCCTCGACGATAGGCTCGGCATCTGCGGCAGCGGCGCCGGAGGCAAGCATGATGCAGGTGTCGTTGGTCGAGGTGTCGGAATCGACCGTTACCTTGTTAAAGGTCTGCTTGACGGTCGAGAGCAGCAGGGCATGAAGTGCCGCAGGCTCGACGGGGGCATCGGTGGTGATAACTGCGATCATGGTGGCCATATTGGGCATGATCATGCCCGAGCCCTTGCACATGCCGCCTACCGTATAGACATTGCCCGCATGACCCGCAGCCTCACTGACGTAGGACACGGCGTACTCCTTGGAGTGCGTGTCGGTCGTCATGATGGCGCGAGCGGCATCGGCGCCACCGTGGGCGGAGAGCGCCTCGTAGGCAGCAGGAATGGCTGTCTCAAACGTGTCGATCGGCAGAATCTGGCCAATCACACCCGTGGAGGCAACCAGGATCTGCTGGGGCTCGCAGCCAATAACCTGCGATGCGATGTTGCAGGTCTCGCGCGCGCAGGCAAGGCCGGTCTCGCCCGTGGCGGCGTTCGCGTTGCCGGAGTTGATTGAAACACCGGCGATGATACCGTAGCCCTTGTCCGCACCGCCCAGGTTGGCACGGCTCACCTGCACGGGCGCCGCGCAAAAGCGGTTGGTCGTAAACACGCCGGCGCCGGGACAGGGTTTATCGGGCATGACGAGCGCATAGTCTAAGCGCTCGGGATTCTTCCGGAATCCCGCATGGATGCCTGCGGCCTTAAAGCCGGCCGCTGCCGTAACGCCACCCTCGACGGCGCGAATCTTGATATCAATCAGGTCGGTATTCATCGTCTTTATGACTCCTTATGTCAAACAAAAAACGGACATCGGTTGGTGCGCCATGCCAGTCGTAATCATGAGACCAGCTTAAGAGTGGCGCCCCACTCGATGCCCGACTACCAAATCGTTAACAATCGAATGTGCTACACCGGGCACGCCACTGTGGGCAAGCCTCGTCGCTCGTCAAAGCCAAAGACGATATTGGCACACTGGACCGCTTGGCCCGCAGCGCCCTTGCACAGATTGTCGATGGCGCCCGTCGCCACCAGCACGCCCGCGCGCTTGTTGAGCGCGAGGCCAATCTGGGCGGCGTTGGTTCCGACGACCGAAGCCGTCTTGGGCTGCTGGCCGGCGTCGAGCACACGCACAAAGGTGCGTCCAGCGTAGAACTGCTTGTAATAGTCGACAACGTCCTCAAGGGTCAAGGTATCGATAGCCTGCGGCGTAAGCGGCATCGTCACCGTGGAGAGCAGGCCGCGCTTGAGCGGTGCCAGATGCGGGGTAAAGACGACGCGATCGGTTAAGCCAAGGATTTGCTCAATCTCGGGCGTATGACGATGTTTACCCACGCCATAGGCTTCCAGGTTCTCGTCCGCGCTGCAAAAGTGGGTGCGGGCGTTGCAGGACTTACCGGCACCCGTCACGCCGCTAATGGCATCGACGATTACGGGGCCGCTCTGGGCAACCCAGTCGGCGCGCACGGCGGGAGCGGCAGCAAGGCTCGTTGCGGTGGGATAGCAACCGGCGCAGGCGACCAACACGGACCTGCCAGCGGCATGGCTGGAAGCAGCGGTCTCTAAGTCCTGGCAGAACAGCTCGGGCAGGCCGAAAGCGCGGGTCTTGAGCAACTCGGGGCTCGTGTGCTCGGCGGCATACCATGCCTCAAAGACAGACGCGTCGCTCAGACGGTAATCGGCCGAAAGATCGAAGCAGGAGACGCCAGATGCAAGCAGTGCGGGCACCTGTGCCATGGCAGCCGTGTGCGGCACGGCCAAGAAGACGGCGTCGCAGGATTTAAGCTCGGGGGCGTCATGCGTGGTGAAAACCAGATCGCTCACGCCAGCAAAGCTCGGATACACCGCGGACAGCGGCTGGCCGGCATCGGCGTTGGACGTAATGGCGACAAGTTCAAACTCGGGATGGCCAAGCACGAGGCGAATGAGTTCGGCGCCGGCATATCCAGCCGCGCCGACGATTCCAACCTTCAAAGACATATCAGACTCCTTGTCTGCGATTTATGCACCGATGCGCATTTCGCAGCGGTTGTTATGAAGTGGGTTGAAACTTTAGCACCAAAAGATGCATGGACACGTAAATGGCTTGCATATTCATGCATTGAAACAATCCCGACACATTCGCTTGAAGGAATTGACAAATGGAGCGGGCCCCATATTGACCGGCGCTCCTAACGGCACCGGGCAATACGGGGCCCGCCCATGCGAAAACCAAGTTGTTAGGATGAGCCAGCCGGCTAGAGCTCGACCGGCACCCATTCGTCGTGATTGCAGATAAAAGCCTCGGGATCCTCGACGCTAAAGAAGACGAGCGTGGGGTCGTTAGGACCCTCATAGTGCTCGCCCAGGCGCTCTAGATGCTTCCACCCGGCTTCGCGCATTTCGTCTAAAGCCCGGTCATCCAAGCCGGCACGCCCGCGCAAGATAAGCCAGCCATGGCCCGGCCACCAACTCGTGGCCTCAAAGCGCTGGTTTTGCAGCAGCTCTTGCCACACATCTTTGGTGCGCGCTGTTACAAACCACAGCTTGCCATCCTGGATCTGCGCAAACGAAAACGGACGCACATGAGGCTGTCCGTCAACGCTCGTCGCCAAATACCATGCCGGCACCGACGTCAGATACTCCAACACCGTATTCAATCCGTCCACGTTTCCTCCTGTACTAGTTAGTTTGGGAACCTGGTTTGTGCGAGCTAGAGCTCCAGGCGCTCCTCGCTGCCGTCGATATCACAGAAGCGCGCGGCAATATTGCGGACCGAAAAGAAAGCAAGGCGGCCGTCGTTGGCACTCTCGTGTTCCTCGCCAATGCCCACCATGTGCTTAAAGCCCGCTTGACGCACCTTGTCGCTCGCAACTGCGTCGTCCTCAAGTGCGGCTTCGCCGGTCAATACGATCCAACATTCCCCCGGCTTCCAGCCCGAGAGCTCAAACTTGGGATTCGCACTCAGCTCCGCCCACACATCCTTGTCGCGCGATGTGCAAAACCACAACTTACCGTCATCGACCATGGCAAACGAAAACGGTCTCACGCGGGGCTGATGTCCGTCGGCCACATCGGTCGTGGCCAGATACCACGCCGGAATGCGCCTGAGATACGAACAGGCGCGCTCAAGCTGAGCCGTGCGGTCGTTGTCGGTCATAGGGACCCCTTTCTTGCGCTCGAATCGCGCCTAAACAAGTTGAAGGTTGATGACGATGACGCAGATGAGCAGCAACGCCGTCACCACCGCCGCCAACGCATCGCCGCGGCCAAACGTAAGCGCATGCAGGCGCGTGCGGCCCTGCTCGCCATGATAGCAGCGTGCATCCATGGCAGCAGACAGCGTCTCGGCATGGCGGAACACGCCGGTGAACAGCGGGATCGCCACACTGCCGAGCATGCGTACGCCACCGAGCGGACCGCCCGTCACGCGCGCACCGCGGCTTGCCTGTGCATCGGCCGTCTGCTTCATCTCAGTGGCAAACTGCGGCATAAAGCGTAGCGCGATACCCATGATCATGCCGAGCTCGTGCGCAGGAAGTCCCACACGCGCAAGCGGCGCGAGCAGGCGCTCAAAGCCCGCGGTGAGGTCGAGCGTCGGCGTGGTGAGTGTAATGGCGCTCATACCGGCCATCATCAACGTCAGGCGACACGCCATAAAGGCGGCAGAACGCAGTGAGCCCTCGCTTATCTGCAGAAAGCCGAGCTGCCACAGGATGCGCCCACTCTGATCGGTAAACAAGTTGAGCACCGCGACCACGACGACGATTGCCAGCAGCGGCGCCATCGACGACAGAACGCGACGAACCGGCACCCGAGACACGGCATAGGTCAGCACAACGAAAATTGCGACCGGGGCCAGTCCGCGGAAGCCACTGACCGTGAGCGTCGTGATCAGAAACACAAAGCCCAAGAGCAACTTGGTTCGCGGGTCCAGGCGGTGGATTGCACTATCGCCGGGATAGTAGCTGCCAAACGAAAACGCCTCCATCAGCAGCCCTCCTCTCGCGCGACCGTCTTGGATTTAGCAATGTCCGCGACGTTAGAAGGACCGCCCGAGCGACCGATTAGCAGGTCCACCAACTCGCCTGCCAGCGACTCAACCGTATAGAGCCCGCCGCGACGCAGCGGCACGCCCACCTCCGTAAGCGCCAGCGCCATACGCTGGGCGGCGGGAACGCCCAAGCCGATCGACTTGAGCTCATCGGCATGCGCAAACACCTGCGCGGGGGTTCCCTCGGCAAACACCGCGCCTTCGTTCATTACGACGATGCGGTCGCAGCAATTGGCCAGGTCATCCATGCTGTGCGAAACCATGACAACGGTCAGGCCCTCGCGATGGAGCCGATCGATAAGCTCAAGGAAATCCCTGCGCGCAGCCGGATCGAGCCCCGCCATGGGCTCATCGAGCACCAGGACTTCGGGCTCCATGGCGAGCACGCCGGCGAATGCCACACGCCGTTGCTGACCGCCCGAAAGCTCAAAGGGACTCTTGTCGCCGACCGTGGAAAGGTCGAGGCCCACGCGTGAGAGCGATGACTCGACACGACGGTCGACTTCATCTTGCGGCAAGCCAAGGTTATGCGGACCAAACGCCACGTCCTGCGCCACGGTTTCGGCAAACAGCTGACGCTCAGGATATTGAAACACCACGCCGACCTTGGCCTTAACCGCGGCGGCGTCTTTCTTGTTTGACAGATCGAGCCCCAGCGCGCGAACGGATCCCTCCTGGGGGCGAATCAAACCGTTGAGATGCTGGACCAGCGTCGACTTACCCGAACCGGTATGACCTGCCAAGCCCAGGAACTCGCCGCGACGCACCGTCAGCGATACATCGCGCAGCGCCCACGGGCTGCTTGGGTCGTTTCCCCAGAGAGCCTGTTTGCTCGATTTGCCCGCAGTGGCCGAGCGCTTATGCCAGCGGCGGCGCTCGCGCGGACTGAGCGAATAACTGTACGAAACATGGGATAGCTCGATGACGGGCTCCGACGCGTTGCCCTCGTTGTCTACCGGAACAGTGCCGTCAGCGATTTCCGACTGGGATACGGAAGACTGCCCCGCGATGCCTGCCCCACTTCGCTCGGCATAAGCCTGCGCAATCTCGGCGACCATATCCGCCTCACGTACCTGCGCGCAAACGGGCACGCCCTCCGCACGAAGTGCCATGCCCAAACGGCACGACTCTGGCATGTCAAGGTTGAGCTGAACGAGTTCATTCGCCCGCGTCAGAATCTCATCGGGCGTGCCCAGCATGGCAACTCGTCCCGTCTGAAACACGGCGACACGATCGGCCTCGGCAGCCTCCTCCATAAAGTGCGTAATCATCACGATGGTCATGCCGCGAGCGTGCAACGCGCGGCAAGCCTTCATGAGGCCCTTGCGTCCACGCGGATCGAGCATCGAGGAAGCCTCGTCCAATATGAGCACGCGCGGTTCCATGGCGAGCACGCCGGCAAGCGCCACGCGCTGCTTTTGGCCGCCCGAAAGCGCATGGGTCTCGTGGCGCTCAAAGCCCACCAGGCCCACACCCTTCAGCGCCTCGCGTACGCGCTGCGCAATTTGCGCCGATGGCACGCCAAGGTTTTCGGGACCAAACGCAACGTCATCTTCGACAAGCGTTGCCACCAGCTGGTCGTCGGGATTCTGGAATACCATGCCCGCGGTCGAACGAATGTCGTAGACCAGCTCGGGGTCGGACGCATCCATGCCGTTGATGCGTACCGTGCCCGCATCGGGCTGCAACAGCGCATTCAGATGCTTGGCAAACGTCGACTTGCCCGACCCATTGCCACCGAGGATGCAGAAAAACTCGCCGTCCTCGATATTCAGATCGACGCCGTCGAGCGCCGGTACGGCACCGTCATAGCTAAAGGAAACGCCCCGACACTCAATCATGCGCGGCCTTTGACCTGGTCCTTTTTAGGCGTGATGAGGTTGGAGACCGCTTTATACACCGCCAGTGTCAACACCGAGTTAAGCACGGTCTTGATAAGGTTGAACGGCAGCACGGCAGGAATCATGAGCGGGGCGATCACATCGACCGAGCCATACCAGAACCATACGCCAATGGTAAGGTTTGCGACCATAGACAACGCCGTAGCGGCAATAACGCCGAGCACCAGGCCAATCACGGCACCCTTATAGGTATGCATCTTCTGATAGACGATAGCCGCAGGCAGAATGTAGCCCAGCGTGGCAACCAGGTTCATAAGCGCGCCGACCCAGTCACCCGTGGTGAGCGCATGGATAACGATAGCCATAGCGGCAACAGCAGTGCCGGCGCCAGGACCATACGCAAACCCGCACACCATCGCCGGTACCAGCGACGGGTCATACGTCAAAAACGGCGCCGAAGGAAGGATAGGCAGCTGCACGTACATAAACAGGGCGCCCAAGGCGCACATCAACGCCATGGTAACGAGCTGTTTGGTGCTCCACCTATTCGTGTTCTCAAAATGGATATGCTGCGACTGTTCAGACATAAGATCACCTGCCTCTTTCATCCGGACTCTAACCGTTGGTACTGGGATCTCACCAGTTCAGCCGGCATGCGAACCAACACACGCACGGGTCGCGGACTCATCGGCTCGGTCGCAGACACCTCGCCTGCGCCACGGCGTCCCTTTGACACCGCCCGATTTACCGCCAGTGGGGAATTCCACCCCGCCCTGAAACAGCAATTGCAAGTGTAGCACGAGCAGGTTCTCGCGCAAGTATGCCAAGGGTAATTTGTGGCGGAGATCAGTTGCCAAAGCAACCACGTCCCCCACCCATCCCAAAGCAACGCGCCTTTCGCGCAAAGCGCGAAACAGCGAAGGGGACACGTATCCCTATCGACCACATCCTTCTCCGCCCGCCGGCCTCAAGGCCGTAAACGCAGGGAATCCGGGGGCGGGACGGGGACTTCTCTCCGGAATATTCCGCAGGACGCAAAGAGGCTCCGCAGCGCGAAGCGCGATGCGGAGCCTCTTTGCATGTCCGAGGACGTTCCGGAGAGAAGTCCCCGTCCCGCCCCCGGATTCCCGGTGGGAGTTCTAGACCTTGTCGGCCTTAGTACATACCGCCGCCCTGCTGACCAGCGGTAGCAGCAGCGATTGCGTCCTCAAGCTGAGTGTTCTTGGGCACATCGGAGACGGTGGCCTCGGTGATGAGGATCAGGCTGGCGACAGAAGCAGCGTTCTGCAGGGTGACGCGGCTGACCTTGACGGGGTCGAGGACGCCCATCTCGATCATGTCGCCCCACTCGCCGTTGGCAGAGTTGAGACCCTGGCCGGCGGGCAGCTCGGCGACCTTGTCGACCACGACAGCGCCCTCAAAGCCAGCGTTCTTGGCGATGGTGGCGACCGGAGCGGTCAGAGCCTTCTTGACGATGTCGACGCCGATCTTCTCCTCGGGGTCATCGATCTCGACGGCATCGAGCGCAGGAGCAGCGTCCATGAAGGCGACGCCGCCGCCAGCGACAATGCCCTCCTCGACAGCAGCGCGGGTGGCCTGCAGGGCGTCCTCGACGCGATGTTTGATCTCCTTGAGCTCGGACTCGGTAGCAGCGCCGACCTTGATGACGGCAACGCCACCGGAGAGCTTGGCCAGGCGCTCCTGGAGCTTCTCACGGTCGAAGTCAGAGGTGGTGTTCTCCATCTCGCCCTTAATCTGAGCGATACGGGCGTCGATGGCCTCCTTGGAGCCAGCGCCGCCGACGACGACGGTGTTGTCCTTAGAGATGGTGACGGACTTAGCGGTACCGAGCATATCGGCGGTGATGTCAGCGACCTTCACGCCCAACTCGTCCAGGGCAGCCTGGCCACCGGTGAGGACGGCGATGTCCTCGAGAATGCGCTTGCGGCGATCGCCGTAGCCCGGGGCCTTGACGGCGCAGACGTTGAGGGCGCCACGGATCTTGTTGAGGACCAGGGTAGGCAGAGCTTCGCCGTCGATGTCCTCAGCGATGATGAGCAGGCCACGGCCAGCGCGCTGGACAGCCTCGAGAACGGGCATGATGTCCTGAACGCTGGAGATCTTCTGGTCGGTGATGAGGATGTACGGATCCTTCATCACGGCCTCCATGCGGTCGTTATCCGTGACGAAGTAAGCGGAGACATAGCCCTTGTCGAACTGCATGCCCTCGACGGTGTCGATGGTGATGTCGAACGTCTGGGAATCCTCGACGGTGATGACGCCGTCCTTGCCCACGACCTCCATGGCCTCGGCGATCTTCTCGCCGACCTCGGGGTCACCGGCAGAGATGGTGCCGACGGAAGCAATCTGCTCCTTGGTCTCGACCGGCTTAGCCTGCTTCTTCATCTCGGCGACGGCGGCGTTGACGGCCTTGTCGATGCCGCGACGGATGGCCAGCGGGTTGGCGCCAGCGGCGACGTTGCGCAGACCGTCGTTGACGATGGCCTGAGCGAGCAGAGTTGCGGTGGTGGTGCCGTCACCCACGGTGTCGTTGGTCTTGGTGGCGACCTCCTTCACCAGCTGAGCGCCCATGTTCTCGATGTTGTCCTCGAGCTCGATCTCCTTGGCGACGGAAACGCCGTCGTTGGTGATGGTCGGGGCACCGAACGTGCGCTGCAGCGCAACGTAGCGACCCTTGGGGCCCATGGTGACGGTAACGGCGTCGGCCAGAGTGTTGACGCCCTTGGCGAGCTTAGCGCGGGCATCGGTGTTGAACGTAATGTTCTTTGCCATGGTAGGTAATCCTCCAAAAGAAATGTGACTCGCGTCGCCGCTTCCGAGTCCTATGCGGCGGACGCGTTCAAAGACGAATCAGAGATTCTGACGAGACTAGGCCTCGACGACAGCGTAGATGTCGTCGGCGCGCATCAGCAGATACTTCTCGCCGTCGACCTTGACCTCGTTGCCACCGAACTTACCGTAGATGACAACGTCACCGACCTTGACGTCCATGGGGATGCGCTCACCCTTGTCGTTGACCTTGCCGGCGCCCACGGCAACGATGGTGCCGCGCTGCGGCTTCTCCTGAGCGTTGCTGGCGATGTACAGACCAGAGGCGGTCTTCTGCTCGGCCTCGTCGGGCTTGACCAGGACGCGATCTGCAAGCGGCTTCAAAGACGACATGCTTGTTTCCTCCTTTGTGGGCCGCGCGGTCATGCCGCGCGGGTTAACCCTTTTTGTTTGCGTACGCGTTGAATGGTACCCACGAATGGCGGGTTATACAACACGGAGTCAAAAAATCTTATTTTTTGGCACTTAGATTTTCTGAATGCCGGGGGATAACTTAGCGGTGGCTCCCGGGGCGGACCGGAGGGCATGAAGTTTGCTGCTCTGCAGTCCTGCGCAAGACGGAAAGCACATTAAGTGCTTTCCTTTGCGTGCGGAACTCGCGACAAACTTCATGCCCTCCGGTCCGCCCCGGGAGCCAGGTTGACTAACTAGGGCCCGGAATTCAGAGAAGTCAGTGCAGCAAAATGGCGATGCGGATGGAATGCACAAGATAGGGGCACGTTGTTGGGACGCGCTCTTTTAAGTTGCGGTGGAATAGTTCCTGTTTTTGGGCTTGAAGGCCGATTTTAGGGACTATTTCACCGCAACTGAGGTGTGGATGTGGGGTTAGCGCTCGTAAATCAAGTTACCTGCCAGGTAGGTGGCCTGAACCTTGGTGGCTTGCAGTTCTTGGGGGTCGATGGTGAGCGGGTTTTGGTCCAGGACTACCAGGTCGGCATACTTGCCGGGCTCCAAGCTGCCGAGGTTTTGCTCGTCGCCCGCTGCATAGGCGCTGCCCAGGGTGTAGTTGCGCAGGGCTGTTGCTGCATCGATGCGCTCGCTCGGTAACCAGCCGCCCTCGGGCCAGTGGCTTTTGGGATCCTGGCGCGTGATAGCCGTGTAGAGCACGTTCATGCTTGTAACAGCTGTGATGGGGCTATCGGTGCCGAAGGCTTGGCGGATGCCGCGCTGCTTATAGGTCGCAAACGGCCACATGATGCGGCTGCGTTCCAGGCCCAGATCGCGCTCGGGGCCGCCCGGGTCGAGTGTAATGTGACAGGGCTGGCTCGAGGCAACGACGTTAAGCTTGCGTAGACGATCGATGTCCTCGGGCAAGAGGTTCTCCAGGTGCTCGAGCGTGTTATGGCCGTGCTGGGGCAGGCCGTACAGGTCGGCGGCCTCCTCGAAGATATCCAGCGCGGCATGAATCGCACCGTCGCCGATGACGTGGATGCGCACGGTATGGCCGCGCTCCGCGGCCGCCAGAACCAGCTTGCGCATGCGCTCGGCAGGAACCGTCAGGCGACCTTGATCGCCCGGGAAGCGCGGGTTGGTATAGGGCTCGGTGAGATAGGCCGTGTGTTCGCTCGACACGCCGTCGAAGAACTGCTTAAAGCCTGGCGCCGAAAGCAGCGCGTTGTTCGCGTAACGTACCTGCAGCTCTTCCAAGCGCGATTGGTCATCCAGCAGCGTGGGAAACAAATGGGCTCGGATGCCCAACTTGCCGGCTGCCTGCAGTTTGTCGTAGACGTCGTCGCGGATAAAATCGCAGCCCGGCATGGGCATGAGCGACATATCGCATATCGAGGTGATGCCCTGCTCGGCCATCCGCCTCATTTGATCGGCGTAAGCGCTTGCGATGCGATCCTCGCCCAGCCACTCAAGGCAGCGCGGTAGCAGCTGCATGGCAGCCGCCTCGTGAGCAATACCCGTGAGCTCGCCGTTTGCGTCCTTGTCGTAGCTACCGCCCGCTGGTGGCTCGCTGTCGCGCGTGACGCCGAGTGCATCGAGTGCGCGGCTGTTGAGCCACAGCGTGTGCCCGTCGCCCGAATACATAACACAGGGACGATCGGGGAATGCCACATCGAGCGACGCCTTGGTAGGATGCTCGGGCGGGTCCCAACGGTAGTCGCGCCAGCCCTGCGTCACAACCCAAGCGTCGTCGGGCAGGTCCTGGGAAAACTCGAGCGCATGTTGCACCAGCGCCGCCTCGGACGTGCCCATATCCATGAGCATGTACGGCGAGGAACCGACCGAGGTATGGAAGAAGTGCAGATGAGCGTCATGGAAACCGGGGCAGACAAACTGCTCGCCGTAGTCGATAACCGACGTAGCGGCAGGAGCGGCGGCGATCACGTCATCGGGCGCACCGACTGCGACGATACGGTCGCCTGCGATGGCAATCGCCAGCTCGCGGGTGGTATCGATGCCGTCTTGCGCGGTAAAGACGTTCTTGGAGCGGATAATCCGATCGATATGTTGCATGGGCATCCCCATCTCTGGCAGGAAATTCAACACCCCCGAGTGTACTCCCCCGCCCTTGTAACAAAACCCCAAGCGGCAAACGGCAACTTTACCAGCCCTAGCGGCAGGTGGCATACTGGAGAGAGCCTGTACGATTTTGCGATCAACCCAGCAAGGAGCAAATCGACCATGACGAAGACCAAGGCACAGCAGATTATGGCGGCGACCGAGGCTCGCGCGGCTGACGACGTCACCGCAGCCATCAAAGATATCGCTACCGAATTTGAACCATATATCATCAAGCAGCGCCGGCACTTCCATAAGCACCCGGAGCTGAGCCTTGCCGAGGAGCGCACGACCTCCGACATCGCCAACCAGCTCGACGCCATGAATATCCCCTACGAGCGTCCGCTCAAGACCGGCTTGGTGGCAACGCTTCGCGGTACCGCGCCGGATGCCTACCGCGAGGACGGCACGCCACGCCGCCGCATCCTGCTGCGCGCCGACATCGACGCCCTGCCCGTCACCGAGCAGACCGGCGAGGAGTTCGCCAGCGTCAACGAGGGCTGCATGCACGCTTGCGGCCACGACTGCCATATCGCCATGATGCTCGGAACGCTGCAAATCCTGCGCCATATGACCGACGACATCCACGGCGAGGTCCGCATCGTCTTCCAGCCCAGCGAGGAAAACGGCCAGGGCGCCAAGCTCATGATCGGCACGGGTGTGCTCGACGGCGTCGATGGCGCCTACGCCGCGCACATCTGGAGCGAGGTCGACGCCGGCACCGTGAGCTGCGAGCCCGGACCGCGCATGGCCAATACCGACTGGTTCCGTATCGACGTACGCGGCACCTCGTGCCACGGCGCCATGCCCCAGCGCGGTCACGACGCCGTTATGGTGGCCGCAGAGATCGTCAACGCCCTGCAGACCATCGTCTCGCGCGAGATCAGCCCCTACGAGCCGGCTGTCATCACCGTCGGCGAGCTGCACGGCGGCACCGCACGCAACGTTATCGCCGGCACGGCCTACCTCGCCGGCACGGTGCGCACCTACGGCGATTCGACCCACGAGGAAATGCCGGAGCTCATGCGCCGCATCGTGGAGCATACCGCGGCCGCCTTGGGCGCCGAGGCAGAGCTCACCGACTACACCATCGCCAACTACAAGGTCGAAAACGACGCCGCCTCGAGCGAGCGCTGCCGTCAGGCTGTAATCAAGTGCCTGGGCCCCACCGGCCAAGGCCATTATCGCGGCACGCTTTCGGGCGAGGATTTTTCGGAGTACCTGCGTCGCGTACCGGGCGTGCTCGCCTTTGTAGGTACGCGCAACCCCAAGATTGGCGCCACGTACGCCCAACATTCCTGCTTCTACAAGATCGACGAGACCGTGCTGGCAAAGGGCTCCATGGTGGCCGCCCAGTATGCTATCGACTTTTTGGCCGAGCCCACGCAAGAGGAGCTCGACGGCCCCGCGATTACCGCGGTCGCCGAAACCAACCCCGATCTGGCCGCCAAACTGCGTTCTGCCAAGGCAACGGCCGCTGAGGCGCGCGACGCCATGCACGATGCCCGCACCGCCCGCCATGCTGCGATTAAGGGCATCCATGATGCACGGGCTGCCGCTCGCAACGAAGAAAAGCATAACGCGTAACCTGCACGATTCTTTAAACACCCATTCAAAATAATGAGAGGGCGGATGTTGGAACGAGCATCCGCCCTCTCATTATTTGTCAAACGCTATTTCTACCATTTCAACCCTGCCCCCAAATGGCAGAGCCAGCGTGGGGGTTCGAGGTGGATGATATCGGTGGGAACTCCGGCGGGAGCGTGACCACCAAAGAGCAGGCCCGCGTCTGCCGGGCTGATAAGGCGCACGATCCATACGGCGACGACCAGCACGCACAACATGGTGACCGCAATGTCGATACCACGCTTTAGCTTGCTCGATGCCACCTCCTCGCGCACGAACGCGAGCACGAACGCAAACGGTACCACCCAAAACAGCGGATGGTAGGCAAAGGCCGCCGCAAAATCGAGGCGCAGTGCCGCCAGCCACGCCCTCGTCATACCGCATCCCGGACAAGGAATGCCCGTCATCAATCGAAAAATGCAGCCGATGTCGAGCAGGTAGAGCGCGAGCCAGGCAACAAAGAGCGCGCCGGTGCAAGAAAGGGCGCGGCGAAGGAGCTCCGCCGTGCCCTTATGTCCCTGGGAGCTGTTCACGCCGCCCTTATTGTTAGGCATGAGCGCCAAGACGGATGTTGTAAGCCGTTGCCATGGCATTGGTATTCTTGATGATGATGTTCATGGCAAAGATGGGGCCAAGGCCGCACAGCAGCACGCCGATGATCTGCCACAGAAGAACGGTGGTGCCGTTTTCCTGGAACACCAGGCCGTAGCGAGGAGCGTTGGCCTGCAGGCGGTTGCCAATCTTGTAATACCAGTAGTACGCGTAGAAGCCGCAGGTCACAAACGACAGCAGGATGAATGCCGCCAGACCCGGCGTGGAATCGCCGTCATCCTGGCACATGACATTGATGTCGCGGGCCAAGCAATACAGGAAGTAGAACGAATAGATACCGCAGGTCACAAGAGAGAGCAGCAGCCAGCCGATCAGGCTGCGGTCAGCCTTGACGGGGCCATAGTCCATCGGAGCGGATGCGGACTGTTGGGCGTATTGACCGGTGTACTGCTGCTGACCGGTGTACTGCTGCTGAGGCTGGGGCGCGGGCTGAATAGCCTGGGCCGGAGCGGGCTGGGGCTGCGGGGCCGCAGCGGCAGAAGCGGCACCAACGGCAGATCCGCAAACAGGGCAGAATTTGGCATCATCCGAAATGGGAGAACCACAAGTGGTACAGAACATAAGCTTCTCCTTTTCCTAAGGCGTCGCACGCCTTCAAACCTTACACGTCTATGTCCTCAACAATAGCCGCGACGTTGTTGCGCAACATTGATCAATTTCCGAGTAATATTGCCGCAACCGTTTTCCAGGCATTTTCTTGCTTTCGCCATAGAAAAAGGCATCCCGGGTTCAGTTGCCCAGGGCGCCTCGACCGACTATTCGGTTTGATTGTTTTCGGCAGCAGGATTATCGCCCGACTCATCCGCCGGCGTGTCAACGGCATTCCAATCGGGTTCTGCAGGCGTCGCCTCGGGCGCCGGTGCGGGTGTAGGGGCCGGTGCCGGAGCAGACGTCGGCGCGGGCGACGTTGCAGGCTCAGGTGCGGGTGCAGGTGCAGCACCAGCGTCCATGGGATTAAAGCCCGTAGGTGTAGGCTTCTTCTCGCCCGGAAGCACAAACGTCAGGACATCGTCGGCATCCTCGTCGGCCCACTCACTGGCATGACGTGCCGCCCAATAGCCAACGGCACGGTGCTTGAGTATCTTGCCAAAGACCGTAAGAAATACGGTGACGAAAGCGACCAGCACCAAGAACAGCGCGAGCGTGACGCCACCGCCGGTAACAATTGCCTCAATACCCGTAGGACGATAGTAGTAGCTATACATACCGACAGAGGCAATGGCGCCAAAGACGACCGTCAAGATCCATGTGACAACGTTGGCGACCAGGCCCGTCAAAAACTCGGGAAGGAACGAAGCACAGAACAGCTTGGTCTTGTTGTGCTTAAACGCCGCCCAGACCTTATCGAGCGAAAACGCGCTCTCGACACGCCCGGTCACCGCAAAGTGCATCACGGCAATGTCGGCGAACATCTTAAAGAAGACACCCAGAATCGCCGAGGCAATTAGCGCCAGGACAAGCAGGCCGAGCGAACCGAACAGCGCAGCCTCGAGCGCATAAGAGCCGTAATAAGAATACGAGCCCGCGGCGCCAATTACCACGCCCTCCACCAGCGAAAGCACTACACCGATAACGGGAATGGCAGCGATAACCTCGAGCGCGACCGAGATAACGCTCGAAAAGACTCCGAGACCAAACGACGTGGAACGCATGAGTGGACGGTCCATGCCGTCATCGACCTTGAGCGACAGATCGCGGCCCCACTCGATACCGAAGCCGGAACCGCACACACTCGCAATGCAAGCTGCCAAAAAGCCGATGGCAGCCGCAATGCCGCCAATAACGGGAATAAACAACACGAGCACCGACACAACGCAAATCAGCGCCGGCAAAAACGCGATTTGGCATACACGCTGAAGCACGCCCGGAGTCTTAGTCATATCTTGGAACGCCTGAGCCACACAGCCCTTTGGCGCATTCGCCACGGGCGGTTGCGGAACAAACTGCTGGGGCTGAGGCTGTCCCTGGGGAGCGGGGCCAGCGGCACCGGCATTAGGAGCACCACACACGCCGCAGAACTTGTCGTTATCGCCCATGGGGGCGCCACACTGCGAGCAGAACATAGAATCATCCCTTCGTATCTTGAACAAATCACTTGGATCGCAAACGATGTCTTTAGCATCATTATTGCCCAATGTGGGGTCAAATACTCAAAGATGACCGATTTGCAAGATACACGGCGCCAGCAGGCGGTTCGTTGGATACGTCTGTGCTAGTTCGTTCCGCGGAAGCCCTTGCCGACGATCTCGGAGCTGTCGACGATCGTGATAAAGGCACCCGGATCGACTTCGCGCGCATAGCGGCGCAGCTGCACGGCCTCGCGACGGCTCAGCACGCTCATGATCACCGTCACGCACTTGCCCGAGAAGGCACCGTAGCCGCGACTGATGGTCGCTGTGCGGTTGAGATGCTTGACGATAAACTCCTCGACCTTAAGGGGTTCGGAGCAAATGACCGTGCAGACCTTACGAAGATGGATGCTCTCGATGGCCTTGTCGACCACGAGTGTCTTGGCAAACAAGCCAAGCACGCAATACAGACCGACACGCGGGCCATACAAAAAGGCCGCGATGGTCACGATGCCGATATCGACCAGCAGCAGGGCACGGCCAATCTCGAGCGTCGTGCGGCGCTTGAGGATCATGGCAAGAATGTCCGTGCCACCCGTCGAGGCGCCGATGTCAAAGACAATAGCGCTGCCGAGCGCCGGCAAGATGACGGCAAAGCACAGGTCGAGCCACATATCACCCGTCAGAGAGACATCGGTCGGAATAAAGAGCTCAAACAGCGAAACATAGGCGGACAACGCAAACGAGGCGAAGACGCTCCACAGGATTGCCTTGCGCTCCAAAAAGATAAAGCCCAAAACGACGAGAACCGCGTTGATAATCCACATAAAGACGCCGACGGGCAGGGTCGGGAACAGCGTGGACAGAATGACCGACACGCCCGAGGTGCCGCCAAAAGCAAAGTGATTAGGGGTTTTAAACGCAACGATGGCGAAGGCCGTAAGAATCAGGCCCAGATTGAGCTCGGCAAAAAAGCGCGGGAAGCCCGGATCCTGGCTGCGCTTTTGACCGACACGCTCGCCGCGCTCGATATCGGTGCGATCAACCACGCGCTCCATCGGCACCACGGGAGGACGATGCACCTCCTCGGCAGCACGCGATGCCGCCTCTGCCGCGGCGGCCTCAATCGCCCATGCCTTGCTTTCTGTTTCGTGCTCGTCGGCCATTACGGCAACCCCTCGTTAACAATTTGGAAACAATGCGCCCATTAGGGTAACGCGGAACGCGACGATTGCAACCCCTAGTTAGACGAGCGGTATGCCCACATCGGGGGGCATACAAATAACGGCCGGCCACGCTTTTGCTTGCGCGGTCGGCCGTTTAACGTTTTCGCAGATAAAGCCTGCCAAAACAAACCTGTCCCTTTTTGGAAGGTTACTCGTGCTGGCTGGTGCGGTGCTCGTACTCCTCGGGGGTGATGACGTCCTCGATGCGCAGGTTGACACCCGCCACCTCAAGGCCGGTCATCGCGGCAAGGCGCTCGGTGACACGTGCCTTGACATCGTCGAAGATCGCGGGCGCATAGGCGCCGTACTCGATAATGACGGAGATGTTGACGACCACGCGATTGTCATCGGTGACCTCGACCGTCACGCCCTTGGTCAGATTCTCGGCACCAAACTGCTCCTGCACAAAGTGCATAAGGTTACCCTTCATGCCCAGGACGTGCGGCACCTCGCGGGTGGCCATGGCGACGATCTTCTCGATCACACCGTTGGAATAGGTCAGCGAGTCCTCGGACTCGTCTGTTTCCTCATCATCCTCGTCCGCGTCATCGGCGGACTCGGCCTCGACGAGCGCCTCATCCTCGAGCGTCACATCCTCGGCTTCGGCGACGGCCGCCTCGTTCTCCTCGAGCTCGGTATCGGCCACATCGACCTTCGTATTAAAAGCCATGGTTCCTCCTTATGCCTGCCGCGGATGCGACAGTCGAATACATATTAGCGGCCGCTAAACAGACGGCCGAAGAAGTTGACGATCCCGTTTTCGCCGTCGCGAATTTGGCCGATCACGGCGCCGATCAGCACGAAGAATGCAATGACGAGCGTGTCCCACAGGCCCAACGTGAGCACCAACACGGCGAGGATAAAGCCAGCGACGGCGCCAAGCGTGGTGTTGGGATGACGCACGGCATAGCTCCAGATGGCAGCGCCCGTACCCTTGATGAGACCCATAGCCTCGTCAAAATCCGCGGCCGCCGCGTCTTGTAACTCAGTTGCCTCTGCTTTGGAATCAACAGGTTCGTTCGCCGGCGTGGCGCTCTGGTCAATCGTCAGGCGCGGCGTACGAGCGGTCTTATCTTGATTGGTATCACTCACCGGAAACCTCCACGGTCTGGACGGTAGTCTTGGACGGCAAAAAACGGACGCGCGTGGTCGTACCCGGCGTGCCGAGCATGGTGTCGCAAGCTTCCTCGATGCGCTGCTGCATCGCGGTAGCCAGAGATGCCACGTCCTTATCGTCAAGCGCGATAGCCTCGACCTTAAAACGGACATGCGAATCGTCGGAACCTTGGACGCGGGCCTCGACATGCTCGATCATCACGCGATCGTCGCGCTCTGCAGCAGCCCTGGCGCACGAAGAAAGCGCCGCGAGCGTGACCTCGATATTGCGCTCCCCCGCCGGATGCACGCAGGACGGCTCGCGACGAGCAAACATCAGGCGGAAGAAGCTAACCAGCACGCCAATCGCCACAACTCCGCCGCATGCCGTCACGACAATGCGCGGCATGGGGTCGCGCATCAGCAGCATAAAGCGATACGTATACGGCCCCCAAAACTGGCAGACAAGCGTACCCAGCGCCACGATGGTGGCGGCAAGATACACGATCGCTAGGGCTCGTTTGAGTACGCGCACGCGGCGCTCCCTTCAAATCTCGGCTCTCGAAATGCAAAACGGTTCGCATCATTATAAAAGAGCCGGGTCCGGTGCTCTACGCACGCGGATCCGGCTCATCTATTCCACGAGGCTTGCATGCTCGCTTCATTATGCCCAGATATGCACGGCTTAACCCGTGCGGGCGCTACTCCTCCTCGAGGGCAGCGATGACCTCGTCGGTCATGTCCATGGTGCTGTAAACATCCTGGACGTCGTCGAGCTCCTCAAGACGGTCGATGAGGCGCTGAACCTTCTTGGCGTCGGCGCCGGAGACCTCGGTCGGGGTGGTCGGGACCATGGTGGTCTCGGAGCCCTTGACCTGGACGCCCTGCTCCTCGAGCGCCTTGGAGACAGCCATGACCTCGTTAGCAGTAGTCCAGACGATCCACTCCTCGCCGGCATCCTCGTAGTCCTCGCCACCGGCCTCGGCGATGGCCATCATGAACTCATCCTCGTCACCGGCAGCACCGTTGGCGATCATGGTCTCCTTCTTGGCGTTCTCGTCCAGGATCTCCTTGGCAACAACGATCTGGCCCTTGCGCTCAAACTGGAAGGCGACGGAGCCGGAGGTGCCCAGGTTGCCACCAGCGTGGGAGAAGGCGGAACGGACATCAGCGGCGGTGCGGTTGCGGTTGTCGGTCAGGCAGTCAACGTAGACGGCGACACCGGCGGGGCCGTAGCCCTCGTACACGATGTTCTCGTAGACGGCAGCGTCGGCACCCGAACCAAAAGCCTTGTCGATAGCGGACTTGATCTTGTCCTTGGGCATGGACTGAGCCTTGGCCTTGGCAACGGCAGCGGCGAGGCTGGCGTTGTTCTCGGGCAGCGGGTCACCGCCGAGACGGGCAGCAACGGTGATGTTGCGGCTCAGCTTGGAGAAGAGGGCGGAACGCTTGGCGTCCTGCGCGCCCTTACGATGCTTGGTTGTGGCCCACTTAGAGTGTCCGGACATACGTGTCTCCTATCGGTTTCGACCTAAAGCCCAGCGCAGATGCTCGGGCAATATAAACAAACGTCGTTATGATATACCTACTGGCCTGCGAGATAAACCCCAAAATGAAGGCGTCGTGATGATGCCACCCTTTGGTGCAAAGCAACCTGACCCCAATGCACCAAATTAGGACCAGAGGAGGTCGCTGCGGGTGATGGTGGCGCCGATGGCAAAGGGCATGCAGGCGATGACCGGATACAGGTAGCGCATGTAGGTCGAGCCATTGCAGGGACCGATCAGGCACACGGCGAGCACGCCCAGCAGCGGCACCCAAATGGCCAGCCCGCGCCACGAATGACGACGTAGCAGATAGAGCACCACGGCGATCATGATCCACACATAGGTGGCCGAGCTCATGGTGAGCGAGATAAACGGGATGCGTTGTACTGCCACGCGATACAGGTTGATCAGGTGGTCGCACCAGCGCACGACCTTGCTATCGACCGGATGGAAGTCAAAGTACTTGAGGTTATCGGGCTTCGCCATAATCTCGGCACTGCGCGCCGTGCTGTAGACCCACGCATCGCGGGCGCTCGGATAAAAGTAGCCGTAGTAGTTATTGATGAGCGCCGAGATATAGCACTCGGGATCCTTTTTGAACATCTGGGCCCACACCTCAAAATAAGCCTTGATGTCCTCCTGCGAGGCGTACTCGTTAAAGCAATTTTTGACGGCGTCCGACTTATCCGGGTTGTAACGGCGCCCCAGATTCTCGTACTTGAGCACACGGTCGATCACGGCACGCTCTTCGTCGGTCACCAAGCCGTCGCAAGGAGCCTCCACGATGGTGCCGTCCTCCTTAACCGTGGGGTTGACGCCCGAGTTGAGGCCGTCGTGCTTTTGGACAAAACGAGCCGTCTGCTGGAACGGAATCGAGAGGATTTCGCGCTTGGAACCAGGCGTGATGTCGTGTGCCGGCATAAAGACCTTGGTGAAGTACATATTAGAGGCAAGGCAGAGCGCAAGCACCGCAAGAACTCCCACCCAGCGGAAACGCGGGGTGGCGCCCGAAGGCGCAGCACCAGCCTGCTTGGCTGCACGACGAGCCACATGCACGTCCCATGCGCAAAGCGCCGCCGCGATTACGCATGCCGCCAGGGGAAACACCAGGCCGCCGTTACGCAGAAACGTGGAGCCCATGGCGCCCAGAGCAAGCAGCAGCCAGTCGTGGCGCGCAAAGAGCACGGGGGCTTTCTCGCCCGTTCGCTCGACATTGGCATCACGACGGGGCAAGCCACATGCCACGAGCTTGACGGTCTGTACCAGCAGCACCAAGAACGCGTCGGCAAAGAGCACGTCTTTGGTGAGCAACGCCGCGTAGTTAGAGAACATCGGCATAAACACAAAGAACAGCAAGATCACGCCGCGGACCGGCAGGCTCACGCCCAGCTTGCGCAGCGACGAGATGGAATAGGCCATGCAGGCGGCCGTAATGACGAACTGAGCGCAGGTGTAGATGGCAAGACCTGCGTTGGCGCTGTTGAACAGTGAAAGCCCCAGCTGGACGCACGAACCGATGATAGCCGTGTGCACCACGGGATGATGTCCGTTGAGCAACACATTGGGATTGAGCAGACGCAGGTAGTCACTCGTGCCGTTGGGGTAGTTGAACCACTGGCGAATCTGCGCACCCGTATCTCCCATAAAAAGGCCGGGCAGCGAAGCGATAAGCGTGGGCGCCCAGGCGATCATAAGCACCAGGAAGGGGCCGGCAAAGGGATGGACCGAGAGCACGGCGTGAGTCACACGCCATACGCGGCCAAAGTGCGCTTCGGAAAACGGAATGCGCCGAGAGCTCAGCCAATCCAGGCACTCAAAAGCCAAATAGAAGGCCACGATCGCTAAGAGCATCCAGCCCGCGCCGCCAATCCAGGCGCAGATGATGCGGGCTTTGTCGCCAAGGACAATCTCGGCCGAGTCGGTGAGATCGTAGCTGCGGCCGAACACCATGCAGATGGCGAAGAACAGCGACGGCAGAATGATCGATGGACGCCAGGTGTCGCCACGGCCAAAGAACACGTAGCGAAACGGCAAGGTGAGCAGGCAGGCAAGCGCAAGCAGCATGACCGCGTCGGTATGGCCGGCAAACGAGAGGAGCACCTCGTAGCACACGTACAGCATGCCCGAGGCTTTGGGGTCAATCGCCAAGACTGCGTTGCTCGACACCGGGGCAGGATCGATGGAAAACGCCGTGGTCGCCAACAGCGCGAGCAAAAATGCGATGAGCGTCTGCTTGGCGGGGTAGCGCTTAAACCAGACGATGCGGGCAGCGTCGCGCGCAGCCGTTGTGGAGAGGTCGGAATCCTTCACAGTCCGAAAGCCTTTCTAGAAACCTATCAAACTCGGCAAGACCACCACAAAGGTGCCTGTCCCCTTTGTGGTGGTCTTGGTTAGGCGTCGAGGTAGATGCGCTGGGGACGATTGCGGTGTCGGGCGAAGATGATGAGCGCCAGACCGGCAATCACGAGTGGCAGGCTCAGCAGCTGGCCCATGGTGATGACGCCCCCCAGCAGATAACCCAGCTGGGCATCGGGCACGCGCACGAACTCAACGAGAAAGCGGACGATGCCGTACCCCATCACGAACACGCCCATAAACGTACCCTGGGGCAGCAGCGGCTTTTTGCGGCTGAGCACCTGCAAAATACAGAAGAGCACGACGCCCTCTAGGAATGCCTCATAGAGCTGGGAAGGATGACGCGGCATATCGCCCGCGGTGCCGCCAAAGATCACGCCCCAGGGCAGATCGGTCGGCTTGCCCCACAGCTCGCCGTTGACAAAGTTGGCGCAGCGTCCCAGACATAAGGCCAGCGGAGCACCGATAACGGCAAGGTCGGCGATGGTCCAGGCGTCGAGCTTGTACATGCGGCACACGAGCACGCCGCCGATGATGCCGCCCACCAGGCCGCCATGGAAGCTCATGCCGCCTTCATTGGTAGCAAAGATCTCGAGCGGATGCGCCCAGTAGTAGCCGTCGCCGTAAAAGATGACGTAGAACAGGCGGGCGCCAATGATAAGGCCAAAGACCACGCCGACCACGACACTCGTCAGGTCGTCGACCGTAATGTCAAAACCCCAACGGCGCTGCGTGCGGTACATGACGACCGCCGTGAGCAGAGCTCCGACCACATAGGCCAAGCCGTACCAGTAGATGGTGATGGGCCCCGCCGAGATGGCGACGGGATCAAGCATATGGTAGAGGTCGTTGAGCATATCGGTCCCCCTGCTCCCTACATACAAATGCGGCCGCGGGCCTTGCGCTCGCAGCCGCATATTCGGGCGTGACGTCTATGCGGAGCATATCGCCCGCAGCTTTCACTTCTTAGAACGGCGCATACTCGTCGTACAGGTCATCGGTCTCGCCGGAGGCATTGACCTGCTCGACACGCGTAACGCCGGGCACGTGCTCCTTGAGGATACGCTCGATGCCCATGGAAAGCGTCAGGGCGCTCATGGGACAACCGGCACAGGCGCCCTGAAGCTCCAGCTTGACGACGCCCTCGTCATCAACGCCTATATACTCCATGTCGCCGCCGTCGGCCTGCAGGTTGGGGCGAATCTCTTCAAGAACCTTCTTAAGCAGCTCTTCGTTAACAGCCACAGGGGCTCCTTTCTCACAATAACGCGGGCGCGCCCGCGGACAGAAGCTATGTTACTACAGCCATGTACCCGCTCACGAGCCGTCCATGCGCGCAGACGCGACTTTCACGAGTAGTCAATTTGGGACGGGGCTCTTTTGGCTGTTTTGCCGCCAGCTGGCGTTGGCACGCACTACTGCTGAGCTTGTCCCCCGGTACCAATCTGAACATCGACGATGACCTGGCGGTAGCTGATGCCGCAGGAGTCGAGAATGCGGCGGCTGATACGGCCGTCATCGGTGTCGGCATACTTATTGTCCAGGTAGACGACCTCGCCCACGCCCACCTGCGCCAGGATCTTGGCGCAGTCGTGGCACGGGAACAGCGTGACGTAGACCGTGGAACCCTCGAGGTCTTTGAGCGAGCCGCGGTAGTTGAGCACGGCGTTTGCCTCGGCATGCACCACGTAGTTGTGCTTGTCCTGCAGCGGGTCGTCGCTCGTTCCCCACGGGAAAAAGTCATCGTTGAGTGCCGAGGGTGTGCCGTTGTAACCCACCGAAAGGATGCGGTGGTTGGTGTTGGCGATGCACGCACCCACCTGCGTGTTGGGGTCCTTGCTGCGGCGCTGCGCGGCGATGGCCACGCTCATAAAGAACTCGTCCCAGCTAATGACGTCCAGGCGCTTGCCTGACGAAGTTTGATGAAGATCGTCCGACATGGCAGACACCTCCGTAATCGCAATAGTTTGACCCATTGTAGCAGGTGAAAGGTGGAGGCGTTTGTCCCACCGGCGCCCTCACCTTTACACGCGGCGGGGCTTTTGGTTGATGCGGTAGAGCTCGGCGAGACCCCGCAACGTCAGCGCGTCGTCAACCGTCAGGCTATGGCCGACCAGCAACGCGAGCGCCTCGGCGTCGTCGCCGGTAATGACGATGGGCACGTCGCCCTCCCCCGCGGCCTTGGTCGCGCGCATCTCGGCGAGCACCATGTCGAGCATGCCGTCGATGCGGGCCACCTCGCCCAAGACCACGCCCGAGCGCATAGCCTCGCGCGTGTTGCGGCCGATCACATGCGTGGGCGCCGAGGGCTCGACCTGAGGCAAACGCGCCGCGGCCGCCGAAAGCGAACGGGCGCCAAGCGCCAGACCCGGCGCGATGACGCCGCCCACAAAGGTACCGCGCGCGTCGATGACCTCGATATTGGTCGTGGTGCCCAGGTCAATCACGATGCACGGAGAGCCGTAGACGGCACGGGCCGCCACGGCGTCGGCGATGCGGTCGGGACCAATCTCGGCCGGATCGTCGTAGTGCACGGGCATGCCGGTCTTAAGTCCCGGCCCCACCGTGAGCACGCGCCCCGTGCAGGTGCGGGAAAGCGCCGCTTTCCACGGGCGCTCGAGCGCCGGGACCACGCAGCTCAGCACAGCAGCCGCGGGCACAAGCGCGCCCGGCATGCCCGCATCGGCCGCCAGTGCAGCCATGACCTGCACGAGACGCATGCGCGCCTCGTCGGCTGTGGTGCTCGACGGCGTCGTGATCTCGCACGTCGCAAGCGGACATTCCTGTGCCGCGGCCGAATCCTCGGCAAACAGGCCAAAGCGAATGGACGTGTTGCCCACGTCGACCGTCAATATATATGCGCACCCATTAAGCATCGTCGGCGCTCCTTTCATCTGCCCAGCAGTATATCGCCTACCTAAACCAGTCATCCCAAAATGACTAGCTTGCGGCTATACTGGTGCGCGGTCGTTTGCGAGCTCACGCGGCGGCCCTTGGGAACCCGACTTCCCGCGCCGTATCCGTAGCGGCGCTCCCGGGGGAAGCGGATATACGCAAAGGAGTTCTATATGAGCAATCCCTCGAACCGCACCTCGATGCGCGGTCAACTCACGCTGCGCGGCGTCGTCATCGGCGCCCTTGGCTGCGTGATCATCACGGCAAGCTCGGCCTATACCGCCCTCAAGATGGGCGCCCTCCCCTGGCCGATCATTTTCGCTGCCGTCATTTCGCTGTTCTTCCTTAAGCTCATGGGCAACGCCAGCCTCAACGAGGCCAACGTCACCCACACCATCATGTCTGCGGGCGCCATGGTCGCCGGCGGCCTGGCGTTTACCATCCCGGGCGCCTGGATGTTGGGCTATGCCGACCAGATCAGCTGGCTCGACATGTTTATCGTGGCGCTCGCCGGCACCATCTTGGGCCTTCTAGCGACAGCGCTCATCCACCGTCACTTTATCGTGGACGCCGCGCTGGAGTTCCCCACCGGCAACGCCGCTGCCCAGACTCTACGTGCTACCGAGGCCGGCGGCAAGACCGGTAAGCAGCTCTTTGGCTCCATGGCCATCGCAGGCATCTACAGCGTGCTGCGCGACGCCCTGGGCGTGGTGCCCAGTATGCTGTGCACGCTCAATATCCCCGGCGTGACCTTTGCCATCTACAACTCGCCCATGCTGCTGTCCATCGGCTTCCTCGTGGGCTTCGCCCCCGTCGCCTTCTGGTTTGCCGGCGCGCTGCTGGGCAACTTTGGCATCATCGTTGGCGGCACCGCTGCTGGCCTGTTCGATATTGTGACCGCGCAGGGTATCGTCAAATCCCTCGGTATGGGTCTTATGATGGGCTTTGGCGTCGCCGTCGTCCTCAAGGACATCCTGCCGCAGGTCGCCGGTATCGTCCGCGGTCTTGCCGCCGACAGCTCCACCGACACCGACGAGCAGTCGCTTATCTCGGGCTCTCTTAAGCTCGACGCCGGCATCATCGGCCTGGGCGCTGCCGCCATCGCCGTAATCGTTGCCATCGCGCTCGACCTTGGCCCCGTTCCGGCCGTCATCGTCACGTTGTTCACCTTTGTCACCACCATCATGAGCGCGCAGAGCTGCGGCCAGACGGGTATCGACCCCATGGAAATCTTTGGCCTCATCGTTATGCTCATCGTGGCTGCCTTCGCACAGATCGCTCAGGTCAAGCTGTTCTTTATCGCCGGCATCGTTGCCGTGGCGTGCGGCCTTGCGGGCGACGTCATGAACGACTTTAAGGCCGGCGCCGTGCTGGGCACCAACCCGCGTGCGCAATGGATCGGCCAAGCCATCGGCGGCATCGTGGGCGCCCTGGTCGCCGCAGCCGTCATGGTCGCGCTCGTCACCGCCTATGGCCCGGACGCCTTTGGCCCCGACAAGAGCTTTGTTGCCGCGCAGGCAAGCGTCGTCGCCACCATGGTCTCGGGCATCCCGAGCGTGCCGTGGTTCGTTGGCGGCTTTATCGCCGGCATCGTCATGTACTGGCTCGGCATTCCGGCCATGATGATCGGCCTGGGCGTGTACCTGCCGTTCTACATGTCACTCACGGCATTCCTGGGCTCCTGCGTCAAGCTCGCCTACGACAAGTGGTCCGCCCACCGCGACGCCACCGCTGGTCTTTCCGACGAGGAGAGAGCTGCCAAGGACGCCGCCTTCCAGGAACAGGGTCTGGTCGTTGCCAGCGGCCTGCTCGGCGGCGAGTCCATCGTCGGCGTTATCCTGGCGTTTGTCTCCGTGGGCTTAAGCCTGCTGGGCTAAGTCGAGCAGCTGCTCGACAGCAACCATATTGCCTACGGCTTGCCCGGTCGGTAGCTTCTGCGGCTGCTGACCGGGCTTTTTGATATCGAAACAAAGAAAGGCCGGCGCGCTGCGTTTAACAGCGCGCCGGCCTTATCGGTTAAGCTATCGAAGCGTTCCTGCTATGAACCGAAGTTCGTTGCAGAATCTACGCTCGAAACGCTACATCTGCTTGCGACGACGATCGCCCAGCGTCACGCCCGCTGCCACGAGCGTCACACCGCCGATGACGAACACCTCGCCCGCAAGCGCGGAATTGTCGCCAGTCTGGGCGAGCGCGGCAGGCGCAGCCTGTTTCTTGGCAACGGGGGCCTTTGCAGCAGCCTGCGCAACCTGAGGCTTGGCCTGCGGCTCGGCCTTGGGATGATACTTGTCGTACTCGGCCTGCGCAGCAGCCAGGGCATCCTTGGCATCTCCGAGCTCGGCAAGCGCGGCGGCATAGGCGTCGTTGGCATCGGACAGCTTGGCATCGGCATCGCTCAGAGCAGCCTTGAGGCCAGCGGCGGCATCGACGGCGGCCTTATAGCGAGCGTAGGCAGCGTTCAGCTTGACCAGCTTCTCGTTGCCCGTCGTGCCCGCGGCAAGGGATGCCTTGTGGTCGACAGCCTCAAGATCGGCCTTGAGCGCCTCGTCGTTGGCAAGCTCGGCCTTGGCCTCGACGATCTCGAAGGTCGCATCGACGACGGCTTCGTTGGCGGCCTCGAGCTGCTTCTGGGCATCGGCGACACCGGCGACGGCGGCGTCATAGGCGGCCTTGGCGTCGTCGACCGCCTTCTGGGCTCCAGCGAAGCGCTCGAAGGCCTTGTTTGCGCCGGCCAGTTCGCCCTCGGCAGCCTTGGCCTTCGCCTGTGCGTCGGACAGGGTCTGCGTCTTGGCGGCAACTGCCTGCTTGGCGCCCGAAAGAGCGGTCGCGGCGTGCGCATCTGCGGCCTGAGCCTTGTCAACGCCAGCCTGGGCAGTGTCGTCGGCCTTCTTGGCATCGTTAAGCGTGCCCTGCTTGTTCGCAAGATCCGTCTTGGCGGCATCGCACTTGGCGGCAAGGTCCTTGACCGAAGCGGTAGCGTTGTCATACGCCTCGTTGGCCTGATCGGACTTTACCTTGGCGGCGTCGTAGGCGCTCTGAGCATTCAGTTTACGAGTCGACGCCTTAGAGGCGTTCGTCTGGCAATCGGCGAGCGTCGCGTTGGCCTTGTCGAGAGCAGTCTGCGCAGTGGCAGCCTCGGCCTTAGCAGTATTGAGGTTCTGCTGAAGAGCGTCAATGTCAATACCAGAAGCATCGAGCTCGCTCTTGGCAGCATCATAGGCACCCTTGGCGGTTGCAGTGGCAGCCTGAGCGCTCTCGTACTCGCCCTTGGCAGTATTCATGCTCGTGTCGGCAGCTTTAAAGGCCTCTTGAGCGTCATACTGCTTGTTGAGTGCAGCGTTATAGGCAGCGCTAGCAGTTCCAAACTTTTTCTGTGCTTCGGTAAGCTTGCTCTGAAGCTCCTTGAGCTGTTGCTTTTGCGCCCGGGTGCCGCCGGCGCTATAAGCAGAATCGATATAGTCGTTCAGGAGCTTCTTGAACTCGGAGACCGTGAAATCGGCCTGAGTGTCATCAGCGCTGTAATCGAATACGGTTACCTCGGAATCGGTATTCTTTCCGCTACCGGTTGCAATACCGATGGCTTCCGCAGCGGCATCGATGATGTTGAGATAATGCCCACACTCTTGATAGATGCTGTTGTAGTTCTGGGAGATATAATAGGCATCATATCGGTGGCTGCCGAGTTCGTCGCCATACTGCGCGACGTACTTATCGAATGCCTCCTTCTCTTGGGTGTAGAGGCCGGTGTAGGGCCAGCCGAGGGTATCCTCGGTCTCTCCGCTGGTATATGCGCCGCCGCCGCCGGCAAGATTTTCACCGTTATCATAGTAGCAGCCAGAGTGCCCCCAGATGTTCGATGAATACGATGTATTGAGGGCAGCTGCCACAGTCATGCGGAGGCTGACGCTGAGTGCCGACTGACCGTTCGCCTTGCGGAGGTTGTTCTGGGTATCGAGGTAGGTCAGGGCGTTGCGCATCTGCTCCAAGGAAAGCGGATTGGTGTCGCGAGACATGTCCTGATCGACGTACTGGTCATACCATTCGGCCTTGTCATCGGCGCCGGTCAACGTCGATACGGCATCCTGGGCGTTCTTTTTCTGCGTGGCTGTGAACTGGCTGCCGCCGATGATGTAGTTCATGAAGCCGGACATACCCTGACTGATGACTTCCTGGTCAACGGTCATGTTGGACTTTAGGTCTGCAATCTGCTGCTCAAGAGCCTCAACCTGGGCATTAGCAGCGTCATAAGCCTTTTCCGCGGCGTTCGAAGCGGCGCAGGCTGCCTCCCACTCGCTGCGCTTCTGCTTGCGAACTTCGACAAGCTTATCGTACTCAGCCTTCTTGTCGGCCTCGGTCTGCTGGGCCTGCTCGTATGCCGTCTTCGCGGCGTCACGCTTACTGGCCGCGTCCTTGTACTCCTTGTTTGCCGCATCGTATGCAGACTGGGCAGATGCCACAGCAGCGTTGGCGGCGTTGGCCTTCTCCTGCGCGGCAGCGACGGCAGCCTGGGCGGCCTGCAGATTTGTCTGTGCGGTGGCGTCGGCATCCGTCGCGGCATTGAGCTCCGCCTGCGCGGTCTTGAGCTCGCCAGCAGCAGCGATCTTGGCGGCCTCAAGCGCACTCAGGTCGACACCCGTACCCGAGACGGCAGCATCGAGCGCGGCCTGCGCCTGGTTGAACTTCTGCTGGGCGTTATCGCGCGCGGTGGTTGCGGCTGCGAGCGCAGCGGCAGTCTCCTGCTTCTTGGCCTGGGCAGTCGTCAAAGCTGCCTCGGTATTCTGCTTTTCCTGCTGGGCGCTGGCCTCGGCAGCCTTGGCCTGGTCCAGATTGTCCTGTGCAGTAGTAACGGCCTTATTGGCGTCATCGAGCTTTGCCCGCGCGTCCTCGACGGCCTTCTTGGCGGCCTCGTACTCGTCCATACCCATGGCCTCGAGCTTGGCCTGGGCATCATCGAGGGCCTTCTTGGCCTCATCCTGCTTTGCCTTGGCGTCCTTGAGCGCCTGGGTCTTATCCTCGACACTCTTGTTGGCCTGTTCGAGCTGATCGTTCAGGTCGCCCAGCTTATTCTGCTGCTGCTCGGTCTTTTCGACGGCTGCCTTAAGCTCGTCGATCTTCTCCTGAAGCGCGGCTACCTCGGCCTCGTTCTGCTCGGCGGCGTTATCGGTCACGGCCTGCGAGGCCTGATTCTTTTGCTGCTGTGCCTGCTTTTGAGACTGGCCCGCCGCGTCGGCCTTCTTCTGGGCGGCATCGTAGGCGGCCTGAGCGTCCTTGAGCTGCTTTGCCGACTCCTCGGCCAGCTGGGCAGCCGTCTTTACGACCGCTTGGTTACCGGCGGCAACGGTATTCTCTACAGAACTACCCCCCCCCTGAACAGAATCGCCGTTATCGGTCGACGGTGCGGCGATTGCCGCCAGCGGCGACATGAGCGGCTGAGCGATGAGGCCCGCCGTCAAAACGGTTGCGACGGCGCGGTTAGCAACGCCCTTGACGTTGACGGCCTTGGCCCGAGGCTCAAAGTGTTGTGGACTGTAGTTTGCCATGGCTTTCTCCCTTTGACACGGATGTATCCATACGTATCAAACGGTAGCTGTCGATTTTTGAATTCTGTTGCGCAACATTGGCGACCAGCGTATTTTTTGAAATTCACGCTCTCGTGCTTCACAATTTCGTCACATATGTAGGAGCTGGTGCATCATATTCTTGCGGGATCGAATTGAGCCTATGATTTGCATTTGCCCCCGCGTCATCTGCCCCATCGGATTCCGCATCCAACAGACACCCCGCCCGCCACGGTGTAGAGTTAGGACAACGGGCGCGTTGCGCGGACCGCGCTGGAACGAGGTGGACATGGAACTCGACAAACAACAGATCAAGCGACTACGCGAACGCCATCACCGGCGCCACGGCATCCGCCCTGCTCATAGTGAGGCTGCCGAGCAGGCTGGTCGCTTTTTAAAGCGCGCGTTCAACATTCGCGAGGGACGCGCGCCCTATCACGTGATCCGCAAGCGTTTTGTAAACGGGGCGCGTCTGACTGGCTCCCACCTATGCATCCTCATCATCGCCATGCTGATCGCGAGCATCGGCCTCGATATCGATTCGGACATCGCCATCGTGGGCGCCATGCTCATCTGCCCGCTCATGGGCTCGGTCCTTGCCATGGCATACGGCATCGCCACGCTCGACCGCGAGATTACCGTCGAGGCCGTCGCCAGCCTTGCGCTGCAGATGGCCTTTTGCCTGGTCACGTCCACGCTGTACTTTAAGCTCTCGCCCCTTGGCACCACCACGGCCGCCATCATCGACAACTCTACACCCACCGTCTGGGACCTTACCGTCGCACTCGCAGGCGGCTTTGCAGGCGGGCTGGGCAACTCGCGCGACCAGGAACCCGCCACGCTCATCGCCGGCGTGGCCGTGGCGACCGCGCTCATGCCGCCTCTGTGCGCGGCGGGCTATGGCATCGCCATCGCAAGCGGGTCGCTGTTTCTCTCGGCGCTTTACGAGTTTGGCATCAACGTGGTCTTTATCGCACTCGCGGCCGAAGCCGTGCTGCTTCTTTTGCGTGTACCGCTTAAGCGTGATCTCAACGGCGACGGCATTGTGACCGCCGAGGAAAATGCCGAGGTCGACGAGCTGTCACGCAAGGTGCGCCGCCGCATCATTGTGGGCACGGTAGTCTTTGCCATCCCCTGCATCGTTATGACGGCGGGTTCCATTGGCTCGGCGCAGGCCGGCGTGCAGGACGGCTACGGCGTCACCGAAACCACGCGCGAGCTCGCCGCGGTGCTGCCGGGCTTTAAGGATTACACCGTCGCCGTCGAGACCTCAGCTGCCAAGGGCGAGGAAGAGGGCATCGTCGAGCGCGAGGTTGTCGCCCACGTGACGACAAGCGAGGCGCTCGGGGCGCACGACCGCCACGTCGCCCGCAAGCTCATCGACCTCAACGCACCCGAACTCGATCGCGTGGAGTTCGATGTGAAGTGATGCCGGCGCGGGACGAATGCTCGCACGGACGCAAGTTACGACGAGGCGCAGACGCGATACGGACACGAGGAAATGGCGGGGCGCAGTTCGCACCCGCGCCATACTCGCCGTTTTATTGCCGTGAATCAACTGTCCAGATCGACATCGCCAGACTCCACCGTAAACGCAGGTTCGGTGCTCACCAGATAAAATCGGGTCACTTTGCTATCTCTAAATAGATAGAGCTGGCCCTGCTCGCGTCGGCGTGACATATACGCCACGTGGACCGTACCGAATTCTTCGCCGTTTTCCTTCTTTAATATCAGGATGTTGGGGTCATCCGTACGCTTAAACTGCCCGTCAACGCAGCTGCCGTCTTTGTCGACCAGTTGCCACCGATGGTTATCCTCTTCAAGAAAGGCCAGGATTTCCAGACTCGTTTTGTCATCCCGATAGTAACCGTCAACGGCAAACCCTTCGGAAGCGCATTTCTGCATATAGGACGTTTCTCGGCTTATAGCAAACAGCCCTGTAGCGCCCAGGAGCACAGCCAGGCAGACCACTGCAAGGGTTATCGAAATAGCACGGCGACCCATGTTAGCCCAACCGATAGTTGTTTAACGGAGCGCGAAACATACCTGGAACCTCCGATATCAGGGGGAACGTCGCCAGCAGGCTGGCGACAGCCATATGCTTCTTTTATCAAACCATATGGCTGCTACTCGCGGAGGGGATATCGGCGAGCGGCGTGTTTTCATACTCCATTGGTCAAACCTAAGCGCGGCCCTACAGCTCGTACTTGTACACGCGGTAGATGTACTTTTCGGCTTCCATCTCGTAGGTGGCGATGGCCAGACCGTAGCGGTCGTCTCGTCGTTTGGCAGATAGGTCACACTGTGCTGGCCTGCGTTGAGCGAAAAATCGCCCTGGGCTTGCAGCAGCTTGTCCTCAAAGCCCGAACCTGCCCAAAAATCGGACAAGCCCACGGAAGGCCGTAGCAAGGTCATTTGCGCAACATATGTCCAGTAAAAACGGGTGGCAGCCGCTACGGCTACCACCCGTTTGTCTCATATCTAGCCCATAGCAGACCAGCTACTTCTTAATGCCGCGCCCCAGGCGCTTGGCGACCGATGCAACGGCCTCCTCACTGGCAGATCCGCAGCTCACGCAGCCATCATGGGCACGCATCCGGCCAGTGACCTCGTCCATCGCGAGCGGCGCCACCTTCTCAAGCTTAAAGCCCTTACCGGCGCGCATGTTCTCCTTGGCCACGCTGATCATGAGCTTAATGCGGTTGAGCTGGTTGACCTCGGACGCACCGGGGTCGTAGTCCACCGCGACGATGTTGCTCTCGGGATGCTGGCGGCGCAGCTCCTTGATCACGGCCTTGCCCACCACGTGGTTGGGCAGGCACGCGAAAGGCTGCGTGCAGATGATGTTGGGCGCACCGTGGTCGATCAGGTCGAGCATCTCGGCCGTGAGCAGCCAGCCCTCGCCCATGTTGTTGCACACCGAAAGCACTGTGCGGGCCTTGTCGGCCATGGTGCCGATGCGCTCGGGAGCCTCAAAGCGGCGGGACCTTTCGAGCATCTCCTCCACCGGCGTACGCATCCAGTCCACGAGTTTGATGAGCGCCTGCATACCAGCGCGCGTAGTGGCAGAGCTTCCCAGCTCGTCCTTCTGCAGCTCCGCGTTGCTCATGGAGTACAGGAAGAAGTCGAGCAGACCCGGCACCACGGCCTCGCAGCCCTCGCGCTCGATCACGTCGACCACATGGTTGTTGGCCGTAGGGTGGAACTTGACCAGGATCTCGCCGACCACACCCACGCGCGGCTTGGTGCCCTCGCCCACGAGCGGCATAGTGTCGAACGCGCAGATGGCCTCGCGGCACAGCTTGGTGTAGTTGTGGCGGTTGAACTTGGGCGCCAGCTTGCGGGCGCGCGCCATGTACTCCTCGTAGAGCGCGTTGGCGGCACCGGGCGTGGCCTCGTACGGGCGGCAGCGGTAGAGCATCTGCATCATCACGTCGCCAAAGAGCACCGCGTAGACTGCCTGCTTAAGCAGCGCCGGCGTAATCTTAAAGCCGGGGTTGTCCTCGCCCAGCGCCACGGCCGAAAGCGAGATCACCGGAATCTCGGGGTGGCCGCTCTCGCGCAGGGCCTTGCGGATGAGCGCGATGTAGTTGGTGGCACGGCAGCCGCCGCCGGTCTGGCTGATGACCACGGCCGTCTTGGACAGGTCGTACCGACCGCTCTCGATGGCCTCCATGATCTGGCCCGTCACCAGGATCGACGGGTAGCAAATGTCATTGTTCACATAGCGCAGGCCAGCCTCGACAGCGTCGTGATCGGTTGAGGGCAGCAGTTCCAAGTTGTAGCCGGCACCGCGGAACACCTCTTTGACCAGATCAAAGTGGATCGGCGCCATCTGCGGGCACAGGATGGTGTAGCCCTCCTCGCGCATCTGCTCGGTAAAGGGCACCTTGGGCCACGCGGTCGAAGCACTCTCGCGCTGCGCCTCGAACGTGTACTTGCGGCTCGCGAACGCGGGGGCATCCGTGGAGGGCGCCACCGGCGCGGCATCGCCCTGCTCGTAGGCCTCGCCCGCGGCCGTTGCCTCAGCCAAGCGCTCAGCCTCCTGGTCCTTAAGCGCAGCCATGAGCGAGCGGATGCGGATGCGCGCGGCACCCAGGTTGGACACCTCGTCAATCTTGAGCACGGTATAGATCTTGCCGCTGGCCTCCAGAATCTCCTGCACCTGGTCGGTAGTCAGGGCATCAAGACCACAGCCGAAAGAGTTGAGCTGGATCAGGTCCAGGTCGTTGCGCATCGTCACAAAACGGGCGACGGCGTACAGGCGGCTGTGGTACATCCACTGGTCGACGACGCGGATGGGACGCTCGGGCTTCACCAGGTGCGCAAGCGAATCCTCGGTAAAGACCGCAAAGCCAAAGCTCGAGATAAGTTCGGGCAGGGCGTGGTTGATCTCGGGGTCGTTATGGTAGGGGCGGCCGGCGAGCACGATGCCGTGACCGCCGTGGTCCTCGACCCACTTAAGAGCCTCCTCGCCCATAGTCTGGATGTCCTCGTGGAAACGCGCATCGGCCTCAAAGGCAGCGTTGACGGCGGCATCGACCTCGGAGCGCGTGATCTTGGGTCCACGCACGCGACCGCGACCGGCTTGCGCATCGGCCACGCGGTCGACGGCGAGTACCTGGTACAGACGGCGCTTGAGCTCGGTCTTGTCGTGATACGGCACAAACGGATACAGGAACTCGATGTTCTGCTCGCGAATCTCGTCGATGTTGAGCGCCAGCGCCGTGGGGTAGCTCATGACGATGGGGCAGTTATAGCAGTTGCCAGCCGTCGGATCCTCCTTGCGCTCCCAGCGCACGCACGGCATCCAGATGAAGTCGACGTCACGGTCGATAAGGTTCATCACATGGCCGTGGCTCATCTTTGCCGGGTAGCACACGCTCTCGGACGGCATGGACTCGATGCCCGCCTGGTAGGTCTTCTTGCTCGACTGGTCGGACAGCTGCACGCTAAAGCCCAGACGCGTAAAGAACGCGTGCCAGAAGGGGTAGTTCTCGTACATGTTGAGCGCGCGCGGAATGCCGACGGTGCCGCGCGGGGCCTCGTCGGGACTCAGGACCTCGCGGTTAAAGAGCAACTCGTTTTTCTTTTTGAAGAGGTTGGGGGCCTCGGTCTTCTGCTTTTTGTGGCCGGCGCCCTTCTCGCAGCGGTTGCCGGTAATGAAGCGCCTGCTGCCGCCAAAGTCGTTGACGGTAAGCTGACAGTTGTTAGAGCAACGGCCGCAGCGGACGTGCTTTTGCGTCACAGTGAGGTGCGCAATGTCCTCGGCCGAGAGGATGGTCGAGGTGCCGCCGGCGCCGGCGCGATCGCGAGCGAGCAGGGCCGCGCCATAGGCGCCCATGCAGCCGGCGATGTCGGGACGCACGGCATGAACGCCGGTGAGCTGCTCAAACGCGCGCAGCGTGGCATCGGACATAAAGGTGCCGCCCTGAACGATTACCTGGTTGCCGATCTCCTTGGGGTCGCGAAGCTTAATGACCTTGAACAGGGCATTCTTGATGACGGAATAGGACAGGCCGGCCGCGATGTCGCCCACCGTGGCGCCTTCCTTTTGCGCCTGCTTGACGCGCGAGTTCATAAAGACCGTGCAGCGACTGCCCAGGTCGACCGGGGCCTTGGCATGGATGGCGGCGTCGGCGAACGCGCGCACGTCCATGTTCATAGACACGGCGAAACTCTCGATAAAGCTGCCGCAGCCCGACGAGCAGGCCTCGTTGAGCATGATGTGCTCGATAACGCCGTCCTTGACGCGCAGGCACTTCATGTCCTGGCCGCCGATGTCCAGGATAAACTCGACGCCGGGCAGGAATGCCTTGGCACCGCGCAGGTGCGCAACGGTCTCGATCTCGCCGGAGTCGGCCTTGAGCGCCTCGATGAGCAGCGCCTCGCCGTAGCCCGTAGTTGTCACGTGGCCGATGGTGCAGCCAGCGGGGATGTGGTTGTAGAAATCGGCCATGATGACCTTGGCCGTGCCCAGGATGTCACCGTTGTTGTTGCCGTACCAGGTGTGCAGCAGCTGGCCGTCCTCGCCCACGAGCGCGGCCTTCATGGTGGTGGAACCGGCGTCGATGCCAATGAACACGCGGCCGGTGTAGCCGTCGAGCTTGCCCTTGGGGACGACTTCCTGGTCGTGGCGACCCTTGAACTCGGCAAAGTCCTCGTCGGTGGCGAAGAGCGGATCCAGACGCTCAACCTCGGCACCTTGCGTGTCGCCCAGAGCATCGATGGCCTCGATGAGCTGCGGGAACGTGCTGAGCTTGTTGGACTCGTGCGCCATGGCGGCGCCGCTCGCCACAAACAGGTGAGCGTTTTGGGGCACGATACGGTGCTCCTCGTCCAGGTTGAGCGTGAGGTAGAAGCGGTGGCGCAGCTCGGAGAGGTACTGCAGCGGACCGCCCAGGAAGGCGACGTTGCCGCGGATGGGACGGCCGCACGCCAGACCCGAGATAGTCTGGGTCACGACGGCCTGGAAGATGGAGGCGGCCACGTCCTCGGGGCGGGCGCCCTCGTTGAGCAGCGGCTGGACGTCGGTCTTGGCAAAGACACCGCAGCGGCTAGCGATGGGATAGATGGTGGTGGCGTTGGCCGCGAGCTCGTTGAGACCGCTGGCGTCAGTGTGCAGCAGGGTTGCCATCTGGTCGATGAACGCGCCCGTGCCGCCGGCGCAGGTGCCGTTCATGCGCTGCTCGATGCCGTTGTCGAAGTAGATGATCTTGGCGTCCTCGCCGCCCAGCTCGATGGCAACGTCGGTGGCCGGGATAAGAGTCTCGACAGCGCGCTTGCTGGCGATGACCTCCTGGACAAACTCCAGGTCGAGCCACTGGGACAGCAGCAGGCCGCCCGAGCCGGTAATGGCGCAGGTCATCTGGGCCGTCGGCAGCACGGTCGCAGCGCCCTCGAACAGGTCGCGGGCGCAGGCGCGGACGTCGGTGTGGTGGCGCTGGTACTTGGCATAGACGATCTGGTTGTCGTCGTTGAGCACGGCGAGCTTAACGGTGGTGGAGCCCACGTCGATGCCCAGATGCAGGCTGCCGCGAGCGTTCTCGGGGTTGAAGATCGCGCCTTCGGGGGCCTGGCCGGCGGCTACGGGCTCAGCGGCGGTGGCGGGCTCGCTAGCGACGGACGTCTCCCCTGCCGCGTTCTTGGCATCGGCAACTGCCTCGGCAACTTTCTCGGCAGCGGCAGTCGCGGCCTTCTGCGCGGCGTCCACCACGGCGGGCGCGGCCTCGCGCGCAGCAGCGACCATGCGGTCCTTGATGCCCTCGACGAGTTTGCTCATTGTCTCTCCTCTTAGTTGTTGGACTCGACGGTTGCGGTGGTGTCGACCGCGTCCTCGAGCTGCAGATTCAATAGCTTCATGCCGTATTCCGGCACGTTGATATCGATGGGTTGGCCATACAGGTCGCCGGGGCGCACAAAGGCGATGACTGTCATAATGCGCGCCATGGTCTCGGGCGATTCAGAAAGGTCACGCTCAAACCAACGTTGGATCATGCCGACCTCGGCACTCACGACATAGGTGACGTAGTAGTCAAAGAAGGTGCCCAGCGCCAAGCCCAAAATGCCCGTCTGTGCACGCGGCACCACGGCCTCGCGTGCGGTATCGATGATCTTTTTAATAAAGGCGGGGTCGCCGCCCGGGCCCAGCAGGGCCCCGATAAGGTCGCGATTAGCCGCAAGATAGCGAAGCAGCTCAACCGAACCGGGTGCCGGCTCGAGCTCGTCGATGTTGCGGTAAAGATCGGGTAATTGAGCTGCGGTGATAAGCTCCACCCGCTCACGAATCTCGGCAAGCAGGCCGTTCTCGATCTGGCTGATAAAGTCGGGGATATCGCGGTAGTGCGAATAGAACGTACGGCGCGTAAGACCGGCGCGCTCGGTGAGCGACGCGACGTTAATGCGCGAAAGGTCGCCGCTTTCGGCAAGCTCGCTGGCAAGCGCCTGGCGAAGGGCACGCTGCGAGCGAAGGGACCGGCGATCGCATTTCTCGAGCTGGGACAAGCGTCCTCCTTGTTACTCAGCCTGTGCGCTATTACACAGTGCGAGTATTATTGCACACCGTGTGCATCAACACGTAAAGGCAATATTTGGGTTGTGACAAAGGGACGGTCCCTTTGTCACATTCAGCGACCGCCTAGGTTGTGCCAGTTGTGCCTGGCTTTTGAAGCGGCATTGCCGATTGTTCAAAATGTCATTCGTGGGTAGAATAGTGTCGACGGCAGCCCAAGTTCTGGAAAGCTGGGCAGCGCCGTTGTTTGCATTAGGGGGTCAACGCCTTAGCGGCGGCGACCCCTTCTGTTGCGCTTCGAACGCTGCTTGAGTGCCTCGGAAAGGCCGACAAGTGCCGTGAAGAACGAGACCAAAGCGGTCAGAAGTCTCACGAAATCAATCAAATCGGTCATGGGCATCACCTCCCATCAGATGGAGGGCGCTGCCCGACACACGGAGCTGCCGTCAACGATACCGATTCTATCAAAACTTAGTTATATATACGAATATATGTTCGCATGCCAAAGGTGCAGGGTTCTCGTGAAAAAGGGGCTGTCCCTTTGTCACATTATTCGATGACGGTGCGGGAATTTTGCTTGTGCATGGTGGCGAGCATGTGTTTGGGGACGGCGTGGACCATGCAGCTGCCGATGGTCGCGCTCGCGGCGGCCTTGGCGGCATCGCTTGCGTTTTTGGTCGCGTAGCTGTGGCGGAAGCGTTTGAGCATGGCAATGTCGTTGCCGCCGTCGCCGTAGACCGCGACCTCGTCCTCGGCAATACCGTAGTAGCCCGCCAGCCACGCCACGCTCTCGCCCTTGTTGCACGCCACGTCCGTGATCTCGAACATCACCGGATCGAACGGCGCGTTGACCACACGGTCCGATCGCTCAGCCAAATATGCCTTAAGGTCGCGCTCCAGCTCGGGCGAGGTCACGCGGCAGTTGATTTTGCACACGTCATGACGCAGGATGTCACCGATCGACTGGTCGAAATACTGTTCCTCGTGATACCCGCCACGTGCACGCATGCCGCGCATCACGATGCGCTTGATAGGACTGTCCTTTTTAAAGCCCGCCTGGTGCATCTCGAACGAACCGCTCGAGAACATGCCGTCGGGCGTGGAGCAGTCGAAGCAAATGTCCGGGAACGCTTTGAGCAGCTCCTCGGTAACCTGCGGGTCGATGGTCCAGGTCTTGAGCACCTCACCATGGCTGTCGCGCACGATGGATCCGTTGGAGCAGCAGGCGTCGAGTGCCAGACCTGTGAAGCCATGCTCGCCGATCGGCAGCGTCGAGCGTCCGGTCGCGGGAACCACATGCAGCCCGGCTTCGGTCAGCTCGCGAATGGCGCGGCGGATGGTTCCGTCGGCCTCGTGTAGGGCATTCAGCAGCGTTCCGTCTAAGTCACTCGCAAACATCTTGATCATGGGCATGCCTCTCCTTCGTCTGCACGATATTGTAGACGAGAACGGGCGCGCCCCGAGAGAGGCGCGCCCGTCAGGCGAAAGATTGTCCTACACCGCGGCGGGGCCGTGTTCGCCGGTACGGATGCTGATGACTTCCTCGACCGGCTCGACCCAGATCTTGCCATCGCCGACGGCTCCGGTGCGTGCGGCGTTGCAGATAATCTCGACAATGCCGTCGACATGCTCGTCGGCGCAAATAAGGGTGAACTGTACCTTAGGGATCGTGTTGACAAGCAACTCGTTGCCGCGCACGTATTCCTTCCAGCCATGCTGTGCGCCGCAACCCTGCACCTGGTTGATAGTCATACCGCGAACATCAGCAGCAAACAGCGCGTCTTTAAGAACCTCAAGTTTCTCAGCACGAACGATCGCCGTAATCTTCTTCATAGTGAATTCCTCTCTTTAATAAAGAAATGAATTGTCCCTCACATGGCACGGGTTTTCCAGGTGCCGCAAACCAACCTCAGAGATCAAAAAGTTCAACTGACTGGTCTTAGCAGGTTTCCCAAGTGCCGCAGATTGCCGTGAAAGAGGAGCGAAGCGTACTTAAGTACGTGAGCGACGATTGAACGGCAAGGTGCGGTGCTTGGGGAAGCTGCTAATCAAGTCCGGAGAACGAGGGATAAGCGCTCTCGCCGTGTTGGCTCGCATCCAAGCCCAGTGCCTCGTCGGCCTCGTCCACGCGCAGGCTGCCGTGGAACAGCGCCTTGACCACCGCGGCGATCACCAAGTCGAGCACCAGTACAATAGCGACCGTCACCACAATGCCCAAAATCTGCGAGATGAGCAGCGACACGTCGCCCGTGTAGAACAGGCCGCCCTTACCGGTCCACGAGAGCTCCGGCACGCAGAACAGGCCCGTGAGCACGCCGCCCAATATTCCGCCGATACCGTGGCAACCAAACGCATCGAGTGCATCGTCGTAGCCAAACTTGGTCTTAAGATGGCTGATGGCCAGGTAGCAGACAGGTGAGACGATCAGGCCCATGACCAGCGCCGCCCATGGCTCGACAAAGCCCACGCCGGGCGTGACCACCACAAGGCCCGCAACCAGACCGGTGCTGGCACCCACCAGCGTGGGGCGGCCGGTATGCACGCGCTCGACGGCAAGCCACGAGACCATGCCCGCCGCGCTGGCCGTCACGGTGTTGAGGATGGCGAGTGCCGCAACGGCGTCGGCATTAAACTCGCTGCCGCCGTTAAAGCCAAACCAGCCAAACCAAAGCAGGCCGGCGCCCAGCGCCACAAACGGCACGTTATGCGGACGGTAGCTCACCATGCCAAAACCGCGACGGCGGCCGAGCATTAAGCAGAGAATCAGGCCCGTCAGACCGGACGAAATGTGTACCACGTCGCCGCCGGCAAAGTCGAGCGCTCCGATGATGTCGCCGATAAAGGAGCCATCGCCGCCCCAGACCATGTGGGCGAGCGGCGCATAGACCACGAGCAGCCAAATGCCCAGGAAGGCCGTCATGGCACCAAACTTAACGCGGCCGGCCAGGCTGCCCGTGACGATAGCAGCAGTGATCATGGCAAATGCCATCTGAAAGGCGATGTTGATGATCTGAGGGTAGACGGCGCCGTCAGTGGCATTGCCCTCGGCCGCCTGCAGCACCTGGTTGAGCACCGGAAGGCACAGCAGCTGGTCAAGGCCTCCAATAAACGGGCTGGAACCGTCGCCGCCGTAGGCCAGCGACCAGCCGGCAACAATCCACAGCACACCAACCAGGCCAATGGCGCCAAAGCACATGAGCATGGTGTTGATGACATTTTTGCGCCTGGACAGGCCGCCATAGAAAAACGCCAGACCCGGTGTCATTAAAAACACGAGCATGGTGCAGATGAGCATAAACGTTGTCGATCCCGTATCGTACATTCGCTCCCCCTTGATCGCATGAACGTTGTCGGCGCCCATAATGCGGCCGAGGGGCAACTGGTGTAGACCAGATACGGCGTTGTTAAACGCTGCGTTGTCGAATGGAAACGGTGCCGCAATCTTGGAAACGGCACGGCAACGGACGCGAAACGGACGGGAAATACGCGAGCAAGGGGGCCGTGAGTGCGCCCGTCCCGGCTAGCGCCGAAACAGCTCGTGGGCGCGGTCGCGGAGATTAGTTGCTCGAATGACACCTTCGTAGCGATTGATGCGCAGACGCGGGAAGGCATTGAAAAAGCGCAGGTCACGACGACTGAGTGACACACTCGGTACCGGACGGCTCATGCGCTTACCGGCAAGGCGACGACTGAGCGACGGACGCGGCATGCTCGGCGCGGCATCGGCCACGCGGCGGGCGGCAAGCGCCAGACCGCGAGCGCCGTCCGAGATAAACGTCGGCATCGAAGCCTTCTCGCGCAGGGCATCGAGCGTCGCGTCACCCAGCTCGGCCAGCCACGCGTTAACGGCACGGCTGCGGATATGCGTCTGTGCCACCGAGTCAATCGTCGATTCGGGAATGCGCTCGAGCATTGAGTCGGACGCGTCGGCAAGCGACTCGTTGATGCGGTCGGCAAGGTCGGCCCGGACGCGCTCCAGCTGATCAGACAGACGCCGCCAGCTCGCCAATGAGCACAACGCGTCGACCATCATCGCGACCGCGACGATAAAGGCGGACAACCGCACAATCAGCACCGGCAGATGGCCAAGCAGCCCCAGCAATGCCGGCTCCACTAAACGGCAAATGCACAACGCACCCAGGCCAAACGCGCAGGCCCAGTACAGACAGATACGTCCGTGCAGGTTAAACGGCAGATGCGAATAGTCCCAAAAGCGAGCGCCCGTTGTTTTTTCCAACAGCACGCCTACGCTGTACTCAATCACGCTGCATACGAGCGCTGCAGCGACAAACTGGCTCGGGGCATCCGGAATCCCGCGCAACAGCAGCCAGCAGGCAATGCCGCCCGCGCCATAGATAGGGCAACACGGTCCCAGCAAAAAGCCGCTGTTGGCAAAGCGTCCGTGGTTGAGCATGGCGCAGACTGTCGATTCCCATGCCCAGCCGCAAAAACCGTAGAAGGCAAACGAGAGCACCAGTGCCGAAAGCGGGCAGGCGGCAAGCGTCGCGCCGTCAAAGGACATGTCGATTGCGGTCCCCACCGTCTACCCTCTCCTCTTTTCACTCGATGCTTTACTCACGCTATCGTCCGTCTCGTCCTTGCGCGGCAGGCGGCCGGCGACCGTCTCACGCAGAGCACACCATTTATCCGCCAGACAAACAATCCACGCCTCGCGACACGTCGGCGGCACCGGCACCAGCGGAAACATATGCCGCACGATAATATTCCGCTCTCGCGGCGTCAGCTCAAAATCTTCCTCGGCACGCGCCAGGGCAAAAAACGGATGTCGAAATCCGTGCAGTCGATGGCTCGGGTCGGGGTCGTGCCAATCATAGAGAAAGTAGTCGTGCAGCAAGGCCCCGCGCAGCAGCGAGGCACGGTCGATCGAAATGCCAGCACGGCCCAAGTGCTCGGCAAAGGACAGACTTGCCCGTGCCACCGAGGTCACATGTGCATAGACCGTCACGTCGCCATGCTGGATAAACTCGCGCGTCAGGTCCAAGCGGCCCGCCTGGGCGAGCTGGCGGGCGGCATCGTCGACCTCGTGCGCGATTTTCTCGGCACGAACGGCATCGGACATGCTGCCTCCTTCCAGCGGCTCACGGCGGCAAGCCACGGCCTGCACGTATTGAAAAAATCATCATCGAATCTATCAGTATGGCATCGGACAAAACGTTTTGCCCCACCAGTTGTCGAATTACCGCGCCGCCGTCACATATCAAACGCCAAAATGTGCGAGACTGTCTTGTGCAATTGTGTCGGCCGAGGGAGCGCCGGCGCTCGATTCGCATGGAGTAACCCACAACGATGCTGCTTACGCAAACGACAACGCCCGAGGACGTCAAGGCTCTCGACCGCGCCGAGCTTCCGCTGCTCTGCGGCGAGATTCGCCACGCCATCCTCGAAAGCTCCGCCGCTGTCGGCGGACACGTTGCCCCCAACCTGGGCGTCGTTGAGCTTACGGTTGCGCTTCATCGCGTGTTTAACTCCCCTATCGACAAGATTGTCTTTGACGTTTCGCACCAGACCTACGCCCACAAGGCGCTGACCGGGCGCGCGTATACCTATATCGATCCGGAACGTTTTGGCGAGGCTTCTGGCTTTGCCAATCCCGACGAGTCCGAGCACGACCTGTTCGCCATGGGCCACACCTCCACATCGGTGAGCCTGGGCTGCGGCTTGGCACACGCCCGCGATCTGGCGGGCGACAGCTACAACGTCATCACCATCATTGGCGACGGCTCGCTTTCGGGCGGCTTGGCGTTTGAGGGCTTTAACAATGCCGCCGAACTCGATAGCAACCTGATCATCATCGTCAACGATAACGACCAGTCCATTGCCGAGAACCATGGCGGCCTGTATCGCAATCTGGCCGAGCTGCGAGCCAGCAACGGTACCTGTGAGCGCAACGTTTTCCGCGCGATGGGGCTCGACTACCGCTATCTGGACGCCGGTAACGACGTGTTGGCCCTCGTCGACGCGTTGCAGGAACTGCGCAATATCGATCATCCCATCGTGCTGCACGTCTCCACCGCCAAGGGCAAGGGCTTTGAGCCAGCCCAGAACGACCCCGAACGCTGGCATCACGTGGGTCCGTTTGACATGGCAACTGGACGCAAGCTCTGCCCGGGCCATCCGAGCGAGCCTGCGCCGCGCACCTATGCCGACATTACGGGCGAGGCGCTCAGCGCCGCCATCGAGCGCGATTCGCAGGTCGTGGGCATCACGGCCGCCACGCCCTACATCATGGGCTTTACACCCGAGCTTCGCGCTGCCGCCGGCAAACAGTTCGTCGATGTGGGCATTGCCGAGGAGCACGCCGTGACCTTTGCCACCGCGCTTGCGCGCTCGGGCGCCAAGCCAGTCTTTGGTGTGTACGGCACGTTTTTGCAGCGCGCTTACGACGAGCTGTGGCACGACCTGTGCCTCAACGACGCCCCGGCAACCATTTTGGTGTTTGGTGCGTCAATCTTTGGCACCACGTCCGAGACGCACCTTTCGTTCTTTGATATTTCCATGTTGGGCGGTCTTCCCAACATGCACTACTTGGCGCCGGCCTGCATGGAGGAATATCTGTCCATGCTGAGCTGGTCGCTCGACCACCGCGAGCATCCCGCGGCGATCCGCGTACCGGGCATTGGCTTGGTAAGCCGTCCCGACCTTGCGCCTGCCGAAGACACCGACTACAGTGCCGTTCGCTACAACGTGGTGCGTCAGGGCCGCGACGTTGCCGTGCTCGCGCTTGGCGATTTCTTTGAGCTGGGCGAGCGCGTGGCAAACCGCTTGGCTGCCGAGTACGGTATCGAGGCCACGCTCGTCAACCCGCGCTTTGCAACCGAGCTTGACCGTGAGTTCCTCGACAGTCTTGCCGCCGAGCATCGCGTTGTCGTCACCCTCGAGGACGGCATCTTGGACGGTGGCTGGGGCGAGCGCGTCGCGTGCTATCTGGCCTGCACGCCGTTGCGCACGCGCACCTTCGGCATCGCCAAGGGCTTCCCCGACCGCTACGACCCCAACGAGCTGCTCGCTCAGAACGGCATGACGGTCGAGAACATGGCCGCCGAAGCCGTAAGGCTACTCAACGAGTAAGAAAACCTCCGCAAGGAAAGCACCCCTGCGGAGGTTTTTATTTTCGCGACGCGATTATCTCAATCTGTAACATCTAGGGTCCGAATTTCCGTCTAACTGTTACAGATCTGGATAAGACGTCCTAGTCCCAGACCTTTGTCTCAATCTATAACAGATAGAGACCTTTTGGCCGTCCAGATGTTACAGATTGAGACATTCGAATTCCCCTGAAGAGAAAATCTCGATCTGTAACAGGTAGAACCCATTTCCTCGTCTAACTGTTACAGATTGAGACAAAGCAGCGAGACAGGCCACCACATCTGCAAGAACCACCACGAAGGTGCCTGCCCCTTTTTAGTAGGTAGAATAACCCATAAGGTAAGTATGTTTCTGAGTTATTTCGTGTTGACCCATTTGAGCGCGATAGGGTATAACTCTACTCAACCGCTAGGGATTTTATTGAGAAAGGTGTTCTACCATGAGCAAGAACCTCTCCCAGCAGGTCGTTCTCGACCGCCGCGGCTTCGTTGCCGCCACCTTCGCAACCGTCGCCGGCCTTGGTCTTGCCGGCTGCTCCGACACCAGCGCCGAGGCCGACAAGGGTTCCGCCGCCGGCTCCTCCAAGAGCTCCAATGATACCGAGGCTTCCACCACGCTCGACGCTAAGGCATTCGACAAGCTCGTCGACAACGGCCCCAAGGCCGATGACGACGCCATCACCGCCAGCACCTGGGCCACGGCCGTCAAGGACGCCGGCGTCTTTACGATCGGTGGCGTTCAGACCTCCACGCTCTTCTCCCTCCTCAACGAGAAAGACGGTCAGACCCGCGGCTTCGATGCCGGTATCGCACAGCTCCTGTCCAACTACATTCTGGGCGAGAACAAGGTCGAGATCACCCAGGTGACCTCGGACACGCGCGAGTCCGTCCTGCAGAACGGCCAGGTCGACGCTGTCTTTGCCACCTACACCATCACTGACGAGCGCAAGAAGCTCGTCTCCTTCGCCGGCCCCTACTACTACACGCAGCAGGCCATCCTGGTGCTCGCCGATAACGACGACATCAAGAGCGTCGACGACCTGGCCGACAAGAACGTCGCCGTCCAGTCCGGCTCCAACGGCCCCGCCATCCTGGAGGAGTTCGTTCCCAAGGCCAGCCAGCAGGAGTTCAAGACCGACGAGGAGGCCCGCCAGGCACTCCAGCAGGGTCGCGTTGATGCCTACGTCATCGATAACAACATGCAGCAGAGCGCCCTGGTCCGCGAGCCCGGCAAGTACAAGATCGCCGGCAAGCCCTTCGGCAGCAAGGAGCCCTACGGCATCGGCCTGCCGCTCGATTCCGACGGCGTCGCCTTTGTCAACGACTTCCTTAAGAAGATCGAGGACGATGGCACCTGGACCGAGCTGTGGCAGATCTGCATCGGCGACCGTACGGGCGACACCAACGTTCCCGAGCTGCCCGAGGTCGGCGCCTAAGCTCGCAAGCTGGGCATCAGCCGCTGCGAAACCATACGGAAACGCACGATTCGCTTTATTGCGCTAAACTGTTTCCTCACTGAGTTGTCGGGGCTTCCGTACACACGGGAGCCCCTTTCCTTATCGGCGGGAGGTCCGCATGATTCTCTCCGAACTCTGGTCGCTCTATGGCCAGAACTATATCGACGCGCTGCTAGCAACCTGGGGCATGACGCTTGAGTCGTTTGCCATCGCCATGGTACTGGCCGTCGCCGTCACCGTAATGCGCGTGTCGCCGCTCAAGCCACTGCGCGTCTTTGGCGACCTGTATGTCCAGGTCTTCCGTAACATCCCCGGCATCGCGCTGCTTATCATCGTCGTCTACGCGCTGCCGCCGCTCAAGGTCGTCCTACCCTACCGCACCTGCGTTATCGTCGCCACGGTCCTTTTGGGCTCGGCCTTTGGTTCCGAGAACTTTATGAGCGGCATCAACACCGTCGGCGTCGGCCAGGTGGAAGCCGCCCGCTCGCTGGGCATGAGCTTCAATCGCATCCTCGCCAAGATCGTGATTCCGCAGGCACTGCGCTCGAGCGTATTGCCCATGACCAACCTCTTTATCGCCGTCATGCTCACCACCGCGCTCGGCAGCCAGGTGCCGCTTAAACCGCAGGAACTCACCGGCGTGGTGAGCTACATCAATACCCGCTCGCTCGGCGGCGTCGCCGCGTTCTTTATCTCGGCGCTCGGCTACCTGGGCACGGCCTTTGTGGTGAGCCACATTGGCAACTACATCGATAAGAAGGTGAGGATCCTCCGATGAGCAAGCATTCCACCTCCGCGCTCACCATGCGCGATGCGCTCTACGAGGCTCCCGGCCCCAAGATGCGCGCCAAGATTCGCATCGGCACCGCCATCTCGCTTGTTGCTGTCGCCGCGCTCGCCATCCTGGTACTGCAGCGCTTTTATGTGACCGGTCAGCTTTCGGTCCACTATTGGTATTTCTTTACGCACCTCACTACCTGGAAGTTCTTGCTTGCCGGCTTTGAGGGCACCGTTAAAGTCGCACTCACCGCTGGCGCCATCGCGCTGGTGCTGGGCTTAGCCCTTATGCTCGGCCGCACCAGCGGCATCAAGCCGCTACAGCTGGTCTGCCGCGTGCTCACCGATTTCTTCCGCGGTGTGCCGAGTCTGCTGTTCATCTACTTCTTCTTTTTGGTGCTGCCCCAGTACAAGATCGCGCTACCGTCGTTTTGGATGCTCACGCTTCCCGTCGCGCTCGCCGCAGCTGGCGTACTTGCCGAGATCTTCCGCGCCGGCGTCAATGCCGTGCCGCGCGGTCAGGTCGAGGCAGCCCAGGCGCTCGGTCTCTCCAAAGCTAAAATCACCTTTAAAATCGTGTTGCCGCAGGCTATTCGGTTTATCATTCCGTCCTTGATTTCGCAGCTTGTGGTCGTAGTCAAAGACACCACCGTCGCCTATGTGGTGAGCTACCCCGACCTCATGCAAAATGCCCGCGTGCTCATTACCAACTACGACGCCCTCGTGTCGGTCTACCTGGTAATCGCGGTCATCTACATCCTCATCAACGTCGCGATCAACAAGGCCGCTGTCTATGTTTCGCACAAGACCGGCGCGACCATCATCCGCTAACGCTTTACCATTTCGAGTCATAAGGAGCCGAGCACCATGGCACAGAGCACCTCTTCCACCGGCAATCAGCCGCTGATCGAGCTCAGACACGTCGATAAGCACTATGGCGATCTGCACGTCCTCAACGACATCAATCTCTCGGTCGACCGCGGCGAGGTCGTCGTTGTGATTGGACCCTCGGGCTCGGGCAAGTCGACCATGTGCCGCACCATCAACCGTCTGGAAACCATCGACTCGGGCGAGATCCTCATCGAGGGCGAGCCCCTGCCGCAGGAAGGCAAGGACCTTGCCCGCATGCGCGCCGAACTGGGCATGGTGTTTCAGCAGTTCAACCTGTTTGCACATATGACGGTACTGCAGAACGTCATGCTGGGACCGGTCGACGTGCTGGGCGTGTCCAAGGAGGAAGCTCGTGAGCGCGCCATGGACCTGCTGAGCCGCGTGGGCGTGGCCGAGCAGGCCGACAAGGTGCCCGCACAGCTTTCGGGCGGCCAGCAGCAGCGCGTGGCCATCGCCCGTTCACTCGCCATGCAGCCCAAGGCCATGCTTTTTGACGAGCCCACGAGTGCCCTTGACCCCGAAATGATCAACGAAGTGCTCGAGGTCATGGTCCGTCTGGCCCAGCAGGGCATGACGATGATCGTCATCACGCACGAAATGAACTTTGCCCGCCGCGTGGCCGACCGCGTCGTCTTTATGGCCGACGGCCAGATCGTGGAAACCGGCACGCCCGACGAGTTCTTCGACCACCCCCAGACCAAGCGCGCCCAGGACTTCCTCAACTCCATCAAGGGGCACTAACCAGACCGCCCACCCGCCCGCCATGCCCATCCAAACTCGAAAGTTACACCTATGATCGGAACTCGCACTTCATCGTCCTACACCCCGCACGTCGACGTCGCCCCCGCCGACCGCCCACTCATCCTCGTCGTACCGCGCTGGGAAGAGGCAGAGCCGTTTTTAACCGAGATGCTCTCCCCCAACGAGGAAATCGCAAGTGTCTTTGTCGATGCCATTCTTGCCGCCGGCGGCCTGCCGCTGCAGATGTCCATCACCGAGGACATTGAGGTTATCCGTCATTACGTCGATATCGCCGACGGCATCGCTATTCCCGGCGGCCCGGACGTCAACCCCAAGCGCTGGGGCGACGAGCGCCCCTACGACCCCACGCTGTGCTGCGAGATTCGCGACCGTTTTGAGTTTAAGCTGGTTAACGAGGTGCTTCGCGCCAAGAAGCCGCTCTTTACCACCTGCCGAGGCACGCAGCTGCTCAATGTCGCCACCGGCGGCACCCTGTGCATGGACGTGCCGAGCCTGGGTGCGCGCGAGGGCCGCACGCAGTGGCGCCACACCCACGTGCTCAACGACCCCGTGCACCCTGTCGAGGTCATGCCGGGCTCGCTGCTGGAGCGCGCGGTTGGCGGGCACAGGCTGATCCAGACCAACTCGGCACATCACTGCTGCGTCGATCGTCTGGGTAAGAGCACGCGCTTGGTCGCCAAGGCAACCGATGGCGTTCCCGAGTGCATCGAGGTCGAGGGCCAGCCGTTCTGCTTGGGCGTGCAATGGCATCCCGAGTACACCTGGCAGACACTCGAGACCGACTTTAACCTGTGGAAGTCGTTTGTCGAGGCAGCGGCAAAGGTTAAGCAGGCCCGCTAGCTCGCGAACCGCATAACAGATAAGGGCGCCCCGCCGGCCACATGGTCCGGCGGGGCGCCCTTTTGCCTATACGCGGCAGGCACACAGCCCAAGGCTCACAACCTCTTACTCGCCCGTCTCGCGCAGGGCCGACATCGTAGCCGCATATTGCTGCTGCAGCGCATGCATCCCCTCGCGAGCGCCGTCAACGGCATCGGCGCCGCGCAGCGCCTCGGTCACCACGACCGCCGGCTCGTACAGATTATCGAATCCCAGGTTCTGGCTCACGCCCTTGAGCGTGTGCGCTGCCATAAACGCACCTTCGGCGTCTCCCGCCGCCATGGCGGCCTCCAGCTTGTCCATGCTCTCGTCATCCAAAAACTTGAGGGCAAAGCGGGCGAGCATTTCCTCGCCCATCAGCCGAGCGCACGCGTCATCATAATTGGCGCCGATCTTCTCATACGCCTCACGCATGGAAATCATGGATTAAAAACTCCTTTGGTCAAACTAAATCATGGGAAACGCGACAACGTCGGCGGGGCGTGCCAACGTCTCGGCAATTTGGTCTTGCACCTCGAGCAGACAATCGAGCAGCAGCGGGTTAAAGGTGCCGCACTTACCGTCCAGGATCATCTGAATTGCCTCCTTGTGCGGGATAGCGTCCTTGTACACGCGCACGCTCGTCAGAGCATCGTACACGTCGGCCACCGAAACCACCTGTGCGGCAATGGGAATTTCGTCGCCCTTAAGGCCATCGGGATAACCCTTGCCGTCCCAGCGCTCGTGATGCCAACGCGCAATCTGGTACGCATATTCCATAAGCGCATTGCCGGCGTGATGGCTACCCAGCTCAAGCAGCATGTCGGCGCCGATCGTGGTATGTGTTTTCATAATCTCGAACTCCTCGGGCGTAAGGCGCCCGGGTTTGTTGAGAATCGCATCGTCAATCGACATCTTGCCGATATCGTGCAGCGCCGAAGCCAGGGCAATCGTAGAGCGTTCCTCATTGTCGAGGGAGATCGTGCCGCTACGCTGGACCAGACAGCCAAGCAGCAGCTCGGTCAGCTTCTCGATGTTCGTAACGTGCCTGCCGCTCTCGCCATTGCGAAGCTCCATGACGCCGGCCATGATGTCGATGAGCATGCGACTGTTCTTGACGCGCTCGTTGTACTGCTGGGACAGCAGGCTCGTCAGACGGCGCTGTTTGGCGTATAGGCGGATGGTGTTGCTTACACGGCGGCGCACGACACGGGAGTCAAACGGGCGGTTGATATAGTCCGAGGCGCCCAGCTCGTACGCGCGCAGAACCATATCATCGGAATCTTCGCTCGAAATCATGATAAAAGGCAGATTGTCGATACCCGATCGGCGCGACAGATCGGCCAGCACCTCAAAGCCGCTTATGCCCGGCATGACAATATCCAGCAGCACGAGCGACAACTCATCGCCATAGCGGTCGACCATGTCAAGCGCCGTACGACCGTTGTCGGCCTCGAGGATGCAATACTCGTCCTTGAGCATCTCTTTGAGAATGGCTCGGTTCATCTCGGAGTCATCGACAATAAGCACCAAAGGCTTGTCGCTTTGGAAGGCTTCGATGGAATCGGCATCGGTCACGACCGTACCGGCTTTTGCCTTAGCGCGGCTCAATAACTGGACAGCGCGGCCAACTCCCTCATCGACCGTCTCGCCATGAATGCGAACGCCACCAACACATGCCGTCAAGCTCACGTACTCATGGCCCGGAACAATCGTGGAATGAACGGCATCGGACACCTGATGCAGGCGACGGGTGAAGTCATCGGAGGGAATATTGGGCATGACGACCACAAACTTGTCGCAGCCATAGCGCACAAGCTCGTCAGTCGAACGAATTCCGCTGCGTATGGCTGTCGCCACAGCACCGAGCGCAAGGTCGCCGGCATGACGGCCACACGTATCGTTGAAGACCCTAAAATCATCAAGGTCAATCACCGCAACGCCGGCATTCATGCGGGCGCTACGGAGCTTTTCCTCGTAATATCGGCGATTGCGCACACCCGTCAGCACGTCGGTGTAGACGAGGTCCTCTTCTGCAGCCTCTTGCTCATCGATCGGACGCACCATCAGCAGGACGTGAGGCTCGCCCTCGACCTTCAGAGGGCGCAGGCGAGCGCGGTACTCGGTACCATCATTGAGCAGCTGCTCCGATACATCATCGGAACCTGCCAAGGCCTCAAGACTTGACTGGCGCAGACAAGGGCACCGATTGCCGGCGAGCAGGCAGTTAGGCTCGCTCTTAATCTGATCGGCCGACAGCAAACGCACCACGGGGTAGGTCTTCGCGACGCGGGCGACCTCAGCGGCAGCCTCCTCGTCGGTTAGATTGACCTCGTGATTATTGAGCATATGGGGCCCCTTCTATCGTTACGCACGGCAACGGTGCATATCAATTGGTACAAGGGTAACATCTAACAGCTGAAGGCAAACGCGCGATTATCGTTACATTTTTATGACCTGGCAAGCGGCGGTAATGGAGCCGCGGGTGCGCGGTTATGGGCGCATTCGTTAACAATGACGAAACGCTAACAGCCCCTCTCCCCGCAGGTCATCGAGCGCGCTAACGCTCCAAGACATCACGAACGGCGTTTGCCGCCGTAACGGGGCGATCGCGCAGACCGTTATGCGCGCCCGGGATCGTCACAAGGGGGCAATCGAGGTATTCGGCAGCCGCTCGCGTGCCAGCCTCGCGGGGCGTATCGACCGAAAGCTCGCCCAAAAACACGGCCAAGACTGCCTTTGACGCGCGGGCGCGCTCCCAGTCGGGAGCATATGTCATATTTGTTCCATATTCGTTCGCCATAAAGCAACGACCATTGCGCAGGGCATGTTTGACTTCCGCTTCGGTCGTCCCAGGAGCCTCGGGGTCCAAGTCGCCGAGAGCTCCCAAGAAAAGCCGGAGCGCCCTTGAAACCTTTCCCGCCGCAATCATATCGAGCAAAACCGGAGCTGCGCCCATACCGACGCCTTCGGCCGACACAGCCGGCTCATGCAGAATCGCACGGGCGACGAGATGGGGTTCGGTGCGAAGAAGCTCCAGCGCCACCAACGTACCGGCGCTATGCGCAAGCACATTTGCCGGAGCGCCAACGTGTTCGATCACGGCCTGCAGGTCGGCGGCCTGAGCGGCAAGATCATAGCTGCCGTCTGCCGCATCGCTGCTGCCACCGCAGCCGCGGCGGTCGTAGGCAATTACGCGGTAGTTGCGGCTGAGCTCACAAGCGATACCGTCGAAAAATGTGCCGTCGACACAAGCGCCGTGCACGCACACCAAGGCAGGAGCATCAGGCGACACATCCGGGCCGGCATATTCGCGACAGGCAATCGTGGTGCCCACATTCTCAACCGTAAAATCCATGTTGTGCCCCCATCATCAATGCTCATCCAGTTGCACGTCAGTGCGATTGGATGGACCCGCATTGCCTTGCGCCTTGTTAACAGATTAACTGTACCCGACCCGAGGCTTTTCATGGCACGGCATAATGAGCGACGTTAAAAAACGAAACTTGTAAGGCAAGAGCCCGCACCTTGCTTTGGAGCCGATGCTATGCTTAGGCACAATTGTCTTGAGGAGCATATGCCTATGTCTACGTTTTTGAATGCCAGCCCCATCTTTGGGCCCGTTCGCAGCCGTCGCCTTGGTCTCTCGCTCGGCGTCAACATGATGCCGGCCAGCGGCAAAATCTGCACGTTCGACTGCATTTACTGCGAAAACGGCCTCAACGCCGAGCACCCCTGTCATGAGCCGTACAACACAGCTGCCATGGTACTCGACGCGCTCGAGGCAAAGCTGCACGAGATGGCAGCTGAGGGCGAGCTCCCCGATGTGATCACCTTCGCAGGCAACGGCGAGCCCACCGCCGCGCCGGAGTTTCCGCAGGCCATCGCCGGTGCCGTCGCGTTTCGCGACCAGCTTGCCCCAAACACCAAGATTGCCGTGCTTTCCAACGGCACGCGCGCCGACCGTCCCCAGGTACACGATGCGCTCATGATGGTCGACGACAACATCCTCAAGCTCGATACCGTCGACCCAGCGTTTATCCAGCTGCTCGACCAGCCTATTGGCCCCTACGATGTAGAGCACCAGATCGAGACGTTCGCGAGCTTTAACGGTCATGTCATTATCCAGACGATGTTTTTGAGCGGTGAGTACCGGGGCAAGTCTCTCGATAACACCGGCGAGGAGTACGTTGGTCCTTGGCTCGCGGCGCTCGAGCGCATTCGCCCGCAGGAGGCGACCATCTACACAGTGGCGCGCGAGACACCAATCGCCGGCCTTGCCAAAGCGGCGCCCGAGGTGCTCGACACGATCGCCGCACGCGTGCGCGCCCTCGGCATTCCCTGCCAAGTGAGCTACTAGCAAAACCACGCAGCAGCTAGTGTCAGCCATCCCGCTCCATCAGTTGCGGTGATATAGTTCCTGTTTATGCTGTTAAACCGCTTAGATCGGAACTATATCACCGCAACTTTTATGGACGCGTGAGTGGGCTATACTAGCTGCGGATGAAAGGAAGTTAGCCATGTATGACAAAGGACCCGTACCCGGCCGCAACGACGCCTGCTGGTGCGGCAGCGGCAAAAAATATAAGAAATGTCACAGCGCCTTCGACGAGCGCCTCGAGCGCCTGTGGGAGGAGGGCTGGGAGGTTCTGCCCCGTACGCTCTACAAGACGCCCGCCGATATCGAGGGCATCAAGCGCTCGGCCGCCATCAACGTGGGCGTGCTCGATTATGTGGGCGAGCATATCGCCGCAGGCATGACCACCAACCAGATCGACCAGATGATCTACGACTACACCGTCGAGCACGGCGGCACGCCGGCAGACCTCAACTACGAGGGTTACCCCAAGAGCGTGTGCACCTCGATCAACGACGTCGTCTGCCACGGTATCCCCTGCGATGCGGATGTGCTGCACGAGGGCGATATCATCAACGTGGACTGCTCCACGATCCTGGACGGTTACTTTAGTGATTCGAGCCGTATGTTCTGCATCGGCGAGGTATCTGCCGAGCGCCAGCGCCTGGTCGACGTCACCCGCGCCAGCGTGGAGGCGGGTCTGGCGGCCGTCAAGCCATGGCTGCCGCTGTCCGTAATGGCCGAGGCCGTGCAAAAGACGGTCGAGGACGCCGGTTTTAGTGTGGTGCGCGAGTACGGCGGACACGGCATCGGTAAGGAGTTCCACGAGGATCCGTTTGTGGGCTTTACCACCGAGGCGCCCGATGTGGACACCATCATGGCTCCGGGCATGGTCTTTACCATCGAGCCCATGGTCAATGCCGGAGCGCCCGACATCAAGATTAGCAAGGGTGACGGCTGGTGCGTGCGCACCAAGGACGGCAGCGACTCGGCCCAGTGCGAGGTACAGCTCGTGGTGACCGAGGACGGTTACGAGCTGCTGAGCTGGTAGCCGTGGATGCGCCGGATGCTGACGGGCACGCTCGTCTTGCATCCGGCGTTTTATTTGAACGTTTTGCCTGATAAAACCCGCCAAAATAAACCTGTCCCTTTTTGGCAGGTCGAGCGGAGAGGACTGCTTGTGAACATTCTGGTTTTGTTGCCCGTCAACGACCGTCATCGCGCAATTCTTGAGTCGAGCGCTCCGGGCGAGGACTTTATCTACACGAGCGCCGACGCCGCCACGCACGAGCAGGTCGCCGATGCCGACGTGATCCTGGGCAACATCGACCCTGACATGCTCACGGCATGCGAACGTCTCCAGCTGTTGCAATTGCAAACCGCCGGCTATGACGACTACCTTGCCGCCGGCACTGTGCCGGTCGACGCCAAACTGTCTTGCTCGGTGGGCGCCTACGGCCAGGCCGTGAGCGAGCACATGTTTGCCATGGTCCTTTCCATGATGAAGCGCCTGCCCGGCTATCACGACTTGCAGCGCGAGCATCGCTGGGAGGATTTGGGGCCGGTCACCTCGCTCAAAAACGCCAATGTGCTGGTGCTGGGCGCGGGCGATATCGGCGGCCACTTCGCCACGCTCTGCCGCAACATGGGCGCGCACGTCCGCGGCATCAAGCGCCATCCACTCGTCTACCCCATTGTGTTTGAGGACATGGACGGCATAGACGCCCTGCCCGAGCGTCTGGCCGAGGCTGACATCGTCGCATCCTTTATGCCCAGCACACCCGAGACCCGCGGCCTGGCGAACGCCGAGTTCTTCGCCGCGATGAAACCGGGCGCCTTCTTTGCCAACGGCGGCCGCGGCGATCTTGTGGTTGCCGACGATCTGGTTGCCGCTCTTGAGTCCGGACACCTTGCCGGCGCCGCGGTCGACGTCACCGACCCCGAGCCGCTGCCTGCGACAAGCCCGCTGTGGGATGCGCCCAACATGCTCATCACGCCGCACATCTCGGGCTGGTTCCACCTGGCAGCCACGCTCAACAATGTGGTCGACATTGCCGCGGAGAACCTGCGTCACCTGCAAGCCGGCGAGACGCTCCGCTGCTGGATCGAACACTAATTGTTCCGGCGTTTTGCCAAACGCCGGAACCCCTCGACGCTGCGAGCCCGCCAGAGCGGCAATCTGACGTTCAATCGTCGGGCATGGCCAAAAGGCCTATGCCCTCCTCTTTCACGTCACCTTGCTCGCTCTGGCGGGCTCTCGCTGACTTTTGCTCTACCTGCGGCGTTTCGCTGGCGTCGACTCTGTCGACGGGGTCCTAGCGGCTCTCTTACCGTTAGCATTGCGGCATTTGCCCAGATAAAACCTGCCAAAATAAACCTGTCCCTTTTTGGCAGGTTTAGAGCTCCACGCTTTCGGCGCCGTTGATGGTTAGGTTTCGCTCGTAGAAGGCGGTGAGGGCGCGGATGGCGTACATCACGTCGCGCACGCCGCCGGTCTCGTAGCTCGAGTGCATGGCAAGCTGCGGCAGGCCCACGTCCACGGCATGCATGCTCGCCTGCATGTTCGACAGATTGCCCAGCGTAGAACCGCCAGCCATATCGCTCTTGTTGGCGAAGGCCTGCGTGGGCACGTCGGCGTCATCGCAAATGGCTTGGAACACCGCGCGGCTAAAGGCATCGGTGCAATAGTGCTGGTTGGCTGCCTCCTTGATGACGATGCCACCGTTGAGCACCACCTGGTTGCGGGCATCGCACTTCTCGGCGTGGTTGGGGTGCACGGCATGTGCATTGTCGCAGCTCACGAGCATCGAGGCAGCAAGCGCACGGTGGTACGATTCGTCGTCAAAGCCCAGCGAGCCGTTAATGCGGCGCAGTGCATCGGCCAAGAACGTCGACATGGCGCCCTGCTTGGTCTCGGAGCCAACCTCCTCGTTATCAAAGCAGCAAAAGACCGAAACGTCGTGCGCATTCTCGGCACCCAAAAATGCCTGCAGCGAGGTGTAGGCGCAGGCCAGGTCGTCGAGCTTGGGCGTCGAGATAAACTCGTCGGCCCAGCCCCAAATGCGCGCATCCTGGCGGTTGACCAGAAACAGATCGCGGCCCAAAATTTGCTCGGGCTCAACATCCAGCTCGTCGGCGATCAGGGCGTCAAAGTCGCCCTGCTTAAGGTCACCGGCGCTGATGAGCGGACACAGGTCAACAGCTCGGTTGGGAGCAAAGCTCTCGTTAACGCCACGGTTCATGTGGATGGCAAGGCTCGGGATGATGGCGACTTCGCGCTCGGTAGCGAGCAAACGACTCTCGATACGGTCGCCCTCGCGTACCAGCACGCGGCCCGCGAGTGCCAGCGGACGGTCGAACCAGGTGTAGTCGATCATGCCGCCGTAGGCCTCGGTGTTCAGGCGCAGCGTCTCGCCCGCGCCGTCGAGCTCGGGCACGGCCTTAACCTTAAACGTCGGCGAATCGCTGTGCGACGCCGTGAGCTGAAAATGATAGTCACCGGCAACGCCGTCCTCGCCCCACGTCGCGGCCAGGTCCTCGCCCACCTTAAAGGCAACGACGCTCGAGGTGTTGCGCTGCGTGTAATAACGCCCGCCCGGCTCGATATCCCATGCCGCATTCTCGGGCAGGTAGGTAAAGCCCGCCTCGTCGAGCTCGGCCATAATGGTCGCCGCCGTATGAAACATGCTGGGGCATGCCTCGATAAAGTCGATAAGGTCGTTGGCGGCCTCGATATCGTCGGCCGTCACGTGCGCGCGCTCGGGCGTTTCCTGATCCGTCATGCTCTCCCCTTTCGCTGGGTTGATGGTCCCCTCCAGCATACCCCGCCACGCCAGCGCCGCACTCTTCATTCCGTGCTTAATTCCGCACCGCTCACCAAGTTGAGCCATCATGCCCGCGCCCCTTTTGCGACAATTGCGCTAACAGGACGAGAGGAACCGTCATGAAGCCACGTAACATTGCCATCGCCTGCGGTGTCGCGGGAGTCGCCGTCGGCTTTGCCGCTGCCGCCGGCATCGTTTACCGCAAGCAAATCAAGTCCGCCGCGTCGCTCAGACGCTTGACCGGCTACGCGGATGGCTATGACCTGTACGCAATCGACATCGCCTACGACTACGATCTTGATCGCATCATCGCCGCTGGCGTGCGCGACGACCAGGCCTACATCGATGCCGTGGTGGCGCAGGTGCTGCCCGGTGCGCCGGCACATGTCCAGGCGCCCCAGTTTGCCTGCAGCGCTTTTGTCGCCGTAGATGCCGAAGGCCGCGTGCGCACCGGTCGCAATTACGACTTTAAAGACGACACCTCAGCGCTGCTGGTGCGCAATCACCCACGCGGCGGCTATGCCTCCATCGGGTTTGCGGCCCTCAATAACCTGGGCGCCAACACTCCACTTGACTCCGTCGCCGGACGCGCCGCCGCACTCATGGGCCCGTTTGCCCAGCTCGACGGTGTTAACGAATGCGGCGTGTCCATTGCCGTACTCACCCTGGATTCCAAGCCCTGTGACCAGGACACGCAACGCCCCGTCATCAACACTTCGCTCGCCATCCGTCTGGTGCTCGACCGCGCGGCTACCACGCAAGAGGCCGTCGACCTACTTTCCGCCCACGACATGCACGCCATGGCCGGACGCGATTACCACTTCTTTATCAACGACGCCGCCGGTGACGCGCGCGTAGTAGAGTGGGATCCACACGATCCGGACCGCGCTTTCAAAGCGACTCCTGCACGCCAGGTTACGAACTTCTACGCCTGCTATGGCGACGAAGTACTGCCCAACCAAAAGAATGGCGAGCTGGGCCATGGTAAAGAGCGCGCCGTCGCAATCGCCGATGTCCTTGACGCCCATGTCGGTGCCCAGGACGAAACGATTGTCTGGAAAGCCCTGCGCGCCGCAGCGCAAGAGCCCAATCCGGAAGACATCACCAGCAATACGCAATGGTCGGTCGTCTTTGACAATACCGAACCCGCTGCCGCCATCACGCTGCGCCGCCACTGGGGCGACGTCGACGCCTTCGCACTGTAAGGAGCCAGGCCCGTCGACCTTACGCTCGCCTGACGTTGCTTACATTTCCATACGCTTGAGCTAATACGTTTTACCCCCGCATCAACAGTGTGCGGGGGTAAACTTATGCGCATGTTATAACTTGCCCGGAAGGATTCACCATGCTTAGGATCGGTCTTCTTACTAGTGGCGGCGACTGCCAGGCGCTCAACGCCACCATGCGCGGCATCGTCAAAACGCTCATGACCAATAGCAAAGAACCTATCGAGATCTACGGTTTTGAGGACGGCTACCAGGGCCTTATCTACAGCAGGTTCCGCGTCATGACGCCCGCCGATTTTAGCGGCATCCTCACCCGCGGCGGCACCATCCTGGGCACGAGCCGCACGCCGTTCAAGCGTCTGGATATTCCCGAGGCCGATGGCATCGAGAAGGTACCCGCAATGGTCCACACCTATCATAAGCTGCAGCTCGACTGCCTGTTTATGCTGGGCGGTAACGGCTCCACCAAGACCGCCAACCGCCTGCGCGAAGAGGGCCTCAACGTTATCGCCCTGCCCAAGACCATCGATAACGACACCTGGGGCACCGAGCTGACGTTTGGCTTTACAAGCGCCATCGACGTCGCCACCAAGTGCATCGACGACATCCACACCACTGCGTCGAGCCACGGCCGCGTGTTTGTCATCGAGATCATGGGCCACAAGGTTGGCTGGATCCCGCTGTACGCCGGCGTCGCAGGCGGTGCGGACGTCATCCTGATCCCCGAGATCCCCTACGACATGGATAACGTCATCAAGACCATCGAGCATCGCATGGAGACCGGTAGCCGCTTTACGATTGTAGCCGTCGCCGAGGGCGCTATCTCCAAGGAGGACGCGGCGCTGTCCAAGAGGGAGTACAAGAAGAAGCTCGCCGAGCGTACGAGCCCCTCGATTGTCTACGACATCGCCAAGGAGATCGAAGCCAAGACCGGTCGCGAGACCCGCGTCGCCATCCCCGGTCACACGCAGCGCGGCGGTCAGCCCGACGCCCAGGACCGCATCTTTGCGACCCAGTGCGGCGTCGAGGCGGCTCTCGGCTGCCTACGCGGCGAGTTTGGCTACATGATTGCCCTGCGCGACGGCAAGATGTGCCACATGCCGCTCGAGGATGTCGCCGGCAAGCTCAAGTATGTCGATCCCCAGAGCGATCTGGTGCGCGAGGCCAAGGCGTTGGGCATCAGCTTCGGCGACGAATAGCCTCGGCCGAAACTGCTCTCATCGGAGGCCCCAGGGCTTACCTCCCAAATCGTCCTCGGACATGTCAGGATCCCGCCGTGTGCTTCGCGCGGCGGGATCCTTCCGTCCTGCGGAAAGATTTGGGAGGTAAGCCCTGGGGCCTCCTGCGGTAACTAGGGAAGCCGTGGCTATTCGTCTTCTTGCTGCGGGTGCCTGGGGTAGGATGCGGCGTGCATTTTTGGGAGTATTCAGCAGCCGAGGGTGCCTGCATACTGGATTTTGGGCGAAAGGCAGGCACCATGGGCCGCATCCTGTAAAAAAACGAGCGGCTCTAGAGGCGTTGGGACTCAGAATCGGGGCTTTCAGCGCGGTTTTGTGCACCCGCCCCCGCGCCCGCGGACCCCGGGATGCTGAATACTCCGGAATTTGCACGGCGCCCCCTGGGGTACCTGTGGGCAAAAAGCAACCGCCCCGTCAAAGTATGCATTTGGCGGAGCGGTTTATGCAAAAATACTGCTGCGGGCGCGTCGGCAGCTCGCTAGAACTTGAATCCCAGGACAGGTTACTCGGCGCTCTTGAGGGCGCCGACCATGTCGATCTTGTTGAGCGTTCGGTTGGTGGCGAGGTTGACGATAAACGTAAAGCCGAAGGAAAGCACTACGGCGAGCACGTAGCTTAGCGGCTCGACCTCGACGTCAAAGTACAGCGACGGCATCTGCAAAATGTAGGTAAAGCTCTTGGCCAGCAAGCCACCTAGCGGCACGCCCAGCGCAGCGCCGATTGCCGTGAGGATCAACGTCTCCTTGTTGACGTAGTGGTGTACCTCGCCACGGCGGAAGCCCAGCACCTTGATGGTCGCCAGCTCGCGCTCGCGCTCCGAAATGTTGGTGTTGGACAGCGTAAACACCACCACAAACGACAGGCACGCCGCCATAAAGGTCACGAGCACCACGACGGAATTGATGATAGTGAAGTTCGCCTCAAAGTTCTCCCAATGCTCGGCCGTGCTCGAAATCGAAAGCCAGCCGTCACTCTTAAGCTTCTTGCTAAGCGCAATCTGGTCGGCCGACGAGCCCTTAAGCAGCACAAAGATGCCGTTGAGGCGTGCGCTTCGACCGAACGCGCGCTCATAGGTGCTCTGCGTCATGTAAAGCGTGTTGCCCAGATAGTTAAGCGAAATGTCGCTGACTTTGACCTTGGCGACGTTGAGCGACGAATCTTGGACCTGCGCCGTGTCGCCCGGCTGAATCCCGAGAACCAGCTGTGAACTCTTGCTCAGATACACGTCTCCGTCACGCAAAGACAGCGGCTCTTTGGACTCATCCTCGAGACGCACGTAGTCGTCCAGGTCGTTCGTGCGGTCATCGGGCACCACGATCAGCTGCACGGTCTCGCTCTTTCCGCCAAATGTAAAGGTGACGTTGTCGGTCATGATTGGCAGCGTCGAAGACACCGTCACGTTAGAATCCTTGGCCGCGCTGCGCTCATCCAATGCCGCGCACGTCTGCGAAAAATCGTCGGGATTGGCAACCGCCAGCAAGTCATAGCGCGTGATATGCCCATACTGCTTGGGCGAAAGCGCGACCGACGTGTCGCGAATACCCATACCGCAGATCACAAGCGCGGTGCAACCCGCGATACCGAAGATGGTCATAAAGGCGCGCTTTTTGTAGCGGAACAGGTTACGTGCTGCCACCTTGTTCAAAAAGCCCATGCGGCGCCAGATAAAGCCGATGCGCTCGAGCAAGATACGCGAGCCGGCGCGCGGGGCCTTGGGGCGCATGAGCGAGGCCGGGGTCTCGGCCATCTCGTGGCGGCAGGCGATAATCGTGGCGCCCACCACGCCCACGGCAAACAGCGCCACCGACACGAGCGACGACACGATGTCGTACGAAAGCAGCATCTGAGGCAGTGAATACATGTCGTCGAACACCGTAAACAAGAACAGCGGCAGGCCCACAAATCCGATGATGTTGCCGAGCACGCCGCCGATCAGACAAGCCCACAGCGCATAGTCCACGTATTTGGACAGGATGCGTCCGCGCGAATAGCCGAGCGCCTTATACAGGCCGATGAGCGTGCGCTCCTCCTCGACCATACGCGTGGCGGTGGTAAGGCTGATGAGCACGGCGACGATAAAGAAGATGAACGGGAACACCGTGGCGATGGCTTCAATTGACGAGCTATCGCTCTCCACGCTCGAGTAGCTTGCGATATTGCCGCGGTCCTGGATGTACCAGGTGCATTCTCCCAGATCGGAAAGCTCGGCGCGGGCGTCGGCAAACTGTTGGTCGGCGGCGGCACGGCGCTGGTCCAGGTCGGCTTGCGCCTGCGCACGCTCGTCGCTGCCCTCGGCCATGCGATTGATGTTGTCCTGCTCGATCCCAAAGAGCATGGCGGCCTGACGCTCGGCCGCATCCAAGCTTGTCGGCGTGTCGACCGTCAGCTCCTGAGCGCGCGCCTTCTCACGCTCCTCGCGGATCTTCTCTATATTGCCCTTGACCTCATTGATCTTTGCCGCGTAGGCATCCGAATATGAGTTGAGATCCTTGGCTCCCTCGACGACCACGTGGACCGCGGAGTAGGAAGAAGATGTCGCGGCGTCCTCGCTCACATAGAACTTATAGTCCGCCGCCGAGGCGGCACGGAAGGCGTTGACCGTCGAGTCGGAGCTCACATCAGTGGGATCGAGAACCTCGGCCGTGATGGTGTAATCGCCATCGGCAAACTGATCCTTGGCGCTTTGGTTCGACGAGCTCGCATCGTTGGCAGCAAAGCTCACCGTATCGCCGAGCTTTTTGCCCGAAGCCTTCAGGAACTTCGAAGTCACCGCGACCTCATCGGCGCTCTCGGGCAAATCGCCGTTCACGAGCACTGGCTGATCGATATTCTCCTTGGAGAGACTTTGCACGACCACGCGCTCGCGCGTTGTGCCCACGGCGGTGTAGGCGGTCTCGGTGTAGATGCCCTCGGCCGTTTCGACGCCATCGACCTCTTGGATGGCGTCGAGATCATCGTCAGTCAGGCCATAGGTCGACTGCACGTTAATGTCATAGACATTTTGCTGGTCGAAGTAGGCGTCAACCGAATCGCACAGGTCCTCGCAACCCGCCTTAAGGCCGCACATCACGCTCACGCCGAGCGCGGTGATCACGACGATAGACAAGAAGCGTTTGAGGCTGCCGCGAATCGTGCGGTAGACACCGCGGCGAAACACCGTCGGCACCATATCGTTTGAGCTTTGGGCAGTGCGGTAGGTCGTAAAATCCTGCTCGCGCTCCGTGTTCTGCGCGTCGCGGCGTTGGCTGTTTTGGCGGTCCTGATCCATGGGCGCTACCACTCGATCGTCTCGATAGGCACGGGATTTTGCTGGACCGTCTCGCTCTCCACGCGGCCGCTCTTAAAGCGAATCAGGCGATCGGCCATGGGCGCGAGCGCGGAGTTGTGCGTGATGATGATGACCGTAATGCCCTGCTTGCGGCAGGTATCCTGCAGCAGCTGCAAGATCTGCTTGCCGGTTTTATAGTCGAGTGCGCCCGTGGGCTCGTCGCACAGGAGCAGCTTGGGGTTTTTGGCCAGCGCGCGGGCAATGGACACGCGCTGCTGCTCGCCGCCCGAAAGCTGCGCCGGAAAGTTGCCCAGGCGCTCGCCCAGGCCAACCTGACGAAGCGTTTGCTCGGCATCGAGCGAATCGGGGCAGATTTGCGCCGCGAGCTCAACGTTTTCGAGCGCCGTCAGGTTGGGGACCAGATTGTAGAACTGGAAGACAAAGCCGACGTCGGCGCGGCGGTATTCCACGAGCTGCGCCTCGTTAGCGGAGCTCACGTCGCGCCCGTCCACCGTCACGGTGCCGGAAGTTGCCGTGTCCATGCCGCCCAAGATGTTGAGCGCCGTCGTTTTACCGGCGCCTGAAGCACCCAAAATGATGGCGAGCTCGCCGCGCTCGACCGTAAAACTCGCGCCGTCGAGTGCGTGAATGCGGGCGTCGCCCTCGCCGTATGCCTTGATGACGTCTTTGAATTCGATATAGGCCATCGATTAATTCCCATCTGGTCGGATAACTCTTTAGTATTACCCATTTCGCACCGACCAAAAAGGGACAGGTTCATTTTGGCAGGTTTTAGAGGCGGACGGTGAAGGTGATCTGGTTGCCGTGGCCGCAGACAGAAGCGCTCCCACCATGGGCTTCGGCGATGGCACGCACCACGGATAGGCCCACGCCCGAGCCGCCCGTCTTGGAGCTGCGCGACACGTCCGCACGATAGAAGCGGTCGAACAATCGATCTAGGTCGCCTTCGGGCAGCTCGTCCACGGCGTTCGAAACGACAAGCTCGGCCGAACCTTTGCCTGCACCGCGTGAGACGGCACGCAGACTCAACTCAATTACACTGCCCTCACTCGCATAGCGCGTGGCGTTATCCAGCAGCAGCTCAACCACCTGCGCCACCGCTGCAGCATCGGCATGGGCCCGCACGCCACTCGCAATCGACGTCGACAGACGCTTGCCACGCGAAACCGCCACCGACTCAAACGGCGACGCCGCCTTGTCCACTGCCTCCGAAAGATCGATCGATATCATGGTAAAGCCCGCCGAACCCTCGTCCATGCGAGCCAAAAACACCAGACGCTCCGTGAGCGCCGTCAGCCGCGCGACCTGCTCGTGAATGCTCTGCGTCCACTCACTCTCGCCGCTCTCGATCTCTTGCACCTCATTGGCGGCGTCAATTACAGCCAGCGGCGTCTTGATCTCGTGGCTCGCATCGGTAATAAAGCGCTTTTGCTTGCTGTAGCTCTCGGCCATCGGTCGAATCACCGCGCCCGAGGCACCCGCCACAATTGCCAGCACCGCCAGCCAGCCAATGCAACTGATCGCCACGCTCGCGCTCAAAAACGAATGAAAGCTTGCAAGCTCGCGCGAGCAGTCCACGAACACATAGGTGGTCTCATCGTCTTGAACGTCAGTCGTATAGCGATAATTGCCAGAAAAACCCGAGGTCCAACCCTTGGAATATAGTCCTGCAGCGATGCGTGCAGCACGCTTGGCACCCACCGCGGCAATGCGGGCCGTGTTGACATCGGTCACCTGCCCACCGGCAATCGACACCGTAAAGTAGCGCGTGTCGAAGGGAGACTCCGCCGTCATACCTTCGAAGTGCCCGGTGCGCATGACCACCCTGTCACCGGCAGCGGTCTTACCGGCGCCCACATCCTGGCCGGGGTCGGTCTTAGGCTCATCCGTCCAATCAATGCCGTTCTTGCCCGCCAAGATATAGTCCAGGCGAGCATCGGCCATCTTGCAGATATGCGAGTAGTTGACGACGTTGATGCCGGCAATGATGAGCGTAAGCACGACGGTCACGGCACCCATGGCAACCAGGATGAACTTGCGACGCAGACGACGTCCCATTGCACTGGCAGCATCGACGCGCCCCGGATTACCCGAGTCCGCTCCCATGCCGAGCTTTGTCGCCATGCGCTTCCACCACGCGCTCGCGCTCACGCTTATTCGCCCTCCTCGACAACCTCAAGCGAATATCCCTGATTGCGCGATGCGCGGATGGCCACGTTGGCACCCAGCGCCGTCAGCTTTTTGCGCAGGTACGAGATATAGACCCACACTACGTTGGCGCCTTCGGGCGCATCCTCACCCCAAACCTCGAGCATCAGACGTTCGGTGGGCATACGCGTGCCGGCGTTGCGCATAAAGAGCTCCATAAGCTGAAACTCACGATTGGCCAGGTGCTCCTCGCCCAAGGGACCCACAAGCGTGCACGATGCCGTGTCGAGGCGCATATTGCCCACACTGAGCGTCGTGGCGTCAATTGCCGTCGCGGCACGCGTCATGGCACGAATGCGAGCGAGCAATTCCTTGGCGGCAAACGGCTTGGTCAGATAATCGTTGGCACCGGCATCCAGGCCCTCGACCTTATCGGACACCTCGCTTTTTGCCGTGAGCATGATGATGGGCAGTCGCTTACCGGCGGCACGTGTGCGCTTGAGCACCTCAATTCCATCCATGCCGGGCATCATGATGTCCAGGATTGCGGCGTCATAGTCGTTGGCGAGCAGATATTCGAGCGCCGTCAGACCGTCGAGCGCGGTGTCGACCTCGTAGTCGCTATGTTGAAGAATCGCGGTAAGGGCGCGGGAGAGGCCGGGTTCGTCCTCGGCAAGCATCAGTTTCATGGTTGCTCCTTTGGCGCACGGCTATACAAGTTTCGATACTGCCGATGATAGCGCACCGTCAGCCTCCTTAGCGCAGCCTTAGCTGCTCAACCTGCGCGTTTTCAAATACGCAGGATATGGCTTAGCCAAACTTAAGGCGCAGACGCCGAGCGCCTGGACGCATGCCAGCCGCGAAAAGACAGCGACTCGTCCTTTCGCGGCGTCCTAGTTATGCAAAGTGTTCGAGCGTTACTCCTCGTACGCGCCCTCAAGCCGGAGCAGCCACTCCTTACGGTCGAGGCCGCCGGCATATCCGTTGAGCGACCCGTCGGCGGCAACCACGCGATGGCACGGCACAATAATCGAAATGGGATTACGCGCGACCGCAGCCCCCACCGCACGAGGAGACACAACGGGATCCTCGTTTCCCGGCACACGATGTCGAGCAGCAACACGCTGGGCAATCTCGCCATACGTGGCGACCTCGCCACGCGGAATGGAAAGCAGCTCGTACCAAACTTCACGCTGAAACGCCGTACCGATCATATGCAACGGCGGCGTAAACCGAGGTTCCTGCCCTGCAAAATAAGCATTCAGCCAAGCCCAGGAACGCTCAAGCACCGAAGACGCCGCACCATTTGCAGGACTCACCGACGACATGCCGCCAGCACCAGAAACTGCATCGGCGCCTTCAACATGTTCAGGATCTTCTTTGAGAAGCGTGGAGCCAAAATGCTCCTGTCCCTCAAACCAAAGCCCCGTCAGACCGCGGCCATCAGCGGCAAGCAAGATTTCGCCCAAAGGCGAAGCAAACGTCGTCGTGACCACCAGCGGCTCCTTTCAAAACTCCGCACCATAATACCGCGAATTGTGTAGGCAACTTCAATCGACCCCAAAGTTACCCAAGGCGGCAGGCGCGAAGCGCCGGGGCCGCCGCCGGGACCAAGGCCCGCAACGGCCACGTGCCCCCACATCAGCCCAGCGACCCCAACCAACAACGGCCCCATCGCAGGCCGCCTACAGCAGCGTCACCGCAGGCGGGGGCCGGGCTTAGTTTTCAGAACACTCCGCAGACCAGTGTGGCGCCTTGTCCGCGGCTCCAAAGGAGCAGGACAAGGCGCCACACATGGTCGAGGACGTTCTGAAAACTAAGTCCGGCCCCCGCCGGACAGGCCACACTACTCGCAGAGCAGCTTAGCGATCTGGACGGCGTTGGTTGCCGCGCCCTTACGGATTTGGTCGCCGCAGCACCAGAAGGTGATACCGCGCGCGGCCTCGGGGTTCGAGATGTCGCGACGCACGCGACCGACCCAGATCAGGTCCTGGTCGGACGTATCCATCGGCATGGGGAAGCGATCGTGTGCATCTTCGGCAGCCATATCGTCAACCAGCTTGACGCCGGGAGCGGCAGCCAGCGCAGCACGGGCCTCGTCAACCGTAATGTCACGCTCGAACTCGAGCGTAATGCTCTCGGAGTGCGAGCGCAGCACGGGCACGCGCACGCAGGTGCAGTTCACGCGCAGCTCGGGCAGATGCATGATCTTGCGGCCCTCGTTTTGCAGCTTCATCTCCTCGGAGGTAAAGCCCTCCTCCTTGACGCCGCCAATCTGCGGAATCAGGTTGCTCGCCAGCTGGGCGGCAAACGCGCGCGGCTCGGGAATCTCCTCACCGCGGCCCAGGGCGGCCAGCTGAGCCTCGAGCTCGGCCATACCGGGAGCGCCGGCACCCGAAGCCGCCTGATACGTCGAGACGATCATGCGCTTCACGCCGGCGAGCTGATGCAGCGGCCAGGTGGGAACCAGGCCGATGATGGTCGCGCAGTTGGGGTTGGCGATAAGGCCGTGATGCCACTTGATATCGTCGGCATTGATCTCGGGTACAACCAGCGGCACCTCGGGATCCATGCGGAAGGCGTGGCTGTTGTCGACCACGACGGCGCCGCGCTTGACGGCCTCGGGCAGCAGCTCCTTCGCGATGTCGTCGCCGGCGGCGCCAAGCACAATGTCGCAGCCCTCAAAGGCCTCGGGGCAAGCCTCTTCGATCACGATTTGCTCGCCGCGGAACTCAACGGTCTTGCCCGCGGAGCGTGCGCTTGCCAACAGCCTGAGCTTGCCGACCGGGAACTCCTGCTCGTTGAGGCACTCGAGCATCTGGGTGCCCACGGCTCCCGTCGCGCCCAAAATAGCAACCGTGTACTGTTTCATGCTTCCCCCTTTAAAGGTTGTGGCTTTTGCCCGCACGCCGAGCAGGCTGATTATTGTTGCCAGTGTATACAAGAACGGGGCGGACACGAAACCCGCCCCGTCGAAACGAAACCGAAACGAAACGCCCCGCCGTAGATTTTTGAGACATGACCCAAAAATCTACCGAGCAGTCGCTACTTTTTGAGCGCGGCCAGGGTGGGATCGGCCGGCGCGGGAGCCTCCAGATCGGAGACCTTCACAATGCCGTTCTCATCGGAGAAGGCACGGTAAATGGTCCGAATCGCAAGGTCGAAGTCCTTCTCCTCGACACCGATAATGATATTGATCTCGTCACAGCTCTGCGAAATCATGCGCACGCTCACGCCGGCCTGGCCAAGCATGCCAAACAGGTGGCCCGAGATGCCTGCACGACCGCGCAGGTTACGGCCGACGGTCGCGATGAGCGCCAGACCCTCGACAACCTCGATCTCGAGCGGCTCGACCTCCTGCTGAATGTCACCAACGAGCGAGTACAGCGAATCGTGCACGTCCTGCTCCTGCACCACGGCGCCAAAACGGTCGACACCGGTGGGCATGTGCTCGACGGAAACGTCATAGCGTTCGAACACCGAAAGCGCACGGCGCATAAAGCCAACGCGGGGCTTGGTGCGGTCGCGGGCAACGTTGATGGCGACAAAGCCGCGCTTGCCGGTCACGCCGGTAATGATGGGCTCCGCCTCGCCCTCATCAGCCGTCTCGCTAATGATGGTACCGGGGTCCTGCGGCGCATTGGTGTTCTTGATGACCAGCGGAATACCCGCCTCGCGCACGGGGAACACGGCCTCCTCGTGCAGGACGCTTGCGCCCATGTACGAAAGCTCGCGCAGCTCCTCGTAGGTAACGCGCGCAATGGGCTGAGCCTCGGGAACAATACGCGGATCGGCAGAATAGAAGCCCGAGACGTCGGTCCAGTTCTCGTACAGGTCGGCGCCCAGGCACTTGGCCAAGATCGAGCCCGAGATATCGCCACCGCCTCGATCGAGCAGCTTGATCTGGCCCTCGCGCGTCGCGCCGTAGAAGCCAGGCATAACGAAGCCGCCCTGCTGGCCATACTCCTGCACCAGCTCGGAGGTGCGATTCATGCTGAGCGTACCGTCGTGATGGAACGCCACAACCGTCGCGGCGTCCAGGAACGGTAGGCCCAGGTACTCAGCCATCAGGCGAGCGGTAAAGTACTCGCCACGGCTCACAAGCTCCTCGGTGGAGTAGCCGCCCGAGCGGGCGCGCTCGGCAAAGGCCGCGAACTCCTCACGGATGGGATAGGTGAGCTCCAACTCATCAGCGATATCAAAATAGCGCTGGCCGATGTCCTCGAGCAGCTCCTCACACGACACGTGGTACTTAACGTGCGCATTGACCAGATAGAGCAGGTCGGTCACCTTGGTGTCGCCCTTAAAGCGGCGGCCGCAGGCGGAAACCACCACAAAACGGCGGGCAGGGTCGGCGTCGACGATGGCCTTGATCTTTTTGAAGTGTTCGGCGTCGGCGACCGACGAGCCGCCAAACTTGGCAATCTTAATCATGGGCTGGAGGTTACCTTTCTAAAAAGCCTCTGCGAACCTATTTTGCGCGCTCTGATACCATGGTTTCACCGATTGGGACCAAGGCATCCGAGGAGCAGTGTTATATGGGAACTTATCATAGTACACGAGGACGCACTTTATCGTGCTCAAGTAAGGTGGCAATCCGTACCGGCATCGCTCCCGACGGGGGTTTGTTTGTCTCGGACGAGATCGGCACCCAGCAGGTCGATATCAGCTCGCTTGCAGCTAAATCGTACTTTGAAATCGCTCAAGATGTGTTGGGAATGTTACTGAATGATTACACGACCGAAGAAATTTCGGCGTGTGTCGACGAGGCATACCGCGGCACGTTCGCGAGTGAAGAGGTTACGCCGCTCGTCAAACTCGACGCTGCGCCGGGCGCTGACGCCCCTCAGACCTATGTGATGGAGCTCTTTGGCGGCCCCACAAGCGCCTTCAAGGACGTCGCCTTGCAGATGCTCCCCCGCCTCATGGCCCGCACTTCCGCCAAGGACGGCGGTGCCGAGCGCATTATGATTGTCACCGCCACATCGGGCGACACGGGCAAGGCAGCACTCGCTGGCTTTGCCGACGCCCCGGGCACGGGCATCACCGTCTTTTATCCCGAAGGCAAGGTCAGCCGCGTGCAGAATCTGCAGATGTCCACACAGGAGGGCGATAACGTCGCCGTCTGCGGCATCCGCGGCAACTTCGACGACGCCCAGAGTGCCGTCAAGCGCATCTTTGCCGATAAGGAGCTTGCCGAGCGTCTTGAGGCCGCCGGCACGGTGCTTTCGAGCGCCAACTCCATCAACGTCGGCCGCCTGGTGCCGCAGGTCGTCTACTACTTTGCCGCCTATGCGCAGCTGCTGCGCGCCGGCGCCATCGAGGCCGGCGACTCCGTGGAGTTCTGCGTACCGACCGGCAACTTTGGCGATATCCTGGCCGGCTACTATGCCAAGTGCATGGGTCTGCCCGTCGCCAAGCTCATCGTCGCGAGCGACAAGAACAACGTGCTCGCTGACTTCCTGACCACCGGCGTCTACGACCGCAACCGTCCGTTCTTCACGACCATCTCGCCGTCGATGGACATCCTCATCAGCTCTAACCTGGAGCGCATGCTGTACTTCCTGTCCGATGGCGACTGCGAACTCGTTGCCGGCCTTATGGAGCAGCTGGCACAGACTGGTCGCTATGAGGTGCCCGCCGAGCTGCTGGCCAAGATCCAGAGTGTGTTTGGCTGCGGCTGGGCCAGCGAGGACGAGGTCCGCGCTGCTATCAAGAACTGCTGGGATGCAAACGGCTATGTGATCGACCCGCACACCGCTTGCGGCTATCACGTCTTTGAAAAGGTCGCCCCCGCCGAGGGCGCCAAGGCCCGCGTGCTGCTTTCGACCGCCAGCCCCTACAAGTTCCCGCGCGCCTGCTGCGACGCCCTGGGCCTCGACGTTCCCAAGGACGACTTTGAGGCCATGCGCGTGCTCGAGCAGGCAACCAACACGGTCGCCCCAGCCCAGCTCGCCGAACTCGAATCCAAACCCGTCCGTTTCGAAGACGTCTGCGACGTCGATGAGATGGCCAGCTACGTAGAGCAGGCTGCAAAAAAGATGGCAACCAACTAAACCCCTTATTAAGCGCCGGCGCAAGCCGGCGCACCTTCTTTTTATTTAGCTTTCGGGATGATGACGAGCATGCGAGCGGGTCTGGCCGTTTAGTTCGTCGCGAGTTCCGCACGAGCCGGAAAGCACTTAATGTGCTTTCCGAGCGAGCCAGGACTGCCCGAGCAGCGAACTAAACGGTCAGACCCGCCAAGGAGGACCCACATGATCAAAATCACCGTCCCAGCAACCAGCGCCAACCTAGGCATCGGCTACGACACCCTCGGCATGGCCGTCAGCCTCTACTCGCACTTCACCTTCGAGCGCGCCGACAAGCTCACCATCACGGGCTGCCCCGAAGAGTTCCAAAACGAGAACAACCTGGTTTACGTCAGCTTTGTCGATGCGCTGGCCGCATGGGGCGAGCCGGCTTTTCCCGTTGCCATCGACATTCAGACCGACGTGCCCGTCGCCCGCGGCCTGGGTTCCAGCTCCACCTGCGTCGTCGCCGGCATCATGGCTGCCGCCGCGCTGACAGGCCACACCGTCGACCGCGCCGAACTCGTCCGCATCGCCACCGAGGTCGAGGGCCATCCCGATAACGTCGCCCCCGCCATCCTGGGCGGCGCCGTCTGCTCCTTTACGCCGACTGATTCGCTCCCCCAGTGCCTGCGCTATGAGGTGAGCGATCGCTTGCGTTTTATTACCGTGATTCCGCCCTACGAGGTGCATACGAGCGAGGCCCGCAAGGTTGTGCCACAGGAGATTCCACTCTCCACCGCCGTATGGCAAATGGGCCGCATCGCCGGCATGACGCGCGGCCTGGAGACTGGTGACCTTGACCTGATTGCCGCTGCCAACGACGACCGCATCCAGGAGCCCTATCGCCGCCGCCTCATCCCCGACTACAACGCCGTGCGCGACACCTGCCTTAACGGAGGCGCCAAGACCATCTGGATCAGTGGCTCCGGCTCGACCCTCATGGCCGTGACTGACGACACCATCGTGGCGAAGTTCCTGCAGGTCAAGCTGCGCGAGCAGTTCCCCAAGTGTGACACGCATATTCTGACGTGCGACACGGAAGGCGCCCAGATCGAATACCTGTAGTCGCCGTCCCGTATACTCGCCGGGGAGGCCAGGGGCTTTGCCCCCAAATCGTCCTCGGACATGGCAGGACCCCCGCTGCGCACTTCGTGCGGCGGGGGTCCTGCCGTCCTGCGGAAAGATTTGGGGGCAAAGCCCCTGGCCTCCCCTACGTTAGCTTCGCTGACGGCGGCTACAGGGACCTACGCTTTGGAAAGTCGCCGGGCTGATAGTTGCTTTTTATTGGTAGGGGCTCTTGCTAGGTAGGGGCACTTACTAGTGACAGGCTTCGCCTGTGCGCTTGGTTTACGCTGCGCTGGTTTCTTTGTATTCGAAGACTGGTTCTAGGAGGTCCTCGATGTTGCAGTGGAGGGCTTTTGCTATGGCTCGTACGCTTGTTACCGAGGCTTCATTGATGTTTCTCTGACGCTGCTCGTACATTTGGATTGAGCGGAGTGACACACCCGATTCGTATGCCAGATCTTGTTGGGTTTTCTTGAGCCTCTTTCTTGCTAACGCAAGTTTGGTTTGCCTGGACGCTTTTTTCGCCATATCGCAGACGAGGCGAGCCACGCGTTCCTCCGAGGCTTCGTGCCAGGGGTAGTACAGACTGCGTAGCACATCGAATGGAACGACATGCAGCAAATCTTCGAAAGACTCTCCTAGGCGCCACTGCAGGTATGCCAATATCCAGCCTGTCCAATATTCCGGTGTCTTTTCGAATCGGTAGGTTCGATTTGGCATCGGCCTTGATTGATAGCCGGACCTTTCGGCAATGAGCGCGAACAGCTCAACGCCCGATTTTCCCGACACTACCCATGCGTTGCCGCGTTCGAACTCGCGGGCCACGCCGCTCAGGCAAAAGAGTTCAGCAACTTCCGATCCTTCTGCCCCATAATCGTTAACGGCATAGTCAAAGCAGTCGCCGAGGTTGTTCATTGCATCCTCGAGGTAGTAGACGGGGTATGTCCTACTCGGCCCACAATCCGTTAACTCTTGGATCATTTAAATCAACCCTCCCTGCCATCAAATCCCTAATGTCGACACCATCAGAGTCAAATCCGTTTACCGTATCCAGGTACTTTCGTCGAGCGTTCTGTTCTCGCTCAAATCGTTTGGGATAAAACTCAGCTCCCGAAGCCTGCTTCCAATCGCGGAACTTAATCGCCGAGAACGCACGCTCACTCATAAGCGCATATTGAATGCCCAAATCCCCCAAAAACATAATGCGCTGCAATTGTCTGAGCGAGATCATGCCGTTGACAAACTGTCTTGCAAACGAGAAATAGGAATCGTCTGCACGATAGCCTCGAATAACGTCATAGGGAGAAATATCAATCAGGCAGTTATCCAGCAGATAACGAAGCCCCTCGCGTGCTACTGGCGTTGAAACATTGAACTCTCTGTTATTCGCCAGAATTGCAAGCCAGTTGAGAATCGAGAACTCACCTGATTCCAAATCCAAAATCGCAAGGCCATCTAAATCAAGCTCATATCGATTGGCAATGCCATCAGACTCGGTTCGACATGCCCACTCCATTGCCATTTCCTCATGCGGTGTGCAATAAAACCCGCGCCCATAGTCATTGAATTGCCTGCATTTATCCAATGATGGATGATCGACAACAACGTCCGACCCGTGCCAAAGCTCCATATCGACCTCCTAAAAAATATCACCTCAGTGATAGTTTACCAATAACTATCACTGAGGTGATATAGATGAGAGCTTTTGAGGGGTTGCAGCCCGATTAGAGGCAGGCTTCGGCGATGCGCTTTTTGAGTTCGTCGATGCCCACACCGGTTTGGGAGCTCGTAATGATTACGTTCTCGGCAGGGACGTTGAGCTGCTTTTTGATGGCTGCTGCCTGGCGGGCCTGTTGGGTGCGGCTGAGCTTGTCGGCCTTGGTGAGGCAGACGATAAAGTTGAACTCGTTGCCCTGCAGGTAGTCGATCATGTCATGGTCGAGCTTACTGGGGTCGTGACGAATATCCACCAGCGATACGACCAGGTTAAAGCTGCGCTCGGAGTCAAAGAAGTCGCCGATAAGTTCTGCCCAACGATCACGCTCGGCCTTGGAACGACGGGCGAAACCATAGCCCGGCAGGTCGACGAAGTGCACGTCGTCGACCTCGAAGAAGTTGATGTTGCTCGTCTTGCCCGGCGTGCTCGAAACCTTGACGAGGTTCTTGCGGCCAAAGAGCTTGTTCATAATCGACGACTTGCCCACGTTGGAGCGGCCGACGAAGCTCACCTCGGGGCAGGTGGACTCGGGAATCTGCGAAACCTTGCCATAGCTGGCAACGAACTTGGCAAGCTGGTAGTTAATTGAATCGGCCATGGACACTCCTTGGTCGTAGGTTCTTACAAATAGACGCGCTATTGCGCAGCGGCAATGCGGCGGACGATATCGAGCGTGATGTCACTTGCGACACGCGCGTACTCGAACAGATCGAACTCGCGCTCGCAAATTGCATCGTACGCCTCGTCACAATTATCGCTGATAGCGCGCAACACCAGGCAATCGACACCATTTTTGGTTGCGACATGGGCAATTGCCGCGCCCTCCATGCCGACACAATCGGCATGCGTCGCCTCGATAGCGTCGTTGCGCATGGTGGCGCCCGTCACAAAGCGGTTACCCGTGGCAATCGTGCCGACCAGGAACTGCTTGGTGCCCTCGTTCGAAGCGACTGCATTTGTCGAAGCGTCAACAAACCCACGCTCAGTAAGCACGTCGACGGCAATATCGACCAGCGCGGGCGTCGAGCCAAACTCCTCGAGCCCCGGTGCGGACTCGGCGATAAGCGCGGTATCGGTATCCAGATAGCGCAGGCGTTTGCCAATGACCACGTCGTCGATATGGAGCTTGGGGTTCAAACCGCCCGCAATGCCCGAAAACACAACAGCTTGCGGAGCATACTTGCTAATGAGGTGCTGTGTTGCAGCGGCAGCGTTCACCGTGCCCATGCCCGCAATTGTGGCGACAACTGTCAGGCCGTCGAGCTCACCGCTCACAACGGTCAAGCCTGCCTCCCGTACCTCGCAAACGTCGCTCAGCTCTTCCTTAATCTGCATGATCTCTTTTTCGAGCGCACCGATAATCGCGATGGTAGCCATACCATTCCCCAAACCTATACGAAATTCTCAACCAAGGTATGGTACCAGCATTTTGTTTGACCTCGCCAAACGAACACGCTAAGCCAGTGCAGCTCGCGTATCAAACAGAGCCTTTGCAATCGCGGCCGTAACCTCGCTCGAACGGTCACTCCATGGCATCGATGTCATGACGCTCATGACATAGGTACGGCCATCGATGTCGATGAGGCCTGCATCGCATGTCGAATAGTAACCATCCTCGCTAATCCAGCCTGCCTTGTTGCGCACCAAAACCTGCTCGTCCGCAATGCCATCGCGAATAAACGAGCGCGATGTTGATGCCAGAAGGCCCGACAACCACTGTGAAGTCTCGGTATCCATGCTCAGATACTCGCTCATCTCACGCCATAACCTCGCAGAAGTGCGCGGGCAGTAGGTCGGAAAATCACTCATCGGATCCAGTGCCGTTTCGTCATCAACACCCAGATTGGCAATCCAATCCTCATAGCCATCATGGTCAAACGCCGCGCGTAACGCGATAAACGAACCGTTGTCCGAGTTGACGACCGCGGCCTCGATAAGATCACGCACTGTCTGCCAGCCCATGCTGTAACCACCATACGTGGCTAAAGGCCCATCGAGCGACACCTGCCCCGATTCGACCAACGTCTCGCAAATATAGAGCGCATACAGCGCTTTGTAGCTGCTCGCTCCATACACCTCGACATCGGCGTTATACGTCACGCCCCTACCGCTCGATAGGTCGTAGAACACTACACCCACATCGCCCAGCTCCTGCGCCCGACACAGGGCATCCTGAAGCGAGGCAAGGCTCTCATCCTCCAAGGCAGGAGTCTTGTTATCCACCAACGAGAAGGTCCGAACGGTATCACCCGAAGGGATATCGTTGAAGTCCGCCTTCGAAAGTCTCGTCTTGAGATCTGCCGTCGACAGAGCTTGATCTGCCGACGCTTTGGACTTTGAAACCTTCTCGTTTTGCGTCTGTACCGTTGACGCATCTGAGTGTGCCATTCGCTCCGACGCGTAGGTTTTGGCGGTAATTCCGAGGATAATAACCGCCGACGTTAGCATCCCAATGGCGGCAATCTTCCTCACGCGGATGCGAGTGTCGGCAAGGCCACGCGAAGACGTGTCCTTCGTCTTATATCTGCTGCCATGCTGCGGCACATACTCGTCCCGCGATGCGATGTTTCGCACGTGGTCTCCTGTCTGCTACCGTTTATATACGAGCAGCATGATACCGAGCAGGCATTTCTTTCCAAAGATATTCAGTGGCGTTTAAGGTGTCTTTAAAGAAACCACAAGCGTATTTATCCAAATGGCACGCTAGCCGATGGCGTTTTTGAGTTCCGCGCGGCGCTTTTTCATGCCCATCATGACGGCATTGCGCAGCTCGGGCATGCGCGCGGTATCCATCTGGGGCACGCCCTCGAGCTTATAGGGAATGCCCAGTTGCTCGTACTTGACGACACCCATCGTGTGATACGGCAGCATTTCCAGGCCCACCACGTTGTGCCATGGAGCGATGAGGCGACCGAGCTTCTCGCACTCCTCCGCCGTGTCGGTAATGCCCGGCACCACCACGTGGCGGATAACGACCTTGATCTTGCGACGTGAAAGCTCATCACCAAACGCCAAGATGCGTGCGGGATCGCAACCGGTCAGCTTTTTATGCTCGACTGGGTCGGCATGCTTAATATCGAGCAGTACCATGTCGGTCTCGTTGAGCACGGCATCGAACTTCTCGGGGTGATTGGGATCAAACGCATATCCGCAGCTGTCAAGGCAGGTATGCACGCGGCCATCGGGGTTATTGTGCATGGCGCGGAACAGGTCGGCCAAAAACTCAGGCTGTAGGAGCGGCTCGCCGCCCGAAACCGTAATTCCGCCGCTGCGATAGAACTCGTGGTTACTCTGGAACTCATCCATCAGGTGTTCGACGGTCACCATGGTGCCGCCGTTAACCGACCAGGTATCGGGATTGTGACAATACGCGCAGCGCATGGGACAGCCCTGGACAAACACCACAAAGCGAATGCCGGGTCCGTCGACCGTTCCCATCGTCTCGATTGAATGCACGCGGCCTAGGGCAAATGCGGAATCCTCAGGACGAGCGTCCACACCCTCAAGCGTCATCTCAGCCATTCCCGCTACCTTGCCTCTCCTTGGATGCAACCAATTAAAATGCCAGAGCCATTCTAGCCCATGCGCTTGCGTTTAAACGTCTCGGGCTAGAATGGCACGTTTTAATCTATCCCCCATCACCATGGCTGGGGTCTACGTCGAGATGTCAGGCTGAAGAACGCTCACCTGCGGCCTTTACGCCTTAAGCGTGAGCACCGCACCGAAGGCGGTCGGGCCGCAGTGGCTCGAGATGACGCCACCAACCTGAGTCCAGGTAATGTCCTTAAAGCCCAGGTCGCGCGCATAGATTTCCATGTCGTCGCGCAACTCCTCGGAAAGACCCACCGAATACGCCAGGCCAATATGCGAGTAGTCGATCTCGCCCTTGGCAACCATGTGGTCAATAAAGGCACGGGCGCACTTGAGCATAGAACCGCGGAACTTCTTGGTCGCCACGAACTTGCCGCCCGTCACCTCAATGCAGGGCTTAATCTTGAGCAGGTGGGCACCGAGGAATGCCACGTTGGACAGACGACCGCCTGCCTTAAGGAAGGCAAGGTCCGTAGGAACAAAGCCCAGCAGCACACGGTCCATGACGGAGTTCGTAAATGCAAAGATCTCGTCGACGGTGGCATCGGGGTGAGCCTCGATGTATTTGGCGGTCTCGACGACAACAAGCGACTGGCCCACCGAGACAAAGCGCGTGTCCATGGAGAACACGTAGTCGCGGCCCTTAGCTGCAATCTTGGAGGACTGATGCGAGCAGGTCGTGGCCTCGGAGTACGCAAGATGCAGAATGGTCGCATCGGGCTGCTCGGCATGGATACGGTCGTACACGTGAGCAAAATCCGCAGGCGCGCAGCCGCTGGTCTTGGGCATTACGCCAAACTCGTTGCAGCGTGAATAAATCTCGAGCGGATCGATCGAGCCGTCCTCGACGGTCTCGTCACCAATCATGACATGCATGGGCACGCGCACGATGCCGTAGCGTTCGCAAAGCTCCGGCGTCACATCCGACCCAGACTCAACCACGATTACGTACTTGCCCATTATTATCACGACCCATCTCAACATTGGCTTTTCAATACATGGCACGCGCCGCCGCACTGTTGCACAACGGCGTCCAAGCGCCAAAGAGACGCCGCCCCTTGCACACAACAAAGGACAGCGTCTCCCTGGAAAACTCCGTGCATCCTGAGATTCTACACGGTTTATTAAGGAGTGTTACTTATTCCGCAAACGGTCGCTATACGCGATAAACGGTAGCTGGCCGCGGTAACTGCGACACATTCCGCCCAGCAAGTCCAATCGTACTCCATGCACGGTTAATGCACGAGGCGGTAGAAATTCATCGATACCGCACCCTCGGCGTGCAGCTCCATCGCCGGAACCGCCGGCGAATAGGTACGGCTCGTAAGTGCCGCCTCGCCGCCATTTGCAAAAATCTCGACCATCGTAGTGTCCGAAAGCACGCGTAGGTCGCGAAGCTCGCCGAGCTCAATCGACCTCTGGTCGCGCCCATAGCCTTCGTCACCCATATCGAGGGTAAGCATCCCGTCCGTATAACGCACAAAGACACCCTTGCGGATTTCGAGCTCGACCATCTTGGCGCCCTCACAGGAAACCACAAGATCAAACAGGCGGCCCGGCTCCTCAACGGTTTCACCGCCTGTCGCGCGAACGCAGTCGCCGCGCATCCTCTCAATCTCGTGCGCCGGTTGCTGGCAGAGCTTGCCATCGCGCATGCTCAGCTCTCGCGGCACCGTCAACGCGCACTGCCACCCGCGCGCCACCGTCGGGTTTTCTGCCGTCGCATCGGGGCAACCAGACCACCCGATCATCAAACGCCGACCCGCAGCATCCTCAAAGGACTGCGGTGCGTAGAAATCAAAGCCGGCATCGACCATCGGGGGCATGCCCTGCCCGGTGATCTTAAAGCTCGGCGCCTCCCAATCGGCCTCGATGGAGAACCACACGCACTGGTGCGGATTGCGGTAACACCAACCATCGGCGGGCACACCCTGCGGACAGCAAACGAGAATAAGCTCGCCATCAAGCTCAAATAGATCAGGGCACTCCCACATAAAGCCAAACTTCTCGCCCGGCTCAATGCGCGTCGCATAGCTCCAGTCCTCTAGATCGTGCGAGGCATAGACAAGCACGCAGCCACGATTGTCTTTCGTACGAGCGCCGAGAACCATGTAGTAGATACCGTCGTGTTCAAGGATTTTGGGGTCGCGCACGTGCGTACCGATATCGTCGGGGTAATCGACCGGCCCAACAGCCATGCGCTTCTCGCCCAATTCGTCGGGATTCTCGGCAACCATATGAATTTGGTTTTGCTCACGGCCCGTCAACACGTAGTCGTAATCATCGCGGTCAAAATGCTTGACGTTGCCGGTATAGAAGTAGTGAATCTTACCATCACGTACAAAGGCAGAACCAGAATACGCTCCACTCGAATCCAAATCGGAATCGGGAAACAGCACGGGACCGTGATTCTCGTAGGTCACAAAATCCTTTGTCGTCAGATGGTTCCAAAGCACTGGACCGCCATGCGCAGCATCGAACGGATCGTATTGATGATAGATGTGATACGTATCACCAATCTGAACCAAACCGTTGGGGTCGTTGAGCCAGCCAAGCTCAGGCTCCACATGGAACAGGAGCCTATCGGAGTCGGACGCGATGCGAGCCGCCGTCTCGTCCTGTCCAGCTCGCCACTGCTCATAGTCCGCGCGTGTCACCTTGTTTTTTTGATTTAACATCGCCGTTGACTTTCTCGTCTATGGGGAAGGACGCTCGACTCACACGAGTCGAACGCCCTTCCTCAAATGGACTTATCCTCAGATTACACTGAACGGCTCAACTAGAAGCTAACGTCGAAGCCAGCGCCAGCGCCCTCTTCATCGGTGGTCGGCACGCCCTTTGCCTTGTTGTAGGCAAAGATCAAGACGATCGGCACGATAAAGGCGATGAGATTGCCGGCCACATACCACACGAGCGTCTCGGGCGTAACGATGAGCAGGCCAAGCACACCGGTCAGACCCTGACCGATAGCGCGCACCTCAAAGAGCTTCACGAAGGCACCGCCGCAGCCTGCACCGATGCAAGCGCAGACGAACGGGATGATCGAGTAGCGCATGTTTGCAGCAAAGATTGCGGGCTCGGAGATACCGACCAGCGTCGGGATAAAGGACGACATGCAGATGTTGCGCTCTTTGGAGTGCTTCTTGTGGATGAGATACATGCCGATGGCGCCGCCGCCCTGGGCGATGATGGAAACCGACCAGATGGCCTGGATGTAGTTGAAGCCGGTCGTGGCAACGAGGTTGGCCTCAATACCCTGGATGAACTGATGCGTACCGGTAACGACGAGCGGCTGCAGGAACGCGGCGAAGACAAAGGCGCCAAAGACGCCCATCCTGTTGTACAGGACATCGATTACGCCAGCGAGGACGTCGCCGATCAGGTTGCCGAGCGGGCCGAACACGGTGAACAGGGCAACGTTAGCAAGAATCAGGGTAACGGTCGGGACAAAGACAAACGAGACGACCTCGGGGATGTACTTCTGGGCAATCTTTTCGACCTTGGCCATAAACCAGGCAGTCAGGATTGCAGGGAACACGCCGCCCTGGAAAGCAACCATGGGAATGGAGAGCGGACCAAAGTTCCAGTACTCAGCACCCGTCGGATCCATAACGAACGTGTTGCGGTTCATAAGGCTCGGGTGAACCATGACGATACCGACGAGGATGCCCAGAATCGGGTTACCGCCAAAACGCTTCACCGCGCTGTACATAACCAGGACAGGCAGGTAGTCAAACGTGGTGGCGATAATGGCAAAGAAGCTTGCGAGGTTCTTGAGGAACTCGCTGTGGTCGGCAAGGCTACCCTCCATGCCAAAGAGGCCGTTGGCAACGATCAGCGACTTAAGGCCGATGATGATAGCAGCGCCGACGAAAGCGGGAATGATGGGGATAAAGATATCCGAGAATACCTTGAGGACCGAGAAGAACTTGCCCTTCTTGTCCGCCTCGGCGCCCTTGACCTCGGAAGCGCTGATCTCCTTAACGCCCGTCAGAGCCATAAACTCATCGTAGACCTTGTTGACGGTACCGGTACCGAAGATGATCATGAGCTGGCCGCTGTTGTACAGCACGCCCTTGACGCCATCGATGTTCTCGAGCTCGGCCTTGTTGTACTTGCTCGTATCCTTGAGCACCAGACGCAGACGCGTAACGCAATGCGTGGCGCCCTCGATGTTCTCCAGACCGCCGACGTTATCGACGACTTGCTGAGACACTACTTTGTAGTCCATGTTCCTCTCCATTCCCTTACGAAATCATAAAACGTTTTGATGCCATTACAGAGACGCGATCGTTGCATTTGCGCACTTGAGCGTACCGTCGGTGACCGTCAGTGCCACACCCTGGCCCTGCTTATTGCAGAAGCGCGCGTTAAGCGCAACATCATCGACAAAGATGGTCGCGATATCGTCGTCAACGACCAGACGCACATGATGAGTGCCCTCGCCCTTAAAGAACAACGGACGCTCGAGGCCCATGTTGTTGACCTGGAACCACGGATACTGGGGGGCCGCCGTAAACTCGAGCTTGCCCTCACGCAGGTTGGCGCGGAACTCATAGGCAAGACCGGACTCGGCGTCCTCGGCAAGCTTCACCGAGAAGCCGGCAGCGTCACCGGCGAGCTCGATGTCGGCATCGAGCATATAGGTGGAACCGGCATCCGCGGCGAGCACCTGCTCGACCTTGCCCGACTCGCAGGAAAGCTCAAAGGCCTCGACTGCCTTAGCCTCGCCAAAGGCGCCAAGCATGCTGTCGGGGAGCTTGGTGCCGAGCGTTCCGTCAGCACGCTGAACGATCTCGAGAGGCATAAAGGTGCCACCCCACAGGTAAGAGCTGGGGTCACCGCCCTCGTCACGCGTAGGAACCCAACCAAAGAGAACGCGGCGCTCGCCATCAAATGCGGTACGCGCGGCATAGTACGCGCGGCCATCGAAGGAATCGTCCGCAGGAGTGATCCAAGGACCGTTGATAGAGCGAGACATGCGGTAACGGGTCTTGTTGCCATCACTGTACTCGGAGAACACCAGATACCACCAGTCGCCCATCTTAAAGAGATCAGGCATCTCGAACATGGTGTACAGGCCCGGATTCCACCAGTCGCCCTGGAACTCCCAGGTATCCAGGTCCTTGGAGGTGAACTTGACCAGACGACCGGTCATCAGACGCTTGTCCTCGCCCACACGCGTGCCGAGGATGAGCATGTACTCTTCGTTCTCCTCATCCCAAAGCACAAAGGGATCGCGCCAGTTGCGGTCATCGTAACCCTCCTGGGGCGGAAGCAGCGTCTCGGCGATGTTCTTCTCCCACTTGACGGCGTCGTCACTCGTTGCGTGAAGAAGAACCTGCTTCATCAAGCGTGCCTTGACCTTATCGCGATTGCAACCAGTGTAGAGCGCATGGTACTTGTCGCCCACCTTAAACACCGTGCCGGCATAAACATACTGGTCGACTTCCTCGTCGCCGCCACGCTCAAGGCTCTCGCCAAAGTCTTTGTAATTGACGAAGTCCTTGGTTGTCGCGAGTGCCCAGCCAAACGGCTCTCCGAAAGGTCCGGGGTTTCGCGTGTCACGCTGATGATAGAGATAGAACGTGCCGTCCTCGCCGTACGGCATGATGTCGCCTACCCAAATTCCCTCAGGCTGGTAATACACCTTGTGCATCCGAGACTTCCTTTCTCACGAGATACTAACTCGGTACAACTGCAAGATATGTCAATCGTTTTCATATGTCAAACGTTTTCACACCAATACGTCTTTTCGCAGTTCCAGTCGTCGGCAAACGATTGACATATGCCGGCGAACGGTCATCAGAGGTGTTTGAGGAATTCTTTTGGCACGGGATGAACTACGCGGTTTTGCCCTCAATGAGTTCAACGGGGAGCTTGATATTCGATTCGGGCTTTTCGCCGTTAATAAGAGCAATGATGGATTGCGCCGCGAGCTCTCCGATGCGATCGATATCTTGGCGAACGGTTGTTAAGTCAGGCATAAACGTCATAGTGCGGCGGGCACCATCCGCGCCCACGACCTTAATATCGCCCGGAGCGCTCAAGCCGCGCTGCTTCATCACGTTAAGACAGATAGCCGCCATCGTGTCGTCTCCCGCAAAGATGCCGTCAATATCGGGGTTCTCATCGAGGATCTTCGCAACGACCGCGCTCTTTTCGTCGTCGGGCTTAACGAACTCGACCTCACGGACAAGCGCGGGCAAACCGGCCTGCTCAACAACATCGAGGTAGGCATCGGTACGCTTATTGGCAGGCATGCGCATGCGGCTATTGCTGCGCAGGCACAGGATGCGCGAACACCCGTCATCGATCAGGCGACGCGTGGCAAGTTCGCCGATACTATAGCTGTCGCTCGCAATCTGAACAGAGGCCTCGCCAAGGTCGCAGTCGATACCAACCAGACTCAAACCCATCTCGGCATACGCCTCGGCACCGATATTAAGCGAGTTGACAATGACGCCATCAACCATATTGCGCCGAAGCATATCGATATAAGAACGCTCAAGATCAGGTCGATTGGCACTATTGCACAGCAGCATCTTAAAACCGTTTTCGGCCAGGGTACGCTCAACGGCTTGAACCGCTTGTGCATGAAACGGGCTGCTGACATAGGGGACGATCATACCGATAAGATTCAGGCGACCGTTGAGCATGGCACGAGCGATATCGTTGGGCGTATAGTTGATACGCTTCATCGCGGCATGGACCTTATCGCGGGTCTCTTGGCTAATATAGCCACGATTATTAAGCACACGAGATACCGTAGTAGGCGAAACCCCCGCCACCGCCGCAACTTCCTTGATGCCAGGCTTAGCCGTATCCTTAGAACGAGCACTCTCGCGAGCCATAGCACCCTCCCCCATCAACATGTCATACGTTTACATACGAACAAAGCATACCCCAATAAGAGCGGGAAGACGGTAACAGTACAAGTAAGTAAACGACTCATCCAAATAATTAGGAGAGTTCCGCCTAAAGGGTGACTACACAGGACCCCAGCCGGGGCTGTTTGGACTACCTCCCAAAACATTCCGCACTGATATTTTCTGTATTGAAGACGTCGATGATGCACCCGTATACCATTGACGTCGACACCATCAGATGCGG
>UQIW01000006.1 GCA_900541235.1 uncultured Collinsella sp. | reverse complement strand
CGTATCGCTTTCTTCTTTGGGTCATCTTGAACACCTTTCGCTCTTAACTAGGTGTCCAATTCATCATACCCACTCCACAGTCCGGACCGCTTCACGGTCCAACTTTCTGTCCGCACCCCCGTTACGGCCTCAAAGTGGGAGATTATCCACGCTCATCCGGAAAGTGTCCAAAAATCCACGCTCGTTCCTTTCGGATTGCGCCGCCCGTGGCCGGCAGCCGTGCGCCACCGGTCCGCGTGGCGGCGTATAATCGGCGGCAGATGACTTGGACGTTAGGAAACCATGACCGATAGCATGCAGCAGATGGCGCTCGACACGCTCGGCGCCTATTTTGGCTACACCTCGTTTCGCCCGGGGCAGGACCGCATGGTCGATGCGATCCTTGCTGGCCGCGACGCGCTGGGCGTTATGCCCACGGGCGCCGGCAAGTCCATTTGCTACCAGGTGCCCGCGCTCATGCTGCCCGGCATTACCTTTGTAGTGAGTCCGCTGCTGTCGCTTATGGAGGACCAGACCCGTGCGTTGCTCGCGGCGGGTGCGCGACCCAGCTATCTCAACTCCAGCCTTACTCCGGCCCAGCAAAACACCGTGCTCAGGCGGGCGCGCGAGGGCCGCTACCAGCTTATGTACGTGGCGCCCGAGCGCCTGCTCGAGCCGCGCTTTTTAGCCTTTGCGCAGGAGGCTGCGGCGGACGGCGGCATTGGTGTGCCGCTCGTTGCCATTGACGAGGCCCACTGCGTGAGCCAGTGGGGTCAGGATTTCCGCCCCGCCTACCTGCAGATTCGCGAGTTCATTGACTCCTTGCCGCAGCGCCCCATCGTGGCGGCCTTTACCGCCACGGCGACCGAGCGCGTACGCGCGGACATTCAGCAGATGCTCGGCCTGCAAAACCCGGCGACGGTGGTGACGGGCTTCGATCGCAAGAACCTCTACTTTGGTTGCGAAGAGATGGGCGACAAGGCCAAGACCGCCTGGGTGCGCGACTACGTGATCGCGCATTCGAGCGAGAGCGGCATCGTGTATTGCTCGACCCGCAAGACGGTCGATGCGCTGGCAGGCGATCTTGCCGAAGCGCTGGGCCCCAGCGGCATTCGCGTTGGCCGCTACCATGCCGGCATGGGCAATGACGCCCGCCGCCAAAGCCAGCGCGCCTTTATCGACGACGATATCCAGGTGATGGTTGCCACCAACGCCTTTGGCATGGGCATCGACAAGCCCAACGTGCGCTACGTGATTCACAACAACGTGCCCGAGAGCATCGAGGCCTACTACCAGGAGGCGGGCCGCGCCGGCCGCGATGGCGACCCGGCCAGCTGCCACCTGCTGTGGAACGGCAACGATTTTCGCATGCGCCGCTTTTTGATCGACCGCGGAGATGCTGCCGACGAGGCACTTGACGACGAGCAACGCGCGTGGGCGCTCCAGAATCGATATCGTCTGCTCAGCCAGATGGAGGGCTACTGCAATACCACCGGCTGCCTGCGCGAATACATGTTGCGCTACTTTGGTGACGAGGCCGCGGCCGAGCATGCGGCAGCCGCCGCGGGCGGCACCGTCACGGACGAAGCCGAGGGCTGCGGCAACTGCAGCAACTGCCTCACGCAGTTCGAGGTCGAGGACGTCACCGATATGGCCCGCGCTGCCGTGCGCTATGTGGCCACGCGTCCCATGCGTTTTGGCAAGTCGCTCATCGCCGACGTGCTCCACGGCGGCAACACCGAGCGCATTCGCCAGATGCATCTGGACGAGGACCGCGGCTACGGTGAGCTGTCGAGCGAATCGGTCGGGCGCATCAAGGACATTATCGGCCAGCTGTGCGGCCGCGGTTATCTGGCCACCTCGCAGGGGCAGTACCCGGTCGTTGGGCTGGGCCCGCGTGCCGGCGAGGTCGAGGACGAGGCGTTCGTCTTTACCGTTAAGCGTCGCGCGTCCAAGCGCAAGGCCTCGGCCCGCGCCCGCCGCGCCGTCGATCTGCTGCGCGAGCAGGCCGAGCTGGACCAGCACCCGCGCGTTGGCGACGATGCCGAGCTGTTCGAGCGCCTGCGTGCTCTCCGCAAGGAGATCTCGACCGAGCTGGAGATGGCGCCGTATATGGTCTTTTCCGACAAGGCCCTGCGCGGCCTGTGCCGCCTGCGTCCGCAGACGCGCGAGGAGCTGATCCAGGTCAACGGCATTGGCGAGAAAAAAGCCGACGCCTTTGGCGAGCAGTTTATGGCGGCGATTGAAGAATTTGAGTCCGAGCATGCGCGGGATGGAGCGTAACGATGGCATTCGACGATAAAACCGACCGCACTGACGTGCCCGCCGTGCCGCTGTACCAACAGGTCATGGATGACCTAAAGGGCGAGATCGCGCGCGGTGTGTACCCCGCCGGCTCGCGCATTCCTTCCGAGATGGAGCTCGTGAAGTACTACGGCGTGGGACGCATCACCGTGCGCCGCGCCATCGAGGAGCTGTCGCGCGCGGGGTATCTCAACCGCCAGCAGGGGAGGGGCACGTTTGTGTGCGCGCCCAAGCTCAAGCGCAAGATTGTCCAGAAGGGTGACGTTCAGAGCTTTTCCGAGGGTTGCGCTGCCAACGACATGGTGGCCGGAGCACGTCTGGTGTCACGCACGGTGGTTGCGGCGACGCGCGAGGACGCGGCGTTTTTTGGGGTGGAACCCGGCTGCGAGCTCATCGTTGTCGAGCGCGTGCGCACGGCAGACGGCGTGCCCGTCATGCTCGAGAACAACGCCTTTGTGCTTGCCGACCATCCCTACCTGCAGACGCTGGCCGACGAGGACCTCACCGATAACTCAATCTTTGCGCTCGTTGCCGAGCATTCGGGTCGCGCGCCGCTCAAGTCCGACCCCTGCACCGTGGAGATTGCGCTTGCCGATACTCAGACGGCCCCGCTGCTGGAGGTGCCGGTCGGCGAGCCTCTCTTCTATATGGAGGCCTACTTTACCGACGCCGGCGGGCGCCCTCTACTGCTCGGCCGCCAAAAGATCGTGGGCTCGCGCTACGTCTTCGACATCTAACGTCCACAGATAGAACAACATAGAACAAATTTGCTGAGATGACTTCACGGGCGTTGTTACACGTGCTATAAATAGGACAACATAGAACGACAGCAGGTACGAGCTGTCGTCGTTCAAAGCCGCCCCACAAGGAGGAGCATCAGCATGAACGCACATGATCTGGTTCAGGAAATCATCGAGCGCAAGGGCAAGATCGAGAACGTCTTTTGGATCGCTTGCGGCGGTTCGATGATCGACCTGATGCCGGCCAACGAGCTGCTCAAGCGCGAGGCCACCACGTTTACCTCGACGGTCTACACGGCGCGCGAGTTCTGCCTGATGGCCCCCAAGAGCCTCGGCGAGAAGTCGCTCGTCATCGCTTGCAGCCACAGCGGCAACACGCAGGAGGTCGTCGACGGCTGCGAGATGGCGCTGGCCGCCGGCGCCGAGGTCGTCGCCATGACCGACTGCGAGGGCTCCAAGATCGACAACGGCAAGTGGACCACCTGGGTCTACCCCTGGGGCGAGGGCGTGTCGCAGGCCGAGGTGCCGCAGGGCATCGGCGCTCTGATTGCCGCCGAACTGCTCGATCAGCAGGAGGGCTACGAGGCGCTTGCCGACATGTACGAGGGTCTCAAGCAGATGGACGCGCTGCTGCCCGCCGCCCGCGAGAAGGTCAACGCCGAGCTGGGCGCCCGCTTTGCCGAGCTCTGCCAGCAGCACAAGTTCTTCTACATCCTGGGTTCCGGCCCCAACTTTAGCCAGACCTACGCCATGGCCATCTGCTCGCTCATGGAGATGCAGTGGCAGCATTGCTGCTACATCCATTCCGGCGAGTACTTCCACGGCCCCTTCGAGGCCACCGAGCCCGGCGTGTTCTACTTTGTGCAGCTCGGCGCCGGCGAGTGCCGTCCCATGGAGGAGCGTGCGCTTGCGTTCCTCAACACGCACACCGACACGATCATGGTGCTCGACGCGCTCGAGTACGGCGTGGGCGACGTGCCCGCCAGCGTGCGCTCGTTCCTGGAGCCGATCTTCTTCTATGCGATGAGCTGCGAGCTGCGCGCCGCCCGCGGCAAGGTCTTTGACCACAGCCCCGAGGTTCGTCGTTACATGGGCATCGAGCAGTACTAAGTAACGGGAAAAGCATTCACCTTCGATTCGCAAGTGAACAGCGTGCGTAAAAAGCGGGCCGCGCCGGGGATTTCCGGCGCGGCCCGCTTAGTATCGCGCTTAGATTCGCAAGGTTGCGGCAGACGGCGGCCTACTTTGCGTCGTAGGCCTCGGCGTCCCACCAGTCGAGCTGGGCGATGTTATCGCGGATGTGCTGACAGCTCTTGTGGAAGCCCTCGAGCTCATACTCGGAAAGGTCGAGCGTGTAGACCTCCTCGACGCCCTCGGCACCGATCACGCACGGCAGGGAGGTAAAGATGCCCTCCTCGCCATACTGGCCGGTCATAAGCGTGGAGGCCGAAAGCACGGCATGCTCGTTGTGCAGCACAGCGGCGCAGACGCGCGCGGCGGAGTTGGCAACGGCGTACTCGGTGCACTGCTTGCCCTGGTAGGTTACGTAGCCGCCCTTGCGTGCGAGTTCCTCGACCTCCATGTGGTCAAAGGCGTACTTGTCAGGGTTCTCGGCCTGAAGCTCGTTAAGGCTCTTGCCGGCGATGGTTGCGGCCTTAAAGGCGGCCAGCTGGCTAAAGCCGTGCTCGCCGATCATGTAGGCGTCGATGGACTTGGGGCTCACGCCGACCTTCTTGGAGATCTCGGTGCGCAGGCGGGCGGAGTCCAGGCCGCAGCCCGAGCCGATGATCTTCTTGGGATCGTAGCCGGTCAGGTGCCACAGCTCGGTGCACACGACGTCGCAGGGGTTGGAGATGCTCACGAAGATGCCGTCAAAGCCGGCGTCGACGATGCGCTTGGCAAAGGTGCGGGCGGCGTCGGTGGTAAAGAACAGCTCGCCGTCGCGGTTGCCGGCGGCCAGTGCGACCTTGCCGGCGGCGTTGACGATGACGTTGCAGCAGGCTAGCTCCTCGTAGTGGTCATAGCAGTTGACGATCTTGGTGTTGTACGGGACAAACGAAAGGGAGTCGCGCAGGTCCTGGACCTCGGACGTCACCTTGGCCTCGTTGATATCGCACAGGTACAGCTCATCGGCAATGCCCTGCATGAGCAGGCTGTTGGCGACATGTGCTCCTACGTGGCCCTGGCCGACCACACCGATCTTACGCGTCTGGTACATATATGTATCCTTTCGGCCGAGTTTTTCGCGTCGAACCATTGTAGCGTCCTGCTGTCACTTTGCTAGACTAAAGCGCCGTAGATTTTTGGGACATGCCTTAATCTCTACTTTTGGCTGTTTTGAACCACTGGCGGTGTCTCGGGGCGATACGCTCGCGCGGATGGGGCCGGTCGTTGTACCATAACTGCAACTGACTCGTAAGGAGCATCCATGCCCATTCGTATCCCCGATGCCCTCCCTGCCGCCGCGCAGCTCGAGAGCGAGAACATCTTTGTCATGACCGAGTACCGCGCACTGCACCAGGACATCCGTCCGCTGCGCGTGCTCATCCTCAACCTCATGCCCACCAAGATTGCCACCGAGACGCAGATCATGCGCAAGCTCTCCAACACGCCGCTGCAGGTGGAGGTGGACCTGCTGCGCACCAAAACGCACGAGGCCACGCACGTGAGCGCCGGCCATCTGGAGACGTTTTACCGCACGTTCGACGACATCTGCGACATCCACTACGACGGCCTGATCATCACGGGCGCGCCGGTGGAACAGATGCCGTTCGAGGAGGTCGACTACTGGCCCGAGCTCTGCCAGATCATGGATTGGTCCACCACGCACGTGCACTCTACGCTGCACATTTGTTGGGGCGCGCAGGCCGGCCTGTACCATCATTACGGTATCCAGAAGTACGATCTGCCGGCAAAGGCGAGCGGCGTGTTCGAGCATTATCTAGTGAAGCCGAAAAGCCCGCTGGTCCGCGGCTTTGACGACCGCTTCTATGCCGTACATTCGCGCAACACCGACGTGCGCCGCGAGGACGTGGAGGCCGAGCCGCAGCTTGAGGTCGTGGCCGTGTCCGACGAGGTGGGCCTGTACATCGTCAAGTCGACCGACAGCCGTCGCTTCTTTGTCTTTGGCCATCCCGAGTACGACACCGATACGCTGCGCCTGGAGTACGAGCGCGATGTGAAGCGCGGGCTCAACCCGGAGGTGCCGGCGCACTACTTTCCGGGTGACGACCCCTCCGCCGAGCCGCGCAACGTCTGGCGCAGCCAAGCTCAGCTGTTCTACACTAACTGGCTCAACTACTACGTCTACCAGACCACGCCCTACGACCTGGCCCGCGCCGGCGAGGAGCACTAGGCTGCGATGGTACTGCTGTAGCCGTGGCTGATATGGCGGCGATTAGGCGCTGATGATGTGGGGTAGCGGCAGGTCGTGAGCGTCGGTGGGAACGCGGTCGACACGCTGCTCGTCAAAGGCGATGCCGATGATTTGGCATGCGGGCGAGAGCATGGGCAGGTAGCGGTCGTAGCAACCGCCGCCGTAGCCCAGGCGCGCTCCGGTTTGGTCGAAGGCCACGAGCGGCACGACGATCATGTCGAGAGCTTCGGCAGGCACGATAGGGAAGTGGTTGCTGTCGATGTCCGTGGCCGCAAAGGCCCGCGTAGGGTGGGCGATAAACGGAGCCGCGGACGCATCGTCGGCGGCAACTGCCCGCATACACATGCGCTGGCCACAAGCTGCGGCATCAATTGCCGAGAGCATGCACGGATAGGCTACGCGCCAGCCGCGCACGGCGGCCGCAGCGGCAAACGCGGCAGGGTCTGCCTCGGAACCCATCGCGGCATAGACGGCAACGGTGCGCGGCGCCGCGGCATCCAAGCGGCCCAGCAGCTCAACCAGCCGCGCACAGATATCAGCAGACTTCGCCGCCCGTACATCCAAATCGAGATCGTCGCGCCGAGCAATCATTGCCCGCCGCAACTCAGCCTTGTCCATCCCAGCCTCCTCTAGCAAACCTGCCAAAAAGGGACAGGTTTATTTTGGCGGGTTTTATCTGGGCAAACGTCGAAGCCGCCGCAAAGGCGCCCTTTGTGGCGGCTTCGACTCGACGTTGGCTTCACAGCGCCGCAGCGATCGCTTCAGTCACAAACTTATTGAGTGACTCACCCCTCTTTGCCGCCGCCAGCGCTGCTTGCTTGTGGAGCTCAGAGCCCGTTCTTACGTTGAACGAGCCCTTAAAAGCCCGCTCGGGTTCCTTGCCCTTCTCGGTGCAAAACTCAAGGTAATCGTCGACGGCGTCGTGGAAGCATTGCTCCACTTCTTCAGCCGTGGAGCCTTCAAATACGATTGCGTCCCTAATGCCGGCGACCATACCTGTTAGCACATGCTGTTCGGCATCGAACTCGACCGGGGCGAAATAACCCTTGTATGCCAAAACGTTACTCATGACTACCTCCGACATCTTGCAGAAAGCGAACGATGTTTCGAATGGTCCCCGCTGTCAATTCGTCAGATGGATGAGACTCGTGCATTACGAACATCCTGCCATCTGATGGCCTGTAGAAGCGAACACGCGATCCGGATGTCTTGCCTTTGCTGTTCATTTCAAAGCCATACGAGGCCATGACTTTTATAAAATCCGCATACCGATACGTCGAAGGGCAGCTAAACAGTTGGGCGATGAGTTTATCGGTCCGCGTCATCCCGCCTCACATTCTGCAACTATATTCTAGTTGCAATTTCAGTTCGTTGCAAGCACTTCTACTATAGAACATGTGTGCGTATAGAACAAGTGTTCGAATCACCACTGAGAATGGGGACAGGCATCTTTGTGGTGGTCTGTGCTGTGGAGTGGGCGTCTGCGGCAGTTCGTCTCGATCTGTAACAGTAACTCGGCAAAATTGGACCTAGATGTTACAGATTGAGACAAAGGGCCGGCGTCATCCGGAAACGTCTCGATTTGTAACATCTGGAGCCAATATTGCCGCCTTAGCGTTACAGATCGAGACAAATCGGCAGACTGCGGCAAAAGAAAAAGGTAGATTTTCGGTCATGTCCCAAAAATCTACCTTTGTGCCTTAGCCCATCAGGTCGACTACGTTAAAGCCGGCGTTGCTCTTGGCGATGACGTCTCGGCCGCCAAAGACGCAGGTGGGCGAGGTGGCCGCGATGCGCGTGACGTCGGCGCCGAGCGAGCGCAGCTCACCGGGCGTGGCGGCGAGCATCTGGGCGCGGCGCTCCTCGCGTGCATGCGGATCGAGTCCGGCCAGGTAGGTCGTGTTGCGGCGCTTGGTGAGCGCGTACGGCTTCACCGGCGCGTCCATGCCGCTCACGCAGCTTACGATAAAGCCCTCGAAGGCGGCCTCGTCGGGCTCAAAGCTGCCGAGCCATTCGCCTGCGCGCGCCACACGCTCAATCGAGGGGTCGATTGCTGGGTCGCGGTAGGTGTAGAACGCCGTCTGGCGCTCGCCGGCTGCGCGGAATCCGCAGCCGTACGCACCGCCCTTCACGCGAATCTCGTTCCACAGGTAGTCGTAGGAGAGCGCGTTGGCGGCAACCGCCCAGGCGCCCGTCACGTCGATGCCCAGGCGACGCGGGTCGGACGCGCTTGCCGCAAAGCAGATATCGCTGGGGATGACGAAAGCCTCGTGGCGGTCGCGCGGCGTCGGCACCACGAGAGCGTCGCGGCCGGCATCGGCACCATCGCCCGCACCCAGCCCCAGGTCGCCCGCGGCATCCCAGTATGCGTCAAAGTCCTCGTTGCTGCCGGTAAAGCTCGCCATGCAGCCATCGGCCACAAAGATGCGCTCCGCCAGCTCGGCAAGCTTGGTACGCAGCCCGTCCACGCGCTCGTCAAAGTGCTCGAGCAGATCGCGCAGGAACAGGTAGAAATCCACGCCCGAAAGCTGCTCGCGCACCACGGCCGAAGGCGAGCTGTAGCTCATCGCGCGACCGAGCGCCGCCGAGTGGCCGTTGTTGATAAAGCCCTGCTCAAGCCCAATGCGAATCTGCGTGAGCACGTCGCGCACGCGGTCGGCGTCGGCATCTGCCAAAAGCGTGCTCGACCATACCTCGCGCGGCAGACTCGCCAGCGCATCGATCTTCTCGGACAGGGCGCCGGCGCTCACCAGCAGGTAGGGGCGCACGCCGTCCACTTCGGGCTGCGTCATGACCTCGGTCGTAAAGCTCAAAAAGCCGAGCTTGCCAGCGAGCAAGTTGTCGAGTTCCTCGGCCGAGTGCTCGCGCGTGGGCAGCTGCTTAAGCAGGCGGCAGAGCAGTGTCACATAGGGCAGGTCCTCAAACGCGACGCAGTTCAGGTCGAAATACTGCATGGCGTAGGCCAGACGGTTGGTGGGGATGCCGTGGCGCAGGCAGGGGATGGGCACGGTCGTGTCCACGATCAGTGGCGGCTCGGGGCGCGCCTCGCCAATGTCGGACACGCGCAGGCGCGGCAGCGTGGCCTTGGCCTCGGGTGTGTCTTCCGCCTCCTGCGCGGCACGCAGCGCGGCCGTGCGCTCGACCACGTCGGTCAGCTCGGCATCGGTCATGGCATCGCGCTTGGCTGCCAGCTCGGCGGCCTCGGCACCCTCCGAACCCTCGGCGGCATCCACCGGCACCAGCTCGACCAGCGCCATATGGTCGTTTTGCAGCACCAGCTCGCGCAGCAGGTCCTCAAAGTAACTGCCGTCCAGCTCGCCACGCAGCTCTTCGTACACCGGGCCGTACTTGAGCGCCAGCGTCGCAGCGTCGTCATCGTAGAGCCACGTGCTCAGCGCGTCGCACGCAATGGCCACGCCGTCGGCGATGCCATAGTCGCGCTGGCGCAGGTCGTATTCGTTGCTGCTGATGATGGCTTCCAGGCGCTCGCGCGGAACGCCGTGCTCGCACAGGTCGCGGCAAGCGTCCTGGAACACGTGACGCAGCTCGCGCGCCATGCCGGGCTGTGCGTTTTGCAGCATGATGAGCTCGTAGGGCTGCAGGCTCTCGGCCGCGGTGTAGCTCACCACGTTGCCGCCCAGACCGGCAGCCAGAATGGTCTTCTTAACCGGCGCTTCGTTGGAGCCCAGCAGCGCCTCGAACAGGATATCCGCCGCGATCGTGCGCTTACGGTCGAGCGCGCTGCCCAGCACCAGGCCCAGGCCCACCAGGGCGTTCTCGGGTGTAGTGGCCATCTCGACGCGCCTATACTCGCAGGTCACAGGTGCCTGCACGTCCAGCGGATTGGGCGCCAGCGTGGACGGGTCCTCGCCGGCGGCAACGGCAGCGTCCATGCGGCGGCTCGCGGCACTCGGCTGCGACAGATAGCGCTCGTCCAAAAAGGCCAGTGCACGGTCCACGTCCAGGTCGCCGTAGAGCGTGATGTAGGAGTTGGAAGGATTGTAGTGGCGCGCGTGCGTGTCCAGGAACTGCTCGTAGGTGAGCGCGGGAATCGCGCGCGGGTCGCCGCCGCTCTCGTGCGCATAGGCGGTGTCGGGATAGAGCGCGGCGTTGACGGCGTCGTCCAGCACGCTCATGGGGTCGGACAGCGCACCCTTCATCTCGTTGAACACCACGCCGTTATAGCGCAGCGCGCCCTCACGCAGGCTCGCGGAGCTGCTGTCGCCCTCGCCCTCGGCGCTCTCTGGCAGATCCAGCTCGTAGTGCCAGCCCTCCTGCTCAAAAATGGTGGGCTTGGTATAGATGGCCGGGTTGAACACCGCGTCCAGGTACACGTCCATCAGGTTATACAGATCCTGCTCGTTGGTGGTGGCAACGGGGTAGATGGTCTTGTCGGGGTAGGTCATGGCGTTGAGGAACGTCTGCATGGAGCTCTTGATCAGGTCGACAAACGGCTCCTTGACGGGAAACTTGGCCGATCCGCACAGCACCGAGTGCTCAAGAATATGGAACACGCCGGTGGAATCGGCCGGCGGCGTCTTAAAGCCAATGGCAAAGGCCTTGTTTTCGTCGTCGCACGCCAGGTACAGCAGACGAGCGCCCGAGGCAGTGTGTCGCAGCACGTAAGCGTCCGAGTCGAGCTCGGGCACGGTCTCGCGGCGCTCGACGGCAAAGCCGTGGCAGGTAGTGCCGGGCACCAGCAGTGCAGCGGCTGCGGCGCGCGGGTCGGTTGAGGTGGTGGGCATATGCAGTCTCCTTTGACGCCCCAGCGGGGGCGAATCGAGTCGAATCCTCGAGAGTATACCCATATGGGGCCGCGACCCTGCGGCGAACTGGAGACGATGCCAGCGGATTGGGCGAAGGGCTCGCGTGCCCGCCGCACGAGCGTGGAAAATTGGACACTCGCCAAACGAGAGTGGATATTCGGAAATCCTCGCTCGTCCATCACTCGCGTATCTCTCGTCTCTCATTCGTTTCTAATATGAGAGATGACAGGAAGATGAGAGAAAATTATGAGAGATAACTGAGCAGCAAAGAGACAGGCAATCATGGTATTGTCTCAATACCAATTGTTCTACCAGCAAAAATATGTATAAATGAAGCAAATGGTAGACATTCCATCTCTATCTATCCCTTATCTCTAAGCCGAGAGATAGAGAGATAGATGAGAGATAATTTCGAGAGATAACTGAGAGACGAGGGAAATCTATCCGCGGCATTCTCCGCAGGACCGAGCGAAAGGACGTGCAGATGAACGAAAACGAGCTGACCGGTCTGCTTGAGTCTTTAAGGCGTATGGGCTCGGATGATCTTAACGTCGAAGTGAAGGAGAGCGCCACGACGCTTTCCCGCGACGTGTGGGAAACGGTGAGCGCATTCGCGAACACTGCCGGCGGAATCATCGTGCTCGGAGTGAGTGAGCGCGCAGGTTTTGTCCCGGTTGAGAACTTCGAGACCGAGAAAGTGCTCAACCAATTTGTGTCAGGCATGGGTGATGCGGGCGGTCGAGGAAAGCTAGCCAATCCGCCCAAATACACGATCGAGCGAGTGGAGCTTCAGGGCGTCATCGTTCTCGTCATTACGATTGAGGAGCTCGATCCGTCGAGCAAGCCCTGCTATGTCATAGAGCGAGGCGCCCAGGGCGGCAGCTACAAGCGCATCGATGACAAAGATGTCCCGCTTTCGTCGACCGAGGTTTTGGCACTGCCGTCATATGAGCGGACGAGTCCTAGCGATCGCGATGCGGTGCCCGGCACGAGTGTGGGCGATCTCGACGAGTCGCTGGTCGACCGCACGATAGAGCGTGCCTATTCGTTGACGCCTCGAGCGATGCGCGGTGCGGCGGACAAGAAGACAAAGATGGAGCGTCTGAATTTCCTCGACTTCCAGGGCAATGTTACCAAGGCCGGCCTCCTTGCCGCGGGCGTTTACCCTCAGCAGTTCTATCCCAAGCTCTTCATTGACGTGGCTGTCCACGTGGGAGCTCAAAAGGGAGCTGTGGGGTCGCTGAGGTTCATGGACCGCACAATCTGTGAGGGAACGTTGGGCGAGATGATCTCGGATGCCGTCGCAGCTGTCGCCAAAAACCTGCGCCGCATCTCGACCGTCCAAGGCATCTCGTGTATCGACTCGCTGGAGATTCCCGAGGAGGTTCTGCGCGAGGCAATCGCCAACGCCGTAATCCATCGAGAATACGGGGATCGGTTCTGTGGACAATCGATTGCCGTCGACGTCTTTGACGATCGTGTCGAGGTGACGAATCCTGGCGGCCTTTACGGGGGAAAGACTCGCGAGAACTTGTTTGACGGCAGCTCCCGATGCCGTAACGCGACGCTCGTGAAACTCATGTCGATTGTCCCGCTGCCGGATGGCGCAGGTTCGCCGGCTGAGGGCAATGGCTCGGGCATCCCGATGATGATCGATGCCATGCGCGCGCATGGTCTGGCCGAGCCCCTGTTCTGCCCGGGGTTCGATCGGTTCAAGGTCGTACTTTACCGTTCAAAGATCGAGCCGGTCGATCATGGCGGGGGCTTAATTGTGACGGCACTCAAACACTACGGCGAGCTGGGGACGCGTGAGCTGGCAGAACGTACGGGGCTTACAATTTCCCAGGTAAGGTCGCGCGTCAACGCGCTCATTGCTCAAGGCGAGCTTGAGCCCACGGCGCCGGCGACGAGCCGCAACCGCAAGTATCGACTGTCAGAGCGCGTGGAATAAATGCGTTAGTGGACGAGGCGACCCAATAATCGACCCTCAATTGGCGCCCACTAAGGTAAAGCGGTTGTTGCTCAGTCGACGGTGATGCTGAAGACTCGGCTTACGCCGGCATGGCCCCGAACCCGTCCATCAAGAACAGCCTAAGAACCAGCTTGATGACATTTCCCGGTTTGACTTCAGCCGCGTCAAAGACGTGGCGCTCGGCGAGCTCGCTGCAGTATGCATAGATGTCGCGGATAAGGTCCGCGCCCGAAAGCGTAAACATGTAGCCTGCGTCCGAAAGCGCATTGGGCGCGGCGGGCAACTTGGCCATGTGGCAGAACGTTTGCAGGTCGGGCGCCATAACATTCTGGTAGTCGAGGTGGCCGCCGGCATCCTGTTCGGCAAGCTCCAATTGGCGCACGAAATCCAGCGCCGCTGCCAGCACAAAGCTCGGCGTAGGCGCGTTGACGTCCTGAGTGGTCGCCACGAGCCTGCCCGCCGCCTGCGTGACAAGCCAAGCGACCTCGCGCTGGCAACGCACGGCCTTGCGCGTAACCGGCTTGATGGACGAAGAAGAAACGCTCCCCTTAGGCGGATTCGAAGCAGCCATAAGACCCTCCCATGAACAATTCGGCCCAACAAGCCCGGATGAAACACGTGTTACATCAGTATACGGGGAAGTGGGGTGGAAAAACGGAGTCGACAGCGTGAACTGCCGGCTCCGGATTGCTTGCCTTAGAGGCCGTACACTTCGACCATAGCTTCGCCAATGCGATGGGGCACGCCGGTGACGAGTGCGTTGCCCATGCAGAAGGCCCGATGGCCGTCGGTCATGCCCGTATCGGTCCAACCTTTCGGGAATCCCTGAAGCTGATCGAGCTCGTCGGGAACAAGACGGCGGAAACGGCCATCGGGACATTCGATGACGTGCTTGAAGCGGCTCGCTCCCGTGCCGCCTTCTCCTGTGAGGATGGTGCGGCTCGGCTTGTCGGTGGCATCCGGGAAGCTCATGGCTCCCTCGGAATACGTGTACGTAAAGCCTGTCTTTTTGTTAGTGCGCTCTTCGCGCTTGCTGCCCTTAAGGTAGCGCCAGTCGGGAAGCTTTTCGTCGGAGATGTAGAACTGCTCCGGGACATCAGCCTCGTCGACAAGCACGTCGCCAAGCACGTGGCGCTCACCGTGATAGTCCTCGGCAAAGTCGCAGGTCAGAACATGACAGCCCTGCATGACGCCAGCATTCTTGAATTGAGAGGTCTTTTGGCCGACGCCAAAACGAGTTGAGTTCTCGTAGGGGTCGGGCAAAACGTCGAGCTCGGACATCTCGTCGGGATAGATGGCGGGGAAGGCTTTAGCCATGACGCCGTTGTGCATGCGATTAACGAGATCAACCTTGCCAGCGTCCTTTTCGCAGAAGATATAAACACGCTTGCGACGCTGGGGGAAACCGTATTCGGCAGAGTTGACCACGCGCCATTCGACCGTGTAGTCGAGGTCGGCAAGACAGCTTAGGATGATGGCGAAGTCGCGACCGCGTTGAGACGCGGGCGACTTGAGCAGGCGGTCGACGTTCTCAAAGAGACCGAACTTGGGCTTCTTCATTTCGAGGAAGTGATAGATGTCCCACCAAAGGACGCCCTTCTTGCCCTCGATGCCGTGTGCCTGATTGAGCGGACGCGCGACAGAGTAGTCTTGGCAGGGGAAACCGCCAACAACCATTTGGACATCGGGGATTTCGATTTCTTTCGCCTCGGCCTGCTCCAGGACCTTATTGATGTCTTCGTTGACGACGGAATCATTGCCGAAGCGATCCATGTAGCAACGGGCCGCGAACTGACGCGCCTTGGTTCCGGGCGGCTCCCACTGATTGGCCCAAATGGTGCGGAAGGGGCCGGCGGGCTTCATATAAAACTCGGGATGTCTAGGGTCGGCATAGCCTTCGAGACCCAAACGAAATCCACCGACGCCCGCAAAAAGCTCGGCAATATTAATCTCAGACACGTTTCTCCAATCGCTGCTGTGTCCGGTTATGGTGGTCACAACAATAACCGATCGAGGGGACAATCAAGACCTCAATTTTCTGGGCGTTAGTAGTTGCTCTGAACTACCATGAGGTTAGTTGCGAGTTTCGGAGGTATCCCGTGTCTAAGAAGCGCCTCGATTTCAAGCGCATGCTTGACGATACTGATTTTTCTGACCCCTCAAGTATTGAGCGCTATGCTGCCAATCTCGATGGCATGACGTTCCGCGATATTCTCGAGCTCGGTATTGCTCCGGAGGGGGAGAGTGCGCCCAAGGACTTTGGCTCCAAGAAGTACAAAGGCGGTATGGGCACTCTTATCGAAGAACGTTACTTTGGCTACAAGGCCAATAGTGACGATCGCCCCGACTTTCCCGAGGCGGGCGTTGAGCTCAAGGCAACGTGTTTTGATGTGCTCAAGAACGGCCGGAAGTCTGCTGGCGAGCGCCTTGTCCTGACCATGATTCCTTATGACCGACCTGTTTCGCTCGACTACGACAGTTCTCACCTCAAGACCAAGCTCAGCAATATCCTGTTGATTTACTACGGCCGAGATCGTTCCATCGATAAATACGACCAACGCATTGAGCGTGCGGTCATGGTTCGTCTGCCCGAAGAGGACATGAAAATCATTCGCGCCGACTACGAGAAGATCATTTCCTATATTCAGGATGGCCGTGCGGACGAGCTTTCAGAAGGCATGACGACTTATCTGGGTGCTTGCACGAAGGGCGCAACTGAGGCCACAATGTGGGCGGACCAGTATTATGAATACTTCAATACCGATACGGGCGAGATTGAGCGCCATCGCGCAAAGCGTCGCGCCTTTTCCCTCAAGCGCTCGTATATGGACTATGTGCTCCATACTTATGTCCTCGGTGCTCCGCGAGTCGGGGAGAGCATTGTTCAGGACGATGGCAAGTCTATCGATTTCGAAAGTTACGTAACTGGACTTATCGAGCGCCATTACGGTGAGACCGATCGTCAAATTGCCGAACAGTATGGACTGGAGTACACGGGCAATAAGGCGCAGTGGACAACGCTCGTTTATCGTATGCTCGGAATCAAAAACAATGCTGCCGAGGAATTCGTCAAGGCAGGCATTTCCGTCCGAACTGTTCGAGTTAACAACAGGGGGCACATCGAACAGGCTATGTCGTTCCCACCGTTTGAGTTCAAGCGTTTGATTGAAGAAGACTGGGAGACGTCGCCTCTTCATGCGTGCCTTGAGACCAATCGCTTTTTCTTCGTTGTGTTCCGTGAGGACCACGATGGCGTGCTGCGTCTCGATCGTTGTTTGTTCTGGGCAATGGGAGAAAACGAAATCGAAGGCCCAGCGAAAGCTTGTTGGGATGAGACGCGAAAGGTAATACGTGAGGGCGTTGAGCTCAATCCGTATCGGGATGCGAGCGGAAAGCTCAAAGTGACTAACAATCTGCCCGGTATGGCGGACAATCCAATTGTTCACGTTCGCCCGCATACGTCAAAAGCGGCTTACAAGTTTGCCGATGGAACAGAGATCGGTGACATCGCAAGGAATGCTTACGAACTGCCCGACGGGCGCTGGATGACGAAGCAATCGTTCTGGTTCAACAAGGGCTACCTGGAGCATATTCTGGGGCTGTAGCGTTTCGAGATTATTTAACAATCAACCCCTGCTCCTCGATACCTCGATGTTGCCCCTACAAATAAACCCCCTCACCGAGTTGCCTGTGGAACTCGGCGTGATGGTCGCGTGCCCAGGTAAAGAGCGCCTGGTCAAAGTCGGTACGCGTGGCCGGGACGCCAAAGACGCCGGCAACTTCGACGCGTATAAACTCCAGTGCCGGCAGCTTGTTGATGGCAGTGAGGGCAAACGGGGACGAGGGCTCCTCGAACAGATAGCGGCTGCCTTGCAGCGCGTCGCAACTGGTGCACGTGTTGCCGAGCGACGGGGCTTTGGAGGCTCGCGCGCCTACGGGCTTGTAGCCGCAGCGCTTAGAAAGGTAGTCACGGATCTCGCCCGGCACGCAGCCAAGAGCGGGCACGATGGCGAGTGCGTTGGCGTTGACCGTGTCGATGGCAATGTGCCCGGCTTCGTTGGGCGCGTGCGCGATTACGATGCTCTCGTCGTTATCGGCTCGATAGGGAATGCCGAAGGCCGCGACCGGGGTCTCTTTGTGACACTTCCAGCACTCGCGCTTGCCCAGTACTAGATATATATACGGCGCTGAGGGGTCGGATCGGTCAACACCGGGCAGCCACTCGGCAAAGGGCTCGGGGTTGACGCCGCTGGGTACATACCAGATCTTCTTGGTCCGGTCCCATTTGGCGCCCAGCGCCTTGGCTTCTTCTTTGTGCGAAAAGGGGACATCGAGCTCGGTGCGCATGGCGGCTCCTTGGTGCTGCAGGTGCAAGTGACTCAAGGATACCGCAGGGTGTGGACGTTGTGGCGTTTTGCCGAGAAGCTGCGGCTCAGATGGGTTCGAGACGCGTTGGTCTCGGCCTCGGTGGCTATTGGGGCGGTTTTGATTGACTGCGGGGTCAGCCGGGATAGGCGCTTGGGTCGCTGACGCGGTTTTGCGCATGGGCGGGGTGGTTGTTTGGGCGGTTGGAGCTGCCAGCGGATTTGGCGACATAAAACAAAACAGCCCAGAGGACATAGCCTCTGAGCTGCGAACATTTGGTGGGCGTTAGAAGATTTGAACTTCTGACCTCTTCCGTGTCAGGGAAGCGCTCTCCCCCTGAGCTAAACGCCCGATCAAGGGTGCGCAAGCGCGCAAGGGATAATATAACGGAGCCTGAACTCGGTGGCAAGAACATTTTTAAAAATCGCTTACATTGTGGAATTCGGGGGCTTTGGCGTATCCATCTCAAAAGAGCCTGCTGCCGCGATTTGGCTGTCGCATAATGCAAGGCCATTGCGGTATCGAGCTATGGAAAGACGCCTGCGGAATTGTCCTACCGATAAGCGGACAAGCCTCCAGCTGGTGCCTTCGCCGTGGTAAGGTAAGCCGAATTGTTTCCAGGCTGTTTCGGGGGAGTGGAATGAGCAAAGAGTGTGTCGAGCAGGTCGAAGGCGCAGGGGCTTCGGTGCCGATGACCGATATATCGAACATTGATGTGCCCGAGGGCACCGACGAGCTCAGCCGCAACACCCGTCGCGCCTGGCGCGACCGTCTCAACGACGCCCAGACGCGCAAGATGATCACGGGTGTTTTAGCCACGCTGGTGGGCGGTTCGTTTTGGGGTTTCTCGGGTACCAGCGCGAGTTTTTTGTTCGATACCTACCATGTCGATACGCTGTGGCTTATGAGCATACGGCAGATTCTCGCCGGCCTGCTCTTTATGACTGTGGTTGTTACGCGCGACCGCGCACGCCTGGTCAAGCTTTGGACGACGCCCGCTGATCGCAAACAGCTGCTGTTCTTTACCGCCTTTGGCCTGCTCTTTAACCAGTTTTGTTATCTTTCGGCCGTGCGCCTGACCAATGCCGGAACTGCGACGGTGCTCCAGTGCCTGCAACTGGTCATCATTATGGGCTACACCTGCGTGATCGACCATCGCATGCCTCGCGTGCGTGAGACCGTTGGCATTGGGCTGGCCCTGGGCGGCACCTTTTTAATTGCTACCGGCGGCGACCCGACCAGCCTGAGCATATCGCCGCTTGGCCTGGTCGCAGGCCTTATGTGTGCGGTCAGCGCCACCTGCATGGCGGTGATTCCCGCCAAGATTCTGCCCGAATACGGCAGCCCCATCGTCACGGGTTCGGCAATGCTCACGGCGGGCGTGGTCTCATGTGCCTTCGTGCAGCCCTGGGCGCATATGCCGGCGCTCGACGCTGCCGGCATCGAGGCGCTCGCGGTGTTCGTGGTTATCGGCTCGTTTTTTGCTTACATGCTCTATATGCAGGGCGTTAAGGACATCGGCTCGGTGCGTGCGAGCCTCATCGGAACTGTGGAGCCGGTTTCGGCGACCATCACCAGCGCCGTTATGCTGGGCACGGTGTTTTTGCCGACCGACCTTATCGGCTTTGCCATGATCATCGTGATGATGTTCCTCACGGTGTAGCTGGCGCCGCCGCCAAGACGGAAAAGGTGTTGTGCCGCATTTTCGCCAATTGATGTCCGTGTCTGGAGTTTAGCTGTCGATGCTCAAAATGCCATAAACTAGTAACGTTATGGACTTTTTCATTGCGACTCAATTGCGAGGATTTCTTTATGGCTGGTAATCACTTTAAGGGCAGCGATAGCGGTCGCCCTGCAGTTCCGCCGCGTCCGAACGGGGCTGGTAAGGCCGGCACGCCGGGCGGCGCTGGACAGGGCGGTTCCGGTAAGCGCGTGTCCCCGGGCGAGACAGCGATGTTTACCGCTCTGTACGAGCAGTCTCAAAAGGCAAAAAAGACCGGCCGTGCAAGAGGGAATGTCTTTGCGGGCGGTGCAACCTCCACGTCGCAGCCGAGCGGGGCTCCTTCGGTACCCGCGAACAACGCAGATGCTGCCAACGCCGCGAATGCCGCCGGCAACGTTAATGCCGGCAAGGCCGCCAACAATACTCCCTCTGCCGGTGGCGCGGGGCTTACGGGTAACCTTGGCACGATTTACACCGGCGCCTCCGAGACTGGCACGTTCGCCCGCCTGGATGATAGCGGTGCCGAGTTTGCGGGCTCGGGTTCCAAGGAAGATTATTACGATTTTGGCTTGAACTACGGTAGCGACGCTTCGTCGAGTTCGACCTCTGACGGTCTGGTCCGTCATCGCCATCGCAAGGGCGAGCGCAAAAAGTGTCACACCGGCGCCATTATTGCCGCTGTAGTCGCGGTGCTTCTCGTTGCGCTTGGCGCAAGCGGCTTTATGCTGCTTAACTCGGCAAAGACCGTAAAGAGCGAAGCGAAGGAGGCTGTCGAGATCGTCGGTGGCCTTAAGGACAAGGTCACGTCAGGCGATTTTTCGACGCTGCCTGACGACGCGAAGAAGATCGATGAACTCTGCGACAGCATGAAGGCGGAGACCTCGAGCCCGCTGTGGACGGCGGCTTCGTTTATCCCGGTGTATGGCAGTGACATCAACGCAGCCCGCACCATGATTGATGCCCTGTCCGATGTCTCGAGCAACGCGCTGGTTCCCATGGCCGACAACCTTTCGCAGGCCACGCCCGGCAAGCTGTTCCAGGACGGCATGATTAACGTGTCCGCGCTGCAGGCGGTCGCCGATTCGCTTTCCAGCAGCTCGAAGGTGTTCAAGAGCGCCAATGAGAAGATCCAGGGCATTGGCGATACTCATATTTCCCAGGTGACCGAGCTGGTCGATAAGGCCAAGGACGGCTTTGCCACCCTCAACGGCGCGGTTGACGCGGCGGAGAAGGTCGCCCCCATCCTTCCCCAGATGCTCGGCGCCAACGGCCAGACGCGTCATTATCTTGTGCTCGCGATGAGCAATGTCGAGATCCGCGCCTGCGGCGGTTTCCCCGGTTCTCGCGGCGTGATGTCGGTGACTGACGGTAAGCTCGAACTGGGCGATTTTGTCAAAGTCGACATGATGAAAGAGCCTTTGAGCCCGCTTCCCATCACCGATGAAGAGGCAAACTTGTTCACGACCGGATGGGGCCTGACCGGATTCAACACGCTCGGATACACGATGGGCGACGTTACGATGACGCCTGATTATCCGCGTGCGGCTCAGCTTGCCAGCGATATGCAGAAGGCCATTGTCGGAGATGACATCGACGGCGTATTCGCAGTCGATCCGGTATTTTTGCAGTATATGCTCGGCATTGTAGGCGGTACACAGCTTCCTGATGGCACCGTCGTTGATGGAAGCAACGCTGCAAAGGTGCTGCTGCACGATATTTATTGGAATTACCCGGTAGAGGAACAGGATGCCATTTTTGCGGCGGTTGCCGGATCAGCTTTTAACAAGATCGTGGGCGAACTGGGATCCAGCGATATTACTAAGATTGCTGCCGCCATCGAAAAGGGCGCTTCCGAGGGTCGCATCCTCATGTATTCGAGAAACGATGACGAGGAAAAGGCCGCGAAGGCTCTTGGAATATCGGGCGCCCTCCAAACCGATACGTCGGAGGCTCCGATCTTGGGCGTCTATGTGAACAACTACAGCTATTCAAAGATGGATTGGTTCCTCGATAAACGGGTCACCATCGATTCTTCGGTTGAAAATGCCGATGGCTCGACGACGTATCGAGTGACCACCTCGCTCAAGAACACGATGACCCCCCAGGAGAAGGCCGAGATGCCTGGTTATTTCCAGGGCCATAACGGCATTAGCCAGGATATTGACGATGAGGTGCTGAGGCTTTATCTCTACGCTCCTGCGGGAGGCAGCATTTCGGACATTAAGACTTCGGGCTCCGGTTCTATCGAAATGAACGAAGCGACGCACGATGGCTTGAAGGTTGCATGGGGCGGTGTCCACATGCTTCTTGGACAAGACATAAAGGTCGAGTACAAGGTCACGACTTCGAAGGACTCTGGGCACAAAGAGCTTAAGGTTCGTACCACGCCAACCGCTCAAACGTTCGAACAGGATAAGTAAGATATGAAGTACTTTGGCACCGACGGCTTTCGCGGTGAGGCCAACGTTGGGCTGACGGTAGAGCACGCTTATAAGATTGGCCGTTTTGTGGGCTGGTATTACGGCGCCAACCGCGAGCGCAAGGCGCGCGTCATCGTGGGCAAGGACACACGCCGCTCGAGCTATATGTTTGAGGCGGCGCTGGTGAGCGGCCTGGTCGCGAGCGGTGCGGACGCCTATATGCTGCACGTGATCCCCACGCCGGGCGTGGCGCATCAGACCGTGGAGGGCTGCTTCGATTGCGGCATCATGATCAGTGCGAGCCATAACCCGTTTTGCGATAACGGCATTAAGCTCGTCAACAGCGACGGCTTTAAGATGGACGAGGACGTGCTGGAGCTCATCGAGGACTATATCGATGGCAAGAGCGAGGTGCCGCTGGCAACGGGCAATCACATCGGCGCCACGGTGGATTACATGCAGGGCCGCAACCGCTACATTGCTTCGCTCATCGCCAGCGCGAACTTTTCGCTGCAGGGCGTCAAGATCGGTATTGACTGCGCCAACGGCTCGGCTTCCTCGGTGGCCAAGCCGGTGTTTGACGCGCTCGGCGCCGACGTGCGCGTGATCAATGCCGCGCCCGATGGTTTTAACATCAACGTCGACTGTGGCTCCACGCATATGGAGCGCCTGCAGCGCCACGTGGTGGAGCAGGGGTTGGACGTGGGCTTTGCCTACGACGGCGATGCCGACCGCTGCCTGGCTGTGGATGAGCGCGGTCGCGTGGTAGACGGCGACCAGATCCTGTACGTGTGCGGCGTGTATCTGAACAAGCACGGGCGACTCTCGGGCGGTACCGTGGTGCCGACGATTGCCAGCAACTTTGGCCTGGTCAAGTCGCTGGAGCTTGCCGGTCTGAGCGCCGTGACCAGCGGCGTGGGCGACCGTCACGTGTATGCCAAGATGCGCGAGGGCGGCTACAGCCTGGGTGGCGAGCAGACGGGCCATACGATCTTTGGCGATATCGAGCGCACGGGCGACGGCATTATGACCTCGCTGCGCGTGATGGAAGTGATTCGTGCCGAGCGCGAGACGCTCTCGCAGCTCACGGCTCCGTGCAAGCTGCTGCCGCAGGCGCAGGTGGCCGTGCACGTGGCGGACAAGGACGCCGCGCTCGAGAACATGGGCGTGCAAAACGCCATCGCCGAGGCCGAGGCTGCGCTGGCAGGCGAGGGCCGCGTGCTCGTACGCAAGAGCGGAACCGAGTCGGTTATCCGCGTGCTGGCCGAGGCGCCCGACCAAACATCCGCCGATGCCGCCATGAAGCGCATCGCAAGTGCTCTGGAGGCTCTTTAGTTACGCGTTTTTACCAAACCGCGTAACTGCTCGACGCTGCAAACGGCCCCAAGCGGCAGTCTGACGTTCAATTTCAAGGGCGCGACCAGAAGGTCAGCGCCCTTTCATTTCACGTCACCTTGCTCGCTTAGGGTCGTTTTCGCTGACGTTGCCAAGACATTAGCGTCAACGAACTAGTCATTGGGTACCTAGTTATTGGGTGAAAAAAGGGGACGCTGCGGATTGGTTCCGCGGCGTCCCCAGTGCGTTGGCGTGTCGGTTATGCCTTACAGCTCGTAGAGCGTGGTGAACTTGTCCTGCAGGTAGCTGCAGTAGTAGCGGGCATCGAACGCCATGCCGCAGGCGCCCTTGATGAGCTCCGGCGCGTCCTTGGCGCGGCCCCACTGCCAAATGTGCTCGCCCAGCCAGGCGCGGACGGGTGTCAGGTCGCCGCTCGCGCAGGCGCCGGTAAGGTCGATGCCGTCGCGGCACATGGCCGGCACAAACATGGCGTCGTAGGCGCTGCCCAGCGCATAGGTGGGGAAGTAGCCAAACGAGCCGCCGCTCCAGTGCGTATCCTGCAGGCAACCACGCGTGTCGTCGGGAACCGGAATGCCCAGGTACCTATCCATGAAGCGATTCCAAAGAGCGGGGATATCCTTGGCTGTGGCCTCGCCGGCAAACAGCATGCGCTCGATCTCGTAGCGCACCATAACGTGCAGCGGATAGGTGAGCTCATCGGCCTCGGTGCGGATCAACGACGGCTGCGCGATGTTAACGGCGTGGTAGAGCGTGTCCTCGTCGACGTCGCCGTAGACCTCGGGTGCGTGGCGGCGCAGCACCTCGAGCAGCGGTCCCATAAAGGCGCGGCTGCGGCCCACGGTGTTCTCGAAAAAGCGGCTCTGGCTCTCGTGGATGCCCATGGAGGTGCCGCCCTCAAGACAGGTACGCGCATAGGCGGGATTGACGCCCAGCTCGTACATGGCGTGTCCCGCCTCGTGGATGATGCTGTAGACGTTGGAGATGCAATCGTCCTCGTAGATGTGTGTCGCGATGCGCGCGTCACCCACGGCAAAGCCCTCGCTAAACGGGTGCTCGGTAAAGGCAAGCGTGGTGTCGTTCAGGTTCAGGCCGACGAGCTTCATAAGGTCGAAGCTCATGGCGCGCTGGGCGGCCTCGGGCACGCGGGCGTGCAAAAAGTCGGCATCGGGCTGCTGGCCGCGCTCGCCGATGGCGTGCACGAGCGGCACGACCGTCGTCTTGACCTCATCGCAAAACGCATCGAAGCTCTTGGCGGAAAGGCCGCGCTCGTACTGGTCGAGCCAAACGTCGTATGGGTCGCGCTTGGGGTCCATAAGTTCGGCCTGATGCTTAAGTTGGGCGACGATCCTATCCACATAGGGCTCAAAGCTCGCCCAGTCATTGGCCGTCTTGGCCCTGTGCCATACGGCATCGGCCTCGCAGGTGAGCCTAGTCCAGGCCTCGGCCTCCTCGGTGGGGATGACGCTTGCCTCGCGCTGGTCGCGACCGAGCACACGGATCTCGTCGAGCAGCTGCGGGTCGTCTACATGTCCGCCTGCAACCGTCTCGCGCGCTAACGAGCGTACGAGCTCAACGGACTTCTCGCTGGTCAGTAGCTTGTGATGCTCGCCGGCAAGCGTGCCCATGGCGTCGGCACGGGCGGCAGCACCGTTGGCAGGAGCAATCGTCGCTCCATCGAACTCGGCAATCTTGAGCAGGTACTCGCGAGTCCACAGCTTGCCCTCGAGTTTGCGGAATTTTTTGACGGCCTTGTCGGCTTTAGCAACCTTGACGCCCTTGGCAGCCTTTGCCACGGCGGCCTTGGCCTTCTTATCGAGTTTCTTTCCCATACCGTATCCTTAATCTCGCAGGCCGAGCGCCGCAGACGGGTGCACGGCCAGTTTGCACAGCTACCTGCCTTGTACCCAGCGCGAACAAAACGGAACGCGGCGATGCACACGTAGAATGTGTTATCCTATAGCCAAATGCGTTGACGGAGAGGGTTTTGCCCGCCGCGTCGCCGGCAAGAGAGGGAAGGTCATGGGCTGCAAGCCTTCCTGCGGTGACAAGGGCCAAGCGTTCACTCCCGAGCAGCGACCTCAACGGGCGCGCGGCCAGTGGCAGCAAAGCCTCAGTAGGGAAGCCGTGAGCCTCGCGACAAGAGGCACAGAGTGGGCGCGGCGGGCCAGACATCCGCCGGGTCAAACAAGGTGGTACCGCGGAATTCAACCGTCCTTGGGCAATGCACATGCCCGAGGACGGTTTTTTGTTACCGAACCGGGCCGCGCATCCGCAGCATCGGGCGGCGTCAGCCGCCCCGGAGCGCGGATACGCGAGAGACGAAAGGGAAGGCATGAGTCTGATTGATGATCTGGTCAAACTCGAGGAAGAGGCCAAGGAGCTCGTTGCAGGCGCCGACGACGCCGCCAAGCTCGAGGCTGCACGCGTTGAGCTGCTCGGTCGCAAGGGCCGCATCACCGGCCTGATGCGCATGATGGGCAAGCTCGCCCCCGAGGATCGTCCCGTGATGGGCAAGCGCGCCAACGAGATGCGCCAGCTGATCGAGGGCATGCTCGACGAGCGCACCACCGAGATGAAGGCCGCCGCCCTCAAGCACGCACTCGAGCACGATGCCGTCGACATCACGCTGCCGGGCATCCGTCCGCAGATCGGCCACCAGCACCTGATCAAGCAGATCATCGAGGAGGCCGAGGACATCTTCTGCGGCATCGGCTACACCGTCGAGTCCGGCCCCATGGTCGACACCTCCTACTACAACTTCACCGCGCTCAACGCCCCCATGGATCACCCGAGCCGTTCGGCCCGCGATACCTTCTACGTGGTCGACAACAACCCCGGCAGCGTCGCGCACCCCGAGGCTCATGCCCACGGCGAGTCCGACGTGCTGCTGCGCACCCAGACCTCGGGCGTGCAAATCCACACCATGGAGTCGCAAAAGCCGCCCATCTACATGATCTGCCCGGGCACCGTCTATCGTCCCGACACGGCCGACGCCTGCCACCTGCCGCAGTTCAACCAGATCGAGGGCCTGGTCGTCGACGAGGGCATCACCTTTGGCGATCTTAAGGGCACGCTCGACTACTTTGTTAAGTGCATGTTTGGCGAGGACCGCAAGACGCGTTATCGCCCGCATTTCTTCCCCTTCACCGAGCCTTCCTGCGAGGTGGACGTGAGCTGCCACGTGTGCGGCGGCAAGGGCTGCAACTTCTGCAAGCACAGCGGCTGGATCGAGATCCTGGGCTGCGGCATGGTCGACCCCAACGTCCTGATCAACTGCGGCATCGACCCCGAGAAGTACACCGGCTTTGCCTTTGGTATTGGTGCCGAGCGCGTCGCGGCACTGCGCTACGACTTGCCCGACCTCAGAACGCTCATGACTGGCGATATGCGCTTCTTGAATCAGTTCTAGGCTGCGGCTTGCCCAAGCACGGCACCTCGGCGCTCATTCGTCGCTTGCGTACCAAAGTACGCGGCGCTCCTCTTTCGGGCCGATCTGCCGCACTTGGACAACCCTCGCTTTGTAAGGAATGTTCACAAAGTTGAAGTTTCCACCTGCATCTCTTCGCAGGCTTTCAGTATGAAAGGAGAGCTAGATGCGTGTTTCTTACGACTGGCTCAAGACCATGATCGATATTCCGGAGGATCCCAAGACCCTTTCGGACGAATATATCCGTACCGGCACCGAGGTCGAGGCGATCGACACCGTGGGCGAGTCCTTCGACCACGTGGTGACCGCCAAGGTGCTCACCAAGACCCCGCACCCCGATAGCGACCACATGTATGTGTGCTCGGTCGACGTGGGCGACAAGAACCTCGACCCCGACGGCAATCCCGCTCCGCTGCAGATCGTCTGCGGCGCGCAGAACTTTGAGGCCGGCGACCACATCGTCACGGCCATGATCGGCGCCGTGCTTCCCGGCGACGTCAAGATCAAGAAGAGCAAGCTTCGCGGCGTCGTGTCCATGGGCATGAACTGCTCCGCGCGCGAGCTCGGCCTGGGTGGCGACCACTCCGGCATTATGATCCTGCCCGAGGATACGCCCTGCGGCATGCCGTTTGCCGAGTACGTGGGCTCGAGCGACACCGTGCTCGACTGCGAGATCACGCCCAACCGCCCCGACTGCCTGTCCATGATCGGCATGGCTCGCGAGACCGGCGCCATCTTCGACCGCGATTTCCACGTTGAGCTGCCCGCCATCAAGGCCGAGACCGGCCGCGCGACCGACGACGAGCTTTCCGTCGAGATTGCCGACGAGGGCCTGTGCGACCGCTACGTTGCCCGCATCGTGCGCAACGTGAAGGTCGGCCCGTCGCCCGACTGGATGGTCAAGCGCCTTAACGCCCTGGGCGTGCGCCCGCACAACAACATCGTCGACATCACCAACTATGTGATGATGCTCACTGGTCAGCCGCTGCACGCCTTTGACCTCGACACCTTTGCCGAGCGCGATGGCAGGCGCCGCGTGGTCGTTCGCGCCGCCCAGCAGGACGAGAAGTTCACGACGCTCGACGGCGAGGAGCGTACGCTCGACGCCGGCATGGGTCTCATCACCGACGGCGAGCGTCCTGTGGCGCTGGCCGGCGTTATGGGTGGCATGGATTCCGAGATTGAGGACGACACCGTCGACGTGATGGTCGAGAGCGCCTGCTTCAACGCCGGCCGCACCTCGCACACCAGCCGTGACCTGTCGCTGATCTCCGACGCCTCCATCCGCTTTGAGCGCCAGGTCGACGAGACCGGCTGCGTGGATGTTGCCAACGTTACCTGCGCGCTCATCGAGGAGATCGCCGGCGGCGAGGTCGCCCCCGGCTATGTGGACGTGTTCCCCGCGCCCAAGACCATCGACGGCATCAAGCTGCGCCTGGCCCGCGTACGCGCCATCTGCGGTGCTGACATCGAGCCCGACTTTATCGAGCGCTCACTCACCCGCCTGGGCTGCACCGTCGAGCGCGACGGCGAGGACTTTATGGTCACGCCGCCGAGCTTCCGTCCCGACCTGCCGCGCGAGATCGACCTGATCGAGGAGGTCCTGCGCCTGTGGGGCATGGGCCGCGTGACGGCGACCATCCCGGCTGCCAGGAACCATATCGGCGGCCTGACCCGCGAGCAGAAGCTCACCCGCAAGGTTGGCGAGATCCTGCGCGCCTGCGGCCTCAACGAGACCACGACCTTTGGCTTCGCCGCCCCGGGCGACCTGGAGAAGATCGGCATGTCCACCGAAGGCCGCGGCTGCCCCGTGGTGCTCATGAACCCGCTGGTGGCCGAGCAGACCGAGATGCGCCGCTCGTTGCTGCCGGGTCTGCTGCAGTCTGTGGCCTACAACGAGGCCCACGGCACGCCCAACGTGCATCTGTACGAGGTCGGCAGCTTGTTCCACGGTCGCGAGAACGCCAGCCTGCCCAAGGAGACCAAGTCCGTAGCGGGCGTGCTGTCGGGCCAGTGGAGCGAGCAGTCCTGGAACATGAAGTACCGTAAGCTGCGTTTCTTCTTTGGCAAGGGCATTGTCGAGGAGCTGCTTGCCCAGCTGCGCGTCGAGAAGGTTCGCTTCCGTCCCGTCGAGGGCGAGGGCTATGCCTTCCTGCAGCCGGGTCGTGCTGCCGAGGTGCTCTCGGGCGGTACCGTGCTGGGCTGGGTTGGCGAGATTCACCCCGAGGCGCGCGAGGCTATGGGCATTGACGAGGTCGTCGTTGCCTTTGAGCTCGACTTGGACAAGCTGATCAAGGGCGCCCGCAACCAGGAGAACTACCGTGAGTTCTCGCAGTACCCGGCCGTTGAGCACGACCTTGCTATCGTGGTCGACAACACTGTGACCTGCGAGGATCTTGAGCGTCGTATTACGAGTGCCGGCGGCAAGCTGCTCGAGGGCGTGCGCCTGTTCGATGTCTACCGCGATCCCATCCGCATCGGAGCAGGCAAGAAGTCCATGGCCTTTGCGCTTACGTATCGCTCCGACGACCACACGCTCACCAGCGAAGAGGTCGAAAAGGCGCACCAGAAGATCGTCACCAAGGTGTGCAAGGGCGTAAACGGCGAGGTCCGCGGCTAGGTCCTGCGCTGGGGTATGGGTTAGCGGTGGCTGCTGCCGAATCCTACATGACCGCTATGCCCGGTATAAGGCACCGTTGAGCCTGCATATATGACACGCGCATTACATAACGGCGTGCTGCTTTGTCGGCAGTGCGCCGTTTTGCTATGATAGCCCGCGTCGTGTTACGAATCTGACATTACGTAACACTGGAAAGGTGATTCAAACGGCGTTGCAATTCCGTGCGCCGATAACCGGGAGGCGTGCATGCATATTCCAGATAATTATCTGTCCCCGCAGACCGATGCCGTCATGGCAGTGGCGATGGTGCCCGTTTGGGTTCACTGCATCAAGAAAGTGCGCGCCACGCTCGATCGCGAGCACATGGCTTTCCTGGGCATCTGCGCCGCGTTCTCCTTCCTGCTTATGATGTTCAATGTGCCGCTGCCCGGCGGCACCACAGGTCACGCCGTCGGCGGCGCGCTCATTGCGCTGCTGCTAGGCCCCGAGGCCGCGGCTATCGCTGTCTCGGTTGCGCTGGCACTGCAGGCGCTGCTGTTTGGCGACGGCGGCGTTCTGTCGTTTGGCGCCAACTGCTTTAACATGGCCTTTGTGCTGCCGTTTGTCGCTGCTATCGTGTTCCGTGCGCTCAACAGCCGCCTGCACGACAAGAGCTGGGGCACCTCGGTTTCTGCCGTCGTGAGCGGTTGGGTCGGCCTGTGCCTGGCAGCCCTGTGCGCGGCAATCGAGTTTGGTATTCAGCCGATGCTCTTCACCAACGCTTCGGGCGCTCCGCTGTACTGCCCCTTCCCGCTGTCCGTGGCTATTCCGGCCATGTTGATCCCGCATATGCTGGTTGCCGGCGTGGTCGAGGGCGTGGCGACTGCCGCGATCTACGGCTTTATCAAGAAGACGGCGCCGAGCGTTATCGTCGGGCCCGAGGCCGTCGATGGCCAGCTTACTGCCGAGGGCGCTGCTGCCAAGAAGACCTCGCTGGTCCCCACGCTCATCTTGGTTGCCGTGCTTGTCGTGGCTACGCCGCTCGGCTTGCTTGCCACAGGTGACGCATGGGGCGAGTGGGACGCCGAGGGCGCCGCGACCGCCGTTCAGGAGGTTGGTGACGACAGCCTGCAAGCTTCGGTCGGCCTTGATACCCCGACCTTTGCCGACGCTCTGCCTACGGGTGATTACCTGCAGGCCTATTCCGAGGAGCAGGGTCTTGGCTTTGCCGGTCAGGCTGCCATGTATATCCTGTCCGGCGTGATTGGCGTGGCGGTGCTCACCATCGCATTCCGTCTGATCTCGCTGACGGTTAAGGAAAGCGGTGCTCATGGCAATAGCCGAGCTGCCTAGCTGGCTTGCGGTCGAGCAGCGTTACGAGCCCGTGGGGGCTCGGCATCGTGTGATGCAAAAGAACGTCCTGCACCTGGCGAGCCTGCTTGAGCGGGTTCGCCTGGGTGGGGGCGCGCACGAGGGCGGGTCGATGGTCGACCGCGCCCTTTCTTGCGTTTCGGCTCCGGTGCGCCTGGTGGGGATGTTCGTCTGCGTTCTATGCGTGTGTCTGACGCAGAGCCCGCTGTACCTCATGTTGATGGCGGCTATCGCGCTGGTGCTGGTCGCGGTGCGCCCCGCACGCGGGCTGCGTGCGACCATTGTACCGGCGCTCGGCGCCACGGGGCTCGCAGTGGTTCTGGCGCTGCCTGCCCTGCTGCTGGGCGCTTCCGCTACGGGCGCCATGCTCAAAATTGCGCTTAAGACGTTCATTAACGTGTCGCTCGTGCTGGGCGTTTCGTGGACGCTTACCTGGAGCCGCATGTCGGCGGCGCTCAAGACGCTACATCTGCCCGACGAGGTCATCTTTACGTTTGATATGGCGCTCAAGCACATCGAGGTGCTGGGTCGCACGGCGCACGATCTGTGCGAATCGGTCATGCTGCGCAGCGTTGGCCGTGCGCCTGAGGGATTTTCGCGTACCGATTCGATCGCGGGTATCATGGGCATGACCTTTATCAAGGCGATGGAATGCAGCCGCGCGATGGACGAGGCTATGCTTTGCCGCGGCTTTGCCGGTGCGTATCCGGCGCCCGCGCGCGCCGGGTTTGGCTGGCGCGATGCCGTTTACGCAGCCGTTGTGGTTCTGCTCGCCGTGTTGTGCGCAGTGCTGTAGCGCGGGCGGTCGAGCCGTCGATGTGGATAGGGAAGGGCGACGTTTTGGCAAACGATACAAATGGTGCGATGGGCGCGAGCGGTGTTACCGGCGCCGAGGCCACGCCGCTCATCGAGTTTCGCGACGTAGTGTTCTCCTATGCGGGTCATACGGTGGTCGATGGCGTTTCGCTGCAGGTCGATCGTGGTGAACTCGTTGCCCTGCTCGGTCCCAACGGTTGTGGCAAGACGACGATCATGCGCCTTATCAACGGCCTTGAGCTCGCGGACGTGGGCACGTATCTGTTTGACGGGCATGCGGTCGATGCGGCATATCTCAAGGATTCCGCGGCTGCCCAGCGGTTCCATCAGCGCGTAGGTTTTGTGTTCCAGAATGCCGATGCTCAGCTGTTCTGCGCTACGGTGGGCGAGGAAGTTGCTTTTGGTCCCGCGCAGATGGGGCTGCCGGCAGACGAGCTCGAGCGCCGCGTGCGCGATGCCATGGGGCTGTTTCAGGTTGTCGACCTTGCCGATGCCTCGCCCTATCAGCTCTCGGGCGGGCAAAAGAAACGCGTTGCGCTGGCTGCGGTGGTGTCGATGAACCCGGATATCTTGGTCCTCGACGAGCCTACCAATGGACTCGACGAGGATTCATGCGACATCGTGGTCAACTTCTTGCTGGCCTACGTCGCGGCGGGTAAGACGGTCTTGATGAGCACGCATCACCAGGATTTGGTGCGACGCCTGGGTGCCCGTGCAATCTATATCGATCGATATCACCATGTGGTCGAGGCACCTTCGCCGTCGTATGGAACCGAAAGCGGTGCTACGGACTAGTTGCTGCGTAGAGCGTGCGTAGCCGCCCGCGCGGCTTTGCCGTGATGGTATAGTTATCCAGGTTTTTATGGGGGTGGCTATGCCAAGCTGGAACATTCATATCGCTCAGACGGAGCGTTTGCTGGAGCGCACCGGTGCGCTTGCCAATAGCGTGCGCGACCGCAATGCCTTTTTGTTTGGCTGCGTGGTTCCGGATATCTTCGTGGGCTATATGGTCCCTGGCATCGCCGATCCCATTCCGTACCGCATTACGCACTTTGCCAAGCCTGAGCCCATCCCTAAGCCTCGTGAGCATGAGTTCTGGGATACCTATGTGGCACCGTTGCTTAAAAGTTCGCCCATCGGTGCGCCGGCCGCGGCGACCTCGATTATCGAGGAACGCGAGCGGCTGAACCGCGTGCACTATCCCCAGCGCTACAAGGATGCCGAGCCGGTTGCCGGTCCCGGCGCCTGTGAGTTCTCGCTTGCGTCCGAAGATGTGGCACAGTCGTTGCTCGATTTGACACTTGGTGTCTGGTCGCATCTGGTGGCCGATACCGTATGGAATACGCGCGTGAATCAGTACCTGGAGGCGCACGGCGGCAAGCCGTGCGAGGAATTCCGCATTAAAAAGCAAGGCGACTTTGACTGGTTTGGCAAGACACTCGGCATCGTTTCGATACCGCGCGCGACCGATCGCCTGTATACTGCGGCGACCCGTTTTGGTCAGTATCCCATCCATAAGGAGTATGTGCTCAAGACCATCGGCGTTATGCACGAGATTGTACGCGAAAACCCCGGCGAGTCCGATCATCCGCCGTATCGCCTGCTAACCGAGGAGTTTTTCGATACAACGTTTACCGAGGTCATCGAGCTAACCGAGGCGGGATTTGCGGCTCGCGTCGAATCGCCCGATATGCCTGCGCTTCCCCTGATTGCTAGCTGCTAGCTGGCCGGCTTGGCGGTGAATAGCTCAACCCAATTGACAAGTAGCTCTTGCCGCAGGGTGACTTCGGCGGCGCGCTCCTGTTTGGTCTTTGGGGTGTAGGAAAGTCCAGCCTTTTTATGGATGAGCTCGGCTATGTGGTCGAAGCTCTTCTTATCCTTAATCTGGCCAAAGGTAATTTGGATGACGTCGTAGCCCATGCTTGTGAGCGCGGTGGCGCGCTCGGCATCGGAGAGGCTCGCGGCTTCGCTGTCGTGGGCGGAGCGGCCTTGGCATTCAAGGATGACATCCATGCTGTCGGTGGCGCTTTCGATGAGGATATCGGCGTAGCAGCAGGTTTTGTCATACAGCGAGCGCGCGGCGTCGCTGAGTGGGATGCGCACGTTGTTTGCGATGTTGATGCCCATGCCGCCCTCGTCGCGGGGGAGCGAGATAAGCATGGAGGTCTGTACTTCGAAGGGCGAGGCGGTCTGTCCTGTCATGCGTTCGGCGGCCCAGCGGAGCTGCTTAACACCGCGCAGGCCTGCGGCCTGCTTGGCGAACGCGGCGATATCCGCTGCGGAAAGAAGCGGCGTGCGCTTCCACAGGTTGGTATCCTTGCCGTTGACGTCGATAACCCGCTCCCAGCCGCAGTTGGGTGGAATGAGCTTAAGCGAAATAGCTTCATCAAGTTGCCGTTGCGCTCGTTTGCAGGGTGTATACACAGCAAACGAGCTGCACATCTCATAACACGCCATAAGCAGCTGGTTGCGTGAGACCTGCGTAGCAAGGTTGAGCAGTGTGAACTCGGGCGATGTGACATCAAACCCATGCTCGGTTTGCCTAAACGACCCGGGAGGCGGCTCTTGGGTCAGGAGGTGCGATTTAAACAGGCTTCGCGACCCGGATTGTGCCCGAGTGAATACAATCCTGTGAAGCGGTGCGTGAAGCAGGTCTTTTACAACTGCATGACTTCCGAGGCCGCAACATCTGCGATCCATATTGCCAAGGCTAATGGCAGGGTAAAGGCCTAATATCTGTGGCGGGATACGGTGATAGTAAAAAGCGGATTGACCGCATAGCGTCAGGTCCATGACGTCCTCCTGGTCGAAATATGCTTTTGGACCGTGCGATGCCAGTGTCAATTCGGAAGTATGCGGCAAAATCTAAACCTTGTGAGCAGACCTGGCTTTTGAGGCTAGTTTATCAGGCATTTTGTTGCGAAAAAACGGGGTGTGCTCGGAGGTATCAGAATTTGCCGCATACTTCCGAAAAGCAGGTCAATCCGGCTCTTGCTAAAACGATTTAGCAGCGTCGGTTAAGGTGTGGGTTTGCCACCGGGCGAACACTTTTAGCGCTTGGGACTTTATTCATTGGGTCTCGAAGGGTGGATTTCGCGCTTTTGGTAAAGAAATGAGTGTGTGTTTTGCCGTGCGCCGGCATTGGCACAGAAAAAGGGCCCGGAAGGCTTCGCCTTCCGGGCCCTTTGCGATGCAAGTGTGCTTGCAAGTACGACTTAGCGCACCTGAGCGACGTAAGCGACGTTGGTCGAGGAGACCTTGTCCTCGAGCTGGACGCTCATGCGGGGATCGCCAGCGGTGGCGACGGTCAGGTCGCCGGCCTCGACGTAGCCGAGCTCCTTAGCGGTCTCGATCGCCTTGACGATCGTGCCGTTGACGGTGCCCTGGGTAATCTCGGCCTGGTGCGGGATAACGCCCCAGTACATGATCATCTGCTGGACGGCCCACTCGTGGCGGGAGAACGCGCAGATCGGCATGTTGGGACGGAAGTGCGAGATCAGGCGAGCAGTACGGCCGGTGGTCGTCGGCACGGTGATGCACTTGGCGCCAACGGTGGTGGCCATGTTCACAGCGGACATACCCACAACGTTGTTGACAACGCGGGTGCCGTGAGCGTCAGCCGGAACCTCGAGCGGAGCGTGAGCCGGGAGGTACTTCTCGGTCTCGAGAGCAATGCTGGCCTGCATCTTGACGGCCTCGACCGGGTACTTACCGGCAGCGGACTCGCCGGACAGCATAACGGCGTCGGTGCCGTCGTAAATGGCGTTAGCAACGTCGGCAACCTCGGCGCGCGTCGGGCGCGGGTTCTGCTGCATGGAGTCGAGCATCTGCGTAGCGGTGATAACGGGCTTGTAGGCCGCGTTGCACTTGGCGATGATCTCCTTCTGGATGTGCGGAACGAGCTCGGGCTTGATCTCGATGCCCAGGTCGCCACGGGCGACCATGATGCCGTCGGAAGCCTCGAGGATCTCGTCGAAGTTCTCGACGCCCAGGGCGCACTCGATCTTCGGGAAGATCGTCACGTGCTCGCCGCCGTTCTCGCGGCAAAGCTCGCGGATGCCGCGGACGGACTCGCCGTCACGGATGAAGGAAGCGGCGATGTAGTCGATGTTCTCGGTCAGGCCAAAGAGGATGTCCTGACGATCGCGCTCGGTGATGGCGGGCAGCGAGATGTTGACGTTGGGCATGTTGACGCCCTTGCGCTCGCCGATCAGGCCGTCGTTCTTAACGACGCAGGTCATGTCCTGGCCGCTGACGGACTCGACCTCGAGGGCAACCAGACCGTCATCGATCAGGATAAGGGAGCCCTTCTCGACCTCGGAGGGCAGAGCCAGGTAGTCGAGGGAGATGTGCTCAGCGGTGCCGTGGAAATCCTCGGACGTGGGCTGAGCGGTGACGACGATCTTATCGCCGGTCTTGACGGCAACCTTCTTGCCGTCGACCAGAAGGCCGGTGCGGACCTCGGGGCCCTTGGTGTCGAGCAGGATGCCGACGGGCAGACCGAGCTCCTTGGAAATACGACGGACGCGCTCGATGCGACCGTGGTGCTCGTCGTAGGATCCGTGCGAGAAGTTAAAACGGGCGACGTTCATGCCCGCCTTGATCATCTCGCGGATGGTCTCGTCGCTATCGCAGGCGGGACCCATGGTGCATACAATCTTGGTGCGCTTGTACATTCAGACCTCCATCTGACATCGTCTTGCGCTGATAGATAAACCATAAGAAATAAAACCGAGTTGATTATAACGAAATGGCGTCCGAATACCCCAAAAAATCGACCGTATGCCGAATTAGAAGTTCATTTTTTGCGGAAAAACGGTATATGCAAAAACTTTACCAACCGTTCTAACCGCTGCTATCTGGGCGATATTTCAATTTGATGATGCGCCGAAGAAAAAACGTTTTATCAGTATTGAGCATCACACGGTCTGCACCGTTGCTTATGGACCATATTTCCAAATGGATTGTTTTGGCTAGACGCGTTGCTTTGGGGTACCATAGCTCCACTATCAACTGCCGCTCAGCACGGCAGCCTTGATGAGCCCTTGCCCTTCTCCTGGGAATTATGATCGGGCATCAATCTGCTGAGTGGCCCGAATCCCAGGAGGGGACTCTATATGCAAAAGGAATACCTGTCCGCCGCGGCGGAGGTGCTCAGCGACCAAGGTGTCGATGAGAACCTCGGCCTGAGCGACGACGAGGCGTCGTCGCGCCTCGCTAAGACAGGCCCTAACAAGCTCGAGGAAGCCGAGAAGACGCCGCTGTGGAAGCGTTTCTTTGAGCAGATGGCCGACCCCATGGTCATCATGCTGATCGTTGCCGCCATCATCAGCGCGCTCACGGGCATGGTTAAGGGCGAGGCGGACTTTGCCGATGTCGCCATCATCATGTTCGTCGTTATCGTCAACTCGGTGCTGGGCGTGGTCCAGGAAGCCAAGAGCGAGGAGGCCCTCGAGGCCCTTCAGGAGATGAGCGCGGCACAGTCCAAGGTTCTGCGCGACGGTAAACTCGTGCACCTGCCGAGCGCCGAGCTCGTGCCCGGCGACGTGATCATGCTCGAGGCGGGCGACTCCGTCCCGGCCGACTGCCGCGTACTCGAGAGCGCCACGATGAAGATCGAAGAGGCCGCACTCACCGGCGAGTCCGTGCCGGTCGAGAAGCACGCCAACGTGATCGAGCTTGCCGCGGGCACCGATGATGTGCCGCTCGGCGACCGCAAGAACATGTGCTACATGGGCTCCACCGTTGTGTACGGCCGTGGCCGCGCCGTCGTGGTCGGCACCGGCATGGATACCGAGATGGGCAAGATCGCCGGTGCCCTGGCCGAGGCCAAGGAAGAGCTCACGCCGCTGCAGGTGAAGCTCGCCGAGCTCAGCCGTATCCTCACCATTATGGTGATCGTCATCTGCGTCGTGATCTTTGGCGTCGATATCCTCCGCCACGGCGTGGGTAACGTTCTCACCGACCCGACTGCCCTGCTCGACACCTTTATGGTTGCCGTCTCGCTCGCCGTCGCCGCTATCCCCGAGGGCCTGGTCGCCGTCGTGACCATCGTGCTGTCGCTTGGCGTGACCAAGATGGCCAAGCGCCAGGCAATCATCCGCAAGCTCTCTGCCGTCGAGACTCTCGGCTGCACGCAGACCATCTGCTCCGACAAGACTGGCACGCTCACTCAGAACAAGATGACCGTCGTCAAGCACGAGCTCGCTGCGCCTAAGGAGAAGTTCCTGGCCGGCATGGCGCTGTGTTCCGATGCCCAGTGGGACGAGGAGCTGGGCGAGGCCGTGGGCGAGCCGACCGAGTGCGCGCTCGTCAACGACGCCGGCAAGGCTGGCCTCACCGGCCTGACTGCCGAGCACCCGCGCGTGGGCGAGGCCCCGTTCGACTCGGGCCGCAAGATGATGTCCGTGATTGTCGAGACCCTGGATGGCGAGTACGAGCAGTACACCAAGGGCGCGCCCGACGTGGTGATCGGCCTGTGCACCCATATCTACGACGGCGACAGGATCGTTCCGCTGACCGAGGAGCGTCGCGCCGAGCTCGTGGCCGCCAACAAGGCCATGGCCGACGAGGCCCTGCGCGTGCTGGCGCTGGCAAGCCGCACCTACACCGAGGTCCCGAGCGACTGCAGCCCCGCTGCGCTCGAGCACGAGCTGGTCTTCTGCGGCCTGTCCGGCATGATTGACCCTGTCCGCCCCGAGGTCGCCGACGCCATCCGCGAGGCCCACGATGCCGGTATTCGCACCGTCATGATCACGGGCGACCACATCGACACCGCCGTGGCCATCGCCAAGCAGCTGGGTATCGTCACCGATCGCAGCCAGGCCATTACGGGCGCCGACCTCGACCGCATGAGCGACGAGGAACTCGACGCGCACATCGAGGACTACGGCGTGTACGCCCGCGTCCAGCCCGAGCACAAGACCCGCATCGTCGAGGCCTGGAAGTCGCGCGACCAGATCGTCGCCATGACGGGCGACGGCGTCAACGACGCCCCGTCCATCAAGCGCGCCGACATCGGCGTTGGCATGGGCATCACCGGCACCGACGTCACCAAGAACGTTGCCGATATGGTGCTTGCCGACGACAACTTCGCCACCATCATCGGTGCCTGTGAAGAGGGCCGTCGCATCTACGACAACATCCGCAAGGTCATTCAGTTCCTGCTTTCGGCCAACCTTGCCGAGGTCTTCTCGGTATTCATCGCCACGCTCATCGGCTTTACCATCTTCCAGCCGGTGCAGCTGCTGTGGGTGAACCTGGTCACCGACTGTTTCCCCGCGCTCGCGCTGGGCATGGAGGACGCCGAGGGCGACATCATGAAGCGCAAACCGCGCAACGCCAAGGACGGCGTCTTTGCCGGCCACATGGGCTTGGACTGCGTAGTTCAGGGCTTGATCATCACCGTGCTGGTGCTGGCGAGCTTCTTTGTGGGCGTGTACTTTGACATGGGCTACATCCACATCTCGGATATGATTGCCGGCAACGCAGACGAGGAAGGCGTGATGATGGCCTTCATCACGCTCAACATGGTCGAGATCTTCCACTGCTTCAATATGCGCAGCCGTCGTGCGTCGCTGTTTAGCATGAAGAAGCAGAACAGGTGGCTGTGGGCTTCGGCCGCGCTGGCGCTGGTGCTGACGGTGATCGTGACCGTGCAGCCGACGCTTGCCGAGATGTTCTTTGGCCCCGTGACGCTTGAGCTCAAGGGCGTTCTTGCCGCGCTGGGTCTGGCCTTCCTGATCATCCCGCTTATGGAGATCTACAAGGCGATCATGCGCGCGGTCGAAAAAGAGTAACGTTCCTGTCCGGGCCCGACCGCCTGCGGGGTTTCCACGGGCACGTCCTCGCCGCTTTGCGGCTGCGGGATGTGCCCTTAGGAAACCCCTCCCGGCGGGCGGGCCCTGCGGTATCCTTGCTGGCTTTTCTCCCGCGCGGATGATAAAGGGCTGAGGGAAAGTTTGTGAGCTGGTCGGGCTTTGCCCGGCCAGCTCTTTTTGATTTAAAATACCTGCTCAGTTGTGATTTATGGTGCTGGGAGGCGCTTGTGGGCAAGGCTAAGGCTAAGGCGAAGAAAAAGACGACGGGGGCGCGGGCTAAGCGCGATCGTCGTCGGAAGCTTGCGACCGAGGCTCCCGCGTCTGCCGAGGAGTTGTTGGCGAGCGTACCGGGGCTCGATGCGCTGCAGGATGTTCCGGCGTTTGATGACCTGCCGGTCGATGAAGCCCAGCAGACTGCCTTCGATGATTTCTGCGCACATGCCGAGGAGCCCGAGCAGATGCAGCTTGGCGCCGTGGTGCGCTTGGATCGCGGGTTTCCGCTGGTGGCGACTGCCAACGATACCTTCCGCGCCGAGCATGCCGTGGGGTTTGCTAAGTCGCGCGGCGAGGACGAGGTCCTGCTGCCCGCCGTGGGCGACCGTGTGGCGGTGCGCCGCGCTCCCGGGCACGATATGGGCGTGATTGAGTGCGTTCTGCCGCGCCGTACGAGCTTTGAGCGTTGGCGCGGCCGTGCCCGCGGAGAGCGTCAGGTGCTCTGCTCCAACGTGGATAGCGTGCTAATCGTGCAGGCGCTCGGTGCCGGCGAGGTGCTGCTCGACCGCGTGGCGCGCTCGTTGGTGTTGGCGCTCGACTGCGATGCCGAGCCGGTGGTGGTGCTCACCAAAGCTGACCGCTGCGATGCCGAGGAGCTCGAGCGCGATCTGGACCGCGTGCGCCGCCTGGTGGGCCCGGACGTGTGCGTAATCGTGACATCTTCTGCCGAGGGCCGTGGCCTGGACGAGGTCCGTGCCTGCGTGCCCGCCGGGAGCTGCGCCATGATTCTGGGCGAGTCGGGTGCCGGCAAGTCGACGCTGCTCAATGCACTGCTGGGCCACGATACGTTGGCGACTGGCGGTGTGCGCGAACGCGACGACCAAGGCCGTCACACTACCGTCGCGCGCGTGATGGTGGCGCTGCCGGGCGACGCCGGCGTGATCGCCGATGCCCCGGGCCTGCGCAGCCTACCGCTCGTGGGTCACGAGCGGGGCCTGGCGCGCGCCTTCCCCGAGATTGTCGAGGCATCGCGCGCGTGCCGGTTTGGCGATTGCACGCATACCCATGAGCCGGGCTGCGCCGTTCGCGAGGCCGAGGACGCCGGGCAGATCGACAGCCTGCGTCTGGAAACGTTCCAAAACCTGGCGTCATCCATGCGCGTGAGCGCTCAAATGCTCGATCCCGATGTTCATCTGTAATTGATTTTTCCTATGACAGCCGTCTCCCAACTGTTCGGGAGACGGCTTTTTTGCTGCGGAAAAGCCTCGAAACATGCAGTTTGCTGACGTGCTGACCAAAACCTTGCCATGAGCTTGACGGGCTGGTTAGCTTTTGGTCAGCGATTGGTTTGACATCGAAAACCAAAATCGCGATTGCGCCGCTTTGCACTCTGACCGCCCAGACAATGGTGGTACGGGCATTCGCCCGGCACTGCCATGAGAGGAGCGGCCGTGAACAAGAGCAAACGCATCGCCATCAGTCTGGTCGCGGGCGTGCTCGCTGCTCTGCTCTGCATGGTTTACGGCTCGTCGATCCGCTCGCAAGCCGAACAGGTCCAGGCTGAGACCTTGGCCAAGTACGGTGGCGATCGCGTCGAGGTATGCGTCGCGGCGCGCGATATCGATGTGGGCGAGACCCTCGATGAGACCAATGTCATAACCCAGGAATGGCTGACGAGTCTGCTGCCGCGTGACGCGGCGACCGAGCTGCGCCAGGTGCGCGGCGACGTGACGACTTCGCGTATTCCCAAAAACGCCGTGATCTGCAATGTCTACACCAAGGCCGAGAGCCACAAGCTCGAGGTGCCTAAGGGCAAGGTCGCCGTTTCGGTGGCGGTCGATGCCGAGCACTCGGTCGGCGGTGCTACGGGCGTGGGCAGCTACGTGGATGTGTATGTGCAAAAAGACGGCGTAACCGATCGGCTGTGCGGCGCGCACGTGATCGATACCAGTGAGAATTCCGGTGCCACGCGCGAGGGCAAGATCGAATGGGTGACGCTGGCGGCTGACCCCGAAGACGTCAAGGAACTGCTGGGAGCCTCGGGCAAGGGAATGGTCAGCTTGACGATTCCCGCCACGGCGCGCGGCAAAAAGAGCGGAGGCGACGAGTGATGAAGGCGATCTGGCTTGCGTGCTGCGCGTGCGGCGATTACGGGCTGTTGCAGCGGGAAGTCGAGGGCCGTGATGCGGGTGCACAGGTGCTTCGCGTGGGTGACCTGGGCGGGCTGGTTTCCATGGCGCGGGCGTTTCCGTCGCGCCGCGGGGCTGCCATCATCGCGGCGTCTCTGTTTGATATCGAAGATGTGCGCAAGACTGTCGCGCGCCTGACGGCCGAAGGCCGCGTGAGTCGCGTGGTCGTGTTGATAGAAGCGCTCGATCCGTCGGATATCGAGGGGCTGTTTCGCGCGGGGGCGACCGAGGTCATCGCTGCGCACAGTATATGCGGCAACGGGCGCGCGGGCGAGGGAGCGGTTGATTCCGATCGGCGCATGACGATTGAGCCCGATGCTTTTGTTGATAGGGAACCCGGGGCGCCTCGCGCTACAAGAGGCCCGCGTGTTGATGATTATGGAAAAGCGGAAGCCGAGCATGGTCGGCGCCCCCGGAACCCCCTTGTATACGATGACGCTGGAGGGCCGGCACAGCATGCTGGCGACTCCCCGGCTGTAGATATGGGATACGTGCACGGCGTGAATCTGGCGGATGAACTCGACGAAGTTGAGGGCTTTGCCGGGTGCGGCGAGTTGTCGCTGATGCAGCATGAGCAGATTGCACAGAACGAGCCTGCCTTGCAGACCGAACAAGCTGTCATGCCGGCTTGGACGCAGCGTGTGGTTGCGGCGGGGGAGACGGGGACGCTGTCGCCGACGCCCGCCCCGCCGCCTCCGATGCCGCCGGCAGACGCTGCCACTCCGCAGCATCGAGCTCCGGTCATCTGCGCCATTTCGGGTTCGGGCGGGTGCGGCAAGTCGACGATCGTTGCCACCATGGCACACACATCGTCGCTGTTGGGCTTGCGTGCCGCCGTGCTCGACCTGGACTTGATGTTTGGAAACCTTTACGACTTGTTAGGCGTCGATGCTCCGCGCGATATGGCGGCACTTATCGAGCCGTCGGCGGCGGGCGCGCTCACCGAGCCGGATATCGTAGCCACATCGATGCGCGTGGCACCGGGCGTTACGCTCTGGGGTCCCGTCGCGGCGCCCGAGCAAGCCGAGCTCATGGCACGTCCGGTGGAGCTGCTGCTTGATGTCCTGCGTCGCGAATCCGACGTGGTCTTTATCGATACCTCGGTCTTTTGGGGCGATGCCGTGGCGGCTGCGGTGGCGGCGAGCGACCGTTGCCTGGTCATTGGCGATGCGGCGGTGTCGTCCGCGACATCGGCGTCGCGCGTCATTGAACTGGCAAGTCGAGTAGGTGTGCCGCGCACGCGCATGAGCGCCTTGTTCAACCGGTTCGGTGCGCGCGGGGCAGACGAGGACGTCGCCATGCGCTTTGAGATTGCCTGCGCGTTGAGCTCCAAGATTCGTATCGCCGATGGCGGGCAGGATCTCGCCGCGCTCATGGCGTTTGGGCGCGCTGACGAGGCAGTGGGGCAGACCAGCGCTTTTGCGACCAGCGTGCGCGAGGCCACGCGCGAGATGCTCGTGGAACTGGGGTGCGCCGTCGGCCCTTGGAGCGATATGGTCGCCGACCGTGCAACGCGCACCGAACGCCCGCGTATCCGCCTTCCCTGGTCGCGCGAGGGTGATCAGCGATGAGCCTGCAAACAAGGATTAAGGCTGCCGGCGCTGCAGCGGCGGCAGCGCCTGTAGATGCGGGGCGTCGCCGCGCGGTGAAACGACGCACCAAGCGCGCCGTGATGGACCGCATGGGTTACGACGAAGTGGCGCGTATCAGCGCCTATATCGACCCGGCACTTGCCCGCTCGGAATTGCGTCCCGCGGTGGAGGCGGCGCTCAATATTGAGGAGCCGACCGATCTCGCGACGCCCGAGCGCGAGACCATCATCGACGAGATTTTGGATGACGTGGTGGGCTTGGGGCCGTTGCAGCCGCTCATCGAGGACGACACCGTTACCGAAATCATGATCAACGGCTGCCGCTCGGCTTTCTTTGAACGCGGCGGCGTCTTGTATCCCATCGAGCATGCGTTTGAGGATGATGAGCAGATCCGGGTGCTTATCGACCGCATCATCTCGCCACTTGGCCGCCGTATCGACGAGCGCAGCCCCATCGTCAACGCCCGCCTCAAAACGGGCTATCGCGTCAACGCGGTGATTCCGCCTGTGGCGATTGACGGACCGATTCTCACCATCCGAAAGTTCTCGGACCGTATCTGCTCGCTGGACGAGCTTGTGGGGCTGGGGTCGCTGCCGCTTTGGTATGCGCAGCTGCTGTCGTGCGCGGTGTCGCTGCGACAGGACCTGGCGGTTGCGGGAGGCACGGGATCTGGTAAGACCACTCTGCTCAACGCGTTGTCATGCGAGATCTCCACCGGCGAGCGCATCGTGACGATCGAGGACTCTGCCGAGCTCAAGTTTGCGCATCATCCGCACGTGGTGCGCCTAGAGGCGCGCGAGGCTTCAATTGAGGGCGAGGGCGCGGTGACGATCCGCGACCTGGTGACCAATGCCCTGCGCATGCGCCCCGACCGCATCGTGGTGGGCGAGGTGCGCGGTGCCGAGTGCTGCGACATGTTGCAGGCCATGAACACGGGCCACGACGGGTCGCTCACCACACTTCATGCGGGTTCAGAACAGGAGACCGTGGTGCGTCTGACATTGCTTGCACGTTATGGCATCGATCTGCCGAGCGAGCTCATCGAGGAGCAGATTGCCATGGCGCTCGACGGCATCGTGATGTCCGAGCGCCACGCCGATGGCAGGCGTTTCGTCTCCTCGTATTCGGGGGTGCGTCGCGCCGCGTCGGGCGGCGTAGAGCTCGAGCGCTATGTGACTTTCGATGCCGCCGAGCGCACCTGGACGCTTGACCGCGAGCCGCCGTTTATCGCAGAAGGCCTGCGGTCGGGGACGCTCACACAAGAGGAGGTGGACGAATGGAGGTCGCTGTGCCCCTCGTCGTAGGGGGTTTGGCAGGGTTTTCTGTTGCGACGGCGTGCGGGGCGGAACCTCGTGTGCCGCAGGTGCCGCCGGCGGAGCTGGCGCGTCAGGCGCTCGAGACGGTGGCAGAGAGGCTGCCGCGTGAGCTGGTGGAAAACGATCTGCTGAAAAAGATCGCCCGTTCGTGGACATCGCTGGCTCCGGCGCATCGCCTTGGCCTCGTGATCGAAGATGCTTCGGGGCGTTTGGCGTTTCTACTGCTATCGAGCGGTGTCTGCTGCGTTTTACTAACGATGGTGTCGTTATCGCCCCTCGGGTTTGCCTTGGGACTTGTTGCTCCGATTGCCGCTGGCGCCGCTCGGGATGGCTTTGAGAGCCGGCGCGAGCAACACGATGCAGAAGAGGCAATGCCCGAGGCGTTTACCGCACTTTCCATGTCGCTTGCCTCGGGACATTCGCTGGCCCAGGGCATGCGCTTTGTGGGCGCTCATGCGCAAGAACCGGTGCATACCGAGTTTTTGCGGGTGGCGGCGGCGATCGATTGCGGTATCTCGGCGACCGACGCGCTCGATGACTTGCTCGTGCGCATCGACGCTCCCGGCCTTTCGCTTGTGACCTTGGCGCTTAAGGTGTCTCAGCGCACCGGTGCTCCGCTTGCCGACTTACTGTCCGAGGCGTCGAGCATGGTGGGGGAGCGCATTGAGCTCAAGCGCCGCCTGGATGTCAAGACGTCGCAGGCTCGCATGTCTGCGCATATGGTCGCGGCGATGCCGGCGGGCATGTGCGCGGTGTTGGCGCTGCTTTCGGCAGATTTTCGTCGCGGTCTTGCGACGCCTGCCGGCGTGGGCGCTGTGGTGCTGGGTCTTGCCCTCAATGCCGTTGCCCTGGTGGTTATCCGACGCATTATGCGGGTGGAGCTATGAGCGCCCCGGTTGCAGTTGCGGCTTGCCTGTGCGCCCTGAGTGTATTTGTCGCGACGGGTTTGGATCGGGCGGATGCACGCAAGATCGCAGGGGCCTGCAAGCGCGAGGCGGTGCTGGTCGCTGCCGCGGGTCGCTCAGTGGTCGATGCCCTGACCGCGCGAGTGAAGGGCGCGGTTGGAGTGGGCGGCCCGGCGCGAGTGTCGCTCGGCGAAGTGTCCGAGATGATCGATGTTGTGCGCTTGGGTCTTTCGGCCGGTCTTTCGTTTGATGCGGCGCTTGAGATTTTCTGCGCCAACCGCCGGTCAGTGCTGGCTCTTCGCCTTGAGCGGGCCTGCATGGCGTGGCAGGTGGGCGTGGGCACGCGTGAGGACGAGTTGTTGGCCGCCGCGCGCGACCTGGACGTGCGAGCGCTCGAGACCTTTGCCATCACGGTGGGGCAGGCGCTCGCCCTGGGTGCCCCACTTGCCGAGACGCTGGCCGCTCAAAGTCGCGAGATCCGTGCGGCTCATCGCGCTGCGGTCGAGCGCGAGATCGAGCGTGCGCCCGTCAAGCTGCTGATTCCCACCGGCACGCTCATCTTGCCGGCGTTGCTTCTGTCCATATTGGGCCCGCTGCTGGGAGCAGGCGGGATGATGTAGGGAGGAATACATGAACACGATGACTGACGCTGCTGGCAAGGTCCAGGGCTGGGCGTTTTGCCGGGCGGCACATGTTCGTCAACGCGCCAAGGAGCTACTGCAGGAGGAGAGTGCACAGGGTACCACCGAGTATGCCATCTTGGTCGGCGTGCTCGTGGTGATCGCGATTATCGCCATCGTCGCATTTAAGGGCAAGGTTAAAGAGCTATGGGATGCGATCAGCGAGGGCATCAACAGCCTGTAGAGGGCGAGCGCCCCATCGGGGTGCTGCTGGTGTTTGCTTGCCTGACCGTGGCGATAGCGGCGGTGCTTTGGGGGCTTAACGCCGCGCGGCAGCAGCGTCCTGGGGCCGCCTTCGATTCGGGCTCAGATTCGGCGGTGGCGTCTCAAAAAGATGAGATGCGAGATGCGGACGATTCGGATGTCGCTGTCACGGCGCAAACCTTTCTGCGGACGCTCGACAAGCGGTCTGGCACTGCGACGGATTTGCCTGAGGACAACGCGATTGCGGTCCGGCTTGCATGGTCCGAGGACCGACCGATGACCGAGGCAGCGGCGGATATGTTACGCGCCTACCGCGAGGTGCCAACGTCCCAGCTCGCCCTGAGCGGCTATCTCGATATTAAGGGCAACGTATGGGGCGCCATCGTGCGCGATGGGCGCGGCTGGGTCGATATGGTGACGGTTGCCGCGGATACTGGCGATGCTTCGTGTCGTCTGCGCGCCGTGCGCTTGGTCCCGCAAACAATAAGCTCAAAGGAGGGATCGTGAAATGCATGGCGTTCTGCGTGAAGAGGTTGCCCAAGCGACTGTGGAATACGCCATCGTCACGGTGGCGCTGTTATCGATCGTGCTGGCGATCGCGGGGCTTTGGCGTGCTGGCACCGATGGGCGCTTGGCGGCGCTGGTTGAGCGGGCGGCATCCCATGGCGTTGCCTCGACGTCGGTTATCGACGCCGCTGCGGGTGCTAAGGACATCGCGTTGTATTGATATCGCGCGTGAGGACCGGGCGCAGTCTACGGTCGAGGCCGCTTTTTTGCTGCCGACGTTTCTGACGCTCATCCTTCTCGCACTGCAACCGGTGTGCCTGCTTTATACGCGCGCGGTCATGGAGTCTGCCGCCGCCGAGACCGCGCGGCTCATGACCACGACGACGGCGGAGGACGACGATCTTAAGGAGTTCACCCGCCGCCGGCTTGCCGCAGTGCCCAACGTTTCGATCTTTCATGCCGGCGGGCCGTTGTCGTGGGATATCGAGCTTGGCCGGGCCGGTGCGGGTGGCGTCTCGGCCGTGTCCGTTTCCGGCAAGGTCAAGCCGTTGCCTGTGATCGGTGCGTTTGCGCGGGCTATGGGTGGTACCGCCGAGGGCGGCTACGTTGAGCTCAAGGTCGATGTCTCGTATCAATCGCGTCCCGAATGGCTGGAGGGAGATTATGATTCGTGGATTGCTGCATGGGATTAAGCGTTTCTGGTCTAGATGCGTTTTGACGCGCCGTCCGAGCTGCCATCGCAAGCGAGGCGGCTTTATGGGCCGTGCCGGTGTCGACCTGTTTATCGAAGACGGTGCCTACACCACGCTTTCTTCTGCCGTGGTCATCCTAGTGGTGCTCACGTTGTTGTTTTCGTCGACCGCGGCGATATGGAGCATGTCGCGTGCCGGGGATACCCAGGTGGCGGCCGATAGCGGCGCGCTGGCGGGTGCCAACGTAGTGTCGTCCTATCACACGGCTGCCACGGTGGTTGATGCGAGCATCTTGAGTCTGGGGCTGGCGGGGTTTGCCACAATCGGGACGGGCCTGGTCGCCATCCTCATCCCGGGTGCCGAACCAGTTGCCGGCAATATGGTCGACACCGGGATTGAGATCATTAAAACGCGCAACAAGTTTGCCAAAAGCGCATCGGAAGGCTTACAGAAAATCGAGACGGCTCTGCCGTATCTGATCGCCGCGCGTGCCACGCAGGCGGTGTCGGCGCAGGATACCGATAGCGTGACCTATACCGGTACGGCGCTTGCCGTGCCCAGGACATACGAGTCGGACTTCGCTGCGCTCAAAGGGTCAGAGATCTCGACCGATACCATTAAAGACACATCAGATGATTTAGAGCGTGCGGCCGAGGAGCTGCGGAAGGCTTCTGAGGACACGGCGAAGGCTAAAGAGCGCGCTTGGCTGGCGGATTGTGGCGGGTCGGACGAGAGTTCGATTGGCAAGTACTCGTGTATGTGGGAGCGTGCGAAAAGCCTAACGGATCTCTCTGGTGCTCAAAATCCACATTACGCTTCGAGCGTTACGTGGGAACCGCAAGTGGCGCTCGATCGCGCGAAGGCCTACTATCGCCAGCGCCTGGCAAATGAGAAACCGCTTGGCGAGGGTCCGGAAAAACAGGCAGATTCTGCTGCACGAAAGGTGTTCTTCGCTTATGCGAGCGAAGAAGTCGAGCGGGCATATATAACTGAAAAGGACGGCAAAGTTTCCGCCCACACCCCTTTCCTTCCGCGAAATCCAGATGAGGCGCGGGCGACTGAACTCTATACCGATGCGTGTTGGCCCACGAGTGAAGTAGATAAAGTTACCTATTTGCATTATGGGACTGACTGTCCAAATTACAAAAAAGGAAAGCCGGGTGGGCTGGCATCCGTCGCAGATTTTGACGGTCACGAAACGTGTAGCGAATGCCATTTCGGTGTGTCGTCTTTAGGGTACGTTGCGATTGCAACGACTTCTGTCGAAAGGGGCTTCGAGTACCACTTCGATAAGTTCAAAGAGGCCCTGGAAGACTACGTCGAATGCCGCAACAAGGAGTTCGAGCTCGAGCGTCAGACCGAGGACGAGGCCGACCGTGCAGGCAATGCGTTTGACCAGGCCATTAAAGCGCTTTCCGGCGAGCGCCCGCGTATCGCCCCACCTGGACGCAACGGCGTGGTCGCATTTGCAGTTTCGGGTGATATTACCAGCCCCGATCAACTTAACTCCTCGTTTAACACGGCAGTCAGGCTTGGCGATCGCGGTGCTATCTCTGCCGCGGTGCTGGCGCCCGATGACGCGACGGCGCAAAACAACGTGCTTTCGCGATTTTTCTCGACATTGAAGGAACGCTCGGGCGGCGTTGCCGGCGTGCTCGACGGCGTCATGGATGTTTGGGGACGGCTGCTCGTAGGATACGGTGATATTCAAGGTTCGGCCGACGAACTTATGGACGAGATGATTAAAGGCCTAGGAGGGGGCAGCGGCGCGTTGGGCTCCATCGCATCGTGGCTCGGCGATACCGTTTCGGCGTCCGTGGCGGCGCTGGGTTTGGAACCGTGCGACTTGCGCCTGCGAAAGCCGGTGCTGACCGATTCTGCCAACGTCATTAAGAGTCCGGGGTCTGACATTGCGGGTCTCTCTCAAGCGCAAGACAAACTGCGAAGTATTCCGTTGGGCGTGACCGATCCCAAGGCGCTTTGCGAGGCGTTGGAATATCAAGTCGAACGCACCATTAGCGGTACGGTGTTCACACTTGCGGAGATTCCTCTGCCCGGCGGCGGTTCCATCCCGCTCACCGTCGATGTCGCCACGCTGGTTGGCGCTCTGGGCGGTGGGTCGTAATGAGTATCCGCATGCGTCTGCGCGAGGAGCGCGCCCAAGCGACGGTGGAGATGGCAGTGGTTACGCCCGTTTTGCTGGTGCTGGCACTCATCGTGTACAACGTCATGATCTTTGCCGGCGCTGTCGCGCGCTTCGACCGCGTGGTGCCCGACATCGTGCTAGCGCATGCCGTGGCGTCGGAGGGGGAGGGCGACGAAAGCTCTGCCGATGCCTCGGCGACGGTCCAGACTCAAATTCTGAATGCCATGGAAGGCTATGACTTGCAGATCGAAGTGTCGAGCGAGCAAGGCGCGAAGGCATCAGATGGTGGCCTGCTCTCCCTATCCGGTACGTTTAGGACCTACACCTGCACCATGCACTATGAGCCGTGGCCGACTTCTCTCAGCATCGCTGGCGTTCCGCTGGGGGCGCCGACAACGTTGTCGCACGAGCGCGCGGTGACGGTCGATCCATGGCATCCGGGGGTGGTCATGTGACCGCGGTCTCGTCCTACATCGCCTACGCGCGGGCACTCAATAGGCTGGGTTGGACGCCGGCCGAGTTTGTGGTGGCGGAGTCGTTTGTCGTGCGCCTGCGCGGCATGCTGGGACGGCGTCCGGTTGCCGCCAACGGCCTGTCGCTCGTCATGGCGTTTCCACGCTGCTCTTCGGTCCATACGTGTTTTATGGCCTATCCCATCGACATCGCCTTCATCGATCGCGACGGCAATATCCTCGCGCGCTACGAAAACGTTCGTCCTTGGCGCATGTGCTCCTGCCTCGGCGCCTGGGCCGTACTAGAGCGTCCTTCAATCATTGTTTCGACTCCTGCTCTCCAACGCGTGCCGGCTTAAGAATTGGCGACAGTGGACTTTCGTCATACGAAATTGGGTAAGATGGAGGAGAAGATGCATGGATGTTGAGATCCATCCCAACGCTAAAAAGCACCTGACGGAAAAGCAGGTGCTTAGCGCTTGGCTTGCGGTTACTGAGTGCATTCGTCGCGAGCCGAAGGACGAGCCGCCGAGATGGCTTGCAATTGGATGGCTCTCAGACGGACGAAGCGTGGAGCTTGTCGCGGTCGAGCTTGTCCGTGGGTGGCTTATCATTCATGCCTTGTCTCCAGTCCAGAAGAAATTTTGGCAGGAGATTGAACAGGCTCGGCAAAGGGGTCGATGATGGGCAAGACGTATACGGCCGCTAATGGTCAGGTTGTAACGGATGAAATGATTGACGCGTGGTGCGAGTCGTACGAGCGCGGAGAGTTTCCGGATGGCGAACACACCGTTGGTGGGATCGTGCATGGACGGCCCCCGCTCTCAGGTGAGGGGACGGCAACGCTGTCGGTCAAGATTCCTCTGGGAATGAAGGAGGCCATTCGTCGACGGGCGGCTGCCGAGGGGATGACGCCAAGTGAGTTTGCCCGTGCGGCTCTGAGTGAAAAACTTCTTGCTGCCGGCTGATGCCTCTGACGTGCCGATTTATAGAACCGAGGCTGTGCCCAAAAACTTTTTTAAAATTCTCGGTTGACCGGAACGCGTCCTTGGTTATACTAATCAAGCCTTGAAACAAGGCACACCTCAAATGGCTGGGTAGCTCAGTTGGTAGAGCAGAGGACTGAAAATCCTCGTGTCAGGGGTTCGATTCCCTTCCCCGCCACCTTGAATTGACTAGGACCTCTGCAAAGGGGTCCTTTTCTTTTATTGAGGGCTCTGCGGAAATTGCGTCCCGGAATTTGGCTTCAGAGTGGGATGCGTTTTCCGCTTTGAGGCCGCTTGGGAAAGCGCGACCCGGAATCCGGCGTCAGAATGGGATGTGCTTTCCTTTTGCGGTCTTTGGCGGAAACTGCGTCCCAGATCCCGCGCTCAGAACGGGATGCGCTTTTCGGCCGCCTACTTCCGGCGCATATGTACATCTCGGCGCGCCATCTCGGGCCCGCCCAGATATTCCTCCCGCTTTTGCGCCACTTTACAGACCGTTCGGTCGTCTGTCCGCACGCGCGGGTATACTCAAAACGATACTTTTCCTATGCAATACGATGCAGGCTCGGCCTGCACGATCCGAAGGGGGCAGTGATGGAGAGGATACTCGGCGTTAATCTCTCTGGCTGGTTTATTCCCGAGCCTTGGGTGACCCCGTCGCTATACGCGGCGACCGGTGCATCCAACGCGGCCGAGCTGCAGGAGGCCATGGGCACCGCCGCCTATAACGAGCGCATGCGCCGTCATTACGAGACGTTTGTGAGCGAGGACGATTTCCGTCGCATGGCGCAGATCGGTCTCAATGCCGTGCGTCTGCCGGTGCCCTGGTATGCCTTTGGCTCGCAGGAGTCCGATGCGTCCTACATCTCGGTTGTCGACTACATTGACCGTGCGATTGAGTGGGCTGCCAAGTACGACATCCGCGTGCTGCTTGATCTAGCAACTGTGCCCGGTGGCCAGGGCGATTCCAATGATTCGCCCGCCACGCCAGAGGCTGTTGCCGAGTGGCATTCGTCCACCAACGGCCGTCATGTTGCGCTCGACGTGCTCGAGCGCCTGGCCGATCGCTACGGCGAGGCCGAGAGCCTGCTGGGCATTGAGCTGCTGGATACGCCGCAGATGAGTGTCCGCAAGAGCCTCTTCACCATGACGGATGGCATTCCGGCGCACTACCTGCGCAACTTCTATCGCGATGCCTATGAGCTCGTCCGTTCATATATGCCCGAGGATAAGATCGTCGTCTTCTCGTCGTCGGGGCATCCCAGCGAGTGGAAGCATTTTATGCGCGACGCCAAGTATAAGAACGTCTACATGGACCTTCACCTGTACCATTACCGTGACGAGCATGCGCTCGATATCACGAGCCCCCGCGGGCTGACGACGGCGATTTCGCGCAACAAGCGCGAGCTCAAAGAAGCGATTTCGACTGGGTTCCCCGTGCTGGTGGGCGAATGGTCGGGCGCGGCGATCTTTGCCAACTCGTCGGTTACGCCCGAGGGCCGCAATGCCTACGAGCGCGTGTTTATCGCCAATCAGCTGGCTTCGTTTGCGCCGGCTGCCGGTTGGTTCTTCCAAACGTGGAAGACCGAGAAGCGCATTGCAGCATGGGACGCCCGCGCGGCGCTCGGTACGCTCGAGCGCGGCATGATTGAATAGGTTGATATGACGCAAAACAGCGCCCATACGGGCAAACTCTATGTGGTCGGCACGCCCATCGGCAACCTGGGCGACCTGTCCCCGCGCGTTGGCGAGGCGTTTGCCGCCGCCGATGCCATCTGCTGCGAAGACACGCGTGTGACGTCAAAGCTGCTGATGCACCTGGGCATTTCCAAGCCGCTTGTCCGTTGCGACGAGAATGTGATCGCCAGCCGCGCCGCCGGCCTAGTCGACCGTCTGCTGGCGGGGGAGACCCTCGCCTTTGCCTCGGACGCCGGCATGCCGAGCGTGTCCGATCCCGGCCAGGCGCTAGTTGAGGCGGCGCGTGAGGCCGATGTGCCCGTCGAAGTTATTCCCGGGCCCTCTGCTTGCGTCACGGCGCTTGTTTCGTCCGGCATTCCCTGCGAGCATTTCTTCTTCGAAGGCTTTTTGGGTCGCAAGCACGGCGACCGCGTGCGCCGACTGCAGCGCCTTGCCGTGGTGCCCGGCGCGCTCATCTTCTACGAGTCTCCACATCGCATCGTGGCGACGCTCGAGGCCGTGGCGGAGGTCTTTCCCCAGCGTGAGGTTGCCGTCTGCCGCGAACTCACCAAGCTGCACGAGGAGGTCTTGCGCGGGCCCGCTGCTCAGCTTGCCGAGGAGCTGCGTGCTCGCGGCGAGGTAAAGGGCGAGATTGCGCTGGTCATCGCGCCGCCGAGCGAGGATGAGGAGGCCGGTATCGTGCCGGTTGGCGCCGCGGCAGCGGATCCCGACGAGGCCCTGCGCGAGGATATCCGCGCCGCGCTCGAGGAGGGGGAGCCCGCCTCTGCGGTGGCCAAGCGCCTGTCTCAGAAGTATTCGCGCCGCAAGCGCGATGTCTATGCCATGGTGCTCGATATGCAATAGATGGAGGATATCCAGCCCTTGCGCTAGAATCATCCCCTGTATGCAACGTTTTTCTGGAGGACAAACCCCATGGATCAAAGCAAGCCTTCGTTCTTTATCACGACGCCCATCTACTACGTCAACGCCGATCCGCACCTGGGCACGGCTTATTCCACCATCATCGCCGACGTTCAGGCTCGCTATCGTCGCTCCGCCGGCTATAACGTCAAGTTCCTGACCGGCATGGACGAGCACGGCGAGAAGGTCGCCGAGGCCGCAGCCAAGCACAACATGACGCCGCAGGAGTGGACCGATAGCCAGGCTCCGCACTTCAAGGAGCTTTGGAGCAAGCTCGAGATTTCCAATGATGACTTCATCCGCACCACCGAGCCGCGCCAGCACCATGCCGTGCAGTACCTGTGGGAGCGCATGAAGGAGTCCGGCTACCTGTATAAGGGCAGCTACGACGGCTGGTATTGCGTGCCTGACGAGACCTACTTTACCGATACGCAGGTCCAGAAGGGCGACGAGGAGTACGGCAGCGTCGGCCAGCACCTGTGCCCCGACTGCCACCGTCCGCTTGAGCGCGTGCAGGAGGAGTCCTACTTCTTTAAGCTTTCCGCTTTCCAGGATAAGCTGCTCAAGCTTTACGACGAGCACCCCGACTTTGTCGAGCCTGCGTTTCGCATGAACGAGGTACGTAGCTTTGTCGAGGGCGGCCTTAATGACCTTTCCGTGAGCCGTACGAGCTTTGACTGGGGCATTCAGGTCCCGTTTGACGAGGGTCACGTGACCTACGTGTGGTTCGATGCGCTGCTCAACTATATGACGGCCGTCGGCTACGGTGTCGACACCGACGAGGCGCGTGCCGAGCTGGCCTATCGCTGGCCCGCGCAGTTCCACATCGTGGGTAAGGACATCATCCGCTTCCACTGCGTCATTTGGCCCGCCATGCTCATGGCCATCGGCGAGGCCCTGCCCGAGCACGTCTTTGCCCACGGCTTCCTGACCGTGCGCAATGCCGAGACCGGCAAGGCCGAGAAGATGTCCAAGAGCCGCGGCAACGCCATCGCTCCGCAGGACGTTATCGACATGCTGGGCGTCGAGGGCTATCGCTACTACTTCATGACCGACGTCGTCCCCGGCACCGACGGTGCCATCAGCTTCGATCGCATGGAGCAGGTCTACAACGCCGACCTGGCCAACAGCTGGGGCAACCTTATCTCGCGTTCGCTCAACATGAGCGGCAAGTACTTTGACGGTTGCGCGCCCGCCAAGCCCGCGTCGTTCGATGCGTTCGACAACCCGCTGGCAAAGATCGCCGATGGCCTGGTCGAGCGCTACATGGCCAAGATGGACGTGCTCGATTACGGCGGAGCCAAGGATGAGGTCATGGAGCTCATCCATGCCGCCAACCACTACATCGAGGACTCCGAGCCCTGGGCGCTTGCCAAGGACGAGGCCAAGGCTGACGAGCTGGCATTTGTGATCTACAACCTGCTCGAGGCCATCCGCATTGCCGCTCACCTGCTGATGCCGCTCATGCCCCAGACTTCTGTCGAGGCCCTGCGCCGCCTGTCCTGTGAGGGCGAGGCCGCGAGCGACGACCTCAAGGGCATTTGTACTTGGGGCCTGCTTGCCGGCGGTCAGCCCGTCGAGAAGGGCGATCCGCTGTTCCCGCGTCTGGCGTAGAGACCGCGCGAGCGCCATATCGGCAATTTGCTGTTTAGCTGTAAGGGCATGGCCGCCACGGTCCATGCCCTTTTGTTTCAAGACGCCGCCATCATGCTAAGGAGGCAACCATGACAACTTCGCCTTTGGCAAACCCCACGGCCACCAGGGAGCTGCTGGAGGAGTTTGGCCTTGCGACCAAGCATCGCCTGGGCCAGAACTTTCTAATCGACAATCATGTGATCGAGCGTATCTGCGAGCTTTCCGAGCTCACGGGCGATGAGCGCGTGCTCGAGGTTGGCCCGGGCGTTGGTACGCTCACGCTTGCGCTGCTGCAGGAGGCGGCGTGTGTCACGTCGATCGAGGCCGACCCCGAGCTCGAGCCGGTGCTCGATGCCCACGCCGCCGACTACGCCAACTTCCGCTTTATCATGGGCGACGCGCTCAAGGTGGGTCCGGAGCAGATTGAGCAGGCTGCGGGCGGTGAGCCGACGGTGTTTGTCGCGAACCTGCCCTATAACGTGGCGGCGACGATCATCCTGCAGTTCTTCCAGACGATGCCTGCACTCAAGCGCGCCGTCGTCATGGTTCAAAAGGAGGTTGCCGATCGTATTGCCGCAGTGCCGGGTAACAAGACCTATGGTGGCTACACGGCAAAGCTGGGCCTGTATGCGCAGGTTACGGGTCGCTTTGAGGTTCCGCCGCGTTGCTTTATGCCGGCGCCGCACGTTGACTCGGCTGTCGTGCGTATCGACCGTGTTGACGGCGTGGTGCCCGAAGGACTCGATCGCGAATTTGTGGCCCGCGTGATTGATGCTGCATTTGCCCAGCGTCGCAAGACCATCCGCAATTCCATGAGCGCCAACGGCTTTGCCAAGGACGTGCTCGATGCCGCCTTTGAGGCTTGCGGTATCGCACCCACCACGCGCGCCGAGACGCTTGATGTTGCCGACTTTGTCCGTCTGGCCCGGGAGCTAATCCATGATGCCTAATGCCGCACGCGTGACGTTTACCAAGAAAAAGAAGACGGTCGCCTGCCCCGTGCCCTTGGCACCGCTTGCCGACACGCATGCGCATCTGCTTTCGTTTTGGGGCAAAGAAGTGCCCGAGACGCTCGTGCGCGCCAAAGCCGCGGGCGTCGACCTGTTGGTGACGATGTTCGACCCCATCGCTGACAAACGCAGCGTGACGGACTATAGCGACTGGCTCGTGCGCGAAATTCTGCCGATGCAGGATATCCCGCAGATCAAGTATCTTGCCGGCGTGCATCCGTATGGCGCGCCGGACTATACCGACGACGTTCACGCACAGGTCGTTGCCGCACTCGATGACCCTTTGTGCGCCGGTATCGGCGAGATCGGTCTGGACTACCACATGGATTACGACGACGATATCGCGCCGGCGCCCCACGACGTGCAGATCGACTGTATGGCGCGCCAACTCGAGGTCGCCGTACGCCGCAATGTGCCGGTAGAGCTGCATCTGCGTCATGAGGATACGGACGAGGAGCGCACCTCGCATGTGGACGCCTACAACGTGTTGCGCGAGGTCGACGTGCCCCAGGCCGGTTGCGTACTGCACTGCTTTGGCGAGGACCGCGCCACGATGGAGCGCTTTGTGGAGCTGGGCTGCTATATCGCCTATGGTGGCGCGGCCACCTTTAAGCGCAACGACGACGTGCGCGAGGCATTTGCGGCAACCCCACTCGATCGAATTTTGTTCGAGACGGATTGCCCGTATATGGCTCCGGAGCCCATCCGCGGTCTTGAATGCGAGCCCGCAATGATCTCCATTACGGCAAACGCGCTGGTTAACGATCGTGTCGATCGCACAGGTGAGGACGCCGAAACAATCGCGCAAGCCGCTTGGGAAAATGCCTGCAAACTTTTTCAAAAATAGTTCTTGCGTTCGCGGTGGCGCTCCGTTATTCTAATTCCTGCACGCGGGCGTGGCGGAATTGGCAGACGCGTACGGTTCAGGTCCGTATGGGGGCAACCCCATGAAGGTTCAAGTCCTTTCGCCCGCACCATTAAATGAAAGAGCTCCCAGCGATGGGAGCTTTTTTGTTATGAGCCCATCGCAGGGACTTGAACCTGCGAAGGAGCGAGCGTAAAGAAAACGCGGAGCGTTTTTAGCGAGCTGGCGAGTCCGCCGGCAGGCGGGCGAAGCCGGTGCGGATCCGCGCAGCGGATACGCGGACGTCCTTTCGCCCGCACCATTAAATGAAAGAGCTCCCAGCAATGGGGGCTTTTTTGTTATGCACAATCTCCTTGGACGGGTATCCTAATGCCAACGTGTGCCTATCAGAGGAGAGACCATGCTGTTGTCCGGTATCATTGCCGCCCTTACGAGCCTTTTGATTCCCATCATCATTTTGTTGCTGCTGCTTCCCAACGCCTGCTATGTCGTTGAACAACAGCATGCCGTGATCATCGAGCGTCTGGGCAAGTTTAACCGCATCGTCAACGCGGGCTTCCACATGAAGGTGCCCGTGATCGACCGCAAAGCCGCCACGGTGAGTCTGCGCACCATGAAAAACGGTTTTGGTATCGACGTTAAGACCCAGGATAATGTGACCATCGGCCTCGAGGTCTCTGCTCAGTACCACGTGAGCTATGACATGGGTGCTGGCCCGGCAGATTCGGGTATCTACAAGAGCTACTACATGCTGCAGGAGCCCGTCGACCAGATGCGTGACTTCATCACCGACGCCCTGCGCTCTTCGATTCCCGTCTACACACTCGATGAGGTCTTTGCCAAGAAGGATGACATCGCCAAGGACGTCAACGCTACCGTTTCCGAGCAGATGGCCGCCTACGGCTTCACCCTCGTGTCGACGCTCATCACCAAAATCGCACTGCCGACCGAGGTCGAGAACTCCATGAACGACATCAACGCCGCCCAGCGCAAGCGCGCTGCGGCACAGGAGCTCGCCGAGGCCGACCGCATCAAGCGCGTCACCGAGGCGACCGCCGAGGCCGAGGCTATGGAAAAGGCGGGCGAGGGCATCGCCAACCAGCGCAAGGCCATTGCACTGGGTATCAAAGATTCGCTCGAGATCATCCAGGAGACGGGTGTCGGCAATGACGAGGCCAACCAACTGTTCATGTTTACGCAGTGGTCCGAGATGATGACGGAGTTCGCTCGCACGGGTAAAACCTCGACGGTCGTGCTGCCGAGCGACTTTTCGCAGTCGGCCTCTATGTTCGAGCAGATGCTGGCTGCCGGTAAGGTTCAGAACGAGTCAAAGGAGTAGGCACGCGTGAAATACACCGTCGTTTGTGTTGGCAAGCTCAAAGAGCGCTTTTGGAAGGACGCGTGCGCTGAGTACACCAAGCGCCTAGGCGCCTATGCCAAGGTGGATATCCGCGAGGTGGCCGATATCGACCCGGCTAAGGCGGGCGGCGTGGATGCCGCGCGCGACAAGGAGGGGGCGGCAATTCTTGCTGCATTGCCGTCTCGAGCGCATGTGATCCTGCTGGCTATCGAGGGCAAGGAGCGTTCGAGTGAGGAGCTCTCGGCGAGGCTCGACGATCTTATGCTGCGAGGCAGCAGCGACATCGCCTTTGTGATTGGCGGTTCGGACGGCGTGAGCGATGAGGTGCGCGCCCGCGCCGACGAGATGCTCAGCTTTGGACGCATTACCTTGCCGCATAACTTGGCGCGCGTGGTGCTGCTGGAGCAAATCTACCGCGCCTGCAAGATCAGCCGTGGCGAGCCGTATCACAAATAGGTCGGCAATACGAAACAATGGCGTGGGACAATAGCTTTCGTTTTGAAGAGCGTGTCTGAGAGGACTATGAGATATGAAGATTGGATTTGTCGGTTTTGGCAATATGGCGAGCGCTATGGCCGATGGCTGGATCGCTGCCGGTGTAGCTGCGAGCGACATGTGCGCCTGCGCGGGTCGCTACGACGCACTGGTTGAGCGCTGCGAGGCGCGCGGCATGGTCGCCTGCCACGATGCCGCCGAGGTTGTCGCCGCATCCGATATCGTGGTCGCTGCGGTCAAACCGTACATGATCGAGAAGGTATTCGCCCCGCTCAAGGATGCTCTTGCCAAAAAGGTCGTTCTGTCGGTTGCCTGGACCTGGGACAGTGCCAAGTGGGAGCAGGTCCTGCCGGGCGTCGCGCATATCTCGACGGTGCCCAACACACCGGTTTCGGTGGGCGAGGGCGTCATCGCTTGCGAGAAGGCTTCCACGCTTAGTGATGAGCAGAGCGCCGTGGTGCTTGATCTGCTTGGCAAGCTCGGTGCGGTGGTCGAGCTTGATACGAGCCTGCTGTTCGTGGGCGGCACGGTGGGTGGTTGCGCTCCGGCATTTGTCGCTATGGCAATCGAGGCCCTGGGCGATGCGGCGGTCAAGCACGGTATCCCGCGTGCCGATGCCTATCGCATTGTGAGCCAGATGGTGCTAGGTACGGCAAAGTTGCAGCTTTCAACTGGTCAGCATCCTGCGGCGATGAAGGATGCCGTATGCTCGCCCGGTGGCGCCACCATCAAGGGCGTCGTTGCGCTCGAGGATGCCGGCATGCGCAGTGCCCTGGTCAAGGCAATCGACGCAACTCTCCAGTAAAACCTGCCATTTAGGGACAGGTTTATTTTGGCAGGTTTTTCCTGCGGTTTTGTCGTATGTGCGAAAAGCGCCCCGCAACTGGCTCAATTCCAGTTGCGGGGCGCTTGCGTTTGCCCAGATAAAACCGACCAAAATAAACCTGGCCCTTTTTGGCAGGTTAGTCCCAGAAGCTGTCTTCCTCATCCTCGGACTTGGGTCCGCGGTCGACGTACATCTTATGGGTACGCTTCTCCATTACAAAGGCAAGAATCGCAAATAACAGGATGCCGCCGGCGAAAAGGATGGCAAAACCGGTGCGGGTGCCAAACAAAAAGGAAAAAACTGCGTCCATTGGGTGCCTTCTTGCGTAGTTGAGTTGGGTCGTAAACGCTCATAAGTATATACTTGCCCATACATGTACAAGGTTGCAACCTAAATGGAATGTATATCGCCGGAGGATCTAATGCTTGATATCAAGTTTGTTCGCGAGAACCCCGATGCCATCGATGTCGCCATGGCTAACCGCCAGACGTCTTGGGATCGCGAGAAGTTCTTTGAGCTCGACGACGAGCGCCGTGCCGTCATCACCGAGGTCGAGGAGCTCCAGGCTACGCGTAATGCCGAGTCCAAGAAGATCGGCGCCCTGATGAAGGAGGGCAAGAAGGACGAGGCCGAGGCTGCCAAGGAGGCCGTGCGCGCCGTCAACGAGAAGATTGACGGTCTGGCCGAGCGTCGTACCGCCCTCGAGCAGGAGCAGTACGACTTCATGGCTCACCTGCCCAACATTCCTTGCGAGGCCACGCCGTACGGTAAGGACGAGGACGAGAACATCGAGCGTCGCCGCTGGGGCACCCCGCGCGAGTTCGACTTCGACTTTAAGCCGCACTGGGATCTGGGCACCGATCTGGACATCCTCGACTTCGAGCGTGGCAACAAGCTCTCCGGCAGCCGCTTTACCGTTCTCGGTGGCGCCGGCGCCCGCCTGGAGCGTGCCCTTATCAACTTCTTCCTCGATACGCACACCAGCCGTGGCTTCAAGGAGTGGTGGCCGCCTATCGTCGTCAAGCGTCAGACTATGTTCGGCACGGGCCAGCTGCCCAAGTTCGAGGACGACGCCTATCATGTCTCGGGCGACAACTTCCTGATCCCCACCGCCGAGGTCGTGCTCACCAATCTGCACGCCGGCGAGGTCCTCGATGCCGCCACCCTGCCGCGCCGCTACACCGCCTTCACCCCCTGCTTCCGCGAGGAGGCCGGTTCCGCCGGTCGCGACACCCGCGGCATCATCCGTCAGCACGAGTTCGACAAGGTCGAGATGGTCAAGTTCGCTAAGCCGGAGGAGTCCGACGAGGAGCTCGAGACCATGACCGCCGAGGCCGAGTACCTGCTGCAGCAGCTGGGCCTTCCGTATCGCGTGATTAGCCTGTGCACCGGCGACTTGGGCTTCTCTGCCCGTCAGACCTACGACGTCGAGGTTTGGCTGCCGAGCTACAACGCCTACAAGGAGATCAGCTCCTGCTCCAACTGCGGTGACTTCCAGGCTCGCCGCGCCAACATCAAGTATCGCGACCCCGAGAACTTCAAGGGTTCGCGCTACCTGCACACTCTCAACGGTTCCGGCTTGCCGGCCGGCCGCACCATGGCCGCTATTCTGGAGAACTACCAGAACGCCGACGGCACCATCACGATCCCCGAGGTCTTGCGTCCTTACATGGGCGGTCTCGAGAAGATCGAGCCGGTCGCGTAAATTGGCTGCATAGGGGATATGCAAGGGCGCTCCTTCGGGGGCGCCCTATTTCGTGCGCAGGTCCATACCATGCCGTGCGGACAGCTCAATAGAAAACACACGAACAACTGTTCTGTATACAGCCATCTACCTGCTATGCTTTTGCTAAATAAGAGCGAGAGAAAGGGGACGCGATGGAGCTGTTTGATGATCGGGTGGTTTTGTTTGAGAGCGACGAGGGCGGGGAGTACCTGCTTGTAACGTGTGAGCCGTCTGGCATGGGTGGCCTGGTGGTTCGACAGACGAGCGAGGGTCCGTTGACACAATGGTGCTTTGAGGAGTCGCCGCATGTGGTCGAGACCTTTGTGACGCACGAGGGACTTGTGGCGCTGGAGCACTTCTATGGAGTTGGGACTTCCAACCAGGTCGCGCGCATGCTGAGCATCTCGTTTGCCGATTATGATTGTGCCCAGCGGGTGAGATCGCTCCTGAGGGAACTTGACGCTAAGTTCGACGTGATCGAAAAGCCAATCGATCGTACGGGGAACGGCGGTATATGCGGAGCAGCATGACAAAACTGCGTTCCACAAAAAAGTTTGAGATTGTGCTTGACTCCAATAAGCTAAAGTGGTTTTATATGTCTTGCGCTGCGGCGTTACCTCAGCTGGATAGAGGGTCTGACTACGAATCAGAACGTCATAGGTTCGAATCCTATACGCCGCACCATTTGAGATTAAAGCTCCCGGCAACGGGGGCTTTTCTTTTACGTAAGCACTGCATGGATTCGAACCTCGGTCGAGGCGCGGGCGTCAAGAAAACGCGGAGCGTTTTTAGCGAGCGGGCGAGCACGCCGGCAGGCGGGCGAAGCCGGTGCGGATCCGCGCAGCGGATGCGCGGAATCCTATACGCCGCACCAATTGAACTTGAAGCCTCCGGCAACGGGGGCTTTTCTTTTAGGCGGACGCCGCATGGGTTCGAGCCTCGGTCAAAGGGGACTATTTCTCATCGACTCGTGTAAGATTTCGAGTATGCGCCTCGGTGAGCCCGTGGCGCGCTCTTTCTTTAGACGACCGATTAGGGTGATATTTCGTGGCAGAGCGTCCGACATACAAGCTCAGGTTTCTTGATCCCAAAAAGCGCTTTCCGGCCATGCCCGAGCAGCCTGCGGGACGCTCGTATGGCGTGGTTTGGAAGCTCTTTGGCGAGGACCCGCATGAATCATGCTATGTCGTCGAATTCGTCGGCAAAAGCCATGTGTCGCTTTTGGGCTACGTGAGCGTTTCGGGTGAGGTCTATAAGGTGGACCGTCCCGTTAACGAAGTATCGCTGCCCGACGATCCCGACATGCAGCTGATTCTTGACGAGTCCGATTCCAACATCGGTGAGATTGCAGTCAGGGGTACCGATGGGACGATGCGCTCCCGGGCGCGAGTCATCGGCTCTCCCGAAGGCACCATGCGCGAACAATCCGATCGCGAGACGTGGAATTCGACGCGCAGCCTTCGCTACGGCGAGTTCATGGCCTCGATGTTCTTGCGTTACGTGATATTCGCCGATTCTGAAAACGCTGTCTCAGACACGGCAGGCGGCGACGGCCTCGACGAGGGTATGAAAAATGCCGTCGACAAAATCAAACTTGTAAAACTCCCCGAGCCGGTTGAGGTACTGCTGGGTTTTGATTCCACGCCGCTGCCCGATGCAATCGAAACGTTGCTCTACCGCATTGACCATACGGATAATCCAAGTGGCATTGAGCGCTATGCCGCCGCCCTTATGAGCGAAATTGACTTGCCCCGCCTGCGCACCATCGCCGCCAAGTCCGAGATGAGCCTGGCTCGCATCGATCGCTCAAAGCTGTTCTATCTCAATTTTGATCGTAGTCTGCTAGACCAGGACGAGATTGACACGCTGCTCGCCATCGAGTGTCGTCTCAACCGCCTCTCCGGCATCTTTGAGCGCATCGGGGCTGGATTGGCCCCTGCGGCATCCTCGCCGAGCCTTGAGGGCTGCGCGCTCTTTGATGCGTGGCATATCGCCAAGACGACCAACGATGTTCCCCGACTGCTCGATACGGCCTCGAGCGATAACCCGTGGGGCAAACCGGGTACGGTGGCTTGCCAGCCGGGCGGCGAGTGGGACGTGCGCACCCGTTTTGCGCGAATCGTTGAGGCGCTCAACGTGGTCACGCGGCTCGACTATACCTATCGGGCAAACGTTGCCGAGGGGATTATGCTCGTTCGGTTTGGGCAGTCTGTCGTTGATGCCATGCCGCAACGTGAATACGACGCTCAAGATGACGCCTGGCGCGAGCTGGACGAGGACACGCGCGCGATCTGGGCCGCGGAGCACGATGCGCGCGTGGCACTCACGCTTGCGGCAGCGTGTTTTGCCGCGGGCACCTGCATCACGCGCTGCTACGTGCAGATTGCTGCTCCCGACGGTGAGCAGGGCGAGCGTGTTGTCGCAACGTATTTCTTTGAGCGCGCGGCCTATCTGGCCGATTGCGTGCCTGTCGCCAAGGATCTTGAGAGCATGGACATGGACGATATGCCGTGCAAGCGTGTGCTTGAGGCGTATGAGTCAACCGCTCCGGAGACGATTGAGCCTGCGGAGGTTCATGCTCGTCCGCGTGATGACCATCGCACGCTGCCGCCGGCGCTGCGCGATCTGCTGCTTGCCGATACGGCTGACGAGTTGGAGGTCATGGAAGAGGACGACGACCCATACGTGGCCCGTGTTGTTGAATTGCGCGAGCAGGCAAAAGTCGACCGTACAGGTGCTTTTGAAGGCTTTTCCCGTCTTGTCGAGGAGTTGGAGGCTAAGTGCGCTGTCGCCGAGCTTTTGGCGACAGGTCCGGTTCAAACGCAGTTTTGCGATAACCAGCTGGTACGCATGGTGCTACCGGTGTTGGAAGAAGACCGCTCTGTGCGAATCCTTCGTGCGCCCGATGCGCTGTACTTTGCCCAGCACGAGATCTGCAGCTTTTACGCCGAGCAAGAGGACTTTGAACGAGCGCTGCCCGAGGTGCGCCATCTTTACGATCTGGCGCGCTCGTCCATGCAATCGCACTTTGCGCTCATCAACGTGCTTGCGCGTCTGGAGCGCTTTGACGAGATTATCGAGGTGGCGCGCCACGGCCTACGTATTGCCAGCGATCGTTCTGCAATTGGCTACCTGTTCTATCGCTTGGCGTTTGCCTATTGGAATTGCGATCAGCTCGACCTGGCGCTGGCTTGTTACCGTCTGGTGCCGCGCGGCGAGGAGTCGGGCAGCAGCGCGCTGGAAGAAATGCAGGGCCTTATGAATGAGATGGGCGTCAGCGAGCCTCCGACGTTCGAGGAGGCGGTCGAGACCATCCGCAAGGCTGGACTCGAGCTGCCGCCAGTGTCCGCCGTGACGAATCAGCTGGCAGATGCCGCTGTGCAACTGGTCGACAACGGCTTCTTTTTCCTGGCACGCGGTTGCATCTTCCAAATGTGGCGCACCATGGGCAACGACGAGCTCGGCTCCCTTAACCGTTCGCTGGGGTAGGCGAAGCTTCCAAGGAGGAAAGGATGCTAGGCAATTAGAAAATTTCCTCTTGCCCATCCTTGGCTGTTTGGTTACTATAGAACGGCTGTTACGGAGAGCTGACCGAGAGGCCGAAGGTGCTCGCCTGCTAAGCGAGTATGCCCCAAAAGGGCATCTGGGGTTCGAATCCCCAGCTCTCCGCCAGTACGAATTTGAAGAAGGGTCCCATTTGGGGCCTTTTTTTGTGCGGAGAAAGGAGGCTGGGGATTCGAACCCGAGAGGGCACGGGCGTTAAGCAAACGCGAGAGCGTTTGTAGCCCGTGGGCGAAAAGCCGTCAGGCTTTGAAGCCGGAGGGCATGCGTAGCATGCCCGGACATCCCCAGCTCTCCGCCAGTTTAACTTTAAAGAAGGGTCCCATTTGGGGCCCTTTTTTAATTAGAAGAATGTTAGCTGGGGATTCGAACCCTCAAAAAAGAGGCATCCTTTCGGACGCCTCCTTTCAGTGGACTTATTATTCTTGCGCCCTACACCTCGGGTGCCTTGGCTACGGTCTCGCTCTCTGCCGCAAGTGGGCGGTTGTCGATGCGGCGGCCCAGGCGGTCGAGCTTCACAAGGAGCCACTCAATGGGATTCGGCCCCGAGCCTTCCTCGTCGGCAACCAAATCCACGACGGCAATCTTGGTGCCGTCCTGCTTGAGCGTAACGCTGCCCACCTTGTCGCCCACATGCACCGTGCCCGAAAGATCGTCGTAGCTAACCTTTTCGGTCACCTCGCCGGCAAGGGAAAACACGGTCGCTTGCGCCGTGGGGTCGGCGAGCGTGGCGTCGATCGTCTTGTCCGTCCAATCTGTCTGGCTAATGCGTGCCATAAGCGGGTTGCCGTTGGCGGTCTTTTCCTGCGTGTTGGCGATCGCGACCGTGACCTTGTGGCCGTAGTACCAATTGGCAAGGGTTGCGGTATCGGTAAAGCGCTGGTCGGTGGTGGTGGAGTTCAAAACGACGGTGTAGATCTCGTCGCCGTCGCGGTTGTAGGCGCTCGTAAAGCAATAGCCCGCGTCGTCGGTGGTGCCGGTCTTGCCGCCGATGTTGCCATCTTGGCCCAGCAAATAGTTATGCGTGTCCATGGAATGCGAATGGTCGGTGCCGTCGGCGCCCGTGACCTCGATCCAGGAATCCTCGCTCGCTACGACCTCGCGGATCGTGTCGTTTTTCATGGCCTCCTGCATCATCAGCGCCACGTCATGTGCGGTTGAGTGCATATCGCCAGCCCACTCATCAAAGTCCAGACCATGCGGGTTTTCAAAAAGCGTACCGGTACAGCCGAGCTTCTTAGCGCGCTCGTTCATGGCCTTCACAAAGGTGGCCTCGGCGTCTTTGGTCTTAGGGTCGATCTTCTTGCCCACATATTCGGCGAGCACGATGGCGGCGTCGTTGCCCGAGGGAATCATCAGGCCGCGCAGCGCCTGCTCCACGGTAAGCTTGTCGCCTTCGAGCAAGCCGGCGGTCGAATTGCCCACGGTGGCTGCAGCGTTGCTCACCGTGACCTTCTCGTCCATCTTGCAATTCTCGACGGTTAGGATTGCGGTCATGACCTTGGTGATCGAGGCAATTTTGACCTGCTCATCGGCGCCGCGCCCATAGTAGACGGTGCCGTCTTTGCCCATGACGAGGGCATTGGTCGCATCGATATCGGGCAGGTTTTCGGCCGTGATGCCGCGCGCATCGGCGGTTTTGCCGCAAACATTGTCGGTCGTAAGCACTTGGGCGCCGGCGACGGTGGGCACGCCAGCGGCAAGGGCGATAGCGCAGACAAAGCCGGCGGCAAGCTGGGCTGAGCGCTTTGCAAAAGAGGTGAGGGACTTCACGGATTTCGCTTTCGACGGGATGGTCTCTTCTGGAACAAGAGTATATCGTTTGCCGGCGTCGGCGATCATCGCGTGCGTGCGTGGCCCACATCCGCGCCCGAACGGGCACAAGGGTGCTTAAGGCCGACTTAATCACCCACGCTTGTTGTGTGTGACGGGCGCCCCCTCGGGCATAATGGAGCGCGAGAGGAGCACGCATGAACGAGCGCATTTTGGTAGTTGATGACGAAAAGGCCATCGCCGACTTGGTTGGTATCTACCTTACAAAAGAGGGCTTTGATGTCCAGATTGCCTATAGCGGGGCCGATGCTGCCAAGGCAATCTTGGAGCAGGAGTTCGATCTGGCGCTGCTGGATGTCATGCTGCCCGATATCGATGGCTTTGAGCTGCTGCGTACGATCCGTTCCAGCCATACCTATCCCGTGATCATGCTGACGGCGCGCGATGCCCAGCAAGACAAGATCGAGGGCCTTTCGCTTGGCGCGGACGATTACGTGGTTAAGCCGTTTCGTCCTCTGGAGCTCATCGCGCGCGTGCACGCTCAGCTTCGCCGCTACACCAGCTACGGTAGCCGCGCACAGGCGGCCGAGTCGCCGACCCTCCAGCTCGACGGCTTGGAGATCAACCGCGATGCTCGTTCCGTGACAGTGGACGGTTCACCGGTTCGCCTCACGCCCACCGAGTATTCAATCTTGCTGTATCTGGTCGAGCATCGCGGCAGCGTGGTGGCCGTGGAGGACCTGTTCCGCGCGGTGTGGAACGAGGACTTTATGCCCGGCTCCAACAATACGGTGATGGTGCATATTCGCCACTTGCGTGAAAAGATCGGCGACGACGCACAAAAGCCACGCTTTATCAAAAACGTCTGGGGCGTCGGCTACATCATCGAATAACGCTTTTCGCTTGTGAGGATCTTGATATGACAAAAGACGATAGGCAAGCGTTCGAGGTGCCCGATCGGCTCTTTGAATACGTGAGGTCGGTCGTCGACAACCGCGCGCTTGCAACGGTGCTGCTCTTTTTGCTGAGCCTGCTGCTGATTGGCATCGACAACATCGTCGGAATCTTGGCGGTGCTGCTTGTCGGCTTTTTGCTGATCGATCGATTTGAGATCGTGTGCCGCTGCGTGGTGATTGGCGGCGCCGCGTGGGCCATGACGTTGGCGATTGGCGCCATGGCGCTCGGCGGCATCGAAGGGCCGGTGCTGTTCGATGCCGGCTTTGTATTCAACATGCTTGGCTTTGTGCTGGCGCTTGCAGCGTGCGTGCTGTTCTTGTGTGGCCGCGCCCTGTACTACCAGGGCTACGAGCAGGGCGAGCAGCATGCCGATTGTGTGCTGGCCGCTCGTATTCAAGATCGCCTGATCGATCACCCCGACACCTGGGATAACATCGACGGCGACTTCTTGGAGGTCGAGGGCGCCCTTAACCGCGTGCGTGACCGTGAGCGCAAGGTGCAGCAAGCTCTGCGTGACGAGTCGCATCGCAAGGACGATTTGGTCACGTACTTGGCACATGACCTACGCACCCCGCTTGCCAGTGTGGTGGGCTATCTTTCGCTGCTGCAAGAGGCTCCCGAGCTGCCGGTTGAGCAACGTGCGCACTTTACGGGCGTGGCGCTCGACAAGGCGCACCGGCTCGATACGCTCATCGAAGAGTTCTTCGATATCACGCGTTTTGACTTCCACGATATCGTGCTCACGCGCGGCTATGTTGATCTGGGGTTGCTGCTGGCTCAGGTGACTGACGAGTTCTATCCCATCCTCAACGAGCAGCATAAGGAAGTCCAAGTTGATATTCGCGAGGACCTGACGGTGCTCGTGGATGGCGACAAAATGGCTCGCGTGTTCAACAACATCATGAAAAACGCTATTGCCTATAGCTATGAGGGCTCGACCATCACGATCGAGGCCAGACGCCGGGACGGCGGTGGCGTGCGCGTGCGCTTTATCAATCAGGGCGATCCCATCCCTGCGGCTAAGCTCAAGGTGATCTTTGAGAAGTTCTATCGCCTGGATGCGGCGCGTGCGACCAATCGCGGCGGCGCTGGACTGGGGCTTGCCATCGCCAAGGAGATCGTATGCGCGCACGGCGGTACCGTTGCATGTGAATCGACGCCCGAACACACGATATTCACCATCGAGCTGCCCGCCGCATAGCCAGCGTGCCCTTACAAACACTTGACAATGCGCTCACGTGCATATGAGCCGCGATTCCTACTATCGATACTGCTGAATTGATATCGATGTGGAGGTATGCGGTATGACGGCTGCTGCGGCTGTGGAGCCCACGGAGCTTGAAGAACTCATGAAAGCGCAGGCCGAGGCCGCGCACGAGCGCGAGGTTGGGGATGCGACTCGCCCCACGGCAGAGGATCTTGCCGCCTCGCCGACGCGAATCGATGTTGAGGGCCTCGACCTGTTCTATGGCGACCACCATGCGCTCAAGGACGTGAATATCAAGATCCGCGACAAGCAGATTACCTCGTTCATCGGGCCTTCGGGCTGCGGAAAGTCCACGTTGCTGCGCTGCTTTAACCGCATGAACGACGGCATCAAGGACTGCCGAATCGAGGGCAAGATTGCGCTCGATGGTCAAGATATCCTGGGCGACTACGACATCTGCCGCCTTCGCCAGCGCGTGGGCATGGTGTTCCAGCGCCCCAACCCGTTTCCCATGAGCATCTACGACAACGTCGCCTATGGGCCGCGCGGTATGGGTGTGCGCGATCGCGTCGTGCTCGACGAGCTGGTCGAAGACTCCCTGCGACGCGCCGCCCTGTGGGACGAGGCCAAGGACAAGCTCAAAGAGTCGGGTCTGGGTCTTTCGGGCGGCCAGCAGCAGCGCCTGTGCATCGCCCGCGCACTTGCCGTGCAGCCCGACATTCTGCTGATGGACGAGCCGACCTCGGCACTCGATCCCGTATCGACGCTGGTGGTGGAGCAGCTGGCCTGCGAGCTCAAAGAGACCTGCACGCTCGTGGTCGTTACGCACAATATGCAGCAGGCGGCGCGTATCTCCGATTCGGTCGCATTCTTTTTGCTGGGTGAGCTGGTGGAGCACGCGCCCACCGCGCAACTCTTCAAGAATCCGACCGATCCGCGCACGGCGGATTATTTGACGGGGCGTTTTGGCTGATACCATCTAGTAAAGGTACCTTTAGGGTTAAGATGCGGTCATGCCGGCCGCAAAGGGGTTCAACATGATCTATTACGTCGAGGACGATGACAACATCAGGGATTTGACGGTCTATGCGCTGCGCAAGCAGGGGATTGAGGCCGAAGGCTTTTCGTGCGACGGTGAGTTTAAGGCTGCCGTGGCGCGACGGGTACCCGATGCCGTCCTGCTCGACATCATGCTGCCCGATACCGATGGCTTGGCGATTATGCGTCGACTGCGTGCCGATCGCCTGACGGCGACGGTGCCCATCATGATGCTTACCGCCAAGGATACCGAGCTCGACAAGGTGATGGCGCTCGATGGCGGTGCCGACGATTACCTGACTAAGCCGTTTTCGCTCATGGAGCTCGCCAGCCGCTGCCGCGCACTGCTGCGTCGCGGCGGCATGGTCAAACAGGCAAGCGATGTGCTCAGCGTGGGCGACATCGTGCTCTCGCCCAGCCATCGTGAGGTGACTGTTGCCGGCGAGTCGCTTAAGCTCACCCTGCGCGAGTTCGACCTGCTCGAGTACCTCATGCGCAAGCCCGGCGTGGTCTTTACCCGCGAGTCGTTGCTGCAGAGCGTGTGGGGCTGGGACTTCGACGGCGGTTCGCGCACCGTTGACGTGCACGTGCAGACGCTTCGCCAAAAACTGGGCGAGCATGCCAGCGCCATCGAGACCGTGCGCGGCGTGGGCTACCGCTTGGCCGAGCCTTCTGCCGGTGATGGTGCCGAAGGTGACGACACCGCGGCCACCGCATCGGAGGAGTAACCCGTGGTCTTCGCCCCCCAGGGAAAACATACGCTGTCGCACCGCGTTTTTGTGACGATCTTTGTCTGCGCCATGGCGGTTATCGTGGCGTTTACGGTGCTGGGTGCGTTCTTTGTGCAAAACACCTTGGCGGATGCCACGAGTGCCAACCTGGCGCAAGAAACCGAGCTCATTGCTGCCGCCCTCGACGAGCAGCAGGAGCCCATCCCGTTCTTGCGTAGCCTCGATCGAGAGGACTTGCGCATCACGCTGATTAACAAGGATGGATCGGTTGCCTACGACAACGAGGCGCCGCCTTCCACACTGCCCAACCATGGCGATCGCCCCGAGGTCATCGAGGCCTTTGAGAGTGGTTCGGGTTCCGCGGAGCGCGCAAGCTCTACGCTCGACGAGATTATGCTGTATCGCGCCGTCGCCCTTGATAACGGCCAGGTTGTCCGCTTGGCGCAGGCCCAGCCTGGCGTTGCGGCGATTTTGCTGTCGATGGTGGCGCCGATGCTGCTTATCGCAGCAGCGGGTGCGGTACTCTCGTTTTTTATGGCGCGCCGCGAGTCCCGTGCCATCATCGCGCCTTTGCAAGAGGTGGATTTGGACCACCCACGCCGTAGCTATGAGCACGCCTATGCCGAGATGGTCCCCATGCTTGAGCGTATTGAGTCGCAGCGCCAGGAGCTCAAGCGCCAAATGGCGGTGCTGGCGGACAACGACCGTATGCGCCGCGAGTTCACGGCGAATATCACCCATGAGCTCAAGACGCCGCTTACGGCGATTTCGGGCTATGCCGAGCTCATCGCAAACGGCATGGTCGAGGGCGAGGGCGACCTGCGCAACTTTGGCGGTCGCATCTATCGTGAGGCGGGCCGCTTGGCAGCGCTTGTCAACGATATCCTTACGCTGTCTAACTTGGACGAGGCCGAGCGTGCAACTGAGGGCGAGGCGGTGCCCATTGGTTCCACGGAGCCTATTGAGCTCTCGCGTGCCATCTACGCGGTTGAGCAGCGTCTTGAACAGGTCGCCCGTCAGGCGAATGTGACGATAAGTCATGAGACCAAGCCTGTGGTCATCGAAGGCGTGTCGCGCTTGATTGACGAGCTCATCTATAATCTGGCGAGCAACGCCATCCGCTACAATCGACCCGGCGGTGCGGTTACGCTGCAGTGCGGCACCAACGACGAAGGCCATCCGTTCCTTGCGGTCGCCGACACGGGAATCGGTATCGCGCCTGAAGAACAGGGCAAGGTATTTGAGCGGTTCTATCGCGTGGACAAGAGTAGGTCCAAGGCGCGCGGCGGAACCGGTCTGGGGCTTGCAATTGTCAAGCATGCGGCCCTGTATCATCACGCCACGCTCGATCTGTCGAGCGAGTTGGGCGTGGGAACCACCATTACGGTGACGTTTCCCATACGGCAGGACGAGCCATTCGCATAGCGATACAACATAGATATTGATGCAGACGCCGCATTTGACTTTCGGGTGCGGCGTTGTTGTGCAATTTTACGATTGCTTCCGACATTTTTACAGGAGAGCCTGTTTCTTATGTATAGAGTTTGGTCTCGGTAAAAAGATGCGATAACATACGGACAGTTTTGTCAATCCGAACTGGGGAAATGAAAGGCAAGCTGCATGACCCTTCTCGAACTGTTCCAGCTGCTGAAGAAGCACCTTAAGCTGGTCATCACCCTTCCGGTGGTCTGCGCGATCGCCATGGGCATCGTGTCCTTCGTTGCGATGGGCAACACCTACACCGCGACGACGAGCATGTACATTCTCGCCAAGACCGACGATAGCGGTCAGATGAGCTACAACGATCTCTCGGCGAGCCAGATGCTTTCCAACGATATCGCCACGCTGCTGGATAGCGATAGCGTTAAGAGCGGTGCTGCCAATGAGCTGGGCCTTGCTGACCTGGATGACTACAAGGTGTCTGTTTCCTCCGAGACCACCACGCGTGTCATTACGCTTTCGGTTACCGGCACCGATGCCAAGGAGACGGCTAAGGTCGCAAAGGCCATGGCCAGCTCGGTGAGTACGGTCGCTCAGAACGTCGGCGCTGCCCAGAGCATCAACGTTATCGACGAGGCTAAGACTCCCGAAGTCCCCAGCGGCCCCAAGCGTATGCTGTACGTTGCTGTCGCGTTCCTCGCGGGCATCTTTATCGCAGTTGCCTATGTCGTTTTGGCAGACATGCTCAACACCCGCATCCGCGGTGCCGAAGAGGCAGAAGAGCTCCTGGGCATTCCCGTTGTTGGCCGAATTCCGGCTATGAAAGGTGGTAAATAGGCATGGCTAAGGCAAAGAACACCGATAAGCTCGTTGTACAGAATGCCGCCAAGACCCTTCTGGCCAACATCCGCTTTGCGAGCGTGGACGACCCCATTCGCACCATCACCGTTACGTCCTCGATTCCCAACGAGGGCAAGTCTACGGTTTCCATCAACCTTGCCCAGGCTATCGCCACCAGCGGCAAGAGCGTCCTGCTGGTCGAGGCTGATATGCGTCGCAGGTCCCTTGCCGATATGCTTGGCGTCCGCTCCCGCGGCGGACTCTATGCAGTCCTTTCCGAGCAGGTTTCTATTGACCAGGCGATTGTCGAGACGGGGCAGAAGAACTTCTACTTCCTCGATGCCGAGCCGCATATTCCCAATCCTGCCGACATCATCGTCTCTCACCGCTTTGCCAAGCTGGTAAAGGCACTGTCCGCCAAGTTCCAGTACGTTATCTTTGATGCTCCCCCGGTCGGCACCTTCATCGATGCTGCCGAGATCGCAAGTCTGACCGACGGTGCGCTTTTTGTCGTGCGTGAGGATTTCACCAAGCGCGAGGAGGCGCTCAACGCCATCGGTCAGCTTAAGAAGTCCGAGAAGGTCAAGCTCATCGGTACCGTTATGAACTACTGCGAGACCGAGACCAGCGAGTACTACTACTCCTACTACACCAAGGACGGTAAGAAGGTGAAGAAGGGCTCCGACGATCAGGGGACTTCCAAAAAGGGCATCTTCACCAACCGAGCAAACGTTTAGTTGATTAAGGCTGACCTATGCGTGACATTCATTGCCATATCTTGCCGGGTGTAGACGACGGCGCCGCCGATCTCGATGAGAGCTTGGCGATGCTCGAGGCTGCCAAGCGGGCCGGTGTAACCAGAATCGTTTGCACTCCTCACTGCCGTGATCCCTATTTTGATTACGACAAGATGTGGGATGCCTTTGAGCTGCTGCGTGATAACGCTGACGGTTTTCCGCTCCAGATGGGCTTCGAGGTCAACCATCGAAAGCTCGTTGAGCTTGGTATCGATGCCGCGGAGCACTTGCATTTCGATGGGACCAACGAGTTTCTGCTCGAACTTTCGACGCATGCCGATGCGTATGCGTTTAGAGAGTACGAGAACACGATTTACGATTTGCAGTGCCGTGGCTACCAGGTGATCATCGCTCATCCTGAGCGCTATCGTGCGGTTCAAAAGGATGTAAGCGTGGCGGAGCGTCTGGTCGATATGGGCTGCAAGCTGCAGGCTTCGGCGGACTTTATTGCCGGCGGTCGCTTTGGTCGCGAGAAAAAGCCGGCACAGCGCCTGTTCGATCAGAACCTGTACAGCTTCATCGCGAGCGATGCCCATAACGTGGGTCATTACGACTGCCTGGCGAAGGCTCGCGCGAAGTTTAGCGTACGCGGAGCTCATTTTCGCTAAAATCTGTCCCTAACGTTCGCATTGAATGAAAGGGCAGCCATGGATATCCAACTTAAGACGGGATGCTTTGATGACGCGGCGTTGGTGCGCCGCGTCGTTTTTATGGACGAGCAGGGCTACGAGAATGAGTTCGACGCTATCGACGAGGATCCGAACTGCATTCATGTGACGCTCTATGTAGGCGGCGAGCTTGCCGGTTGCTCGCGCGTGTTTCCCGAAGAGCTTGAGCGCGCGGCTGACGCAGAGGCTCCGGTGTCGCCGGCGTGCGACTTGGACGAAGGTGTCGCGGCGGGGGAGACCTACATTATGGGGCGCGTGGCCGTGCTGCCGAGCATGCGCCGTCGCGGTCTGGCGAGCAAGATTGTCGAGGCCAGTGATACGTGCGCGCGTGATGCCGGTGCCAAGCTCATTAAGCTGCATGCTCAGGAATACGTGCTACCGCTCTATGTCAAGGCGGGCTACACGCAGATTGCCCCGGTGGACTATGAGGATGAAGGCCAGCCCCATGCCTGGATGGCCAAGCGCGTAGATGGCAGATAGGGACGTTCCTTTTCTGCCGGCAGTTGGGGACACTCCTTGGCAATTGGCGCATCGGAGCGCTTAGACATACAGTTTTTCGATTCCGTATGTATATGTGCGCGCTAATGGGTTATAAAATCTAAGTCTGAACATAGCAGGTCTGCGATGCGGCTCGGGCAACCGGGCCGTTTTTGCGGACGGGGGTAGCGCGAAAGGACTGCACATGCGTCAATTTAAGACCGAGAGCAAAAAACTGCTCGACCTCATGATCAACTCCATCTACACCAATAAGGAAATCTTCCTGCGCGAGCTTATCTCTAACGCGAGCGACGCCGTCGACAAGCTCAACTTTAGGAGCCTGCAGGACCCGAGCGTCAAGATCGACCAGGGCGACTTGGCCATTCGCGTCTCCTTTGATAAAGACGCCCGCACCATTACCATCTCGGATAACGGCATTGGCATGACCGCCGAGGAGCTCGAGCGCAATCTGGGCACCATCGCCCATTCCGGCTCCGAGGAGTTTAAGACCGAGAACGCCGAGCAGCAGGGTTCGGATGTCGACATCATCGGCCAGTTTGGCGTGGGCTTCTACTCGGCTTTTATGGTCGCCAGCCATGTGAAGGTCGTCAGCCGCGCCTATGGCGAGGATGTCGCCCATGTGTGGGAATCCGACGGTCTTGAGGGCTACACCATCGAGGACGGCGAGCGCGCCGAGCACGGTACCGATGTCATTCTGACGCTGCGTGAGAACGAGAAGCTCGACGCCGACGGCGAGGCCGAGACCTACGATCGCTTCCTGACCGAGTGGGGCCTCAAGAGCCTGATTCAGCAGTACAGCAACTATGTGCGCTACCCGATTCAGATGATGGTGTCCAAGAGCCGCCAGAAACCCAAGCCCGAGGACGCCGGCGACGATTACAAGCCCGAGTACGAGGACTACCAGGAGCTCGAGACCGTCAACTCCATGACGCCGATCTGGAAAAAGCGCAGCTCCGATGTCGAGCAGAAGGACTACGACGAGTTCTACAAGTCCACGTTCCACGACTTTGACGATCCTGCGCGCACTATCAGCTTCCATGCCGAGGGTACGCTCGAGTACGACGCCCTGTTGTTTGTGCCGGGCCGCGCGCCGTTCGATCTGTACAGCAAGGACTACGAGAAGGGCCTGGCGCTCTATAGCTCCAACGTGCTGATTATGGAGAAGTGCGACGACCTGCTGCCCGACTACTACAACTTTGTCCGCGGCGTCGTGGATTCCGCTGACGTGTCGCTCAACATCTCGCGTGAGACGCTGCAGCAGAACCGTCAGCTCAAGGCCATCGCCAAGCGCGTGGAGAAGAAGATTACCGCCGATCTTGAGGATATGCGCGACAATGACCGCGAGGCCTACGAGAAGTTCTTTGAGAACTTTGGCCGCGGTCTTAAGTACGGCATCTACTCGAGCTATGGCATGAAGGCCGATGAGCTCGCCGATCTGCTGCTGTTCTGGTCTGCCAAGGAGCAGAAGATGATTACCCTGGCCGAGTATGCCAAGGGCATGCCCGAGGATCAGAAGGCCATCTACTACGCCGCCGGCGACTCGCGTGAGCGCTTGGCCAAGATGCCCGTGGTAAAGGGCGTGCTCGACCGCGGCTATGACGTGCTGCTGCTGACGCAGGATGTGGATGAGTTCACGTTCCAGGCCATGCGTGAGTACGTTGCCGCCGATATGCCCAAGATCTACGAGGACGATGCTGCCCGCGAGGCTGCCGAGAAGGCTGTGGCCGACGGTGCCGAGCCCGAGGTCGAGGATCGTCATCTGGAGCTCAAGAACGTCGCGACCGGCGATCTTGACCTGGCGACCGAGGACGAGAAGAAGGAGGCCGAGGACGCCACCAAGGAAAACGAGGACCTCTTTAGCGCTATGAAGGAGGCGCTCGGTGACAAGGTCGAGAAAGTTGCCGTCTCCGCGCGCCTGACCGATGCCCCCGCTTGCATCACCACCGAGGGTCCGCTTTCGCTTGAGATGGAGAAGGTGCTCCAGAAGGGACCCGAGGGCGCGCCCGACGGCATGCCCAAGAGCCAACGCGTGCTCGAGCTCAACGCCAAGCACCCGGTCTTTTCCAAGCTCGTCGCCGCTCAGAAGGCGGGCGACGCCGACAAGATCAAGCAGTACTCCGGTTTGCTCTATGACCAGGCCCTGCTGGTCGAGGGCATCCTCCCCGAGGATCCCGTAGCCTTCGCGGCGGCTGTTTGCAACTTGATGTAGTTCGGGGATACGGCACCGTAACTAGATTAGAACGAGAGTGGATAATCTCCCACTTTTGGCTCGAATGCGGGCTTGAAGTGAGAGATTTTCCACTCTCGTTTCCTTTTGAATGATCCCTCCGTCCCCAAGGGATCATTTATTTGTGCGGGTTGTGGTTTTGTGACCTGCTGAAATTTAGGATACTGTACATCTGTACGTTAACTCATCTTCGTAGTATATTGCTACCCGCAAAACTCAACACCATTGTGCTTTGAGACGTTAAAGCGCCTACTACAATGGTTGTCGATAGTACGATTCGATTTAACGACAGGATGGATGGTCCAAGCGTGAGTCTCGGCAGCAAACTATCCAATGCAAAGGTGTCCTTTGCGATATTTAAGCGCGACATTAAGCGACTGCTTGTGAACCCCGTCGCCCTGGTGGTTACCCTAGGCGTGTGCGTTATTCCCTCGCTGTATGCCTGGTATAACATCGTGGCAAACTGGGATCCGTATGGAAACACCCAAGGCATCAAGATTGCTATCGCCAACAACGATCGAGGCACCCAAAACGACTTGGTGGGTGAGCTCAACGCTGGCGACAAAGTGGTCGACCAGCTCAAGGAGAATCATCAGTTGGGCTGGACGTTCGTCGACTCGACGGCCGATGCCAAGGAGGGCGTCGAGAGCGGCGAGTACTATGCCGCTATCGTGATTCCCAAGAACTTCTCGGATAACCTGGTTTCGATGCTCGACGGCAACTACCATCAGCCCAAGCTCACGTACTACGTCAATGAGAAGAAGAGCGCCATTGCGCCCAAGGTTACCGATACCGGTGCAAACACCATCGAGGAGCAGATCAACTCGGAATTTGTCTCTACGGTAGGCAAGACTGTTGCCGGTATCGCCAAGGATGCCGGTGTCGATTTAAAGGACAAGGCAACCCAGACTCAGGACTCGCTGGCAAGTTCGGTGTCCGAGGCGTCCGACACCTTGGGCGAGGTGCGCGATTCGATTGGCGATATGAATGCCGCCATCGATAAGACGAGTGGCGCTATCGCCTCGGCTGATGCGGCACTTGCCGGCTTGCAAGACCAGGCACCGTCGCTGACGCAGGCGATCTCCCAGGGCAACGACCTGCTGAGCGAAGCTCGCACCACGGCGGGCAACTCCATCACCTCGCTCTCCAAGGCGCTCTCGGAAGGCAGCCTTGCGCTCACCAAGACGTCGGCCTCTGCGAACGCTGCCATCGGCAAGCTGACGGGCGCGGTCACATCTACGACCACCCGTATCGACAACTCGCTCGAGTCTCTTCAAGCGACGATCGACCACAATAAGGCCGTTATCGGGCACTTGGAGATTCTCGCCAATGACACGTCGACAGGTTCCGAGGAAATTGACGCGCGCATTGTATCGACCATCGATTTGCTTCGAGAGCAGAATGAAAAGCTTCAGAGCATCAAGGACGGTCTGTCCGCGCAGTCGAGCGCCATGGCGAATGACGCAGCGGCTGTTTCGGGTGCCAGTGACGCTATCAATAACGCAATTCATACCGGTGCGACCAACCTTGGCCAAGCCCAGACGGACTTGGGCCAAAACGCGCTGCCGAAGGCCTCGAGCGCGCTCGACTCTTTTGCTGCCGTTTCGGGCGACCTGACCGGTATCGTCTCGGGTATGACACCTACACTTGCAAATGCGCGCGGCACGTTGGCGCAGCTTAGCGCTACGCTCGGCCAGGCCAAGACCACGCTGTCCCAGACCGATTCCTCGCTTGCCAAGGTCCAGGACAAGCTTGCAACCGCCGCCAATGACATCGCGGCGCTGCAGACCTCCGAGTCCATGGGCGAGCTGGCCGATCTGATGGGCGTCGATGTCAATGACGTGGCAGATTTCATGGCGTCTCCGGTTGAGTTGACGTCCAAGCCAATCTATCCGGTCAAGAGCTTTGGCTCGGGCATCGCTCCCTTCTACACCAATCTGGCGCTTTGGGTGGGCGGCTATGTGCTCATCGCCATTTACAAGCTCGAGGTCGACCGTGAAGGTGTTGGCAGCTTTACGGCGCGCCAAGGCTACTTTGGCCGCTGGTTGCTCATGGTGATCCTGGGCGCGTTGCAGGCCATCATCGTTACGGTAGGCGATCTGGTGATTGGCGTGCAGTGCGTCAGCCCGCTGCTGTTCGTGCTGGGCGGCATCGCCATTTCGTTCACCTACGTCAATATCATCTATGCGCTGTCCACCACGTTTAAGCATATCGGCAAGGCTATCGGCGTCATTCTCGTCATCGTGCAGATCCCGGGTTCGTCGGGCATGTACCCCATCGAGATGATGCCCGGCTTCTTCCAGTGGCTGCACCCGCTGCTGCCCTTTACCTACGGCATCAATCTGCTGCGCGAGACGGTCGGCGGCATGTATTCGTTCAACTACCTGTTTAACCTGTGCATTCTGGGCGTGTTCTTGATCGTGGCGCTCTTTATCGGCCTGCAGCTGCGTCCGCTGCTGCTCAACCTTAACCTGCTCTTTGATAAACAGCTCTCCACGACCGGTATGATGATTTGCGAGTCCAACGACCTGCCGCGCCAGCGCTACTCGCTGCGCACGGCCATGCGCGTCATGCTCGATTCCGATTCGTACCGTCGCGAACTGCTCGATCATGCGGTCGCCTTTGAACATCGCTACCCGTACTACATCAAGGGCGGTTTTGCCGCCGTGGTGGGCGTTCAGGTCCTGCTCTTTGTCCTGTCGACGGTTCTCGATATCGACAATAACGGCAAGATCATCCTGCTTGTCATTTGGATCATCTCGGTTATTGCCATCTGCGGCTGGCTTATCAATATCGAATATATCCGAGCGAGCCTCAATACCCAGATGCGCATCTCGGCGCTTTCGGATGAGGACCTGCGTCGCGAGATGCGCGAACACACGGCCGCCATTCCTGCCGCCCGCCACATGTTTGGCCTCAACGCCAGCGAGCGTGGTGCCAAGGGCGGCGATCAGTCCACGGGCCGCTTGCCGCATATCGGCTCGCACCATAAATCTCAGGGCAGCGACAGCACAGCCACAAATGATGGAGATACCACCGCGCTTGGCAAGCACTCCAAAGGAGGTGAGGCATAAATGAAGAACATCCTGCATCTGTTTAAGCGCGATGTCCAAAACGTGTCTCGCTCCGTGATCGGCTTGGTTGTCGTGATGGGCCTCATTATCGTACCGTGTCTGTACGCGTGGTTTAACATCGCCGGCAGCTGGGATCCGTACGGCAACACCGGCAATCTTAAGATCGCCGTGGTCAACACCGATGAGGGTTACGAGAGCGATTTGATCCCCGTCGAGGTTAACGTGGGCGAAAACGTGACCGCCACCCTACGCGGCAACGAGAGCTTCGATTGGGTTGTGCTCAACAATCGCGAAAAGGCTATCGAGGGCGTTAAGTCGGGCGCGTACTATGCTGCCGTCGTTATCCCCAAAACGTTTAGCGCTGACATGATGACGCTTTTCTCGACCGACGTGAAGCATGCCGATATCGAGTTCTACGAGAATCAGAAGGCCAACGCCATTGCGCAGATCGTGACCGAGAAGGGTTCGAGCGCCGTCCAGAGCCAGGTTAACAAAACTTTTACCGAGACCATTACGACGATCGGTCTTAAGACGGTGTCCAGCCTGCTCGATTACATGAGCACCGACCAGGTGGGTAACTTTATCGCCAACCTGTCCTCGACGCTCGGCGATTCGATTGAGGACCTGCGAGACGTTCGGGCAAATGCTTCGTCGCTGGCGGGCATTTTGAGCTCCACGTCCGATTCGCTGACGTCGGCGAGCGGCATGCTCAAGCAGACGGGCACGGTCGATGAGTCAACGAAGCAGCTGATGGAGCATGTCAAAAGCGGTATTAGCGATTCCAAGGAAGCGCTGAAGGACGCCAACGACACCATCAATGCCGCGATTGACGGAAGCGCGGGCTCGTTTGACAACGTGTCCGCCGAGCTTGCGAAGGCATTTGATGCCGCGAATCAACATGTCGACCTTACAGTGTCCCAGCTCAACGATGCCGCGGCGGCGCTCAACACGCGTGCCGACGATATCGACGCCACGGCCGACCAGCTCCGCAGCTTTGCCGATCAGGTGACTGACGAAAAACTCCAGGACAGCCTCAAGTCTGTGGCAACATCGCTGAGCAGGATTGCTGTGGAGTATCGCAACAACGCCAAGGACTTGACGGCCACCGCGAAGTCTCTCTCTGACAGCATGGCAGAGGTTAATAAGTCGCGTGCCGAGGTCGATCAGGCAATCGCGGATGCCAAGGCTGGTATCTCGGGCGCCAAGACTGACTACGACTCTACGTTTTCGGCCAAGGCAAAGGAGCTCAAGAAGACCATCTCGGGCGTTTTGGATTCGCTGAACGGTATTTCGAACGATCTGGATAGTGCTGTTGCTGGCCTGACCGACGCATCCGGTTCGCTGGCAAAGGGCCTCTCCAAAGCTGCAAAGCTGGTCAACAAGGCTTCTGATCAGCTGGGCGAGGCGTCGGACAAGATCAGTGCGTTTAAGGACGAGCTCGACGGCGCCTTGATGTCGGATGACCTCGCTACGATCAAGACGATGATCGGCAATGATCCCGAGGGTCTGGCCGTGTCGCTTTCCGGCCCCGTCGCGCTCGATCGCAAGCCGGTCTATCCGATCCGCAACTACGGTTCGGCCATGGCACCGTTCTACACGATTCTGTCGCTCTGGGTGGGCTCGATTGTGCTGGCGGCCATGATGAAGGTCTCGGTTGACGATGAGCTTATCAACGAGCTCATCCCCGTGCGCCTGCACGAGATCTACCTGGGCCGCTACCTGTTCTTTGGCGGTCTGGCCCTGCTGCAGGCAACGCTCGTGTGTGCGGGCGACATCCTGTTCTTTGGCATCCAGTGCGACGACCCGCTGCAGTTTGTGCTGGCGGGCTGGGTCGCGAGTCTCGTGTTCTCCAATATCGTCTACACGCTTACGGTTTCGTTTGGCGATATCGGCAAGGCGCTCGCCGTCGTGCTGCTGGTCATGCAGGTCGGCGGTTCGGGCGGCACGTTCCCCATCGAGATGACCGGCCCCGTGTTCCAGGCGATCTATCCGTTCCTGCCGTTCACCCACGGCATCAACGCCATGCATGCCGCCATGGCCGGTGCGTACCACATGGAGTACTGGATTGAGCTAGGCATTCTGGCGAGCTATCTGATTCCGTCGCTGGCACTGGGCGTCGTCTTCCGCCGCCCGGTCATCAAAGCCAACGACTGGATCATCGAAAAACTGGAGTCAACCAAATTGATTTAGTTCAGCAACGTAAACGCCGTCGGAACATCGAGATCTTCCAACCCGATGCTTTAGCGTAGTGAATTGCACGGGCTGCTTGGTTGTTGCTACAGTAGCGGGGCGTGCCGGGGGTCCGGTGCGCCCTGCTTTTATTTGACCATGAGGCGGCACGCAGCCATGCGCGTGCGGACACCACGCCCAGATTGAGCGCGAGGATGCCCTATGGCCCAGCATGCCACTGACAATATCGAAATGATGCCCGATAGCCCTGTTGCTCGCGAGGACCTGGGCGCGGGCGGCACCTCCCGCGGCGCCGGCGCTCGCTCGCCGCTGTTCTGGAAAGTCCTGCTGCTTTCGGTGGCAGTCGTCTGGGGCTACTCCTTTACGACCATGAAGGACGCGCTCGACACCATTCCGGTGTTCGAACTGCTCTACGTGCGCTTTCTGCCTGCGGCGTTGGTCATGTTTTTCATCTTCCACAAGCGCATCATCGCGCACCTCAACGCCCGCAACCTTATCGTCGGACTTGGCATGGGCGCACTTATGTGGGCCGCCTACGCCCTGCAGACAGTCGGTCTGGCGCACACCACGGCGGGCAAGAATGCTTTTTTGACGGGCACGTATTGCATCGTTGTGCCGTTCGCGAGCTATTTTCTGAGCGGCGAAAAACTCACCCGCTATAACCTGGGCGCGGCGCTGCTGTGCTTTGCGGGCATTGGCTTGGTGGCGCTCGATAGCGTTGAATTCAACATCGGTGATGTCATTACGCTGGCGGGTGCGGTCTTTTTCGCCATCCAGATGGCGGTGACTGCCAAGTACGGTCGCAAAATGGACATCAACGTCATCACGTTTTGGATGTTTGTGGGCAACGGCGTGCTGAGCCTGGCAACGTCGCTGCTATTCGAGACCCAAGCGCCTCTGTCCGTGTGGACGCCGAGCTTTATCAGCGCGATGGCGTTTCTCTCGGTTGGTTGCACATGCGCGGCTCTGCTCATCCAAAACGTCGGCCTGGCGCATGTCTCGGCCTCGACGGGCTCACTGCTCCTTTCGATGGAGTCGCCTTCGGGCGTGCTGTTCTCGGTGCTGCTGATGGGGGAGGCGCTCACCTCGCGCCTGCTCGCCGGCTTCGCGCTCATCTTTCTTTCGATTATCTTGAGCGAGACGCATTTCGATTTCTTGCGCCGAAAATCACACCCGCAATTGTAAACAACTTGTTGCGCCGCCCTCCCAGGGCGGCATTTTTTATGCGTCGCCCTTAAAGTAGTACCTTGCACTTTACGCTATCAAAGTGCTTGCTGCAAAAACGTTACTGGAGGGCATCTATGGCACCAGCACTGTCCGATCTTCAACCGCAATCAGCGCCCAAGGCCACCGCGGCGGCGCAGACCGCTATCGGTGACGGTCTTGTTGCAGAAGCTCAGGCTTTTGCAGACGAGCTCGCTGCGTGGCGACACGATTTACATCAGATGCCCGAGCTCGGTAACAATCTTCCGCAGACCTCTGCCTATATCCAGGCACGTCTGGACGAGATGGACATCCCCCATACCACGCTCGTCGACGGTTCCTGCGTCGTTGGCCTGATCGGTGCCGGTGCGGCCGCGGCCGCTCAGGGCAATGGCACGTGCAAGGACGAGCGGGCCGGAACGGTCGTCATGCTCCGAGGCGATATGGATGCCCTGCCCGTTGTCGAGGAATCCGGCGAGCCCTTTGCATCCACCAATGGCTGCATGCATGCTTGCGGTCACGATATGCACGCGACGGCCCTGCTTGGTGCGGCGCGCCTGCTCAAGGCCCGCGAGGCCGAGCTCATCGACGCCAATGCCACCGTCAAACTGCTGTTCCAGCCGGGCGAGGAGACCTTCGAGGGCGCCCGCGCTGCCATCGCCGACGGCTTGCTCGAGAACCCGCGCCCTCAGGCGGCCTTTGCCATACATGTCAACAGCCAGTCGCCGCTTGGCCTGGTGCTCTACGGCAGCCCGGCGCTCTCGGGTGTGTACGGTTTCCGCATCACGCTCCAGGGCAAGGGCGGCCACGGTTCCAGCCCCGAGATCTGCATCGACCCCATCACGGCCGGCGTCCACGTGCACCTGGCGCTCCAGGAGCTTATCTCCCGCGAGGTGCCGGCGGCCAAGGAAGTCGCACTTACCGTTGGTAAGTTCGCCGGCGGCTTGGCGGCCAACGTCATCCCCGACACCTGCGTGCTCGAGGGAACGCTGCGCGGCTTTGATGTTGAGCTCATGGCTCACCTAAAGACCCGCATCGCGGAGGTCGTTAACGGCGTTGCTACGACCTATCGTACGCCGGCGACCATCGAGACGCTTTCGGATGTTCCGCCGCTTGTACTCGACAGCGATATGACTCAGGCGTCGCTTGGCTATGTGGGCGCAGTGCTGCCCAAGACGGCTTTCTTGCCGCTTTTCCATGCCATGGCGAGTGAGGACTTCGCGCTTATCTCGAGCAAGATCCCAAGTGCGTACTTTACCGTGGGCGCGGCCGTAACCGACACGGACGAACACTTTGCCCAGCACCATCCCAAGGCACGTTTTAACGATGCCGAGCTGCCGCTCGGTGCCGCGGCCTATACCGCCGTCGCTTTGGGCTATATCGCCGACCACCGGTAGCACCCAACCTTGCCTTTCAAGCCTGCGGGCATGGCCGTAAGGCCTATGCCCTTGTCTTTCAAGGCAATCTTGGGCACTACCGGCGCCCGGCGCAGGCTATTCGTTTGTCTAAAAGGAGCAGTATGCCCCAGCAGCGTAAGTTCTTCCCCGGCTGGCTCGTGGTGGCCTCCGGCTTCGTGATCATGGCCACGTGTTACACGATTTTCGTCAACTGCATGAGCCTGTTCCAGCCGCTGATCGTCAGCAACCTGGGTATTTCCCTTGCGCAGTACAACGTCTCCAATGCCATCTCCACCGTGGTGAGTGTCGTGGGTTCGCTCGTTATCGGTCATGTTGCCGATAAGGTGAGTGGCCGCGTATTGGGCTCGCTTACCGTTATCGCTACCTCGGCGGTGCTTGCCGGCATGAGCTTTGTCGGTGAGCTGTGGCAGGTCTACGTGCTCTTTGCCGTTTCGGGCTGCTTCGCTGTGGCCTCGACCCGTCTGCTCATTAGCCTTGTGACCGCCAACTGGTTTACCGCTAAACGCGGCCTTGCCATTTCCATCGCACTTTCGGGCTCGGGCTTTGGCGGAGCCATTCTCTCGCCGATCGTGAGCTCTCTTATCGTGAGTGTGGGCTGGCGCTCTGCGTTCCTGGTACTCGCTGCCGTCTGCATGGTGGCGGCACTGCCCATCACGGCTTACTCCTTCCGCACCAAGCCTTCCGAGATCGGGCTTAAGCCGCTCGGCGAGAACCCGGGCGATCCGTCCGTCTCGACGGCTGGCGATAAGGACGAGCACACGGCGCCCGAGGTTAGCGTCGGCTGGTCTCGTATCAAGAAGAGCCCGGCGTTTTGGCTGCTCGTCGTCGCCTTCCTCTTTATGGGTCTCGTTAACGGCGCCATCTTGCCCAACCAGGTCACCAACATGACGAGTGTTACCGTCAACGGCGCCAAGATCGTCACGGGCGGCCACGATCCCATGTGGGCAGGTACCGTGCTTTCGGCCTACATGGTCACCGTCGTTATCGCCAAGATTTCGCTCGGTGCGATCTATGACCGCTTTGGTCTGCGCTTTGGCAATATCCTTGGCTCCATTGCGTGCATTATCGCCTGCGTCGCCCTGTGCTTCCCCGCGACCGATCTTGGTCCCATCGTGGCTGCCGTGAGCTTTGGTGTCGGAACGTGCATGGGCACTATCACGCCTACCATTGCCGCGTCCAAGCAGTTTGGCATGGCCGACCTCGGCAAGGTCACGGGCACCATTACCTCGCTCGAGATGGTCGGCGGCACCGTGGGCGCTATTGTCTCGGGCGTGCTGTTCGATGCCACGGGCTCCTTTGCGAGCGCCTGGATTGTGTGCCTGGCGTGCTCCGTGGTCATGCTCGTGTTCCTGCTGGCATCCGAGCCCATCGCCGCCAAGCTGCGCGCGAGCGTGGCGGGGGAGTAGACGTCCGTCGCTCTTTTCTGTTCGCCCCGTTCTGTCCGTGGCTGCCCTGGAAGCCGAATGGATGCTCGTACCATCATTCGGTTTCCAAGGCGGCCACGGGCCTACGAAATGATCCGTTTTCCTCCGTCCCCAACAGATCACGTGATTCGAAGGGGACGGAGGAATACGGATCACAAACAGCGGCGGCGCGTCTGGCCGAACGAGTCCCCATACCCTCGTTCGGTCAGACGCGCCACCGCTGTTTGTGTTTGTGCCGTATAATAATCGTTACCTATGACGCGATACAAAAGAAAGGTGTTTGCCCATGCAGGCACAGAAGGCGGAGGGAACCCGCGACCTTATCGGCGCCGAGATGCGCGCCTGGCAAAAGATGCAGCAGATTGCGGCCGGCGTGTTCGAGCCGTTTGGTTTTAAACCCATCGAGACGCCCGCGATCGAGCAGGTGGACGTGTTTGTCCACGGTATCGGCCAGTCGACCGACGTCGTGCGCAAGGAAATGTTCCGCGTGTTCAGCGGTGCCAACCTGGAGCGCGTCTTTACCGAGGGCACCGACACCAAACTCAAGCCCAAGCAGCGCCTGGCGCTTCGCCCCGAGGGCACGGCCGGCGTGGTGCGCGCTGTCGTCGAGAACAATCTGGTGCCCCAGGGCTCCACGCCGTTTAAGGCGTACTACGCCGAGGCCATGTTCCGCGGCGAGCGTCCCCAGAAGGGCCGCCTGCGCCAGTTCCACCAGGTGGGCATCGAGTGGCTCGGCGCTCCCGATCCGGCGGCAGACGCCGAGTGCATCATCATGCTCATGGAGTTTTACAAGCGCCTGGGCTTCGATCTTTCCAAGCTTCGTCTGCTCATTAACTCGATGGGCGACGCTCAGTGCCGTCCGGCTTACCGCGAGCAAGTCAAGCAGTTTATCCTCGATCACGCAGACGAGATGTGCGATGAGTGCCGCGAGCGCGCCGAGCTCAACCCGCTGCGTGCCTTTGACTGCAAGAACGACCACTGCCGCGAGATCATGGCCGAGGCTCCGCTGATGGGTGACAACCTGTGCGATGAGTGCCGCGAGCACTACGAGCAGGTCAAGCGCTATCTGGATGCCGCCGGTATCGAGTATGTCGAGGATCCCACCTTGGTGCGCGGCCTGGACTACTACACCCGTACTGTCTTTGAGGTCGAGGCCCCTGGCGCCGGCGTCGGCTCCATCGGCGGCGGCGGCCGCTACGATGGCCTGGTCGAGCTCGAGGGTGGCAAGCCCACGGCGGGCGTCGGCTTTGCTGTCGGTTTTGAGCGCGCCCTGCTGGCCCTGCAGGCCTTTGGCAGCGATTTGGGTGCCGATGAGGCCCCGTGCGTCTATGTCGCCAACGCCGGCAAGGAGCTGCGTCAGAACGTCTTTGCCATTACGCAGGAGCTTCGCGCCGCAGGTATCGTGACCGAGGCCGACTATCAGGGTCGTTCGCTCAAGGCCCAGTTTAAGCAAGCCGATAAGGTAGGCGCCAAGCTCATCTTGGTCCTGGGTGGCGACGAGCTTGCCGCCGGCAAGGTCAAAGTGCGCGACATGCAGAGCCATGACGAGGTGCTCGCCGATCTGGACAACGTCGTCGAGGCGGTTCGCGAGCGCCTGTAGCGCATCTTTTTGAGCTTCGGGCCTGCTAACGTGCCCTGCTCATGGAGAGCGATTGTTACGGGGGTGTTTCGCTTTTATGCGGAATGCCCCCGTTTACGTATGCCGCCCACCGAGAAATACGACCATTTAGGGCAAAAACCTTTGCAATGCAGAAAATACTTTTGTGTGGTAAAGCGCAATCAGTGTCGAAAGTATTTCTCAAGCGCCTATAATGAATACCGCATGTTACGTGCATAGAAGGAGGAATGGGAGGAAACGTGGCTGAGAACCTAAGCAACCAGTCTGTACCCGAAGCCGCGGCGCGCGTCGCTGCCGTGGTCAACCGCCTCGTTAACCGAATCGGCTCGAATGCCGAGTCCAGGGAGCGTCTCGCCGAGATCGAGATCCCCGAGGAGCTGCGCGACAATCTGGCGCTGTTCTTGCGCCTGGAGCGCCGTGTGCTTAGCGAGTATGATCCCGAGATCGCGGACCTGTTCGACAAGATTTTGACAGCCGAGATTGTGGTCAATGCCGGCAACCCCGGTACCTGCGCTGCCGACGAAGCCGTCGACGAGCAGGGCGTGCCCACCGCCGACGAGCCCACTGCCGTGGCATTTCGTGAGGTCGTCGATTTGATCGACAGCCTGCCGCTCGATAAGCAGCAGGTCATCGTTCGCGCCTTTACGAGCTTTTTCCATCTGGCAAACCTGTCGGAGGAGAACTACCGTGTGGCGCAGCTGCGCGAGCGCGAGGCCGGTGCGTCGACCGATACCGAGGTCGATCCTGCCAACGAGCTTACCGTTGCCTATCACCAGCTGGTGAATGAGCTGGGTGTCGAGGGTGCCAACGAGCTGCTCGACAAGCTCGAGTTCCACCCTGTCTTTACCGCACATCCCACCGAGGCCCGTCGTAAGGCCGTCGAGGGCAAGATCCGCCGTATCTCCAACCTGCTGGAGGAGCGTCCGCGTCTGGGCGGCTCCGACCTGGTGGAGAACGAGCGCCATATGCTGCAGGAGATCGACGCCCTGGTGCGTACGAGCCCCATCGCGCTCAAGAAGCCCACGCCGGTCGAGGAAGCCGATACCATCATCGACATCTTCGATAACACGCTGTTCGACGTTATCCCCGTTATCTATCGTCGTTTTGACGATTGGGTGCTGGGCGACAAGGCCGGTACTGTGCCGCCGCTGTGCCCGGCGTTCTTCCATCCCGGCAGCTGGATCGGTTCCGACCGCGACGGTAACCCCAACGTCACCGCCAAGGTGAGCCGTGAGGTCGCCGCCAAGTACTTTACGCACATGGTGCTCAAGCTCGAGGACAAGTGCCGCCACATCGGCCGCAACCTCACGCTCGAGGCTACCTACAGCAAGCCGTCGGCCGAGCTCATTAACCTGTGGAACCATCAGGTCGAGATGAGCCCTCGTTACACGGCCCGCGCCGAGCTGATCTCCGAGCACGAGCCGCATCGCGCCGTCATGCTCGTCATGGCCGACCGCCTGAACGCCACCGTCCGTCGTATCACCGACACCATGTACCACAGCGCCGACGAGTTCCTGGATGACCTGCGCGTCGTCCAGCGTTCGCTGGCCGCCTGCGGTGCCGTCCGTGCTGCCTACGGCCCGGTCCAAACCATCATCTGGCAGGTCGAGTCCTTCGGCTTCCATATGGTCGAGATGGAGTTCCGTCAGCACTCCGTGGTGCATGCCCGCGCCCTTAAGGATATCCACGAGAACGGTATCCATGGCGACCTGCAGCCCATGACGCGCGAGGTCATCGATACCTTCCGCGCTATCGGCTCCATCCAAAAGCGCTACGGCAAGAAGATGGCGCACCGCTACATCATCTCGTTTACCAAGAGCGCTCAGCATGTGGCCGACGTCTTTGAGCTGGCGCACCTGTCCTTTGCACACGAGGAGGATGTCCCCGAGCTCGACGTGATCCCGTTGTTCGAGCAGCTCGAGGACCTCGAGGGCTGCGTCGACGTGCTCGATCAGATGCTTACGCTGCCCGTGGTGCAAAAGCGCCTTGCCCAGACCAACCGCCGCATGGAGGTCATGCTGGGCTATTCCGACTCTTCCAAGGATGCCGGTCCTACCACGGCCATGCTCGCGCTGCACTCCGCGCAGGAGCGCATCGCCAAGTGGGCAGAGAAGAACGATATCGACCTGGTGCTCATGCACGGTCGCGGCGGTGCCGTGGGCCGTGGCGGCGGCCCGGCCAACAAGGCCGTGCTGGCGCAACCCAAGGGTTCGGTCAACTGCTTCTTTAAGCTTACCGAGCAGGGCGAAGTCATCTTTGCCCGTTACGGCAACCGCACGCTGGCTCAGCGCCATGTTGAGTCCGTTGCCGCCGCAACGCTTTTGCAGTCGGCCCCGAGTGTCGAGAAGACCAACACCGAGACCACGCAGAAGTTCTGGGATATGGCCGAGAAGCTCAACACTGCAAGCCACGAACGCTATCTGGACCTGCTGAACACCGAGGACTTTACACCGTGGTTCTCGACCGTGACGCCGCTGACCGAGGTCGGTCTGCTGCCGATCGGCTCGCGTCCCGCCAAGCGCGGTCTGGGCGCCAAGTCGCTCGATGACCTGCGTACCATCCCGTGGATCTTCAGCTGGAGCCAGGCGCGCATTAACCTGGCCGCTTGGTACGGTCTGGGCACCGCCTGCGAGCAGCTTGGCGATCTTGACCAGCTCAAGGCTGCCTACCAGGAGTGGCCGTTCTTCCGCACCTTTATCGACAACATCGAGATGTCGATTGCTAAGACCGATCAGCGCATCGCCAAGATGTATCTGCATCTGGGCGACCGCGATGATCTGTCCAAGAAGGTCTTTACCGAGATGCAGCTCACCCGTAAGTGGGTCCTTGCCATCGTCGGTGATGAATGGCCGCTGCAGCGTCGTCGCGTGCTCGGCTGCGCCGTTCGCGTGCGTAACCCCTACGTCGACGCCCTGTCCATCGCCCAGGTCCGCGCCCTTCGCGAGGTGCGTATGAACCAGGACGAGATGGCCGAGGAGAAGAAGGCCGAGTACATGAGCCTGATTCTTTCGACTGTGACCGGCGTCTCGGCAGGACTGCAGAACACGGGGTAATCGATAGCCCTGTAGTCGTCCGGGCCCGCCATTAGTTTACTTTTAGGCACGTCCTCGGACATGCAAGAAGCCCTCGCTGCGCACTTCGTGCGGCGAGGGCTTCTTGCGTCCTGACGCTCCTATTTGGCAAGGTGTTTTTTAGAATCCATTTTGCGCTCGGCCTCGAACGCCTGCCTGTCCCAATTGAGCGGGAGCCCCGCCTCGACCCACGCCTCGTAGGCCCTCCTTATGGGCTTGAGCTCCCTTTGGCCCCTCTCCAGCATCGAGATGTACTTCTCGCTGGTGCC
>UQIW01000005.1 GCA_900541235.1 uncultured Collinsella sp. | reverse complement strand
TGCGAGAAGGGCTACTACCTCGCCGACTGCTTCGGCCTGCGCCTGCTCAACCGCCGCGGCTGCTTCCCCAAGTTCGATAAGTTCATCGAGCAGACCAAGGATATCTGGAAGGACATGCTCGATATCCGCAAGCGCTTCGAGCCGCGCGCCGAGGAGCTCGCCAAGAAGTACGCCCTGGCCCCCTACACCATGTTCATCGGCTCCGGCGCCCTGTGGGGCGAGACCATCCTGTTCTCGATGTGCATCCTGGAGGAGATGCAGTGGAAGCGCACCCGCTACATCACCTCGGCCGACTTCTTCCACGGCACCCTCGAGCTCGTGGAGCCGGGCGTCCCGGTCTTCCTGTTCATGGGCGAGGACGAGAACCGCAAGCTCGACGAGCGCGTCCGCGCGTTCCTGACCCGCGGCGTGACCGGCGACACCGACATCAACATCATCGACACCGCCGAGTTCGCGATCCCCGGCCTTGACGACGAGTTCCGCGTCATCGTCTCCCCGTGGATTCTGACGGTGCTCGTGACCGACCGCCTGGCTCGCTACTACGAGACGGTCACCAAGCACAACCTCAAGTATCGTCGCTACTATCACCAGTTCGACTATTAAGAGCAAATAACGTTTGTGTAATTGGGCTCCGCTCCTATATGGAACGGGGCCTCGTTTAGGTTGGAGAGTAATTATGAGCTACCCCCTGCTTGCCGTCATGAATATCAGCCATCGTTATTTTGACCTTGAGGAATTCTTTTCTTCGGCAGCGGCCTCGGGCTACACGTGTTGCGAGCTCTGGACCGGGGCGATGCATCTGTATGTCGATTGCCATGGATACGATTCGCTCGAGCAGGTGCGGGAGCTGTCGCAGCGGTATGGGGTTCGGATTGTGGGGCTTTGTCCCGAACAGAACAACCCCAAGCCGTGGAATATCGCGGCGCGCGGGAATGAGGCGCGTGCCCGCACGCTCGCGTACTTTAAGAACGTTGTAGATATCGCGGCGGAACTTGGAGCCGAGCAGGTCATGGTCTCGAGCGGCTGGGCATTTTTGAACGAGCCGATCGAGGACGCGTGGGGTCGCAGCGCCTCGATGCTGCGTGCGATTGCCGAGCATGCGGGAGAGTGCGGCGTGCGACTGGTGCTCGAGGCCCTGCAGCCGGTTGAGTCGATGATCGTGAACTCGGCGGCCGATACGAAGCGCATGATCGAGGCAGTTGATCATCCGGCACTTAAGGCGTGTCTGGATTTGGGCGCTATGGCGGTGGCGGGGGATACCATCGACGATTATTTCGATCTGCTTGGCGATGATGTCGCCCACGTGCATTTTGTCGATGTTGCGGCAGATGGCACGACGCATCTTGCCTGGGGTGACGGCGACCGCGATATGCGCGCCGACCTGGATAGGCTGGTGGCGCGCGGCTATCGCGGAGTTGTTTCGGCCGAGACCTATGACTGGCGCTATTTTGCCGACCCCGCAGCTGCCGATGCGCAGGTAATGGCAGAGTATCGTCGTGCGATTGGCGTCTAGGTGGGGTTGGGTTGCGACAATCCGCTCCTATGTTTCCAAATGAATACGGCGTGAGCCGAAGAGGACGATTCTCCCCGCAAGTACTCTAGTATGCTAAAGTACCCAGAAGACCGGCGGAGCTATGCCGGTCTTCTGTTCTATATGAAACGCAGCATGAGGAGGCTCACCAGATGACGGCCACACCGTGGGGATTCCGGGACATATTGCCCGAGGAGGCTCAGGCGCGCGAGGAGATCGCGCTGACGGTGAAGGGCTGCTTTAGGGAGCATCATTACCTTCCGGTCGAGACGCCGCTGCTCGAGGACAAGGGCTCGCTCGAGGAGGGCGGCCGCATTGCGGACACGCCGTTTAAGCTCTTTGACGACGACGGACGCCTGCTGGTGGTCCGTCCCGACAACACGCTGCCGATCGTGCGCCTGGTTTCGACCCGCATGCGCGCGGCCGACCTGCCCCTGCGCCTGCGCTACGAGGCGCCGGTGGTTCGCGAGTGTCAGCGCAATGCCGGCGGCTCGCGTCAGTTTACGCAGCTGGGCTTTGAGCTTATCGGCGCGGGCGATACCGCGGGCGATGTCGAGATTGTTTCGCTGGTGGCGGAGGCCGTGCGCGAGCTGACACTTCCCGATGCGCGCATCATCGCAGGCAGCGTGCGTCCTTTTAAGGAATTGCTCGCGGTATGCGAGGATCGTGAGCTGGCGGCCGAGGCCCTGCGCTGCGTGCACGCCAACGACTTTGTGGGCCTCGATGCCCGCGTGGCGGCAAGCGCCGAGTCCGATGCCGTCAAGGCCGCCATTAGCGAGCTGCCGCGCTTGCACGGCGGAGCCGAGGTGCTCGACCGCGTGGACGCGCTGCTGGAGGCTGCCGGTATCGCCGCGCCGCTGACGCGTGAACTGCGTGCCCTGGTCGAGGGCCTGGCTCCCGAGGACGCTCAGGTGCTGTCGTTCGACTTTTCTATCATGAACTCTTTCGATTACTATACGGGCCTGGTCTTTAAGGCCTATGCCGGCGGCTTACCCGATCCGGTCGGCTCGGGCGGACGCTATGACTCCATCTTTACCGGTGCATTTGGCGATGGCATCGAGGTGCCGGCGGCGGGCTTCGCCTTTTCGCTCGAGCGCCTGGAGGCCGCGCGCACCTCGGTCGAGGACGTCGCTTCCGATGGCGATCACGCCGCGGGCCGTGGTGCCGAGGGTCCGCTGCGCATCGCCGTGCCCAAGGGCTCGCTTAAGGCCGATACGCTCGACGTGCTCGAGGCCGCGGGCCTGGACGTCTCTGAGCTGCGTGATCCCGGCCGTCACCTGATTGTGCGCGGTCGCGACACGCGTGCTGGCGAGGGCACGGTCGGCGATATCGAGTTTGTCATCGTGCGCCCCAGCGATGCGCCTGCCTTTGTGGGCTGCGGCGGTGCCGACTGTGGCATCTGCGGCTGGGACTCGCTCATCGAGGCCGACCTCAACTTGCTGCAGCTGGTCGACCTGGGCTATGGCCTGTGCACCTTTATCGAGGCGGAGCCCGCATGGCGCGCCGGGCAGGCCGAGCGAAACTATGCCCGCCGCGGTTCGCTTCGCGTGGCAACCAAGTACCCGCGCATCGCGAGTGCCTGGTATGCCGAGCGCGGCGTGAACGCCGATATCGTCTCGCTGCACGGCAACATCGAGCTGGGCCCCATTGTCGGCATGACCGATCGCATCGTGGACATTACCGCCACGGGTGCCACCCTGCGCGACAACGACCTGGTCATCACCGGCCGCATTATAGACTGCACGGCCCGCTTCTTTGTCAACCCGGGTGCCGCTCGCTTGGATCCGCGCGTGCGCAATCTGGCAGATCGCTTGGTGGCGGCCGTGAAGGACAAGCATTTTGAGCCCGTCGCGGGCTCGGCACAATAGCGCGAGCGCGCACGGGCGCCCCAACGTACGGGCTGCGGGCCAATTGGCGCCGCCGCCCGGCCTCTCGTTTTTCGAACACAATCTCGACCGATAGGGGATACCGATATGAAGACCATCAAACTTGCTCCCGGCGAGCGTCTCGTTACCAATCAGCTCAACCGCAAGGGCGTGCTACCGCAAAACATCGTCAACGCCGCCCGCGATATCGTGGCCAACGTGCGTGCCAACGGCGATGTTGCGGTGCGCGATTACTGCCAGCGTTTTGACGGTGTTGATCTGCAGAGCTTCCGCCTGCCGCAGGAGCAGATCGATGCCGCGCTCGAAGGCCTCGACCCGGCCTTTGTCGCCGCGCTCGAGAAGGCCGCGCGCCAGATTCGCGAGTTCCACCAGCGCGAGGTCGAGCAGAGCTGGTTTACCACGCGTGCGGACGGCACGATGCTCGGCGTTAAGGTGACCCCGCTCGCGGCGGCCGGCATTTACGTGCCGGGCGGTCGCGCGCAGTATCCCTCCACCGTACTCATGAATGCCATTCCCGCCAAGGTCGCCGGCGTCAAGCGCGTGGTCATGGTGACCCCGCCGCAAAAAGACGGCCTGATCAGCCCCTACACGCTCGCGGCAGCCAAGCTCGGCGGCGTGGATGAGATCTATATGGTGGGCGGCGCTCAGGCCGTGGCCGCGCTGGCGTACGGCACCGAGACCATTCCGCACGTCGACAAGATCACCGGTCCGGGCAACGCCTTTGTCGCCGCGGCCAAGCAGATTGTCTCGGGCGACGTCGGAATCGACATGGTCGCTGGCCCCTCCGAGGTCTGTGTGTTGGCCGATGCCACGGCCAAGCCCATGGTGGTCGCTGCCGACCTGATGGCGCAGGCCGAGCACGATCCGCTGGCTGCCTGCTACCTGGTGACTTGCGACGAGCAGTTTGCGCGTGAGGTCGAGGCGGGTATCGACATTCTGGTGACGCAGTCCCCGCGTGCCGAGATCACGCGCGCCTCGCTCGACAACGAAGGCACCATCGTGGTGGCTGCCGATATGGCTGCCGCCGTCGAGGCGGTGAACACCGTGGCGCCCGAGCACCTTGAGCTGCACTGCAAGGATGCGATGGGCTTGCTCGGCGGCATTCGCAACGCCGGCGCCATCTTTGTGGGCGCTTGGAGCTCCGAGCCGCTCGGCGATTATGTTGCCGGCCCCAACCACACGCTGCCGACCGGCGGTACGGCTATGTTCTCCAACCCGCTTTCGGTCGAAGAGTTCGTTAAGCGCTCGAGCGTCATTTGCTATACGCCCGAGGGCCTGCTCTCGGACGCTCCCGCGACGCAGCGCCTGGCCGAGGCCGAGGGCCTGTGGGCGCACGCGCTATCCGCCGCTCTGCGTCGCCGTGTGCTGGAGCAGGGCGAGGATGCCGTGAGTGCCGAGTCGCTCGCCGCTGCCGACCTGACCAAGGTCGCTTGGCCGGGCGACGCCGTGACGACGGTTGCCGAGGGCGTGGACCTGGCGGCGGCTGCGGGCGGTGCCGCTGGCGCGACCGGCGGGGAGGCCTAACATGGCCGAACTCACGCCGCGCATGAAGGAGCTCGTCCAGCCCTACTTGGCCGGTATCGAGCCCTACGATCCCAACTTTACGCCCACGCGCATCAATCTTTCGGCCAACGAGAACACCTATCCCGTACCTGCTGGCGTGCGCGAGGCGATCGACGCGGCCTTGGCTGCCACGCCGCTCAACCGCTACCCCGATCCCATGTCCAACGACCTGCGCGATGAGCTCGCTGCCTGGCATGGCGTGGCACGTGAGAATACTTGCGTGGGAAACGGCGGCGATGAGCTGCTCTATAACTACCTGCTGGCGTTTGGCGGCGCGGGACGGACCCTGCTCAACTGCCCGCCGTGCTTTAGCGAGTATGCGTTCTTTGCGTCTCTGTGCCAGACCGAGGTGCGCGACGTGTGGCGTGATCCGACGAGCTTTGAGCTCGACCAGGCAGCCATGCTCGCCGCGGCGCCGGAGTGCAACTTGGCCATCGTGACCTCGCCCAATAACCCCACGGGCGACGTGGCGCCGCTCGACTTTGTCGCGGCCCTGTGCGATGCATGCCCCGGCATGGTCATGGTCGACGAGGCCTACGTTGAATTTGCGGACGATTCGTTTGGCGCGGCTACCACGGCGCGGGGGCTTATCGCCGAGCATCCCAACTTGGTGATTCTGCATACGCTGTCCAAGGCGTTTGGCGCCGCCGGCACGCGTCTGGGCTATGTGATCGCGGCGCCCGAGGTCATCGATGTGTTTGCGGCGATTCGCCAAATCTACTCGGTTAACGTGCTGAGCCAGGCCGCCGCGCTTGCCTGCGTGCGTGCCCGCGATGCGTACGCGCCCGTGGTGGCACAGGTCGCATCCGAGCGCGAGCGCGAGCTGTGCGCCCTACGTGCAATGGCTGCCGAGGGTCTGCCCGTGGAGGCGTGGCCGAGCGCGGCGAACTTTGTGCTCGTGCGCACGCCGCATGCTACGCGCGTGCGCGAGCGTCTGCGCGACGAGTATTCGATTTTGGTGCGCGACTTTAGCTATGCACCGGGCCTTGCGGACTGCCTGCGCATTACCGTGGGCACGCCGCAGGAAAACGATGAGGTACTGGCTGCGTTTGCCGCGCTGGTGAAGGAGGAGATGTAGATGGGCCGTTATGCCGAAGTGACCCGCAAGACGGGCGAGACCGATATTGTCGTCAAGCTCGACCTGGACGGAAGCGGCGTGTGCGATATCTCGACCGGCGTGCCGTTTTTCGACCACATGCTCAACGCTTTTGGCCGCCATGGTCTGTTCGATCTGACGGTGCACGCGGTAGGCGACGTGGAGGTCGATGCGCACCACACCGTCGAGGACGCGGGTATTGTGCTGGGCGAGGCATTTTGCCGGGCGCTGGGCGACAAGGCGGGCATTACGCGCTTTGCCGACGCGGCGATCGCCATGGACGAGACACTTGTGATGGCTGCTGTTGATATTTCGGGCCGCGGGCAGGCCTACTGCGAGCTGCCCGTGCCGACCGAGCGCGTGGGCAGCTTCGATACCGAGCTGGCCGTCGAGTTCTTCTACGCCTTTGCGCGCGACGCCAAGCTCACGCTGCACGTGCGCGAGCTGGCGGGCAGCAACTCGCATCACATTATCGAGGCCGCCTTTAAGGCCGTGGGTCGCACGATGCGCCACGCCTGCGAGCTCGATACCCGCGTGCAGGGCATCCCCAGTACCAAGGGCTCACTGTAGCTGACGGATCGCGCAATCCACCACAAAGGTGCCTGTCCCCTTTGTGGCGGATTTGGACGATGAGAAAAGGGAGGGTCGCGTGGGTGAACCGAAGATCGTGGTGGTCGACTACCACAAGGGCAACTTGTCGAGCGTCGTGCGCGGGCTTGCGCGCGCCGGTGCCGCCGCCTGCACGTCGGACGATCCGGAGCAGATCCGCAGCGCCGACGGCCTGGTCATCCCGGGCGTGGGCGCGTTCTATGATGCGATCGCCTTTATGCGCCAGAGCGGCGAGGAGGCGGCCGTGCTCGATGCCGTCGCCGCTGGAACTCCGTTGCTCGGCATCTGCCTGGGCCTTCAGCTGTTTTTTGAGCGTGGCAACGAGGGCGTGCCTGCGGACAAGGGCGTGGTCGCCGACGGCAACGCCCCCGAGCGGGCTGACGGTCCCTGGGTCGATGGCCTGGGTATTATGCGCGGCTCGTGCACGCGCTTGGAGTCGAGTCGCCTGAAGGTGCCGCACGTGGGCTGGGACCAGGTGCACATGACGTCCGCCGGTGCGGCCGATCCGCTGCTTGCCGGTTTTGCCGAGGGCGCCAACATGTACTTCACCCACAGCTACGCGGTGGCCGACGACGTCGATGCCGCCGATGTGTTGGCGCGCACGCACTATACACGGAGTTTCCCGTGCATCGTGCGCCATGGCAACGTGTGGGGCTGCCAGTTCCATCCCGAGAAATCCTCCGCGCTGGGTCAGCGCATCCTTAAGAACTTCGTCAACATCATCGAGGAGGTCGGCCGATGATTCTGTTTCCCGCAATCGATCTGATCGGCGGCAAGGTTGTACGCCTGGAGCGCGGCGACCGCAGCCGCTGCAAGGTATATTCCGACGACCCTGTGGCTGTCGCCCGCTCGTTTGCCGAGCAGGGCGCTAGCTGGGTGCACGTCGTCGACCTGTCCGCTGCCTTTGGCGAGGACGAGGACACCTGCGCTGCCAACTCGGCGGCGATTAAGGCCATCTGCGGCGTCGACGGTCTGTCCGTGGACGTGGGCGGCGGCGTCCGCTCGCTCGCACGCATCGACGAGCTGGCCGGCTATGGTGCTCGCCGCATTGCGCTGGGCACCGTGCTGGTGACCGAGCCGGGTTTTGCCGAGGTGGCAGCCCAAGGCTTTGGCGAGCTGCTGGTCGCCGACATTGCCGCGCGCGACGGCCAGGTTAAGGTGAACGGCTGGCGCGACGGCGCGGGCGTGGCACTCGACGATGCCGTGGCGCAGCTTACCGAGCTGGGCTTTAAGCATCTGGTGTATACCGACATCGCGCGCGATGGCATGCAGACGGGCATCGATGTGGCGGCGTATCGCCATGTGGCCGAGGTCGCGGGCTTTCCCGTCGTGGCTTCGGGCGGTATCTCGACGCTCGACGACATCCGCGCACTGGCCGCGGTGGGTGAGGTCGCGATTGAAGGCGCCATTACCGGCCGTGCGCTCTACGAGGGCAACTTTACGCTGGTTCAGGCGCTGGCCGCCGCCCGAGGGGAGGAATAGCCCATGCTTACCAAACGCGTGATTCCCTGTCTGGATGTTAAGGACGGTCGTGTGGTCAAGGGCGTCAACTTCGTGAGCCTGCGCGATGCGGGCGATCCGGTGGAGCTGGCCCGCGCCTACGACCGCGAGGGTGCGGACGAGGTCGTCTTTCTGGATATTACCGCGACGAGCGACAACCGAGCGACGACCATCGAGATGGCGGCGCATGCGGCCGAGGAGCTGGCCATTCCCTATACCGTGGGCGGCGGCTTTCGCGACCTGGCGGGCATGCGCACCATGGTTGCCGCCGGTGCCGACAAGGTGTCGCTCAACTCTGCCGCCGTGCGCGACCCGTCGTTGATCAGCCAGGCCGCCGCGGCGTTTGGCAGCCAGGCCGTGGTCGTGGCGATCGATGCCAAGCGCGTCGGTTTGCCCGGCGCATCCGGTGCCGACAAGTGGGAGGTTTTCACGGCGGGCGGTCGCAACGCCACGGGTATCGATGCGGTGGCGTGGGCCGAGGAGGCGGCTCGTCGCGGCGCTGGCGAGATCCTGCTGACCAGCATGGATCGCGACGGCACCAAGGCCGGCTTTGATTTGGCGCTCACCCGTGCCGTGGCGCGCGCGGTGCCGATTCCCGTCATCGCGAGCGGCGGCGTGGGCACGCTCGAGCATTTTGCCGAGGGCGTGATCGAGGGCGAAGCCGACGCCGTGCTGGCGGCCAGCGTCTTTCACTTTGGAACCTTCAGCATTCGCGAAGTCAAAGAGTATATGGCCTCACAGGGCATCCCTGTGAGATTGGACTTCTAATGCTGCGGCTTGTCCAGGTACCGCATCTTGCCGCTTAAACCGTCACTCGCGTACCAAAGTACGCGTCGCTCCTCTTTCGCGGCAACCTGCGGCACCTGGACAACCCTCGCCGACCGGCGATGTTTAAATTGGGGAATTGAAATGAGAGAAATTACTACTCCAGCGGATCTTAAATACGACGCCAAGGGGCTGATTCCCTGTGTGGTTCAGCAGTATGACACTGGCGAGGTGCTTATGGTTGCCTGGATGAACGAGGAGTCGGTGGGGCTGACGCTCAAGACCGGGACCACGTGGTTTTGGAGCCGCAGCCGTCAGGAGCTCTGGAACAAGGGCGCGACGAGCGGCAACATGCAGGAGGTCAAGGAGCTCTGGGCCGACTGCGATAGCGATACGCTGCTGGTCAAGGTCGACTCGCCGGGTCCGGCCTGCCATACCGGCAACCGTACCTGCTTCTTTAAGAAACTCGCGTAGAGCGGGCGCTCGGCTAAGCGCTTGGCCAACCAGAAAGGATTGAACCATGGGTGTGCGCACTGCGAATGTTCGGGATGGAAATATCGGAGAGACGCTGACGGGGCTGGCCGAGGTGATTCACGGTCGTCGCGACGCGTCGCCACAGGAGAGCTATACCGCTCGCCTGCTGGCCGACGTTGAGGACGAGCTGCTCAAGAAGCTTGCCGAGGAGGCGAGCGAGGTGATCATGGCCTGCAAGGATAACGATCACGACCACATCCGCTACGAGGCCGGCGACCTGGTCTACCACCTGCTCGTGACGCTCGAGCGCTACGGCATCACCCTCGACGAGCTGGCCGGCGAACTCAACGCCCGCCGCCACTAGTCGTTTGGGACAGTCTTTGTTGGTGTAACGGGGTCATGGAAGTTGCGGTGAAATAGGGACTGTTTAAGCGCTTCATCAGGCAAAACAATCCCTATTCCACCGCAACTTATGAAGGGATGGCTAGTCGAGGGGTGTGGGTTCCCATTCGCCGGTGGGGTGGGGGATGTCGAAGGTTCGGTAGCCGCAGTCGTAGGCGTGGGCTTGTGCCTCGCGGATATTCCAGCAGATGTCGCAGGCGCGGTGCGCGTCCGAGCCAAAGGTGATGGGTACCTCGGCGTGGACAAAGCAACGCAACAGCCCCGTCGAGGGGTAATAGTCGTCGAGGCCCTTGCGCGGCGCGGCGGTCGAAACTTCAACGCGGCGGCCTGTATCGTGTGCGCACTCTGCCATCTGCTCCCAAAACGGTGCCGTATCAAAATCGGGCGCAAAGCCTTCCTTCGAAAAGCGCATGACCAGGTCGGGGTGAGCCATTACATCAAAGTTGAGCGGGCTCTCGCAGGCGCGGCACCAGTCATCGACATAGCGCTCCCACACGCCGCGTACGTCTAAGTTTTCCCAAACATGCAGGTTGGTGTCATCGTCGATCCAACCGCAAAGGGAATCGGGTGTATCAGGACGAGCGACGTCCTCCGTCCCCGCCGTGCCCGCAGCACCTGCCGCAATATCGCCTGGGTTGCCAATCCAATGCACGCTGCCCAGGAGTACGACGGCGCCCTGGGACCAGCGCTCAACCAAAGGCTCGCAGCCCTCGTACCAATCGCATTCAAAGCCATAGATAAAGCTGAGCTCCGGCGCAATCTGCGCGGCAAGCTTGCGAGCATCCTCAAAAGCCAGACGATGTGCCGGCAGGTCGCCCTCAGTAACCTGCACTTCGCAGTTGGCATCCATGCTGGCGGGCAAGGTGAGGTGGTCGGTCGAGACCATGACCCGACAGCCAGCCGCCGCGGCGGCGCGAACGTTTTCCTCAAAGGAGGCATGGCCGTCCGAAAACGAGGTGTGGGTGTGGCAATCGACCAGCGGGCAAGCAGACATGGCAGCTCCTTTGCGTCAAGCGAATCCGCTCCATTGTAATGGCGCGACCCCTGGCGCGCCGGGAACGCCACAAGTCGAAACCGACTGGAAAGGGCAGGCGGCGCGCAAGGGCTGCCGCACGACATCGACCCTGCCTCAAAACGTGTACGTCAGCCTCCAAAAGCTGCAAAAAATGACGTGTTTGGAGGCTGCCGTACACGTTTGGATAGGGGCGAGGACGATCCCGGCGCACGCCGACGTCCGCGACGGGCAAAAGTCCCGCCCATCCCATGACGCCGCCCCCACGCCGCCCGCGATGTGCTAGCGTTTGAGTGAACAAAACGAGCCCGCGCGGAAAGGAACCGGACCGTATGCAACGTGGAAGTACATCTCCGCTGTCCCGCGAGACCGATGCGCCCGAGACCATCGTCAAGCTGGAGTGCGACATCGACGATGCGTCGCCCGAGGTACTCGCCTATGCCGCCGACCGCCTGCGCGAGGCCGGCGCCCGCGAGGTGCACTGGCTACCCCTCTACTGCAAAAAGGGTCGCCCCGGATGGCAGTTGCAGGTGATCTGCTCGCACGAGGATATCGAGCGCCTACAGACGATTATCTTTTTGGAGACCACGACCAACGCCGTTCGTCGCCAGGTGATGGAACGCGTTTGCCTGCCGCGCCGATTCGAGCAGGTGACAACGCCTTGGGGCGAGGTGGCCGTAAAGGTGGCAACCCTGCCCGATGGCAGCGAGCGTGCAGCGCCCGAGTACGAGGACTGCGCTCGCCTTGCTCGTGAGCACAATGTGCCGCTCCAGCGCGTGATGCAGGCGGCGCAAGCCGCGGCTCTGCAATTTGAGTGACACGGTCGGCGACGCGCCACACCCACCCCATCAACCTCACCGAAAGGACCACCATGAAATACCTCATCGCCTCCGACATCCACGGCTCGGCATATTGGACCGAACGCCTTTGCGCCGCCATCGAGTCCGAGCAGCCCGATCGCATTGTGCTGCTGGGCGACCTGCTCTACCACGGCCCGCGTAACGACCTGCCGCGCGACTACGCTCCCAAGCGCGTGATTCCGCTGCTCAACGCCCTGGCCGACCGCATCATCGCGGTGCGCGGCAACTGCGACGCCGAGGTCGACCAGATGGTGCTCGACTTTCCCATCATGGCCGACTATGCCACGTTATTCGACGAGAACGGCCGCGAGCTGTTCCTGACGCACGGCCACGTTTTTGGCGCCGGTATGCACAACAGCGTCGACCACGCGCCCGCGCTGCCCGAGGGCTCCGCGCTCGTCTACGGTCACACGCACATCAAGGTCAACGAAGCGAGCGAGGAGCATCCTGGTCTGTGGCTCTTCAACCCCGGCAGCGTGAGCATCCCCAAGGACGGTACGCACAGCTACGGCATCTACGAGGGCGGCGCGTTCCGCCACGTGGTCCTGGAGGAGGAATAACCATGGCGCAGCACATGGCTCAGCAAAATGCCGAGGGTTCGCGTGACCTGTCCACGCTGGTAGATGCATCGGCCGAGCTGCAGCATCTGGTGCAGACCATCTGGCGTCTGCGTCAGCCCGACGGCTGCCCGTGGGACCGCGAGCAGACGCACCGCAGCATTGGCAAGAACATGATCGAGGAGGCCTACGAGGCGCTCGACTGCATCGAGGCCGACGACGCGGCGCACCTGCGCGAGGAGCTGGGCGACGTGCTCATGCAGGTAGTGTTGCATGCGCAGATCGCGGCGGACGCCGGCGAGTTTACGCTGGCCGACGTGGCGCACGATATCGACGCCAAGCTCATTCGCCGTCATCCGCACGTGTTTGGCGATGCGGATGCCGACAGCTCTGACGAGGTGCTCAAGATTTGGGACGAGGTCAAGCTTGCCGAGAAGGCCGCCAAGGACAAGGCCGTGGCGGCAGGCGAGGCCGCGCCCGAGGGGCTGCTCGACGGCGTGCCCACGCACCTGCCGGCGCTGATGCAAGCGCAAAAGGTCTCGCGCAAGGCGGCTGCCGTGGGCTTTGAGTGGGAGACGGTCCAGGATGTGTGGGACGAGGTCGCCGAGGAGCGTGCCGAGTTTGAGGCCGAGGCCCCTGGCTCGCCCGAGCGCGAAATGGAGTTTGGCGATCTGCTCTTTGCCCTGGTCAACGTCGCGCGCAAGGAGGGTATCGACGCCGAGAGCGCCCTGCGCGCGAGCACGGCCAAGTTTCGCCGTCGCTGGGCTGCGATGGAGCAGATGGCGGCCGATGCCCACGTGGATCTTGCCGAGCTTTCGACCCACGGCCTCAACGACCTGTGGGATGCCGCAAAGGCGGAGGAGTAAGACTGCGGGAACGACGGGCTGACACGCCTCATCGTTCCCGCTAAATTTTTCGAAAATCAAGTGTATCCCTCGGCTAACTTAGGGCATAATGCAAAAAGTGCGACATGGCTAACTTACGGAGACGCACCGATGGTGCACGGTCAGCCGGTCGCTTGCATCCACTACGTTTCCAAGTGAGAGGGAGACAACATGAGCGATATTTTGGACGTTTACGGTCGCGAGGTGCTCGACAGCCGCGGCAATCCCACCGTCGAGGTCGAGGTTGTGCTCGAGGACGGTAGCTTCGGTCGCGCGATGGTGCCTTCGGGCGCTTCGACCGGTGCCTTTGAGGCTTGCGAGCTGCGCGATGGCGACAAGGGCCGCTATCTGGGCAAGGGCGTCTCTCAGGCCGTCGAGCACGTCAACAACGAGTGCGCCAATGCCGTCGTCGGCCTCGACGCCTTCGACCAGCGTGCCGTCGATGCCGCGCTGATTGCCGCGGACGGTACCCCCAACAAGACCAAGCTCGGTGCCAACGCCATCCTGGGCGTGTCGCTGGCCGTTGCCCGCGCCGCTGCCGAGTCGGCGGGCCTGTCGCTGTACCAGTACCTGGGCGGCGTCAACGCTCACCTGCTGCCCACGCCCATGATGAACATTCTCAACGGCGGCGTGCATGCCGACAACAACGTCGACTTCCAGGAGTTCATGATCATGCCCGTGGGTGCTCCGAGCTTTGCCGAGGGCCTGCGTTGGTGCGCCGAGGTCTACCACACCCTCAAGGGCGTGCTGCACGAGGCCGGCCTGGGCGGCGGCGTGGGCGACGAGGGCGGCTTTGCCCCCAACCTTAAGACCAATGCCGAGCCGTTCGAGTACATCACCAAGGCCGTGGAGAAGGCCGGCTTTAAGCCCGGCATCGACTTCATGTACGCCATGGACCCGGCCTCGACCGAGTTCTACAACGCCGAGACCGGCATGTACGAGCTCAAGGGCGAGGGCGTGGAGTACACGAGTGCCCAGATGGTTGATTACTGGGAGAAGCTCGTCGACACCTATCCCATCATCTCCATCGAGGACGGCATGGCCGAGGAGGACTGGGACGGCTGGGTTGAGCTCACCCGTCGCATTGGCAACAAGGTGCAGCTGGTGGGCGACGACCTGTTCGTCACCAACACCGAGCGCCTCAAGAAGGGCATCGAGCTGGGTGCCGCCAACGCGATCCTGGTCAAGGTCAACCAGATCGGCACGCTCACCGAGTCGCTCGAGGCCATCGAGACCGCCAAGGAGGCCGGCTACGCTTGCATCGTGAGCCACCGTTCCGGCGAGACCGAGGACTCCACGATCGCCGACCTGGTCGTGGGCGTCAACGCCGGCCAGATCAAGTCGGGCGCCCCGTGCCGCAGCGACCGTATCGCCAAGTACAACCAGCTCATCCGCATCGAGGACGAGCTCGAGGGCAGCGCGCGTTACGCCGGCAAGGCCGCGTTCTACAACATTCGCTAGGCACGCGGAGGTCGCGGGGGCGGGGAAGACTCGGATTTGCCTTGCTCCAGCCGGGCGCTGTTGAGCACCATTGGGCGCTGGGCCATATGACTCAGCGCCTTTTTTATGTCGAGCAAAGGCTGGCGAAGGCGGTGCGGGCGCTCGTGCTATAACTAGAATACTTAGCGCAAACAAACCTCAACCGCACAAGGCGCACATGGATCAGATTTACGACAACAGGTACTATTCCGCCGGTTCGCGTGAGCCGTCGCCTCGCCGTGCGCGCACGGTGCAGCTCGGTGGGTCCGCCTACGCCGGCGCCGACCGCTCCATGCAGCGCCCGACAAGTACCTCGCGCCCCAATGCTCAAGTGAATACTTCGACAGATGGACCAGTGCGCCCGGCACGTTCGTCGCATGCTCAGCGCTCGTCGGCTCAAACGCACGATAGGTCGAGCAGGCCTTCGAACCGTTTTTCGGGCTCGGACTTTATGCACTACGCCAACGACAACGCGGTGGTCAAGGCGATCTACGACTTTACCCACGGTCCTCAGCGAGGGCTATTCATCGGCATTGTCGTTGCCCTGGTGCTCGTGAGCCTGTATTTCCCCGTGCGCGACCTGTACGTGGCAAAGCGTTCGAGCGATATCTTGACCAAGCAGGTCGAGATTCGCCAGCAATACAATGATGGGCTGCAAAAAAGCGTCGACAAGCTGCTCTCGGAGGAGGGTATCAAGGATGCGGCATCCGAGGACCTGGGCTTGGTGATGCCCGGCGAGAAGAGGATTGAAGTGCAGGGCCTGGACGGCGATTCGGATGCCTCGTCGAGCCAGAAGTCGTCGAACGCCAAGAAGGCCAGCGAAGTTGCCAAGGAAATCGAAGAAGTCGGTAAGGACGCGCCGTGGTACATCCAAGCGCTCGACATGCTGTTTGGGTTTAACGGCGTCGAGGGCCAGACGGTCGTGTCCAACGGCAAATAGCGCCCGGAGGGGAGCCCGCAATGGCAGATTGCAAACGCTATAAGGTAGCCGCGATCGACCTGGGAACGGTGTCGTCGCGACTGGTGCTGGCGCAGGTCGAGGCCGGGGCGATCGTGGAATCGTCCAAGCATACCGAGATCACCGACTTGGGCGAGGGCGTGGACGCGACGGGGCGCTTTTGCGAGGCGGCCGTTGAGCGCGTGCTCGCTGCGTGCCGCATGTTTGTGGACGAAGCCCGTGCCTTTGGGGCCGCGTGCATCTGCACCACGTGCACGAGCGCCGCACGCGATGCGTCCAATGCTGCCCTGCTGCTGGACGGCCTGCGCGATCTGGGGCTCGAACCGCAGGTGATTCCGGGCGAGGTTGAGGCGCGCCTGACGTTTTTTGGCGTAGCGCACGACTTTGCAGGCGAGCGCATCATCGTCGCCGATTCGGGTGGCGGCTCCACGGAGCTCGCGACGGGCGTCTATGCGCCTGAGCGCGGGGTCTTTGCGCTGGAGGGAACGCGCTCACTGGACATCGGTTGCCGTCGCGTGACGGAGCGGTTTTTCTCGGCGCTGCCGCCCGCACGCGGCGAGCTTGCTGCCGCTGCCTCGTGGGCAGGCGAGCAGTTCGCCGCCTATTTTGAAGGCCTGCCCAGCGACTTTGAGCGCGCCGAGCGTCTGGTCGCGGTGGGTGGCACGGTGACTACGCTGGTGGCTCTGGTCCACGAGCTGGAACCGTACGATTCGAGCTTTGTTCACCTACGCGAGCTGTCGCTGGAGCAGGTCTCGGCCGCTATCGAGCGCATGTCTGTGTTGGACGCGGAAGGCATCGCCGCGCTACCGGGTGTACAGCCCAAACGCGCGGGCGTGATCTTGGCTGGCGCCGTGGTGATCCGCGAACTCATGCGTGCCGGCGGCTACAAGACGCTCACCGTAAGCGAGAACAGCCTACTCGCCGGCATGGCCGCCACCATCAACGAGGTTCTCGACGGCGCGACTCCCACCATCGCCTGGACCCCCACTCTCAGCACCCTCTAAATAAGTTGCGGTGAAATACGGACTACAATCGCCCTTTCGGGCACCAAACAGTCCCTATTCCACCGCAACTCAACAGCCGGCACCTGGGGACAGTCCTCGCGGGGCGTCCCCACGGCGCCTATGCCAGCTTGTCGATTTGCCCAATCTCCCAAAGCGGAATATTGACGAGCATGCCCTCGTCTCTATATGCCGCCAGGGAGCTCCTCACGCAACGCTCGAGCTTGAATTTTTCGCAGGCTATTTTCAGACTCTTCGCTTTAAGGTTCTCTGCCGCCTTGACCTCAAGCGGAAGCACGGTTCCCGTATGGTCGATGGCAAAGTCGGTTTCGGCATTGCCGGAGGTAGAGGACCAATACGCGGGAGTTTTGTCCTGGAACAAAAGCTCCTGCGCGACGTATTGTTCGGTCAGCGAACCTTTGAACTCGGTAAAAACAGCGGATCCGTTAAGAACGATGGCCGGAGAGAGACCGGAGAGCGCTCCGAGGATGCCGGTGTCGATGCAGAACAGTTTGAAGCCCGAGAGGTCTTCGTAGCTCGAGAGCGGCGCCTTTAGAGCGGAAACACGTGGCACCTTATGAACGATTCCGTAGTCCGTGAGCCACTGGAGGCTTTCCTCGAAATCGCGTGCGCGCGCTCCGGGACGAAGGGCGCCATAGACAAACTTCTTGTTCTCCTTTGCAAGCTGGCCGGGAAGGGATTTCCAAACCAACCTCATGCGCTCGATGATGCGGGCGGGTGCATGTTTGCCAAAATCGGATTCGTAAGCCTTGATGATTTGCTGCTGAAGCCTTCGGGCTTCGATGAAGTCGCGTGTCTCGGCGAAAGCGGAGACAACTTCGGGCATACCGCCGACAACAAGGTATTCCTTGAGCAAGTACTCGAGCTTTTCGGTAACGTTTGCTAGAAGGTTCATGTCTGCGGCAAGGATGGCATCGGCGAGCGGGTTGCCGTCGACGGCACGAACGAATTCGGCAAACCCCATGGGACGCATGGTGAGCTGGTCGATTTTACCGACGGGAAATGACTCATTTTCGCGTCGGAGCGCGAGGCCCATATAGGAACCGGCTGCCACGATGTGGTATTCGGGTGCAAGTTCGTTGAAGTACTTGAGCGAGGTGATCCCGCGTGGCGCCTCTTGGATCTCGTCGAAGATGATGAGCGTGTCTGCCGGCGTTACGGTTTGGCCACGTAGGAGTTCTATCTGGGAGATGATGCGCTTGGGGTCGAGGTCCCCATCGAACAGCGAGCGTGTGCTCGGCTCGAGCATAAAGTCAAAACGAATGACGTTTCGATACTGCTGGCTTGCGAATTCGTTAAGAAGCCAAGTCTTTCCTGTCTGGCGGGCTCCCTTAAGCAAGAGAGGTTTGCGATTCGCCCTTGATTTCCAAGCGATAAGTTCACTCATAAGCTGTCGCTGCATATTGCCTCCCAACCCTCTCGGCTAGTATAAGGCCATTTGGGCGTTTCCATCGGAAAATGTGCGAGACAACCACGTTTTTCCATCGGAAAATGTGCGAGACAACCACGTTTTTCCATCGGAAAATGTGTAAATACCAACCTAAGTTGCGGTGGAATAGTTCCTAAATGGGCTGGTAAACTACCAAAACAAGAACTATTCCACCGCAACTTAGAGCCCCGCCGGCATCCAAAAGAAACGAGCCCGCATCCCTTGGGGACACGGGCTCGAAAGCTCCATATGGTAGGGGCGGTGGGACGTCCGCGCATTTGCTGCGCAAATACGCACCGGCTTCGGCCGCCTGTCGGCGCCCTCGCCGGCTCGCTACGGACGCTGCGCGTCCGCTTAACGCTCGCCCCCTCGCGGGTTCGAGTCTCACCGGCATCTAAAAGAAGCGAGCCCGCATCCCTGGGGAACACGGGCTCGCAAGCAATCACATGGTAGGGGCGGTGGGACTCGAACCCACAATCCTTGCGGCGAGAGATTTTAAGTCTCCTGCGTATGCCAATTCCGCCACGCCCCCGTGAGACTAGAAGTCTAGCACAAGCCGTCCGTTACGCGTTGACGGCCATCGAGTGTTGGCCCGACTTCTCCAGGAACTCTTGGAACTTTGCCTCGTCGCCCTTGTTTTGATACTGCAGGGCCAGCAGGTACTCCAGTCGGCAGCGCTTGACCGGGTCGTCGCCGACATCCTCGAGCATGCGCTCCAGCTCGGGAATGTCGTTGTGGCGCTTGAGGATCATCGTGTCGTACATCAGCTGGCATTCGTGTGCGACTGCCTCGGCCTGACCGCCCTCAAAGCCCTTGATCTCGTGCAGCAACTCCTTGGCCTTTTTGCGGTCCTCCTGGCCAACGTAGTAGTTAAAAGCTTTGATCACCAGGTCGACGCGCTGCATCTTGGGCAGGTTGAGTCCCAGTAGCAGGTCGAACATCTCGTCGGCGCGCTTATGGTCCTCGCGCAGCAGATAGGAGTTCAGGCGCAGGTAGTCGCGGTTGTAGCGCGGGTACAGCATGCTGGTGAGTTTGCCGTCGAGCAAACGATCGAACTCGTCCCACTGCTTGGCGGCCATCAATTGCTGCAGGCGTTTAAACGTGGTGCGTTTTTTGACGCTAAAGAACACCGACACGGCGATGCAGATGATAACGACGGCGGTCCAGAGTGTGCGGGAATCGGGCATATTAGGGTCCTTAGTCGCTCATAAAGCGAGCGGTATGACAACACGTACTAGATGTATTATACGCAGCGCGCAAGCAAACTGGCATAAAAGCTCATCGAGGCCGAGTGCCATCGCTCGCTGCGGTACACTTACCTAAAGTAAACCATGAAGGGAGACATTACCTATGAAGAAGATCGTTTTGGCTTGCGGTGCTGGCGCTGCTACTTCCACGCTCGTTGCCCAGAAGGTCGCTACTCTGCTCGACGCCAACGGTTATGCCGACAAGTACGAGATCGTGCAGTGCGCCATCTCCGAGGCCAAGGATTACTGCGACGAGGGCGCTGACCTGCTGATCGCCACCACCGTTGCCCCCGAGGGCCTCACCTGCCCGTACGTGAGTGGCGTGCCCTTCATGACCGGCATGAACCGCGTCGCTGCCGAGAAGGCCGTTCTCGACGTCATGGCTCAGTAGGCACTGCCTGTATGAGTGAGCAGAACGTCAACCCGGTCGAGCTCTTTGGCATGCGCGTTGCCCATGTGGGCATTAACGCCGCCGACCCGGCAGACGCCTTGGAGATCGCGGAGCTGTTCTCGACGATGATGGGCCTGCCTGTTATCGAGACCCCGGTTTCGTACTTCAACGATTCGCTGGTCGAGGTCATGAAGCAGAACGGTCGTGGCACCAAAGGCCACATCGGCTTTGCCGTTAACGACATCGATGCAGCTGAGAAGTGGTTTGCCGAGCGCGGGCTCGAGGTCAACGAGGAGTCGCGCGCGCTGCTACCCGACGGTGGTACCAAGCTCGTGTACTTTAAGCGCGAGTTCGCCGGCTTCGCCGTGCACCTGTGCCGCGAGTAACGCACAAGCTGTCATAGCTAGCAAAAAGGGATAGGGCTGCGTGGCCCTATCCCTTTATTTATGCCGAGGGGCTTCCTAGCGCGGCAGGCGAATCGTAAAGCGGCTGCCGACGCCCTCGACTGAGGTCACGCCAATGACACCGCCATGGCTATCGACGATCCACTTGGCAATGGCAAGCCCCAGACCCGAGCCCTGCGTGCCGGCATCGCGTGCGTTGTCGGCGCGGTAGAACCGTTCAAACGCGTGAGCTGCGGATTCCTGGTTCATGCCGATGCCCTCGTCCTCAACACTTATGTCGATCTTGTCCGCGCCCGCATCCGGCGCTATGCCAAATGTGACGGTCGTGCCCGCGTCCGAATACTTGGCGGCGTTTTGCACGATCACGCGCAGAGCCTGCTTCACGAGCGCCACGTCGACGGGCGCGTCGCAGCGCGGGTCGCTGGCAAGCGCAGCGTCAAAGGCTAGCCGATACGTGTGCTCGGTATCGATCATCTGCGATTCCTCGCACACCTCGCCGACCAGTGCTGCCAGGTTGGTATGCGCGCGCCGCAGGACCGTGCGCCCGGCATCGCCGCGTGCCAAAAACAGCAGCTGCTCCACGAGCTCCTGCATGTGCTCGCTTTCGGCTTTGAGCGAGGCGATGGACTCCGCCAGCACGTCCGGATCGTCTTTGCCCCAGCGGTCGAGCATGTTTACGTAGCCCTGAATCACCGCGATGGGCGTGCGTAGCTCGTGGCTTGCATCGTTGACAAAGCGCATCTGCTGCAGCTTGGCCTCTTGCATCTGGCGCAGCAGGCGGTTGAGCGCGACCTCGATGCTTGCCAGGTCGGCGTCGCCGGTGGTGACGCTCGGCGAGTCGACGCTTGCGCGCGCGATGGCCTGCTCCAGTGTTTCCATTTTGCCGCCGGAGAGCTGCATGCGACCGAGTTCGTCCACGCGCAGGGCCAGATCGTTGAGCGGCGCCATGGTGCGGCGCACGCGGCGGGCGCCGCCGAGCATGTTGAGCACGCTGATGACCTGCCAACCCACAACGACAAGGTAGAGAGGCCATAGCGCGACGAGGTCCTGCGCGAGGGGGAAGGTCTTGGTGGTGCGCGCAAGCTCGACGGTATAGGTGAGCGTTGTCGGGTCCCAGCCGCGCGCGGGCGTCAGCGACATGCCGTGAACGGTGGCACCGGGGATCCATCCTGCGGTAAACGTGTCGTCGGGCAGTGTCTGGTTGTATCCATAGACGAGGATCGCCGCCGCAATCACTACCAGCAACAGATCGAGCCAGATGTAGCTCATCAGACGGCGCCACATATAGCTCCAGTTGATGGCGCGGGCGATGGAGGTGACGCGCTTGGCCTCGGCGTTACGCACGGCAGACATAGCCCACCCCGCGCACGGTCTGGATGATGCGGGCGCTGCCGGCGTCCTCGATCTTGGCACGCAGGTGCGCGATGTGTACGTCGACGTTGTTGGTGTCGCCCACGTATTCGTAGCCCAGCGCTTCGTGCGCGATGCGCTCGCGCGTGAGCACGGTCTCGGCATGCGCCATAAGCAGGGCGAGGACGTCGAACTCGCGGGCCGTGAGCACGATGGGTGAGCCTCCGACCGTGACTTCGCGGCGGTCGGGATCGAGCACGACCAATCCCACGGTGAGTGCGGCGGGGGAGGGCAAGGCGGATGCCTGGGTCGAGCCGCTGACCGGGGGCATCGCAGCGGCGTTCCCGGCCGCGCCGCCCGCCATACCCACCCCGGCACCGGCGCCGCCAACGCCCGAAGCCGCCCGCACGGCCTCCGAGCGCTTTAGCGCCACGCGGATCCGTGCGAACAGCTCCTCAATCGCAAACGGCTTGGTCAGGTAATCGTCAGCACCGGCGTCGAGCCCGGCCACCTTGTCCATCACGGCATCGCGCGCGGTGACCATAATCACCGGCACATCCTTGTGCTTGCGGACGCGTCGCAGCACCTCCATGCCGTTGAGCTGCGGCAACAGCACATCGAGCAGAATCAGATCGTAGTTGCGCTCCAGCGCCAGGTCAACGGCGGTGCGGCCATCGGCAGCGTGTTCCACCTGATAGCCCTCGTGCTCAAGCTCGAGCGTCACAAAGCGGGCGATTTTCTCTTCGTCCTCTACGATCAGGATTCGTGCCATACGTGCCCCTATCTGCGATTACTTGTCGTCGTTCAGATTTTGCTTGATGCCGTCCGCGGCGTCGGCGGCGTGGTCCATCAGGTTGTTGATGCTGCCGGGCACGTCGCCGTCGCTGTCGATGCGGTAGCGCATACCAAAGAACAGGCCAAGCAGCATCAGCCAAATCGTGGCGCCCCAGGCAAACAGGGCGACGATGGGGATCAGGATGGGGATGTTGAGGATGATTGCATCGCGGCGTGTGGCGATAAACTTGGTGTCCAGGCTCAGGCGGAAGAGCTTTTTGAGGTACTCCCACACGCTGTCCATCTTCTTGGAGAAATCGGTCTTTTCGCTCGACTTTTCGTAGGCGGCCTGCGCGGCGACCATCTCGGCCGAGGGCTCGTCGACCGGCGCGGACTCGGTGGCGGCGTGCGCCGACGTAGTCTGGGTCTTGCCCTGCGACTCGAGCCAAATGATGGCATCCAGGACGTTGCCGTCGGCGGCGTCGAGCGCTGCCTTTGCATCGGTGTAGCTCACGTTGCACTTGGTGCGGATGGTTTCAACTTTTTCGAGGTCGTCCATGACCTGTCCTTTCGTTCGATGGGCGCGACGCCGGGCGATTTGCCCGGGCGCGAGCATTGCGTTCGGCGGCCTGCGTTGCGCGGCGCCGCCCCGCCCTTGGTCGAACTCTATAGTGCAGGTTATAGATTAAGCGATTCTTGAGCCAAGATTAATGTTGGATGAGTTTTTGCGCGGCGGTGGGGAAGTATTGGACCTCGATAGCGGGGGATGGGGTGCCGGTAGTAAAGCGGTGCCAAGGGTTGGTCGAGCGGGCGGTTTTTAGGCGACTGGGACATGGCGGGCGGTCGATCACCTATACTGGTTGGGCTCAACTGGAGAGGTGATAACTAGTTATGAAATCAATCAATGTTGCAGCGGCAATTATTCAGAAGGACGGGAAAATCCTGAGCTGCCAGCGTGGCTACGGCGAGTTTAAAGACGGCTGGGAGTTTCCGGGCGGCAAGCTCGAGCCGGGCGAGACCGGCGAGCAGGCAATCGTGCGCGAGATTCAAGAAGAGCTCGAGGTCACGATCGGTAACCTCGACTATCTTTGCACGGTCGAACACGATTACGAGACGTTCCACCTGTCGATGCAGTGTTACCTAGCTACCATCCTTTCGGGGGAGTTCAAAGAGCACGCTCACGAGGACATGAAGTGGCTCGATACCAATAACCTGTGGGATGTCGATTGGCTTCCGGCGGACGTTAAAGTCGTTAGGGAGCTCGAAAAGAAACTCGGACTTAACGGACTTAAGTAAGAAAGGAGCGAGCGCCACATGGTGCCTCGCTCCTTTTTGTTACTCGGCTTCACTAAGATCGCTGAGCATAAACTCGTAAATGTCCTGACGCACGGGCGCATTGAGTTCATATTCGATTTCGACGGCGTTGTCGCCGCTCTTAGTTTTAATAGCTTTGAACTCGCCAGTCGGATGCATTTCGCCTAAGAAATAGAACTCCTTACCGCCCTTATCGTCCTTGTTCTTACGCATAAACAAATACGTCTTCAGGCCGTTTCCTGGCCATGCCTGCAGGCGCTGAATCTCGGGGGAGTTGAGCGTGCGGTTGTTCTTAGAGATTGCAACTAGCTTACTCGGCGAAACAAAGCGGTCTTCATACTGAATGGACTCGCTAATGTCGGGTGCCTTGTCATAGTTAATAAACACGGGGAATGTATTGGTCTTCTCGTCGTAGAAGTAGCCGCCAAGATTTTGGCCGTTGATGTTCTTTTCCCAGTTCATCAAGCGGCAAACCTCTTCGTACGTGTACTTGGCGTTGAGAACGAAATTCGTGTTTTCGTATGTTTCGGCATAGCCGAGTCGGTTACGCGCAATGCCAAAATCCAGCACCTCGAGAATCTGACGCTTGAACTCTGCGTTGCGCAGGGCGCTCGCAAACACTTCGGTCAGACGAGGTCCGCATCCATCGTCAATAAGCAGGGAAACGAAGTCCTTGGGAGTGGCGAAGTCGCCCTTAAGGACTGCGATTGCTGACCTAACGGCGCTGTCCCTAAGTTGTGCACGGTAGTTCCTAAGCGCAGCCTCGCGCATATGCCGGTAGCCCTCGTGTCCGGCTTCGACGAGCGTTTGAAGCAAATAGAGGTCTTCGAAACGCTTGCCCGCGGCGAGCTTTTGAGAAATAAATTTGAGAATCTTGGTTTGATCAGAGGAAAATTGAACCGTGTAGTCCGGCTCGTATTTAGATAGAAATGCGTGGTAGGACCCCAAGCCGCTATTCTTGAAGATAAGCAGCGGATCGATGGAGCCGTTACGATCAAATTCGAGCAGCGAGGGAATCTTGCCGAGTCTTTGGCGCAAGTCGAGATATTCGTTTTTCAAAAACCTGACGGAGGTGAAATCGCCGCCATCGATGGCCTTGTAGATGCGTGCCTCGGAAATACGATCGAAGCTCACGGTCGAGCATCCGGGGACCGTCGAATCGCCCTCTTGGACGAGACGGCGCAGGCGATCTTTGTTGTACGTTTTGTCACCCGAAAGCGCGATGGGCACCAAAAAGTTGTTCTGGTAGTTGCCAATAAAGTCGAGCACCAGTGTGTATTCCTTACCATCATTCAGACGCAAACCTCGTCCGAGCTGTTGAATAAAGATGATTGCGGAGTCGGTGCGTCGAAGCATGATGATCTGATTGAGCGAGGGGATGTCGACGCCTTCGTTCATGATATCGACCGAGAAAATATACTCGAGCTCGCCGGCTTCAAGTCGGCTGATAACGGCATCGCGGACTTCATCGGGATCTTGACCGCTAATCGCAGCCGTTCGATATTCGAGAGCGTTGAATTTGCGCGACAGTTCTTTGGCCTCGGCGTTTCGATTGCAGAAAATTAAGCCCCTGCGGTTGCTTTTGGCGACGCTATATTCTTCGATCTTCTCGGTGATGTGACGCACACGCTCGTCGGACGTTAAGCGCCCGAACAGGGCGGTATTTTCGACCGTCTCATCGTCAATCTCCAGATCGTGAACGCCAAAATAATGGAAGGGGGCTAGCATCTCCTCGGACAAAGCGTCCTGCAGCGTGATCTGGAACGCGATGACGTGATTGAAAAGGGCAAAGACGTCATAGCCGTCGGTGCGATTGGGTGTAGCAGTCATGCCCAGATAAAACCGAGGCGTAAAGTGCGACATGATGGATTGGTAGCCCTGAGATCCCGTGCGGTGGGCCTCGTCGACGACGATGTAGTCGAACTCATCGGGACGGAAATCGCTCAGATGTTTGGCGACCGAAGAACACATGGCAAACACACAGGTAGCATTGCTTGTATTCTTGCCAGTTTGATAGGTGTCGAACGTATAGGTACTACCTAAGAGCCGTTCGTAGCTTGCACGGGAGGCGTCTATAATGCGCCGGCGGTGCGCAAGAAAGAGGACGCGCCGGGGTTTAGTTGCGAGCACGTCGAACGCCGAAAGGAAGGTCTTGCCAGTGCCGGTTGCCGAGACCAGCAGGGCGCGAGTCTCGCCCTTACGGTGGATTGCACCGAGCGCCTCAAGGGCGCGCTGCTGCATTTTATTGGGCTTGATTTCTTCGAGGTCGTTCGTGGTTGGGCTAACAGTTGCCTGGAACGTCGGTTTCGATTTGGGCTTTGTCGGACGCGCCGATCGATATGCGGCATAGTTGTCAATCCAGTCTTGGGAAAGCGCAACAGTCGAGGCGTCGCTCCACAGCGAATTGAACTCACCTCTAAGCTCTCCGAGCAAGCGGCTGTTTTCAACGGTCTGGTACAGCACGTTCCATTCTTTATTACAGGTGAGGGCGGTCTGCGTCATGTTGGAGCTGCCGACGATGACCGTGCTGGTTTCTCCCTTATCAAAAATGTATCCCTTAGCATGCAAATTACCCTGGAATACGCGAACTTCTATGTTGCCGTATTCCAGGAGCTTGCGAAAGGCATCGGGTGAGTTGAAGTTGAGATAGGTGGACGTGAGCAGCCTGCCCTTAATGCCACGCTGCTTGAGCTCCTGGAACGCCTCGACCAGGATTTGAAGGCCGCCGTCTGCAACAAACGCTACGCAAAAGTCAAAAGAGCTGCAGGTTGAGAGCTGCTCCTTCATAACGGATAGTAGTGTTCCGCCTGTCGCCTTCGAGTTGGCGATGAGCTTGGGTGAATCGTTCTCGCGTGCAAGCGAGTCGAATTCAATATCAATCTGCTGCTGCGTAGTCATCCCGGCCAAACCTTTCGAAAGACTATGTTGGCGCCAGGATAACAGATCGATCGTTCGTGTTTTGGGCGTATGTGATTTTTAGACTATCGGCTACTCAAGTTTGTGGCTGCGGCCTTGGTGCCGTGTCTTGCTGGGCCCCTCTCTATCTATATGTATGTGTTTTCGTCTTATAGGCTGCTGGGAGAAGTCCTGCCCCCAAGATTCCGCGCATGCCATGGCTCCGTGTCGGCCATGTGGCAAGCTGCTTGTCATAGCCTCGCCGGAATCCGACTGCAAATGGCCACGGACGGATATGCAGGGTCTTGTCGCTACGTGAGAAAAACTTGCAAAACTCGCAAGTTCTTGTCATGCTGTGAGAAAAACTTGCAGATTGGGGCGGGCGATGGATAAACGGATGGTTCCTAGAAATCGATATCTCGAAAAGTTGATCGCCTTTCGTGATGCGGATGTCATCAAGGTCGTAACGGGTATGCGCCGTTGTGGCAAATCGACGCTTCTGGACATGATGCGCAAACATCTTGAGGATAACGGCGTTCCATCCGAATGTCTTTTGACCTTTAAGATGGAGTCGTTTGAGCTGGAGGGCGTGCGTGATTGGCGAGAGCTTTACCGCCACGTCGACGGCCTAATGCCTGCTGGTAAGAGGTGCTATCTCTTCTTCGACGAGCTCCAGGAGGTTGCCGGATGGGAGAAGGCGATTAACGCACTTCGTGTCGACCGGGACTGCGATATATATGTTACGGGCTCGAATGCTTTTCTCCTCTCGTCAGAGATTGCGACCTTAATCTCGGGCAGGTATGTCGAGATTCGGATGCATCCGCTCACTTTTTCGGAATATGTCGACTTTCTTGGTCCGACTGACGTCACGAATAGGCTCGCTGTTTTTGGTCGGGAGGACATCGTTGCGCTCGACGATCTTCTCGACCGTTATCTTACGTTTGGAGGCCTGCCGTTTCTCGCTGCTTCAAAGCTACCGGAGCAGGAAATGAAGGACTATATCTGGAGCACGTACCAAACAATCGTCGGGCGCGACATTTTGGCTCGCGAGGCGCGTCGGGGTAGACGGTCGGTGACGAGCAGGAGTGTGCTCGACCGCGTCACTTCCTACTTGGCTGATAACATTTCAAACCCGACATCAATTAATAAGATCGTTGGAACGCTGGCAGAGAACGGGGCGAAATCCTCGCACGGCGTCGTGGATACTTGTGTGTCTGCCCTTGAGGAGACCTATATCTTCTCGCACGCGCGCCGATTTGATATTAAGGGTCGGGACATTTTGAAGACCGGTGGCAAGTTCTACATTGAGGATCTGGGGCTTCGAGCTTTCTTGGATGGGTATCGCGGCAGCGACAGCGGGCGTGTTCTCGAAAATGCTGTTTACAATCGCCTTGTCTATGACGGATACCAGGTCTTCACGGGTCATCTTCGAGATGCCGAAATCGACTTTGTTGCGATAGGCGACGGCTCGGATCGTAAGTTTATTCAGGTCACAGAGTCGATTGACGAGGAGGCGACGCGCAAGCGCGAACTGCGTCCATTTGAGCTCAGGTCGCTCGAGAAGATTACGGGCGGTTACGAGAAGATCATCGTCGTTCGTCAGGGGAGCCATCCGACCGACATCGACGGCATCAAAATCGTTTCTGCAGTCGATTTCTTAATGGGTAGGCTTGGGGCTTAGGGCGTTTGGAGCGCGTCTTTTTCTATGCCTAGCGACATTGCCACAGCTCGTGACGCCGCCGGCCTCTTCCTTTCCGTCGGGCGGCACCAACTCAGCTGATCCGTTGGGGATGGAGGAAAGCGGATCATTTTCGGCGCGCCGCAGGTGATGCGAATCCTGCGGCGCGCTGTTTTTTGCGCGAGGGCTTTCAGCTGTGTCCGCACGACATGTGACACTTACCCTGCCGCTCTGCTCTGCCGCGGCGGCGCGAATTCAAGCAACGACCCTCTAAGGAGTTCGATATCGATGAGTGACAACACCAAGCACCTTGCAAAGAAGTGCGTCAAGGACGCGGGGCCGTGCCTTGCGCTGTGCGTAGCCGGTGCAGCGGTCGCGCTGTTGGCTGTTCTGGGGCCATTCGACGTGCTCCGAAGTGCTAGCTCTCTGCACGTTTGCATGGCCCTTGCCGGCGCCATGATGACCGGTGGCGCGCTCGATTTGATCTTTTGGGTGCTCGACCCGTTTGGATGGAAGAACGAGGGGTAGGCCCTAAGGGATGGATACCCCGCAGCAACAGGAGGTCCCCGTGATCTGGTTTACCAGCGATACTCACTTTGGACACGAGAACATGCTACGGCTTAGCGATAGACCTTGGTCGACTGTTGCGCAGATGAACGATGCCATGGTCGCCAACATTAACAGCAAGGTCGCTGCGGATGATGAGCTCTACATCTTGGGCGACTTTAGCTTTAAGATGACGGTCCAAGATGCCCATGAGCTGCGCAAAAGCATTGTCTGTAAACACGTCCACCTACTGCCCGGCAACCACGACAAAGACTGGACGCAGCCTGCCGTAGCGGATGCTTTTATCGTCGAGCCGCTCATTTGCGTGCTCAAGATCGATCGGCAGAAAATCGTGCTGAGCCACTATCCCATGGCCGACTGGCAGGGCATGTCGCACGGCGGCTGGCATTTGCACGGGCATATCCACAGTTGCGGCGGCGCATACAACGAGTTCAACCGCAGGCAGGGACTGCTGCGCTATGACGTGGGCGTGGACGCCAACAGCTACGCCCCGGTGAGCTTGGAGGAGCTCAAAGCTTGGTTTGCGCAGGTAGACGAGCCGATGTGTTGCGTTAAATGGCCGTGGTGGGTCAATGCCACGGGCGACGAGCAGGTCGAGCACGATCTCGAAAGTTATAAGAGGGAAGTGGTGATCCGATGACGGTCTATGTGACGGGCGATATTCACGGCGGTCTCGACATGCAAAAGCTGCGCGATTGGGAGCTTGGGGATAGTCTGACGAGCGACGACTATCTGATTGTCGCGGGCGACTTTGGCTTTCCGTGGGATTTCTCTGCCGAGGAGTGCGCTGATATCGCCTGGTTGGAATCGCGTCCCTATACCGTACTGTTTGTCGACGGCAACCACGAGCGTTTCGATCACTGGGCGGAACGCCCCATGGAGTTGTGGCACGGTGGGCTGACGCAGCGCCTGTCGGATGCCTCTCCCATACGGCGTCTGGCGCGTGCCGAGATTTTTGAGCTCGATGACTCAACGATCTTTACTATGGGCGGCGCCACGAGCGTGGATAAAGAATACCGCATTCCGTATTCCAGCTGGTGGCCGCAGGAACTGCCGGACGAGCGCAACTTTGAGGAAGCGCGGGCAAAGCTCGACAGCGTGGGTTGGAAGGTCGACTACGTGATCACCCACACCTGCTCTACGCGCATGCTTTCGCCCACGCTCTATCCGGCACCTGGCTGGAATTGCCCCGACGTTGACCGACTTACGGCGTTTTTCGATGAGCTGGAAGACCGCTTGGACTACAAGCGCTGGTACTACGGGCATTTTCATCGGGATGCCAACCCAGCCGAGCGCCACACCGTGCTCTATGACTGCATCGTTCGCCTGGGCGACGAACTCCAGCCTTGGGATGTTGCGTAGGAGTGGGGCGTATTTGGCTACTCGGCCGTTATGGTGATGTTTTCCCGGTGTGCGCGGATGACGTCCCAGCTAAAGTGCTCGACCAGTTGCTTGGCTGTACATGGCGTGGTGTCCGGTGCGATGCCTGTTTGTCCGGCGAGCCAGCCCAGCAGTGCTTCGGGCGTGCCAAAGCGGGCGCGGAGTTCGCCCAGGTCCAGATCGCGGTCGCGCTTGGAAAGGCGACGGCCATCCGGCGACATGAGCAGCGGAATGTGCGCGTAGCGCGGTGTGGGCAGTCCCAGCAGATGTTGCAGATAGATCTGGCGCGGCGTGGAACCAAGCAGGTCGCATCCGCGTACGATCTCGGTGACGCCCATGGCAGCGTCGTCGACCACCACGGCCAGCTGATAGGCAAACACGCCGTCGCTGCGGCGCACCAAAAAGTCGCCGCACTCGGTGGCGAGTGCCTCGCATTGGGCTCCGTACGTGCGGTCAACGAATTCGACCACATCGTCTGCGAGGTCGTCGACGGCGGGCACGCGCAGGCGCGTGGCCGGAGCGCGCAGGATGCTGCGGCGGGCAACCTCCTCGGCAGAAAGGCCTCGGCAGGCGCCGCGGTAGATGGGCGTGCCGTCGCTCGCGTGCGGCGCGCTCGCGGCGTGGAGTTCGGCGCGCGTGCAAAAGCAGGGATAGGTGAGGCCGGCGTCTTGTAGCTGGCGCAGGGCGCTTTCGTACAGGTCTAGACGATCGTGCTGGTAGTAGGGGCCTTCGTCCCACTCGAGCCCCAGCCAGGCCAGGTCGTCGATGAGCTGGGCGGCAAGTTCCGGGCGCTTGCAGCGATCGTCCAGGTCCTCGATGCGCAACACGATGCTGCCGCCCTGGCTGCGGGCCGAAAGCCACGTACACAGGCAGCTGAACACGTTGCCCAGGTGCATGCGGCCCGAGGGCGACGGGGCGAAGCGGCCCACGACGGGCGCGAGGGCGGGGGCGAGCTTGCTGTTGGGCGCCGTCGATGTGGCCACAGCGGGCGTTGTTATGTTGCGTGCGTTGATATCCATGCGGACGAGTATAGCGCGGGGTGCGGTGGGGGAGACGCTGCCGTGGCCTGCAAGTTGCCGTGGCCGCGCGTTGCGCGTGCCGGACCACCGGCTCGACAGCTCGATCGCCACCCGCCAGCCCAACCCCTCAAACGACAGAAACCCCGGCAGCTCTTCGCAACTGCCGGGGTTTCCGCGGAAAAGGGGGACATGATCCTCAAGCGAACGGCAAAGGGGCAAACCGTTTTCGCTCAACTGCTTTATGCCCCTCGCTCGCCGGCTTAATCGGCTAACGCCGCGCCCACACAAAGCCGCTACACCTGTGACGGAGCTATGAAGTGGCATCTATTGCCGGAGCGGGCTATGCCAAGGAGTGTCCCAGATTACCGGCAGATAAGGAACGTTCCCAGGTGCCGGCCGCGGGCGTGACTTTCGTCCCGTTTGATACTCCGCTGACCTAGATGTTCGTCACATGAACCCGCAAACGTGGGACAATGACGCTACTGGTATCACAGACAAAGGATGTGCCTATGAACGCCCCCGTTGCCAAGACCTGTCGGCAGCGCTGCCCGTTTGCGCGATTTGCTTCCATTTGCGCGCTCGTCGCGTGCGCGCTGTTGCTGTTGCCCGCCGTTGCACGTGCCGACGGGTATTCCATGACCCAAACCTACATCAGTGCCACGGTCGAGGCCGATGGATCGCTGACCGTTGTCGAGGGACGCCAGTTTGATTTCGACGACGACATCAACGGCGTGTTTTGGGAGATCAATACGGGCACCAACCAGCAGGGCGGCACGGCGGACGTTGACGTGCTGAGTGTCAAGGAAGAGGACACCGCGTTTAACAAAGTCGATAGCGCGAACAAGGGCGATTCTGGCGTCTACACGGTCGAGCAGGCCGGTGACGGCGTAAGGATTAAGGTGTTCAGCCCCCACGAGAGCGGCGACAGCGCGATCTATTACGTGAGCTATTCCATGACCGGTGCGGTCATGAACTGGGCCGATACCGCCGAGCTCTACTGGAAGTTCGTGGGCGACGGCTGGTCTGCGGATTCCGACGATGTCGAGATGGAAGTGCGCTTCGCAAATGCCGCTGCCGGGACGGCGGCCGTCAAAGGCGATAACTTCCGCGCATGGGGCCACGGTCCGCTGGCGGGCGACGTGTCGCTCGATGAGGACGAGCCCATGGTCACCTATACCATTCCCTGCGTGCATGAGGGCGAATTCGCCGAGGCACGCATTGCCTTCCCCAGCGACTGGGTGCCGCAGCTTGCCGCCTCGGGCGAAGAGCGCATGTCAACGATCCTGAGCGAAGAGAAGGAATGGGCCGACGAGGCCAACGCTCGCCGTGAGCACGCGCGTGCGGTTGCCGGCGCGATTGCCGTGGTGTGTGTTGTCGTGGCGGTTGCCTATACCGGTGTGATCGTGATGCTCAAGCTGCGCAGGCCCAAGCCCAAGCCGCTCTTCCAGGACGAGTACTTCCGCGATGTGCCCTCCGCCGACCATCCCGCGGTGCTTGCAGCTCTTATGAGCTGGAACGACGTGCCCGATCAGGCATATATCGCCACGCTTATGAAGCTCACCGACGACCGCGTGATCAAGCTGGAAGAAGCGACCGAGACCAAGAAGAAGGGTCTGCTCCGTCGCGAAAAAGAGGAGCAGACGTATCGCATCACAGTGACCGACGAGGCCTGGAAGGCTGCCAAGAAGGACGGCATCGATCGCGATGTGCTCAAGGTCTTCTTCGCCGGCGTTAAGCCCGATAAAGACGGCGTCCGTTCACGCACGTTTAGCGAGCTGGAGGAGTATGCCAGCGAGCGTACTGCATCTGTTGGCGACAAGCTCGAGGACTATCGGAGCACGGTTAAGGGCAAGCTGGAGGCGCGCGAGCTTATCGCCTCGGACGGCACCATCGCCCTGGTTGCCGGCTTGGTTCTCGGCATCATCATCGTCTTTGGCATTCTGGGCTCTCTGATCTATACCGACTTTGCGGATGCCAATGTCGGCGCCGCTATGATCTCGATCCCCGTCACGATCGTGGGCTTTGTCCTGAGCTGCACCTTCCGTCGCTACACGCCGGAGGGTGCCGAGGTGGCGGCTCGCTGCAAGGCGCTCAAGCATTGGCTCGAGGACTTTACGCGTCTGAAGGAGGCCGTCCCCAGCGACCTGATCTTGTGGAACAAGCTGCTGGTGATGGGCGTTGCCCTGGGCGTTTCGAAAGAAGTGCTGCGACAGCTGGCCGAAGCCGTGCCTGCGGACCTGCGCAACAGCGACGATTTTTACGACAACTACCCCTGCTACTGGTGGTATTACCATCACTACGGCAACGAGTCTCCGCTCGATTCGTTCAACGATGTGTATCACGAGAGCATCCGTGAGCTGGCTTCGAGTTCCGATAGCTCGAGCGGCGGCAGCGGCGGCGGCTTTTCCGGCGGCGGCTTTTCCGGTGGCGGCGTCGGCGGGGGCGGCGGCGGAACGTTCTAGCGAGCGCTTGCTTTGGGGTGGATCTTTCTGGGCGGTTGCCAGGGAAGATCCACCCCATTTTTGCGCATCGAAACGGGCCAAACTTTCCGTTGAGGACTTTCGCGCAAGGGGCAGTGGACAAAAAATGCCAAATATGAGTACTGTTGCTGCGTTGGTCACATATGTTTGCACATAATAACGGGCTCCTAATGAGAGTACTTCTCGTTAGGAGCCCATTTTATTGAACATTTGGGAAGCTACGTCAGCTCACGCAGCTGGTCGTCATGCCTGCAAGCATCAAAAATGCCTCAAATCGCTGCTACTAAAAAGGTAACAGTACTCATATTTGATGTTTTTTGACCACGGCTATCTACAAACCCCTAGGCCACTCATTGGGGACAGACTTAAATGACTAGGTGTGGCTGCCTGGGCTAGGCTGTTAGGTCGAGTTCGTAGAGGAAGCTTTCGCGTGGCATGTCATGGCGGCGCTCTTCGCGGTTGGCGCGGTGCGTGGCCGCGCGCTTAAAGCCGTGCAGCTCGTAGAACTTCCACGAGCAGTTGGAGTCGGTGTACAGGTGCGCCCTTGTCGCCCCGCGCGAGGAAAGGTACGAGACCGCGGCATCGAGCAACACCGAGCCAACGCCCAGGCCGTGGACATCTCGATCAACGGCAAGCAGCGTGACCTCGTTGTCGTGCGGCAACGGGCTGCTCTCGAGCAGGCGGTTGTTGGTTCGGATGGTTGCGCGCACAAACGAGAGATACTCGGCGCAGACATCGGGCTCCAGCTCGCGCATCTGTGATAGCAGCGCGCGTTCGGTATCCATCCAATGCTCGTTGATAGTGACGCCGAAGCTCTGTCCTGCGCGTGCAAGCGCAATGCCGCGCGCCTCGCCGTCAATCACCGCAACCTGCGAAAACGTCGAGGACGAAAGGCAGTAGGCAAGGTCGCATGCGGCCTCAAGGCGGTTGTACTCATCGTTATCCGAATTGTTATGCCAAAGCTGTTGCAGAATCAGCGCGATGGCGTCGAAGTCTTCGGTATCAAACGGTCGGTAGAGAACCCGCGAGACCATGGTGCCTCTTTCTTTTGCGGATGCATATCGAGCACAGTTCTACCACGCCATTGGCATCTAATTATGGTGCCCCTGTGTTCCATGAACTCACCGTGCCCGGTGCTGCGCCCATCCCCTCCGCGTGCAAACTTTTTCTGCACATGCGCCCGTTGCGGGGTGCATCGATGCGCTCGATGCGCTACATTAAATCAGTATTTTCAATGCCGCTGCGCGAGCGCTGCAGATCGACGTATCACCGACTCACAGAGCACGGCGGCGTACCAGACAGGAGGACTGCATGGGATCTGATGTGAAGATCGCACGCGCGTTGATCTCGGTTACCGATAAGACGGGCGTCGTCGATTTCGCACGGACGCTGGTCGATGACTTTGGCGTCGAGATCATCTCTACGGGCGGCACGGCTCGTGCCATCGAGGACGCGGGCGTTCCCGTAACCCCCATCGAGGAGTTCACGGGCTATCCCGAGATGATGGACGGCCGCGTTAAGACCCTGCACCCCAAGGTTCACGGCGCGCTGCTGGCCCGCCGCGATTCCGAGCAGCACATGCAGGAGGCCGCTCAGCACGGCATTAAGCTGATCGACCTGGTCGTCGTCAACCTGTACGAGTTCGAGAAGACCGTCGCCAACCCCGAGGTCACCTTCGCGGACGCCATCGAGCAAATCGACATCGGTGGCCCCTCCATGCTGCGCTCTGCCGCCAAGAACGCCACGAGCGTTACCGTCATTTCCGACCCTGCCGACTATGACGCCGTCCTGGCCGAGATGCGCGAGACCGGCGGTTGCACCACGCTTTCCACCCGTCGTCGCCTGCAGGTGAAGGTCTACCAGACCACCGCTGCCTACGACACGGCTATTTCCCGTTGGCTTGCCGCCCAGGCAAGCGACGTGGCGGACACCTCTGCCAAGCTCGAGATCTCGCTGGAAAAGGTCGACGACCTGCGCTATGGCGAGAACCCGCAGCAGAAGGCCACGGTCTATCGCTTTGCCGAGGGCTGCGAGAACACCGCGAGCTCTCAGTTCCCGCTCGTGGGCTCCGAGCAGATCCAGGGCAAGCCGCTCAGCTACAACAACTATCTGGATGCCGACGCCGCCTGGAACCTGGTCCGCGAGTTCGACGAGCCGGCCTGCGTGATCCTCAAGCACCAGAACCCCTGCGGTTCCGCCGTCGCCGAGGACATCACGGCCGCCTACGACCGCGCCTTCGCCTGCGATCCCAAGAGCGCCTTCGGCGGCATCATCGCCTGCAACCGCGAGGTTCCCTATGAGCTGGTTGAGCACTTTGCCGATCAGAACAAGCAGTTCGTCGAGGTCATCATCGCCCCGAGTTATACCGCCGAGGCGCTCGAGCGCATGGCCAAGCGCCCCAACCTGCGCGTGCTGGCTACCGGCGGCGTGGACCACGGTGCCCAAGTGGAGCTGCGCTCCATCGACGGCGGCATGCTGGTGCAGGAAGTCGACCACGTGACCGAGGGTCCCGCGACCTTTACGTTCCCCACCGACCGCAAGCCCACCGACGCCGAGATGGCTGAGCTCGAGTTTGCCTGGAAGGTCTGCAAGGGCGTCAAGTCCAACGCCATCCTGGTCTCCAAAGGCAAGGCCGGCATTGGCATGGGCCCCGGCCAGCCCAACCGCGTTGACTCCGCACTGCTTGCCTGCGAGCGCGCCGAGGACTTCTGCGAGCGCGAGGGCGTGGAGAAGGGCGGCTTTGCCTGTGCAAGCGACGCGTTCTTCCCGTTCCGCGACAACGTCGACGTGCTTGCCGCGCACGGCGTGACCTGCATCATCCAGCCCGGCGGCTCCAAGCGTGACGACGAGAGCATCCAGGCCTGCAACGAGCATGGTATTGCGATGGTCTTCACCGGCGCCCGCCACTTCCGCCACTAAGTTCCGCTTTGGGACAAAATAATCTCCGCAAAAGACGGCTGCTCCGTTTGGAGGGCCGTCTTTTTGGTATAAGAGGACGGAATGACTAACACGAAAGGTACAACCATGCCCCAGATTGATGATGCCGAGCTGTTTGGCAATGCCGAGGATCAGCGTGCGTACGAGGACTTTTGCGCCAATCAGGAGGCGGTCGAGAAGTTTACGCTCGACAAGCCCGCGCTTGTCTGCCGTTGGCGCATGTCCAATAAGAAGGTGCCCATGCTCAACCGCCACATTCGCGCACTGTCCGAGCGCTTGGTGCAGGGCGAGCCGCTTACCCATAACATGCTCAGCTGGGCCAAGCAGCACGTTGAGTGGTCGCTTGCCGAGGGCGATTACACCGCACGCGACGGCGTGCTCATGCTGGTGGTCGACGTCAACGGCAACGCCGCCATGACGGTGGGGGAGTACGAGCCGCTAACCGATACGTCGGCCAAGGCGCTACGTGCCCGCTCCGCCGAGGCCCGCTCCGAGGCCGACGAAACCGGCGTGGCGCCCGAGCTGCTCGCCGCCGTCGATAACGGCGAGCTTGCCTTTGTGGCGCCAGCGGACGAGTGCCTGTGCGGCACGGCGACGCTCATCGAGCAGTTGGCCCAGACCAAGAATATCCCGGTCACGCGCGTAGATATTCCCGCGCAGCTTAAGGGCGCGCTGTTCCTGGTGAGCGACGAGCATGGCGTGGTTCCCGCCGACGATACCGATGCCGCCGAGGCGGACGCCGCCACGGTCGCCTTCTTTGCCGACGGCTACGAAAAGCTCCGCGCCCGTCGCTAAATGATTATTCTGGGACGGGGATTAAAGAATCATTTTGGTCCCCGCCACCGCTGCGAGTGCGAGGCGGACAAAACGCCCCCGCTCGCGAACAGTTCTGTCATCTTGGCACCGCGCGCGGTGCACACCTGCAGTTTCGCAGCCATAATGGTGGCAAGACAACCAAGAGGGGAGCGGAATTCATGGCGCTGATCTATATCGTTGAGGACGACGAGCCCATTCGTCGTGAGCTTGCCGATATCCTTGCCCGCGCCGGGTTTGAAATCGAGGTCTGCGAATCGTTTGAGCATGTCTCGCGCGATATTCTCGCCGCCGCGCCCGACCTGGTGCTGCTCGACCTCACGCTCCCTGTCAAAGACGGCCAGCATATCTGCCATGAGGTTCGCCGCGAATCCGAGGTTCCCATCATCGTCCTCACTTCGCGCACGACCGAGATCGACGAGGTCATGGCCATGACGCTCGGCGCGGATGACTTTGTTCCCAAGCCCTACAGCGCGCGCGTGCTCGTGGCGCGCATCAACGCACTGCTGCGTCGTACCGCGGCGGCGGGCGAGCGCAGCACACTTGTCCACAAGGGCCTGGAGCTCGATCTCGCTCGCTCCATGGTCACCAACATGCAAACCGGCACCGGTACCGAGCTCACCAAAAACGAGCTGCGTATCCTCTCGCTGCTTCTGAGCCGTGCGGGCAAGATTGTCTCGCGCTCGGCCATCATGCAGGACCTGTGGGACTCCGACGCCTTCGTGGACGACAATACGCTCACCGTCAACATCAACCGCCTGCGCACCACGCTCGAAAAAATCGGCATCAAGGGGTATTTGACGACGCACCGCGGCCAGGGCTATTCGGTCTAGGGGCCGGCTATGTCGTTTGCCAAATTCTTCAAAGATGCGCTGCTTCCCGTCGCCGTGTGGACGTGCGGCGTGCTGCTGAGCTGCTTTGTGCTGACGGTCGCCGGCGCACCCGTTTCCATCGTGGTCGTGGCGGTCGGCGTGTCCTATATCTTTGGTATGCTCGGCATCGTGATCGAGTACGCGCGCCGTCGCCGTTTTCTGCGCCAGCTGGAGCGTGCGGCAGAGGAGCTCGAGAGTCCCGCATGGGTGCAGGAGATGGTGCAATGTCCGACCTATGCCGAGGGCGAGCTCGAGTACGAGGTCTTGCGCCGGGTGGGCAAAGCCGCTTGTGACGAGGTTGCCGAAGGCTGGCGCCAGACCGATGACTATCGCGACTATATCGAGAGCTGGGTCCACGAGGCCAAGCTGCCTCTGGCGGCAGCCCATCTGATTTTGGAAAACCTGGACGGCAGCGAAGATGACCTGTCGCGCGTAGATGACCTCGGTCGCGAGCTTGCCCGCGTGGAGCGCTATATCGACCAGGCGCTGTACTATGCGCGCTCGGAGGTTGTGGAGCGCGACTACCTGATTCGTCGCTGGGACCTTAAGACCTTGGTGACGGGCGCGATTAAAGCCAACGCCCGCGAGCTCATCGCGGCACACGTGGCGCCGGTGTGCGAGAACCTCGACTTTGAGGTCTTTACCGACGAAAAGTGGCTCGAGTTTATTCTGGGCCAGCTCATTCAGAACAGCATTAAATATGCGCGCGAGGACGGCGCAAAGATCGTGTTTTCGGGTGCGTTGCTGGACGAGGGCCTGGCGAGCGAGCGCATCGAGCTTACCGTCGCGGACAACGGCTGCGGCGTGAGCGCGGCCGACCTGCCGCGCGTGTTCGAGAAGGGTTTTACCGGCGACAACGGCCGCACCACCAAGCGCGCAACGGGCATCGGCCTCTACCTGGTGGCGCGCCTGTGCTCCAAGATGGGCATCGACGTCACCGCGGCATCCGACGCCGGCGAAGGCTTTGTCGTCACGTTTGCCTTCTCGACCAACAAGTTCCAATACTTTGAGTAGTCGTCGCGGTGTAACGTCCCGGAGCGTCATTCACGTTAAGACAATTATCCCAAACGGGATAATTCCATCATGATGTGCTATGATTATCCCGTTTGGGATAATCATAGGGGATTAGCATGCAAGACTGGAATGAGCGAACGATTTTTGACCCAGCTGAACTCGGTGCATATTTGCGTGAGCGCCGGAAGAAGCTCGGTTATACCCAACGCGATGTGGCTGATTTCAACCAGTGCAGTTTGCGCTTTGTGAGCGAGCTTGAGCGTGGAAAGGCGGGTGCCAATCTTCGCCAAACCCTTCAAATCGCTAACAGCTTGGGGGTCGATTTGATCCTGAGGGAGAGGGGCGACGGTTCATGGCATTAAAGGTTTATCGTGAGTATCGGGGAACGTTTGAGCTGGTCGGAGAATTTGAGAGGGCCGACCCCGTAAACGAGACGTTTGCATATGATGAGGGATATCTTGAACGCGACGATGCCGCCGCACTCTCAGCTTCTCTTCCCTTGCGACATGACCCATATACCAGCAATGAGTTTTCGGCCTTCTTTTCGGGCATGCTTCCCGAGGGCCCGGTTCGGCATGAGCTGTCGATGCGTTTTCAAATCCCCCAGTCAGACTATTTATCGATGCTCGAGCGTTTGGGCGATGAGTGCGTTGGTGCCTTGAGGTTTCTCGGCGATGAGAAATCGAGCTACGATCCGGGCTATCGTCCTCTGCAAGACGAGGATTTTGAGGCACTTTCTAAGGCGGAAGTGTTTGAGATTGCAAATGATATGCAGGATTCGAGGCTGTCGTTGGCGGGCGCTCAGTCTAAAACCGGTTGGTTTTTACCGCGCGGTAAAGATGCGAAAAAGGCCGGGTCGGGGGATTGGATGCTGCCGCTCGGCTCTGCCCCCTCGACTCACATAGTCAAGATTGCTTCAACTAAACATCCGGATTTGCCGTTCAACGAATTAATTTGCATGACGGCAGCGTCTGCTGCTGGGCTTGAAATTGCCCGTTCAGAAGCTTCGGATACGATTCCTGGTGCGTTCTTTTCCGAGCGTTATGACAGAATCTGGAGCAATGAGCCGCCGTCGATGAGCGGATTCGATGTGCCTCTGAGGCTGCATCAGGAGGATTTTTGCCAAGCGGTTGGCTGGCCTTCGTATATGAAATACGAGACACGTCCCGATAGCTGCTATATGGTTCTTTGCGGCCGATTGATAAGAGAGCAATCGTCTAACGTAATTGCTGATACTCAAATGTTCGCTCGTCAGGTAATGGTCGATTATGCGTTGGGGAATTGCGACTCGCATCTCAAGAACCATTCGTTTCTCTATAGTCCGAGTTGGCGGGAAAAGAGGTTGGCCCCTGCATACGATATTGTCTGCACGACGATAATGGGATACGACCATAATCTTGGGATTGATATTGGGGATCACCGGGTGATCGATGGGGTGACTCCTGAAGATTTCGAATTCATGTCTCAAGATTTGCATCTACCACTCAAGATGATTAAGAACATCGCGGCGGAAGTGGCTGAAGGGGTGTCTGCCCAGCTTGCAGAACTTGCCTCTGCAACCGGAGATTTGGGTAGGGTCGCTCTGAAAATTCAGACGGACTCCGTTGAGAGAATGAGGGTTCTGGAGCAATTCTCAGTCTAAAGCAAAGCGGGGCCACCGTAATTGTGGCCCCGCTCTTGGAAGACTTGGGCACGCGGGCTTGCGCTCCGCGATGCGTTAGGCGTACGTTTGCTATTTCACGACCAAGATGTCGCAGTCCGTATTGCGCAGCAGGAACGTCGAAATCGAACCCAGCAGCGCATACTTGATCGAGGACAGGCCGCGGGCGCCGCAGAGCACCAGGTCGGGCTTAACCACGTCGAGCATCTCGTCCTTGAGCGTCTCGCGAATACGGCCGGCGCGAATCATGACCTCGACCTCGGGAATATCGGGATTGGCCTTGGCCTCTTCGAGCTGCTTGGCAATGGAGTTCTTAAATGCCTCCTCTAGGCCGTTGACCAGGTCGACCGGATAGGAACCGGCGCTCTCGAGCGCCGTGGAATCGATAACGTGGCCGATGATTAGCTTGGCGCCGTTGTTCGCGGCGACCTTAATGGCGCGTGCGAGCACAAAATCCTGCTGCTCAGTACCGTCGAGTGAAACAAATACCTTGGTGTAGCCCTCGTTCATGGTTTCCTCCTTGGTCTATCGCACGGGCGCGGGGCTCGTGCATCGGGCGGGCGCGGGCGCGTTGGCCGCCGGACACTTTATCTTGTTGCAGTTATACCCAAGGATTTGGGTTTGACCGCTCGCAATTCTGTGAACGGGCGAGTTTTTTGGTAAGGGTAGGCGCAGGCGCGCCGCCAACGGTTGATAATGGGACATCGCCCGCACCGTCCGCAGAACAATATCGGCGGGTGTCTAACGAGGGGGTCCCTTTGGATATTATCGAGCTTCTAAAATCTGCCTTCATGGGCCTGGTCGAGGGCATCACCGAATGGCTGCCTGTTTCGTCGACCGGTCACATGATCTTGGTGGACGAGTTCGTCAAGATGAACGTGAGCGAGACGTTCTGGAATATGTTCCTGGTCGTGATTCAGCTCGGCGCCATTCTGGCCGTCTGTGTGCTGTTCTTCCATGAGCTCAATCCGTTCTCGCCCAGCAAGGGCAAGGAGGGCCGTCGCGACACCTGGGTGCTGTGGGGCAAGATTGTGCTCGGCTGCATTCCTGCGGCGGCGATCGGTCTGCCGCTCAACGACTGGATGGAGGAGCATTTCTACAATGCTCCCGTCGTGGCGCTGGCGCTCATTGTGTACGGCGTGCTGTTTATCGTGATCGAGAACTGGCGCGCGAGCAAGCGCGAGGAAATGGCCGTTGCCGGTTCGTTTGGTTCGCGTGCTGTGGTGTCGGGTGGACGTCCCGCCGGTGCGCACTTTGCGGCGCCCGCCGGGGCTACCGCTGAGGATGAGCGCGATGACGAGGATCTGGACTTTGGTTCCATCACCACGCTCGAGGACCTGAGTTGGAAGACCGCACTGGGCATCGGATGCTTCCAGGTGCTCTCGCTGATTCCGGGCACGTCGCGCTCCGGTTCCACCATCATCGGCGGCCTGCTTTTGGGCTGCACGCGTTCGGTGGCGTCCAAGTTTACGTTCTTCCTGGCCATCCCTGTCATGTTTGGCGCGAGTGCGCTCAAGCTGGTCAAGTATTTCATCAAGGGCGGTACGTTCGGTGCCAACGAGGTCGCCATCCTGGGCGTGGGCTGCGTTGTGGCCTTTGTGGTTTCGCTCATCGCTATCAAGTGGCTCATGGGTTTCGTCCGCCGTCACGACTTCAAGTGCTTCGGCGTCTACCGCATCATTCTGGGCATCGTGGTGCTTGCGTACTTCTTCGTCTTGGAGCCGATGCTCGGCCTCTAACTTAGTCGACGCTGCGCGGCGGTCAGGGCGACAACTTGTCATTCAAAGGGGGTGGCATGACCAAAAGGTCTATGCCGCCCCCTTTGAATGACAAGTTGTTCGCCCTGACCGTCGCTCGCTGCTGCTGCTATGACATCGGTGGTTTCGTGATTGTCAATAGATTGGTGCAAAGTAACCTGACCCCATTGCGCCAAATCCGCTAGGGCGGGCCCGATGGTGGCGGACGGAGTCGTGGTGTGATTTGCGTCGGTGTCCGCGCGGCTCGGTATACTGGTACGGCTCAAACTATGGCGCTGCCCGCAGGCGCGCTGTCCGTCAGATGAGGAGTCGCCCATGACCCAGCCCTTGCCCTGGGAAAAGAACGCCGCGGTACCCGTGCCGCCCACGCCGGAACCCGTGCCGCTCGATGCATACACCGCCCCCGCTGCGCCGGAGCCCGAGCTCGTCCCGCTCGACATCTACGACGCTCCCGCGCCGGCACCCAAACCCGCCAAGCCGCTCGTCGACATCGACAGCCTTAATCCCGCCCAGCGCGAGGCGGTCCTGACCACCGAGGGTCCGTTGCTGGTCCTTGCCGGCGCCGGCTCGGGCAAGACCCGCGTCTTGACCTTCCGCATCGCACATATGCTCGGCGACCTGGGCGTTAAGCCCTGGCAGATCCTTGCCATCACGTTTACCAACAAGGCCGCGGCCGAGATGCGCGAGCGTCTGGCGGCACTCATCCCCAGCGGTACCCGCGGCATGTGGGTGTGCACCTTCCATGCTATGTGCGTGCGCATGCTGCGCGAGGACGCTGACCTGCTGGGCTACACCGGTCAGTTCACCATCTACGATGACGACGATTCCAAGCGCATGGTGCGCGATATTATGCAGGCGCTCGGTATCGAGCAAAAGCAATTCCCCATCAATATGATCCGCAGCAAGATCAGTTCGGCCAAAAACGCCATGATCGGCCCCGAGGACATGCTCAAATCCGCCGACAGCCCCAACGACAAAAAGGCCGCGCAGGTCTACCTGGAGCTGGAACGCCGCCTGCGCGCCGCCAACGCGATGGACTTCGACGACCTGCTCGTGCGCACGCTCGAGCTGCTGCGCACCCGCCCCGAGGTGCTCGACAAGTACCAAGAGCGTTTCCGCTACATTAGCGTCGATGAGTATCAGGACACCAACCACGTCCAGTACGAGATCGCCAACCTGCTGGCCGCCAAGTACCAAAACCTCATGGTCGTGGGCGACGATGACCAGTCCATTTACAGCTGGCGTGGCGCCGACATCACCAACATCCTGGACTTTGAGAAGGACTTTAAAAACTGCAAGACCGTCAAGCTGGAGCAGAACTATCGTTCCACGGGTCATATCCTGAGCGCCGCCAACGCCGTGGTGCGTCACAACTCGCAGCGCAAGGACAAGCGCCTGTTTACGGCCGAGGGCGACGGCGAGAAGATCCAGGCCTTCCAGGCAAGCGATGAGCGCGACGAGGGTCGCTGGATTGCCGGCGAGATCGAAAAGCTGCACTCCAAGGGTACGAGTTACGACGACATCGCCGTGTTCTACCGCACCAACGCCCAGTCGCGTATTCTCGAAGATATGTTTCTGCGCGCGGGCGTGCCCTACAAGATCGTGGGCGGCACGCGATTCTTCGACCGTGCCGAGATCCGCGACGTCATGGCTTACCTCAAGATGATTGTGAACCCGGCCGACGAGATGAGCGTCAAGCGCGTCATCAACACGCCGCGCCGCGGCATCGGCTCCACCTCGATCCAAAAGATCGAGCGGCTGGCGCGCGACAACCGTTGCTCGTTCTTCCAGGCCTGCGAGATCGCAACAGCCGAGACGGGCATGTTTAGCGCCAAGGTGCGCAATGGCCTGTCGAGCTTTGTGTCGCTGGTGCGCGAGGGTCGCCGCATGGACGGCGAGCTTAAGGACGTTGTCGAGATGATCGTCGATAAGACGGGCCTGCTGCAGGCGTTTCGCGCCGAGGGCACCATGGAATCCGAGAGCCGTGCCGAGAACATTCAGGAATTCCTGGGCGTCGCCGCCGAATTTGAGGAGACGCACGAGGATATCGAGGGTACGCTCGAGAGTCTAGAAGAGCTGCGCGCAGCCGGCGTAGCCGATGTGCCCGCCGACGTTGAGCCCGAGCCCGTTGTGGTGAGCGCGCCTGCGCCCGAGCCCGGCCCGTCTGCGCCTGTGTCTTCGTTTGAGGCGCTCGTTGGCGCGCGTGATGCCGCGGGTTCCAATCCGCTCGATAGCCTAGCCGCCCCGGCGCTCTCGCCGCAGGATGCCCTGGCCGCCGCCATCGCGGGTAACGCGTATGCCGCGCCGACTGAGCTGCCGGCGGGCGCCGTGCATGCCGACGAGATCGAGCGCACCTACGGTCCGCTCACCTGTAAGGCGCTGCCGGCACTCATGGAGTGGCTGGCCCTGCGCTCCGACTTGGATTCCCTGGCCGGCGAGACGCATGCCATTACCATGATGACCATCCACTCCGCCAAGGGCCTGGAGTTCCCGGCGGTGTTCGTGGCCGGCATGGAGGAGGGTATCTTCCCGCACGTGCACGACTTTGGCGGTAGTGACGATCCGGGCAAGCTCGAGGAGGAGCGCCGCTTGGCCTACGTCGCCATCACGCGTGCTCGCAAGCGCCTGTTCCTGACCTATGCGGCCACGCGTCGCACCTACGGCTCGACCTCTGCCAATCCGCGCTCGCGCTTCCTCAACGAGATTCCGTTTGAGGACATCGAGTTTAGCGGTATCGGTTCTGCCGGTTTTGAGGGCACGGGCTGGGAGAAGCGCGGCGACCGTCACGGCACGTTTGGCTCGGGTATGGGCTCGGACATGTATGGCGGCAAGGTGTTTGGCTCGCATACGCGCTCGACCGGCGGCTCTGGATCGCGCAGCGGCTCGAGCTTCGATGACTTCTTTGGCGGCAGCACTTATGGTACCGAGCGCCATCGTGGGGTTTCGCCCGACGCCGGCCGTGTTGCCTCGACCTTTGGCTCGGGCGCGCCGCGAGCCAAAAAGTCGTCATCCAAGGTATCCCCGACGGTGGAGCGCAAGGTCGATCGCGCCAGCGCATCGCAGGACTTTGCCGCGGGCGATACCGTGAGTCATAAGACCTTTGGCACGGGCACCGTGATCTCGGTCGTCGGAGACATGATCGAGGTTCAATTCGAAAAGACCGGCCAGACCAAAAAGCTTATGAAAGGTTTTGCACCGATCGTTAAGCTGTCGTGATCCCGGCGGACCTGGGCGGGCGTATAGGGCAACATCGCCTGCTCGGGCAGTCCTGCTCGCACGGAGAGCACATTAAGTGCTCTCCGGCTCGTGCGGAACTCGCGATCGATGTTGCCCTATACGCCCGCCCAGGTCCTTGGGTAACGTTGCTGGACGAACGTCGCTTTGCTCGTTCGCTTTTTGATCTGGAGAGCCGGGTGGGCTGAATACTTAGACATGGCAAGGGGCTCCCTCGTTGAAGAACGGGGGAGCCCCTTGTTTCGTTTTGGTTGTTGTTGCGACCTAGAGGTGGCTGATGATCAGTTCCATCTTGCCTTCGAGGTCGATGGAGCCGACGGTGCTCGGGGCCAGCAGGTGGCTTCCCTTGTGGACGGGGTCGCCGCAGACGGTGCCTTCGCCGTCGATGATCGACAGGCACATGAAGGGCCAGCGCTGGTCGAGAGTCTTGCTGCCGTCGACGCGCACGCGATCGACGGTGTAGCAGGGGCAAGACTCGAGCTCGGTCACGCCATCCACCTCGGGCGCGGTCACCGTGCCGTCGGTCGGAGCCTGAGCGTCAAAGTTTATGCAGTCGAGGCTCTGCTCAATGTGCAGGGGACGCAGCTTGCCGTCGGTGCCGGGACGGTCGTAGTCGTACAGGCGATACGTCACGTCGCTCGACTGCTGCGTCTCCAAAATGAGCGTGCCGGTCTTGATGGCGTGCACGGTACCGGAATCAATCTGGAAAAAGTCGCCCTTGTGGATCGGCAGTACGTTGAGCATGTCGTCCCAGCGGCCGTCCTCGATCATCTGCGCGGCCTCGGCGCGGTCATGCGCGCGCTGGCCGACGATGATCGTGGCACCGGGCTCGCAGTCCAGCACATACCAGCACTCGGTTTTTCCCAGGCTGCCGTTCTCGTGCTTGGCGGCGTACTCGTCGTTGGGATGAATCTGGATTGAAAGGTCGTCCTTGGCGTCCAGAATCTTAATGAGCAGCGGGAACTCCTTGCCTTCGCAATTGCCAAAGAGCTCGCGGTGCTCGGCCCACAGCCATGACAGCGTGTGACCGGCGTACGGGCCCTCAGCGATCTGGCAGTCGCCGTTGGGATGGGCCGAGATGGCCCAGCACTCACCGATGGGACCCTCGGGAATGTCGTAGCCAAACACGGCCTCCAGCTGGCGGCCGCCCCAGATCTTCTCGTGGAAGATCGGCGTCAGTTTAATCAAATCGGACATGTTCATACTCCCATTGTGCTGCGTGGGCGCCGCGTAAAACTGCTCAAAACGAGCGCCCGCATGACTACAAAAACCTATGCCAGCGTTACATTGTGCAACTCAAAGCGGTCGCCAACGTTGCGCGAGGTCGAATACTCAAAGGCGGCACCGCTGTCCAAAAAGCCAATCTGGGTGAGCTCGAGCAGGGGAGAGCCAGGTTTGGTGTCCAGACGCTCGGCTTCTTCCTCGGTTGCTGCCACGGCGCGAATGGTACGGTGAAAGCTCGAAATCTTCAGCCCGCATTGCTCTCGGATGAAGCGGTAGAGCGATCCGTACAGGTCCTTCTTTTTCAGCCCCGGAATCAGCTCGAGGGGCATGTAGGTGTACTCGATAACGATGGGCTCCTCATCGGCCTGACGCACGCGCACGACGTGATAGGCAAAGTCATCCTCGGCAATTCCCAGCTGGGCTGCGATGTCCGCTGGTGGATTAACAATCGAGAAATCGTAGACCACCGAGGTCACCTTCTCCCCGCGGTGCTCATACGAAAAACCCTGGGCACGGTCGTTTTTGCCCTGGAAAAACGCCTGGCCGGGAAGTCCCGCCGTGTCCTTAACGTAGGTACCCGATCCACGACGGCTGGTAATAAGACCTTCTTCGGTGATTTGCTCGATAGCTCGTTTGACGGTGATTTTGGAAACGCTATAGAGCTCGCAGAACTCAACGACGGTGGGAAGCTTATCGCCCGGTTTAAGAGCGCCATCCTCAATACTCCGACGAATATCTGCAGCTATCGCCTCGTATTTGGGAATCATGGAACCTCCTTTCCGACATATTTGAATACAAAAGTAAGTATAACCCTCAACAGGGCACCCATATTACTTTTATCTAAGAAGTTCGAGAAAGAAAAAAGAAAAAGACGCTTTACTTTTAAAATTAGAGCGCTATAGTTTAAGCAACAAACGGAATCCTACCGCAGAACAGGATTGACTGTTTGGGGACGGTTTTGTTTTGGCAGGTTGGATATCGGTATGACCGGTGCGCGCCCGCGCCGGATAACCTGTCAAAGCAAACCCGTCTCCAATCGGAAGCTCTAGAACACGAAAGCGAGGACTTTGATGGCACAGTATCAGCTGCCCAACGACTTCTTCTTTGGCGCTGCTATGTCCGGCCCGCAGACTGAGGGTCAGTGGAACCAAGGCGGCAAGCTCGAGAACCTGTGGGACACCTGGTCCATCCAGGATCTGGGTTCGTTCTACAACTGCGTTGGCTCTTATGCCGGCAATGACTTTATGGCCAAGTACCAGGAAGACTTTCGCATTTTGAAGGACTTGGGCCTGGATACCTATCGCACTTCCATTCAGTGGAGCCGTCTGCTCGATGCCGACGGCAACCTTAATGAGGAGGGCGCTGCGTGGTATCACGAGCTGTTCCGCGCCTCTCGCGAGGCTGGTCTGGAGCCGTTCGTCAACCTGTACCACTTTGACATGCCCACCTACCTCTTTAACCGTGGCGGCTGGGAGAGCCGTGAGGTCGTCGAGGCTTACGCGCATTACGCCGACGTCGCCTTCCACGAGTTTGGCCAGGAGATTAAGTACTGGTTCACCTTTAACGAGCCCATCGTCGAGCCCGAGCAGCGCTATCAGGAGGGCGTGTGGTTCCCGCAACTCCACGACTTTAGCCGCGCTCGCACCGTGCAGTATCACATCTCGCTGGCACATGCGCTGGCCGTGGCCAACTATCGTCGCGCCTATGACGAGGGCGCTATTCGCTCCGATGCCAAGATCGGCATGATCAACTGCTTTACCCCGGTCTACACCAAGGAGAACCCCAGCGAGGCAGACCTCGAGGCCGTGCGTATGACCGGCGGCATCAACAATCGCTGGTGGCTCGACCTTATTACCAAGGGCGAACTTCCCGCCGACGTGCTCGACAGCCTGGCCGAGGGCGGTGTTAAGCTCCCGTTCCGTGCCGGCGACCAAGAGATTCTCAAGCAGGGTGTTGTCGACTGGCTCGGCTGCAACTACTACCACCCCACGCGTGTTCAGGCACCGGCGAGCAAGGTCGACCAGTACGGTCTGCCGCACTTTGCCGACGAGTACGTGTGGCCCGACGCCGTTATGAACGAGAGCCGCGGCTGGGAGATCTACCCGCAGGGCCTCTACGACTTTGGCATGGACTGCGCCAAGAACTATCCCGATCTTGAGTGGTTCGTTTCCGAGAACGGCATCGGCATCATGGACGAATACAAGAACCGTGACGCCGAAGGAACCATCCAGGACGACTACCGCGTCGACTTTGTACGCCAGCACCTGGAGTGGGTTGCCAAGGCAATCGCCGAGGGCGCCAAGTGTCGCGGATACCATTATTGGGCCGTCATCGATAACTGGTCTTGGGCCAATGCCTTTAAGAATCGCTATGGCTTTGTCGAGGTCGATCTGATGGATGGCTACAAGCGCCGTCTTAAGAAGTCGGCGGCCTGGCTCAAACAGGTCGCCACGACCCACGTGGTTGATTAGCGACCGGGCGAACGCCCAGACCGCGCGCCGCCGCGCGCAACACATGGCACATCTGGTGGCAGAGGGCGACAGACCACCGTGCGCATAGGAAAAGGCCGGATTTGAAAGTTAGGAGCAATCATGGCCAGTGACAACGGAAAGAGCTTCCTCGACAAGTTTGCCGAGGTCTCTGCGAAGGTGGGAAACCAGGTTCACCTGCGTTCCCTGCGAGACGCCTTCGCGACCATCACGCCGCTCTATATCCTTGCGGGTATCGCGGTTCTTATTAACAACGTCGTGTTCCCTCTGTTCCCGCTCGATGCGGCGGGCCTTGCCAACCTTCAGACGTGGGGCTCGGCAATTACGCTGGGCACCCTCAACGTCTCTGCCATTATCTTGGCCGGATTGATTGGCTACAGCCTCGCCAAGAACAAGCGTTTCGATAACCCGCTCGCTTGCGTGGTCGTCGCCATCTCTGCCTTCGTCATCATGATGCCGCAGCAGATTACCGCCTCGCTTGCCGCCACGAGCCCGCTGCTCACCGACAAGATCACCTCCGCCGAGGTTACGGGCGCCCTTTCGACTGCCAACACCGGCACTAACGGTCTGTTCTCGGCCATTATCATCGCTCTGCTCTCCGTCTCGCTCTTCATCAAGATCTCTGGCGTCGAGAAGCTCAAGGTTAAGCTGGGCGAGGGCGTGCCTCCCGCGGTCTCCAACTCCTTCAACGTCATGATCCCGATGCTGCTCAACCTCGCGATCTTCGCTCTTGCCGCAGCCCTGCTCGCCGTGTGCGCCGGCACCGATCTGTGCGCCATCATCTCCACGTGCATCTCCAACCCGCTCAAGAACATCATGAACGCCGGTCCGTGGGCTGTTATCCTCATCTACACCCTTGCCAACCTGCTGTTCTGCGTCGGTATTCACCAGTCCACCATCTCTGGCGCTACCGTCGAGCCGATCCTGACCATGCTCATCGTCGACAACATGGCTACCTTTGCCGCCGGTGGCACCATCCAGCCCGATCACTACATGAACATGCAGATCGTTAACAGCTTCGCCCTCATCGGCGGCTCGGGCTGCACCCTCATGCTTCTGCTCGACACGCTCCTGTTCTCCAAGAACAAGGCTTCCGAGACCGTTTCCAAGATGGCTATCCTGCCTGGTCTGTTCAACATCAACGAGCCGGTTATCTACGGTTACCCCATCGTGTACAACCTGCCGCTCATGATCCCGTTTGTTCTTCTTCCCGACCTGTTCATCGGCATCACCTATGGCCTTACCTGCGCAGGCATCATCAGCCCCTGCATCGCCCAGGTGCCCTGGACCATGCCTCCCGTCATCAATGCCCTGCTCGCTACGGGCTTTGACTGGCGCGCCGGCGTGTGGCAGGCTCTCGAGATTGTCATTGGCATGGCCGTCTACCTGCCCTTTATGAAGATTTCCGAGAAGGCAATCGCCAAGCAGGAGGCTCTCGCCGAGTAGAACGCCTAACGTTCGTCCCTTTCACCTTTGCGGGCACCGGTACGTGGTGTCAGTGCCCGCATCTCTCTTCTGCGTAAGGGCGCAGAAAGAGGGCACAATAACCGCAAGGAATACAACCAGTCGTCGTCTGCGCGCCGCGCAGTTATAAGGAGGAAACCATGAAGAAGATCATGCTCTGCTGCAATGCCGGTATGTCCACGAGCCTGCTGGTCCAGAAGATGCAGGCCGAGGTTGCAAACCGTGGTCTGGATATCGAGATCGAGGCTCGTCCCATGAACGAGGCCCACGATCACCTGGACGAGTGCGACATGTTGCTGCTTGGCCCGCAGATCGGCTACACCAAGGGTGACTTTGAGAAGGAGGCCGCCGGCCGTTTTCCGGTCGAGGTCATCAACATGGTCGACTACGGCCGCATGAACGCTGCCGGCATCATTGACCACTGCGTCAGCGTGATGGGCTAGGTGCTCCGCATGGAGGATATGAACGAACTGCAGATGACCTGCTTCGAGATCATCAGCTACGTCGGTACCGCCAAGAGCATGTACATCAATGCCGTGCAAAAGGCCAAGGAGGGCGATTTTGACGCCGCCGAGGAGCTTATCAAGCAGGGCGACGAGGCCTATAACGGTGGCCACGATGTTCACATGGGGCTTCTGAAGAAAGAGGCCAACGGCGAGCGTAACGGCGAGGCCCCGTTGATTCTGCTGCATGCCGAGGACCAGATGGCCGGTACCGAGACCATGCGCGTCATGGCGACGGAGCTCATCGAGGTTCACAAGCAGCTGCAGGCACTTAAGGCCTAGTCAGCGTTATCGCCGCGAAGGACCGTGCGGTCCGACAGACAACATAGTCCCTTTGACGGGCGCCGGGAGTCTCCGCCTCCCGGCGCCTTTATTTTTGGGGATGGTCTTGCGCGGCCTGTTGAGCGGCCATTTGCGTTTCCCCAGTTAAAACCTGCCAAAACAAACCTGTCCCTTTTTGGTAAGTTTTTGCCTTGGGAGCGGTACCATACAGGCAATGTTTAAACGAGAAAGGTGGGCTCCCATGGAACCTAAGCAGTACTACATCGGCATTGACGTCGGCGGCACTTCGGTTAAGGAGGGTCTGTTCGACGAGGACGGCAACCTGCTGGCCAAGGCCAGCGTTCCCACGCCTCCCATCGTTGACGCTGCGGGCTTTGCCGCGGTGACCGAGGCTATCGACCAGGTGGTCGCCAAGGCCCAGATTCCGCGCGCCTTTGTGGCGGGTATTGGCCTGGCCGTTCCGTGCCCCATCCCGGCATCGGGCGATGCCAAGGTCAAGGCCAACATTGCCATTAACCTGCCCGAGCTGAGAGTCGCCATTCAGGAGCACTGCCCCGACGCGGTCGTTAAGTACGAGAACGATGCCAACGCCGCCGCCATGGGCGAGGCCTGGCTCGGCTCTGCCAAGGGTGTACAGAACGTGGTGATGGTCACCATCGGTACCGGCGTGGGCGGCGGCGTTATCGTCAACGGCGACGTGGTGTCGGGCGTTGTGGGTGCCGGCGGCGAGATCGGCCACATGTGCCTGAATCCGGCTGAGGAGCGCACCTGCGGCTGCGGCGGCCATGGCCACCTGGAGCAGTATTCCAGCGCCACCGGTGTGGTGAGCAACTACCTTGCCGAGTGCAAGAAGGCGGGCGTCGAGCCCATCGAGCTCACCGGCCCCTCAGATTCCAAGGACGTGTTCCAGGCCTGCCGCGAGGGCGACAAGCTTGCGCTGGCCGCGGCCGATACCATGGCCGACTATCTCGGTCGCGCCCTGGCGCTTATCGCCAACGTGGTCGACCCCGAGATGTTCCTGATCGGCGGCGGCGCCTCCGCCTCGGCCGATGTCTACCTCGACAAGGCTCGCGAGTACTTCCAGCGCTACGCGCTTTCCGCCTCGCGCGAGACGCCCATTAAGGTCGCTTCGCTCGGCAACGACGCCGGCATCATCGGCGCCGCCTACGTAGCTCTGCGCGCCGCTGGCAAATAGCTGGTGCAGGGGGGCGGGTTACTTTGCACCAACATGGTGCAAAAGGGACAGCCTTGGCCCCCATACCTGCCCCAAAATATGCCGTGGCTCTTCCGTCTGCGAAGGCTCGGCATCGGCGTGCTACCATAGCTACGTCTAAGTACACATATCAAGTGGAGGATATCCATGGCAAACGTTCTTGTCTTTGGTCACCAGAACCCCGATAACGACGCCATCATGAGCGCCGTCGTTCTGTCCCAGCTGCTCAACCAGATTGAGTATGCCGGCAACACCTATGAGGCCTGCGCCCTGGGCCAGCTTCCGGCCGAGTCCGCCAAGCTGCTCGCCGACGCCGGCATCGCCGAGCCCCGCGTGATCGAGTCCGTCGAGGCCGGTCAGCTCGTCGTCCTCACTGACCACAACGAGTCCGCCCAGTCCGTTGCCGGTCTTAAGGACGCCACAGTCTTTGGTGTCGTCGACCATCACCGCATCGGCGACTTCGAGACCGCCGGCCCGCTGCACTACATCTGCCTGCCCTGGGGTTCCAGCTGCACCATCGTCACCAAGCTCGCCGGCGTGCTCGGCGTTGAGCTTTCCGACGTTCAGGCCAAGCTGCTGCTCTCGGCCATGATGACCGACACGCTCATGCTCAAGAGCCCCACCACCACCGATGTCGACCGCGCCGTCGCCGCCAAGCTCGGCGAGCAGGTGGGCGTTGACCCGGTCAAGTTTGGCATGGAGGTCTTCCTCACCCGTCCGTCCGGCTCCTTCACCGCTGCCGAGATGGTCGGCAACGACATCAAGATGTTCGAGCCCGCCGGCAAGAAGCTGCTCATCGGCCAGTACGAGACCGTCGACAAGAGCCGCGCGCTCGGCATGATCGACGAGGTCCGCGAGGCCATGCGCGCCTACGCCGCCGAGAAGGGCGCTGACGGCATTGTCCTGTGCATCACCGACATCATGGAGGAGGGCTCGCAGGTCCTGCTCGAGGGTGAGACCGAGGCCGCTCAGAAGGGCCTGGGCATCGCCGACGAGCACGACGGCGTCTGGATGCCGGGCGTTCTCTCCCGTAAGAAGCAGGTTGCTGCCCCCATCATGGCCGCCTGCTAGGTTCTTTTGGCCTAACACCGACGACCGGACCGCGGACGCCCCGCGCTCCGGTCGTTTTTTGTGCACGGCACCGCGTTGTCTCTTGGACAGGGGCGCCCGTGCCGTTGAGCAAATAATGTTCAACCTGTGGTTCCGCTTTTCGGCCACGTCTGCGTGCTTGTCGTGCAGGGTAGGCTAGATGCAAGCGTAATACGTTGGAGCGCGGCGCCGCCATCTGGGCGGGCCGTGCTTTTTTAAGACGGGAGCTTTCCCGTGAAAGGAGCCGCCCATGGCAGCAACTGAGCAGCTGTTCAACGTTCGTGAGCGCAAGCGCTTTGAACGTCACGACATTTGGGAACGCATCACCGAGAACGGCACGATTTCCGCCGCCGTCATGGTCTTCGCCGCCATCGCCGCCGTCATTTGCGCCAATACCGATGCCTACGAGGCCATCCATCACTTTTTGGAGACCCCGCTGTATGTGGGTCTGGGCAACCTTACGGCCGGTCTCACCGTTGAGCTTTTCGTCAACGACTTCCTCATGGCGATTTTCTTTTTGTTGGTGGGCATTGAGCTTAAGTACGAGATGACGGTCGGCGAGCTCAAGAATCCGCGTCAGGCCATGCTTCCCATGCTGGCGGCCGTGGGCGGCGTCGTCGTTCCCGCCTGTATCTACCTGATCTTCAACCATGCCGGCGCCCGCAACGGTTGGGCCATCCCCATGGCAACCGATATTGCCTTTGCGCTGGGCGTGCTATCGCTTTTGGGCAATCGCGTTCCCAACGGCGTGCGCGTGTTCTTCTCGACGCTCGCCATCGCCGACGACCTCATCTCCATCGCCGCCATCGCCATCTTCTACGGTCAGAGCCCCAATCCGTTTTGGTTGGGCGCCGCCGCGCTTGTGACCTGCGCGCTCGTGTGGCTCAACAAGACGCAGCATTACCGCCTTGCCCCGTATTCGGTACTGGGTCTGCTGCTGTGGTTCTGCATGTTCAAGAGCGGCGTACATGCCACGCTTGCTGGCGTCATCTTGGTCTTTACCATTCCGGCCAAGTGCGGCGTCAAGCTCGACAGCCTCACCGATTGGCTGGGCGAGTGCCTGCCGCTGCTCGATGACCGCTACGATGACGAGGCACACATCCTGGGCCAGCATGACTTTACCGTCTCGACCACTAAGGTCGAGCGCGTCATGCACCGCGTGACCCCGCCGCTCATCCGCATGGAGCGTCTGATTTCCACGCCGGTCAACTTTGTGATTCTGCCGATCTTTGCGTTCGTCAACGCACAGGTTCGCCTGGTGGGCGTGGACATGAGCACGCTGCTCACCGACCCGGTGACGCTCGGCGTGTACTTTGGCATGCTGCTGGGCAAGCCGATCGGCATCTTTGGCATGACGTTCGCCTTGGTCAAGCTCAAGGTCTGCGAGCTGCCGCACAATGTCAACTGGCACATGATTGCCGGTGTGGGCATTCTGGGCGGCATCGGCTTTACCATGTCGATTCTCATCAGCGGTCTTGCCTTCCCGACGGCCCAGTTTGAGGTTCTGGCTGCCAAGGCCGCCATCCTTGCCGGTTCGGTCACCGCTGCCGTGCTCGGCATGATCTACATGAGCGTGGTCTGCAAACACCCCGCGCCCAAGGGCGAGTAAGAGCACATACAAGTTTGAAAACGCCGCCTGTGAACACCATCACAGGTGGCGTTTTAGTCATGGACGTTCTTAAATGACTAGGTTTATTCCACGGTGCCGTAGACGGCGCCCCAGCCGTGGGCGGCCAAGGCGGAGTTGAGCTGGTCGCAAAGCGATTGGCGGTCGTAGTAGCCGGGCGGCAAAAGGTTGACGATTTCCATGAGGTCGGGCGCCAGGTCCAAGATCTCGGCCTGTACGATCAGATCCAGGCGGTCGATGGCGTGGCGGTCGTAAAACAGTCCGTCGACCAGGCGCTGCAGGTCGCCGAATTCCTCGGCCTGGAACGATCCGTACTCCATAGTGCCTCCTTGGGCGCCCCACGCCGGCATGCGCGGCGATTCGTAATTTATTGCGATGGACTTAATCTATCACGGCTTCATACCGTTGCGGCGGTGGCGGTCTATACTTAGACGAACTGCAACGTACCGCTTCGCGAAAGGTCGCACCCATGCAGACGATCTACCAGAAGATGGAAACCACCGAACTCGATGCCGCCATAGAGGCGCTCAAAGCCGAGGTCGCCGAGGTCAAGGCCAAGGGCCTGGCGCTCGACATGGCCCGCGGCAAGCCGTCGCCCTCCCAGGTGGACATCTCTCGACCCATGCTCGATATCCTCAATGCCGATGCCGATCTGCACGACGGCAACGTCGATTGTTCCAACTACGGCTGCTTTGAGGGTATTCCCTCGGCACGCAAGCTGGCAGGGGGGTTCTTGGGCTGCCCCGCCGAGCAGACGCTCGTGCTGGGTTCATCGAGCCTGCTGATTGAGCACGATATCGCCGGTATGTTCTGGCGCTGCGGCTCGTGCGGCAGCGAGCCTTGGGAGGCTTACGAGGCCGCGCATGACGGCAAGAAGGTCAAGTTCCTGTGCCCTGTTCCCGGCTACGACCGCCACTTTGGCATCACCGCCGACCTGGGTATCGAGAACGTCCCCGTCGCGATGACCGACAACGGCCCCGACATGGACGAGATCGAGCGCCTGGTTGCCGCCGACGATTCCATCAAGGGTATCTGGTGCGTGCCCAAGTATTCCAACCCCACGGGCATCACCTTTAGCGAGGACACTGTGCGCCGCCTGGTCGAGATGCCCACGGCCGCGCCCGATTTCCGCATCTTCTGGGATAACGCCTACTGCGTGCATGACCTGTACGACGAGACCGACGAACTTGCCAACATCTTTGACCTCGCTCGCGCGGCGGGCACCGAGGACCGCGTGGTGGCCTTTGCCTCGACGTCCAAGATCACCTTCCCGGGTGCCGGTATCGGCTTTATCGGTGCGAGCCCCGCGGTTATCGCGGAGTTCTCCAAGCGCCTGAAGGCCGGCCTCATCAGCGCCGACAAGCTCAACCAGCTGCGTCACGTGCGCTTCCTTCCCACCATCGAGGCGGTCAAGGAGCACATGAAAAAGCATGCCGAGTTCCTGCGCCCGCGCTTTGAGGCCGTCGAGCGCAAGCTCACCGAGGGTCTGGGCGAGACGGGCTGCGCCACCTGGACGCACCCCCGCGGCGGCTACTTTGTAAGCTTCGATGGTCCCGAGGGCTCGGCCCAGAAGGTCGCCGCGCTCTGCGCCGACCTGGGCGTCAAGCTCACGCCGGCTGGTGCCACCTGGCCTTATGGCAAGGACCCGCGCGACACCAACATCCGCATCGCGCCGAGCTATCCCACGGTCGAGGACCTGGAGGCCGCGCTCGATGTGCTGGTGCTGGCTGTGAAGCTTGTCGCTGCCGAGCTTGCGCGCGCCGAGCGCGCCTAACGCGCGGCTTCCCGTACTATCCGCACTTTCGATACACAAAGGAGCGTATACATGGATTTGGGTATTTCCACCAACCCCACGCCAGAGCTCTACACCATTAAGGTAACCGGCGAGATCGATATCTCTAACGCCGATAGCCTGCGCAATGCCATCGACCTGGCGCTCGAGCAGCCCACCGAGGCCGTTGAGCTCGATTTTGCCCAGGTGAGCTACATCGATTCGACGGGCATTGGCGTGCTCGTGGGCGCCGCGCACCACGCGGTCGACCACGGCAAGCGCTTTAGCTGCACCAATGTGCAGCCCCCGGTGATGCGCGTGGTCCAGCTGTTGGGTGTCGACCAGGAGATTTCGATCACCGCTGCATAATCTTTGCCCCCAAAAGGGCATGCCGTTTGGCATATGTTTGTGATGCGCTCGGACGTTTTGGCGTCCGGGCGCTATACTTGACCGAATGAATAGACGAGTTCCGGCCGAATGGCGCGGTGCGGGCTCGACTCACATCGAGCCTTGGAGGTATGTGTGTTTGGTATTGGAGAGGGTGAGCTCGCGATCATCGTGGTCTTCGGCTTTTTGCTGTTTGGCCCGGATAAGCTCCCACAGATGGGCCGCACGATCGGCCGTGCCATCCGTCAGTTCCGCGAGACGCAGGAAAAGATGACGGCCGTTGTTCAGTCCGAGATTATCGATCCGGTGAGCGAGGCCGCTTCGGCACCGGTCAAGCCCAAGAAGACTGCCGTCGATGACGATTCCGATGCGGACGAGGATGCCGCCGAGACGGCAGCGCCCGCCAAGAAGGAGACCTTTGCCGAGCGCCGTGCCCGCCTTGCTGCCGAGAAGGCTGCGAGCGAGGGTGCCGCCGAGGGCGAGGGTACTGCTGAGGAGTCCGAGGCCGAGGGCGCCGAGCCTGCCGCTGCCGCCGAGCCCGAGCCTGCTGCAGAGCCCGAGTCCGAGCCCGAGCCGGCAGAGCCCACGACGGCTGACCTCTACGCCCGTCGTCCCCGCAAGCGCAAGGCCGTCGTCGACCAGCTCGCTCGCGAGCTCGAGGCCGAGGACGACGCCGCTGCCGCCGATGCCCCGAAGGGAGGCGATGAGTAATGCCTATCGGACCTGCGCGTATGCCGCTCTTCGATCACCTGGGAGAGCTCCGTCGCCGCCTGACCATCGTGGTTGTGTCAGTCTTTGCCGCCGCCATCGTGCTGTATTTCGCCACGCCCGTGGTACTCGATATCCTGGAAGACCCCATCCGCTCCTTTGTGCCGGACGGTAAGTTTTACATCACCACCACGCTCGGCGGCTTTGGTCTGCGCTTTTCGCTGGCCATCAAGATGGCCGTTGTCATGTGCACGCCCATGATCATCTGGCAGATCTTGGCGTTTTTCCTGCCGGCGCTTCGCCCCAACGAGCGCAAGTGGGTCGTGCCCACGGTGCTCGCCTCGACGGTGCTGTTCTTCCTGGGCGCCATCTTCTGCTATTTCATCATCATTCCCGCGGGCTTTGAGTGGCTCATCGGCGAGACCTCGGCCGTCGCTACGGCGCTGCCCGATCTGGAGAACTACGTCAACATGGAGCTGCTCTTTATGATCGGCTTTGGCGTGGCGTTTGAGCTGCCGCTCATCATCTTCTACCTGTCCGTCTTCCACATCGTGTCCTACGCTGCTTTCCGCAGCGCCTGGCGTTATGTATACGTTGGCCTGCTTGTGGGCTCGGCTGTGATTACGCCCGACGGCTCGCCCGTTACGCTGGGCCTCATGTATGGCGCCCTGCTCTCGCTCTACGAGATTTCGCTCGCCATCGCCCGCGTGGTCATTACCGCGCGCGAGGGCAAGGAGGGCTTGTTTGTGAGCCGTCTGGACCTGTTCTCGGACGACGAGGACGACGAGGAGTAAATCGGTATGCACGAGGTTGGCATTGTCAACGGCATACTCGATACAGTGATTCGCGCGGCGCGTGGGGCGGGGGCCTCGCGCGCCGTTTTGGTAACGCTGCGTATCGGGGATATGACCGAGGTCGTGCGCGAGGCACTCGACTTTGCGTGGGAGACGTTTCGCGACGAGGACCCGCTCACGCGCGGCTGCGAGCTTGCCGTGGAGGAAGTCCATCCACAAAGCGAGTGTCTGGACTGCGGCGAGGTCTTCGAGCACGACCGCTTCCATTGCCGCTGTCCCCAGTGTGGCGGCGCCAACGTGCGTCTGCTGCACGGCCGCGAACTCGACATCGCGAGTATCGAGATCGAGACCCCCGACGATTAGCCCGCCAGCAACCTGGGGACGGGGTATAAATGGTAGAAGTAAGGAGCGCCGAGTATGGCCGAGAAAACGATTGATATCGCATCGCCGATTCTGTCGCGCAACGAGCGCCTGGCAGATCAGCTGCGTCAGCGATTTAATGAGACAAACACCTATGTGATCAATGTGCTGTCGAGTCCCGGTTCGGGCAAGACCACCACGATCCTGGGCACCAACGAGCGCCTGCGCGACAAGGCCGGCTTGCGCTGTGCCGTCATCGAGGGCGACATCGCCTCGGACGTCGACGCCATCACCATGAAGGAAGCCGGCATGCCCGCCATCCAGATCAACACGGGCGGCCTGTGCCACCTCGAGGGCAACATGATTATGGAGGCTGTCGATGCGTTCGACCAGGCCGTCGGCTTGGAGAACATCGACGTCATCTTTATCGAAAATGTGGGCAACCTGGTCTGCCCGGTCGACTTTGACCTGGGCGAGAACCTGTCCATCATGATTCTCTCGGTGCCCGAGGGCGACGACAAGCCCGTCAAGTACCCGGGCATCTTCCAGCACGCCGGCGCACAGCTGCTCAATAAGGTCGACGTGGCCCCGGCTTTCGATTTTGACATGGATAGGTATACTAAGACACTCGATGACCTCAATCCGCAGGCGCCGCGGTTTGCCGTGAGCGCGCGCAAGGGCGAGGGCATGGATGCCTGGTGCGATTGGCTCATCGGGCAGATCGAGCAAGCAAGGGCGTAAGTCGGCCGCCACAAGCGCGGGCGCAGCCGCGGAGACACGAGATAGGAGCCTCTTTTGAAGCTCATCATCGCCGAGAAAAACGACGCCGCGCGTCAGATCGCCGAGCGTCTGTCCACGGGCAAGCCCAAAAAGGACAAGGTGTACAACACCGCCATCTACCGTTTTGAGTGGAAGGGCGAGGAGTGTGTGACGATCGGCCTTGCCGGTCACATCCTTGCGCCTGATTTTTGCGACAGCGTGCTGTTCGATAAAAAGCTGGGCTGGTATTCGGTTACCGAGGACGGCGAGATGCTGCCGGCCGACATGCCCGATGGCCTGGCTCGTCCGCCTTACGACACCAAGCGTAAGCCGTTCCTTGCCGATGGCATCTCCATCAAGGGCTGGAAGCTCGAGAGCCTGCCCTATCTCACCTGGGCACCCGTCATTAAGCTGCCGGCCGAGAAGGAGCTCATCCGCTCGCTTAAGAACCTCGCCAAAAAGTCCGACAGCGTCATCATCGCCACGGACTTCGATCGCGAGGGCGAGCTGATCGGTTCGGACGCCCTCAACAAGGTGCGCGAGGTGGCGCCCGACTTGCCGGTCGCCCGCGCCCAGTATTCTTCGTTTACCAAGGCCGAGATCACGCAGGCCTTCGATAACCTTGTCTCGCTCGACCAGAACCTGGCCGACGCCGGCGAGAGCCGTCAGCACATCGATCTCATTTGGGGTGCGGTGCTCACGCGCTACCTGACGCTCGCCAAGTTTGGCGGCTTTGGTAACGTGCGCTCCGCCGGCCGCGTGCAGACGCCGACGCTCGCCCTGGTGGTCGAGCGCGAGCGCGAGCGCATGGCGTTTGTGCCCGAGGACTATTGGCAGATTCGCGGCATGGGTGCCGCGCAGGGCGCTGCCGAGGACGACCGCTTTAAGATCGCGCACAAGACGGCGCGTTTTACCGACAAGGATGCTGCCGAGACGGCGTACGGCCATGTCGACGGTGTCGCGACGGCGACCGTTGCCGCGGTGACCAAGCGCTCGCGTAAGCAGCAGCCGCCCACGCCGTTTGCGACGACCTCGCTGCAGGCTGCCGCCGCGGCCGAGGGCATCTCGCCTGCGCGTACGATGCGCATCGCCGAGTCCCTCTACATGGCCGGTCTCATCAGCTACCCGCGTGTCGACAATACTGTGTACCCTGCGACGCTCGATCTGGGTGCCGTGGTGAGCGACCTGGCAAAGATCAACCCGGCGCTGGCGCCCGTGTGCAAAAAGGTGCTCGCCGGTCCCATGAAGCCCACGCGCGGCAAGGTCGAGACCACCGACCACCCGCCTATCTACCCCACGGGCGAGGGCGATCCGTCCACGCTCGACGGTGGCCAGCGCAAGCTCTACGACCTCATCGCCCGCCGCTTCCTGGCGACGCTTATGGGCCCTGCGACCATCGAGAACACCAAGCTCGAGCTCGATGTGAACGGCGAGCCGTTCGTGGCTTCGGGCGACGTGCTCGTGACCCCAGGCTTCCGCGAGGCCTATCCGTACGGCCTTAAACGCGACGAGCAGATGCCGCCGCTGGAGCAGGGCGATACGGTCGACGTGTTCGACATTAAGCTCGAGGCCAAGCAGACCGAGCCGCCCGCGCGCTACAGCCAGGGCAAGCTCGTGCAGGAGATGGAAAAGCGCGGCCTGGGCACCAAGTCCACGCGCGCGAGCATCATCGAGCGCCTGTACGCCGTGCGCTACCTCAAAAACGATCCCGTTGAGCCGAGCCAGCTGGGCATCGCCATCATCGACGCGCTGACGCAGTTTGCCCCGCGCATCACGAGCCCCGATATGACCAGCGAGCTCGACGGCGACATGACTCGCGTCGAGCGCGGCGAGGACACCGAAGAGCATGTCGTGACGCACTCGCGTGCGCTGCTGGCCGGCGTGCTCGACGAGCTGCTCAAGCATACGCAGGAGCTCGGCGACGCCATCAGCGACGCCGTCACGGCCGATGCGCGCGTGGGCACCTGCCCCAAGTGCGGCAAGGACCTGGTTATGAAGACGAGCGCCAAGACCCGCGGCAGCTTCATTGGCTGCATGGGCTGGCCCGACTGCGACGTGACCTATCCGGTGCCGAGTGGCGTCAAGGTAAGCCCGCTCGAGGGCGAGGCCGCCGTGTGCCCCGAGTGCGGTGCGCCGCGCATCAAGTGCCAGCCGTTCCGCCAGAAGGCCTTCGAGATCTGCGTGAACCCCACGTGCCCCACCAACTACGAGCCCGACCTTAAGGTGGGCGAGTGCAAGGTGTGTGCCGAGGCCGGACGCCATGGCGACCTGATCGCACACAAGAGCGAGAAGAGCGGCAAGCGCTTTATCCGCTGCACCAACTATGACGATTGCGGCGTGAGCTATCCACTGCCGGCGCGTGGAAAACTCGAGGCGACGGGCGAGACCTGTCCCGAGTGCGGCGCTCCCATCGTGGTGGTCAACACGGCGCGCGGCCCGTGGCGTATCTGCGTGAACATGGACTGCCCGACCAAGGAGAAGAAGCCCGCCCGCGGCCGCAAGACCACAACCAAGGCGAGCACGGCGAAGAAGACGACCGCTGCGAAGAAGACTTCGACGGCGAAAAAGTCGACTGCCAAGAAGTCGACCACCAAGAAGACGACGGCCAAGAAGGTCGCCGACAAGTAACGGCGCAGTCGAAACATTGCCCAAAAAACGAGCGAGGACCCCGCGATCCTCGCTCGTTTTTTTGACCGGCAGTTAGGTGTTCCTATAGTTTTGTCAACCGTCGGGGCTACTCCCGGTAGGGCACCCGGTCGCGCATCACGGCGTATATCGCCCTGAGCCGCTTCCTCGCGACGGCCTTGAGCGCCCGCCCGTGCCCCATGCCCCGCGCCCTGCAGGCCCGGTAGTACTCGCCGTAGCGCCCCGAGGACCTCACCAGGCTGTTGCACGAGAAGATCAGCAGGGACTTGAGCCTCGCGTCGCCGCGCCTGGACGCCCTGACCGACCTCACCGACGTGCCGGAGCTCCTCACCCTCGGGGCTATGCCGCAGTACGAGGCCAGGTGGTCGTGGTCCGGGAACCTCCCGATGTCGACCGACACCGCGAGCTGCGCCGCGGTCCTCGGGCCGATGCCGGGCACGGTGAGCAGGCACGCGTAGGTCTCGTCGCCCTCGAGCAGCGCCGCCGTCTCGGCCTCGAGGGCCCCGGCCTCGTCGAGGGCCTCCGATATCCGGGCGGCCAGGAACCTGACCTGCCTGTTCTCGGCCTCGACGAGCGCCGGCGGGGGCGCGGTGGAGGCGGCCGCGGCCTCCCCGGCGGCCTCGGCCCGCGGGCCCTCGGCCCCGGAGCGGGCGATCCCCCACGCCCCGCCGAACCCGGCGAGCAGCTCCAGCCACCGCCGGTCCGACAGGTCGACCGCGGCCTCGAGGGCCGGGCAGGACTCGAGCAGCACCGCGCGCAGGCGGTTCTTGTCCCTGGTCGCGCAGGCGACGACGTGGTCGCGCTGCGACGAGAGGGCGCGGGCGGCCTCGAGGGCCTCGCCGCGGCCCGGGACCCCCGACAGGGAGTCCGGCACGCCCAAGGCGGTCCGCGCGATCACCGCGGCGTCGCGCTCGTCGGTCTTGGCCTCGCCGGCGAACAGGCCCGCGGCGCGGCTGGCGGCGAGCCCGGGCAGGTAGGCGACCCCGAGCCCCGCGGCGCGGGCCCGCCTCACGGCGAGGGACCCTATGTTGCGGAACTGGTCGACGACGACGAGCGTGCCGGCGGGCGCGGAGGCGAACAGCGCGTCGAGCTCGGCCTCCCTGTTGCGGACGGGGGCGCTGGCCAGCACCTCCCCGTCGCGGTCGATCAGGCAGGCCCAGTGCGATGACTTGCCGACGTCCAGGCCGAGCACGGCCGCGGGTCTGGTGGATGTCGCTTTCACGGTGGTATCCTTCCGGTAGTCGTTCGACCGGATGGCCTCCCCCTCGGCACTCACATTACCAGCCGCGGCACCTGCCCGGCACTTTCCTATCAGCCGTCGGGGGCGGCGCGTCCCGCGCCGGCAGCACCCAACAGGCCCTCTCGGGGGCAGGGACGTTCGGCCGTGCGCGGGCGCCCGGTCGGCGGCCCGTTCTGGGCGCGCCTCAATCGTAGCCCGAGATGGTCCCGGGCTGACAATTTCGACTGTAATGGACGTTCTTTTTCTGCCGGCAGTTTAGGAACGTCCCTAACTGCCGGCTCAGGAACGACAAAGCGCTAGTTCACCTCGACAGGCTTGGCGCCGGGATAGCGCTCCTCAAAGTCTAGGCGGTACTTATTGTCATTGGTGCCCGCCACGTTGTCGCGCGACAGCGGCGCCACGATCTCATTCTTGTGGTCCGCAGGCTTGGCGTATTTCAGGCTGATCTCCCAGGCATCACAGATTGCGTCAATGCGGTGATCCAGGTCGTCGTACAGGGCGATGATGTCCTTCCAGGAGCTGTAGTTCTTGGAGCTCGTCGGGACCTCCAGGTCCTCGACGATGTCGTAATACTGCTCGATGGTGTCCTCCGTGCGCTCGGCGACGTCGGCGAGATTTTGACGGGTGGTTCGATCCTCTTCCAGATAGTTGCCGTTGAAGTTCTGCGCGCAGCCACGGACCTGGCTGTCGAGATCTTCGAGCAGGTCGTAGTATTCGCTCAGTCGGCGGTAGAGGTTCTGCTCAGAGAGCGTTGCTTCGCCGCCATCCTCGTCGTCATCGTCATCATCGTCGTCATCGTCGTACAGGCTGTTGGGATCGCCGAGAGGCTTTAGGTCATCGTCGTCGACGTCATGGTGCAGCTTAGCTACCTCGGCAGTCGTCTGCGTGGCGGCGTTGTCGAAAGGCTTGATCACAAAGAAAACGACCAGGGCGATGATGATCGCCACCAGCACAACGATAACGGCGATAAGCGGCCCGATGCCGCTCTTTTTGGGAGCGGGGGTCTGTGGCGAAGCGGGCGCGTATGCGGGAGCCGGCTGCTGTTGGGGCGAGCCGCTCGCGACGGGTATGCGCTGCGTGGTCTCGACGGCCGCGGGGCCTGCGGCGGGGTCGGGGCGATAGGCGAGGGGGTCGTCCGCCTTGGCTTGCGGCGTATCGAGGGAACCGGTCTGCTCAAAAGCGGGCTGGCTATCGCTTGCGGTTGTTTGCTCAACGGGTGCACCGCACGAGGTGCAGAACTTGGCATTATCTGCAAGAAGTTTGCCGCACGAGGCGCAATACCGAGACATTGCCACTCCTTTCGCCACATTTCAATGCAATACGACGATTATACCCAGCGTCCAAAATTCCCCTTCATAAGTTGCGGTGAAATAGGGACTGTTTGGCGGTCTCAGAGCTTCAATCAGTCCCTATTTCACCGCAACTTTGGAAAGGCACCTTTAGCCATTGGGGACGCGCCGAGCACTGGGGTATCATGGCTTGGTTGATATATCTGCATTTACGCGCCTTGTAGGAAGGGGCTGCGCCCATGGCTTTTGAGCCCGCTCAACATAGCTTTATCACGCTCGAGGGCGTCGATGGCGCCGGCAAGTCCACGCAGGCGCGCCTGCTTGCCCGCGCTCTTGAACTCGCTGGCTACCAGGTTGTGAGCCTGCGCGAGCCGGGCGGTACCGCCATCAGCGAAAAGATCCGCGCCCTGCTGCTCGACCCCGCCAATACGGCGATGGGCGATACTTGCGAGCTGTTGCTCTACGAGGCGGCGCGCGCCCAGCTAGTGCATGAGGTTATCGCGCCCGCCCTCGCGGCCGGCAAGGTGGTCCTGTGCGACCGCTTCTACGATTCCACGACCTGCTATCAGGCGTTTGCCGACGGTCTCGACCGTCAGATGGTACGCGATGCCAACAACCTGGCTGTCGCCGGTACGCATCCGGCGCTCACGCTCGTCTACCACATCACACCCGAGCAGGCGGCGCTACGCATGGCAGCCCGTGGCGCGGCAGATCGCATGGAGGCAAAAGGCATGACCTTCCAAGAGCGCGTCTACCAGGGATTTTGCGCCATTGCCGCCGAGGAACCAAACCGCGTAAAACTCATCGACGCCACTGCGACCGTCGAGGAAGTCTTCGAGAAGACGGTCGAGCAGATTCGCGCATACGGTCTCGACATTCCGCAAGACGCCGTCACCGCCGCGCTTGCCCAGGAGGCCGAGTAACATGGCCCCCGCTCAGGCAAGCCTGCTGGCCAAGCTCGACACCCAAGAGCGCGTGCGCGACTTTTTGACCAATGCCGTCGCCAGCGGTCGCGCATCGCACGCCTACCTGTTTTTGGGCGCGCCCGGCGCGGGCAAGCTCGACGCCGCGTGGGCGCTCGCCCAAGCCTTCCTGTGCGAGCAGGATGGCTGCGGCTCATGCGATAGCTGCGTGCGCGTCGCCCGCCATACGCACCCCGACGTGCACTATTACACGCCCGAGAGCGCCACGGGCTACCTCATCGCCCAGACCCGCGAGCTGCTCGACGACGTTCCGCTGGCGCCCATCCGTGCCAAGGCCAAGGTCTACATCATCGACCGTGCCGAGCAACTGCGCGCCAACACCGCCAACGCACTGCTCAAAACACTCGAGGAGCCGCCCGAGGGCGTTATGTTCATCCTGCTGGGCACCTCGGCAGACGTGATGTTGCCCACCATCGTGAGCCGCTGCCAGTGCGTGCCGTTTCGGCTGGTATCGCCCGTCGTCGCCGCGCAGGCCGTGAGCCGCGCCACCGGTCAGGACCCTGCGCGTTGCCGCATGGCCGTCGCCGTAGCGGGAAGCCCCACGCGTGGCATCGAGTTCCTCAAGAGCGCCGAGCGCCAGGACGCCCGCCGTCAGATGGTTCGCGCCATCGATTCGCTTATCGCCGCCGACGAGGCCGACGTGCTCAGCCGCGCCAAGTCACTCATCGTCGCCGTTAAGGCGCCGCTCGCCGAGGTCAAGTCCACGCAGGAAAAGGTGCTCGAGCAAAACGCCGATTACCTGTCGCGTGGAGCATTGAAGCAGCTTGAGGACCGCAACAAGCGCGAACTCAACGCGCGCGAGCGTTCGGGTATCATGGAAGCGCTGGCGAGCGCGCGGACGCTCATGCGCGACGTGCTGCTGACGCTTCAGGATGAGGCGGCCGACGTCGTGAACGAGGATGTGCGCGACACGATCGGTCGGCTTGCCGCCGCGACGAATGTTGCGGGTGCCACCCGGGCGCTCGAGGCGGTCGCGACCGCCGAGCGCAACATCGCCAGAAACGTTACTCCCCAGCTGGCCATCGAGGTCATGCTGTTCGATATCAGGAAGGCACTGAAATGCCGTTAGTCGTACCCGTTAAGTTTACCTACGCCTCGCGCGACCTGTGGTTCGACCCGCAGGATCTGGATATCCTCGAGGCCGATTATGCCATTTGCTCCACCGAGCGCGGAACCGAGATCGGCCTGGTCACGGCCGACCCCTTCGAAGTGCCGCAGGACGAGATCGGCCAGCCGCTCAAGCCCGTGCTGCGCGTGGCGAGCGACATCGACCTGCAGCTTGCCGACGACCTGGCCATCCAGGGCGATGAGGCGATGGTTGATTTCCGCCGTCTCGTCAAAGAGCTCGACCTCGAGATGAAGCCGGTCGGCGTCGAGTACCTGTTTGGCGGCGAGAAAGCCGTGTTCTATTTTGCGGCCGAGGAGCGCGTCGATTTTCGTCAGCTCGTCAAGGACTTGTCCTCGACGCTGCACATTCGCGTCGACATGCGCCAGATTGGCGTGCGCGACGAGACCCGCCTGGTGGGCGGCTATGCCCAGTGCGGACAGGAGCTCTGCTGCACGCGCTTTGGCGGACAGTTTGAGCCCGTCTCGATTCGCATGGCAAAAGAGCAGGACCTGCCGCTCAACTCGTCCAAGATCAGTGGCGTTTGCGGCCGCCTGATGTGCTGCCTGCGCTATGAGTTCGAGGCGTACAAGGACTTTAAGAGCCGTGCGCCCAAAAAGAAGACGCTCATCGATACGCCGCTTGGCAAGGCGCGTATCCAGGAATATGACACGCCGCGTGAGCAGCTGGTGCTGCGCCTGGAGAACGGCAAGGTCTTTAAGGTCAACCTGGCCGATATGACGTGCTCGGAGGGCTGCAAAAAGAAGGCCGCCGAACAGGGCTGCAACTGCCGCCCCGACTGTGTGACGCGCGATGTGCTCGAGCGCATCGAGTCGCCCGAGATGCGCCTGGCGCTCATGGAACTCGATCGCGAGAACGGCGTTGACGTGGGCGATGGCCTGTCGAGTGCCGATCGTCTGGCCGGCACATCGATGCCCAAGCGCCGTCGTCGCGATGCCGAATCCGATGCTCGCACCGCTCAGGGCCAGGGCGAGGGCCGTGGCCGTGGAAAGGGCCGCGGCAAGGCCGAGGCACCCGAGGCCGAGGAGGCAGCTGGTGGCCGTCGCCGCCGCAAGCGCGCGGCGTCCGTCGACAATGGCGAGGCCGCGGGTAAGAACGCTTCCCGCGAGCGCGAGGCTCAGCAGCCCCAGCAGCAAAACCGCGGCGGTGGCATGAACCCCACGCGCCGTCGTCGCCGTCACCTGTCGAGCGAGGAGCGCGAGGACGCCTTCCGCGCCGCAGCCGCTCGCGAGGCCGGTGCCGCTCCCAAGGGTGGCTCGGGTTCCGACGCGCCTGCCGACAAGGCTGGCAAGCCGCGTGGCGAGGAGGAGCGCGCGTCACGTCCGCGTCGTCGCCATTCCTCGGGCACGCAGCAGAAGCCCTCGGTTCCTTCTGTGGCCGATCAGGTTTCGGACGGTGAAGTCAAGGTCACGCGCCGTCGCCCCGGCGATGGCGGGGGAGCTGCCGCCAAGGCTTCGCGCGGCGGCTCTCGCGACGAGCGCGAACCGCGTGAGGATCGCGATGGCGAAGGCTCGACCGACCAGGGTCAAAAGCGTCGCCGTCGCCGTCGCTCCCGCAAGCCGCGCCAGGACGGTGGCGAAGGCTCGACCCACACCTCGTCCTCACCGAAACCGCCTGCCGGCGAATAACGTCCGTAAGCGGATGTAACCCGCCTGACCCCAGCGCCTCTGGGTATCATGGCTCTACACCGACAACCCTCCCTTCGCCTTCGCGTAGGGAGGGTTGTGTCATGAAGAGACATTTGAATGTGTTGAGTCGCTTGCAGGGTGCTGACACCCTACCGTTTGCGGACGAATTGCTACCGCTTGCCGAGCGCGCGACGTACGAGGCGCTCGAGGCGTTGTCGCCCACGCGATGCGCCGGCTGCGAGCGTTCCGGTGCGCTGATTTGCCAGGATTGCCTGGCCTCATTCGCGCTCATCGATCCGTGCCATAGCTGCATCCGATGTGGCGCCCCGTTTGGGGATTTGCTGTGCACCGAGTGTTCGGTCGAGGGCACGTCTTCGGCAATGGCCGAGGTGCTCGATCGCTGCCTGGCGTGTGCCGTCTACGCACATCCGCTGCCGCGCATCATCAAGGCGTACAAGGATGCGGGCGAGCGCCGCCTGGCACCGTATCTGGCGGAGCTACTCTACGACACCGCCCTGCATGCCCAGGTGGCAGCCCCCGATCGCTACGGCGGCGTGCTGTCCGGTGTCGACGCGGTGGTATTTGTGCCCGCGACTGCGGCGGCGTTTCGGCGGCGTGGATTCGACCATATGGAAGCAATCGCGCGCTCGTTTTGCGATCTTTCGGGCGTGCCGTTGCTGGACGCCCTGGTCAAATACGGTCATGGTGACCAGCGCGAGCTCGGTCGCGTCGAGCGCCGGGAACGTGCCCGGGGCATGTACGAGACGGTCGAGGATGTGCGCGGCTGTCGTTTGCTGCTCATCGACGATGTCATTACCACAGGCGCGACTATGGCAGCGGCCTCGGCGGAGCTCAAGCGTGCCGGCGCCGCGGCAGTCGATGGTCTCGCTATCGCACGCGTTTGGTAGGGGTGGTTTTGTGGCGGTGAAGATTGCGCGGCGCATCGAGCCGACAAGCGAGCAACTGGCGGCCTCCGTAGTCCTGACCGGCGCCTCGGCGCTGCGCATGATGCGCGCCGAGCGCCGGCAAATGGGTTACATCAGCTGGAGGGACCTCGATCCCGATGAAGAGCGCAGCGTGCTGCACGCATCGTCGCCCTCGGCCGAGGACATCTATCTTCCCGATTTGGTGCGGATCGGGGCCGTGAGCGGCGAGGTCCAAGAAGACCTGTGTCTACTGGTGGGGTCGGCGAAACAGCGTCGCCGCATGCCTGGTGCAAGCTGGTCCGTTTGTTCTGTAGGTCTGCCGGTTGGTTCGATTCTGGAGGTGGAGCCGGGGGTGTACAGCTTGTCTCCCGAGGCCCTCTGCGTAGCCGTTGCGCGCGAAGTCGGCTGTATCCAGGCATTTGCCCTGGCCCAGGAGCTGTGCTCCAAGATTTCGCTGAGCGATCGCGGGAAGTACCTGCCTCCCTATACATCGCCTGTTGCGAATAGACTTGCAAAGGACAAGGACCAACCGGCAGACGTTGGCTACTTTGAAGTCGAGCCGGTGCTGACACCCGATCGCCTGGCAGATTACCTTGCGGCATGCAAGGGGAATGTGGCCAAACAGCTGCTGCGCCTGTGTCCCCACCTGTCAGAAAACCTGCGCTCGCCCATGGAGTGCATCATGCTCGCTCTGTTTTCGCTTCCGTTTTCCTATGGCGGATTTGCCTGCGGTCCCTTTAAGACCGACTACAAGATCGAGTTCGATGACCGCGCGCAGGCAATCTCGGGGATGCCGCATGCAGTTTGCGATGCGTATCAGGAAGCAGCCCGGTTTGACCTGGAATACAACGGTGAGCTGGGCCATTCCTCCCGGAGGGGACGTATCCATGATGAAAAACGCAACACGGGCTTGATTACTATGGGAATTGAGGTAGCGACGGTCAACAACGAAATGCTCTGCGACATGGAAGCGGTGGAAGCGCTCGCATGGCGCATCCACCAGCGCATGGGTAAGCGATATCAGAATCGCGTAGAGGCTCGTCGAAAGAGGCAAGATGCTCTGCTGAATACGCTCCGAGCGTGCTTTGGGCTCAAGCCGGCGTAAAACTATGGCTTTATAGGGGGACTGCTTATATGCTCTGTGCAAAAAACGGCAAATATGAGTACTGTTACTAAATTAGTGACAGCAAAAACAAAAAACTTGGGCCGAAAATCTGGATTCATTGAAGAGATAATAAGCGAATGTGGAATATCTTGGCGCCAAGCAGCCTGTGCGGAACTCAAAAAGGGCTCGTGGGGCGGAAAAACGCTGCTACTAAATTGGTATCAGTACTCATATATGCCGTTTTTTGCACACGGCACCCTGAGACGGGTGCCCCGGAGCTCCCCGTAGGGGAGCTCCGGGCTTCATGGGGGCACGAATGGTCCGTCCCGACCTGCGAAATCTGTACTCGAGATGCGAATAGCGTCCCTAACCTTAAACTATAGCTTGAACTTAGCTATAATGCGCTACGTTCCTGCCAGGCTGTGGTTGCGGACGGACGAAATGCCCATCCTAGTCCAAGACAGACGCGGTCAAAGGGATCCACGTAAGCGACCGCGTGCGCGCGGCGCGATCATGGCGCGTCCTAGATGTAAGCCGCACCGTCCGTTCTACTTTCTTTGGGGCAATACCGCCTCGCGGGCGAGCGGGCCAGTCGTGAAGGTGGCTGCGGCCTCCTGAGCAAACGCCCCGGTGCGCAAGTGTGGGGTCAAATACCAGGTCAGCTGGTGGGAACAACCCGATATTCCGTGCAGGGCACGGATCGTATGCGACACAGAAGGCAGGGTAGTGGACATGGTGAGGGGCAGCTTGATGCATGCGGCTCGGTTAGGTGCTGGGACCGCGGCGGTCATTGCCGTTTTGGGCCTGAGTGGATGCGCGTTCAATCCACTGTCCACGTTCACGACACCCACGATTGACCAGATCGAGCGCGAGACCGTTACCCCTACGGTGTCGGACGATGCCCTGGTCACTCCCGGCACCCTGACGGTTGCCCTCGATACCTCCGATGCCCCGCAGGCCATGCAGGGCGCCGATGGTAACCTCACGGGCTACGCGGTCGATGCTGCCCGCGCCCTTGCAAGCCGTATGGGCCTTAAGGTTGCCTTCGTCGATGCGTCTTCTGCCGATTCCGCGCTTGGCGACAAAAAGGCCGACATCTTCATTGGCGACATCAATTCCACGGATGGTGACATCAGCACGCTTGGTACTTGCCTGTACGACGCTGCGGCAGTGTTCGGAAAGACGAGCGACGGCGAGTCGCTGAGCGTTTCCACCGAAACGCTTAACGCCGCTACCCTGGGCGTTCAGACCTCTTCGGCCTCGCAGGAAGCGCTCGCCAAGCAGAGCATCACGGCCAACCAAAAGACCTTTTCCAACATCAACGAGTGCTTTGAGGCACTCGAGTCCGGCGAGATCGACTACGTGATTTGCGATTCCACGGCCGGCGGCTACCTTGCGCGCCTGATGAGCCAGATCTCTTACGTCGGCGCGCTCGAGACGCCCTCGACGCTCGGCGTCGCGGGCCTCGCGGCCAACGATGAGCTATGCCGTGCCGTGAGCGATGCCCTCGACGGTATCACGGTCGATGGCACGCTCGAGGCGGTCCACTCCATCTGGTACGGCACGATGCCCTATGACCTCACCACCAAGACGGTCTCGGGCGCCGACGTGCAGCCGACCGACACCGGATCCAGCGAGTCTGCATCCTCCGATTCGAGCAGCGAGGGTGCAACCTCCGAGGATAAATCGTCCGGCCAGGAGGGTACTATCACCGATGACGACATTAACAAGCTCAATAGCTAGTTATTGCTAGGGGTGGCGTCTCCTATGCGCTAGGAGAGATGCCTCTTCACGGTTTCAACACGCATTGCCGGGCTTTCCCAACAGGGGAGCCCGGCTTTTTCGTTTCCATAAAACCAGCAGGTCAAAGCCAATTTCCGGGACCAAATACAAAGTCGCCGTCGCCCTCCCATAGCGCACTTTGCCACAGAAAAGTGCGAGACTTCGGTATGCGGTATCAAGCAATCGTTATTCGGGTCTTTGGGAATCCGCGTGATTAAATGCACGGCAATGGGTACATAGCCAGTACAGTAAGTCCCCGAGGCAGATTGGAGCCACGTATGGATATCAAGGTTTCTGGACGCAAGACGACGGTAACCGATGCTCTGCGTGCGCATGTGGATGAGAAGATCGGCGAGGCGCTCAAGGTTTTCGACATCGAGCCCATGACAGTCGACGTCGTGCTTCGTTATGAGAAGAACCCCTCGAACCCCAACCCGGCAATCGTCGAGGTCACGGTTCGTGCCCGCGGCTCTGTGATTCGCGTTGCCGAGCACGGCGCAGATATGTACGCCGCCATCGACCTCTCCGCCGATAAGGTCACCCGCCAGCTGCGCAAGTTCAAGACCAAGGTCGTGGACAACCGCCAGGGTGGTGCCAGTGCCGCGGATGTCGCGCCGGTCGAGCGCGTTGAGGATCTGGCCGACCTGCTGCTGCCCGAGGAGGACGACGACCTGCTCGTCCGCGAGAAGGTCATCGATGTCACCCCGATGACCGAGGAGCAGGCGCTGGTGCAGACCGATTTGCTGGGCCACGACTTCTACGTGTTCGAGAACGCGACGACCGGTCTCATCAATGTGGTGTATCACCGTAAGAATGGTGGATATGGCATCATCAAGCCCCGCATCGAAACACTTGACGAGTAAAATACGTTAACTTGCATGAGTTAACGGTTGGCGGCCATCCCATGCGGGTGGCCGCCTTTTTACGTAAGGAGTCGCTTTGATGGACAAGGCCGCATCCGCCGGTCATTCGAACCGTTGCCGCATCGTCGTCGATACCTGCTGCGACTTTAGCCCCGAGGTCGCCGCGAACCTCGATGTCGATATCCTGGGTTTCCCTTTCATTATCGATGGCGAGGAGCGCACAGACGACATCTGGTCGAGCATGAGCCCTAAGGAGTTCTACGACCGCATGCGCGCCGGTGCCCGCGTGTCCACCTCGGCTGTGTCGCTCGGTCGCTATATCGAGTTTTTTACCGAGTGCGCCAAAGAGGGCACGCCCACGGTCTACCTGTGCTTTACCTCGGCGCTGTCGTCGAGCTACAACTCCGCGTGCCAGGCGGCAGATGTCGTGCGCGCCGAGTATCCCAACTTTGAGCTCTACGTGGTCGACAACGCTCTGCCCTGCGCGACCGGTGCGCTCTTGGCGCTCGAGGCCGTGCGCCAGCGTTCGGCGGGACTGACCGCCAAGCAGCTGGTCGATTGGGCAAACGAGGCAAAGACCTACGTGCACGGCTACTTTACGCTCGAGAGCTTCGACGCACTGGCTGCCGGCGGCCGCATTCCTCCCGCGGCGGCGCAGCTCACGGCAAAGCTCGACGTCAAGCCCGAGCTCTCCTACGACCTGGCCGGCTCGCTGTCGCTGATCGGCGTCAACCGCGGCCGCAAGAAGGCGCTCAAGTCCATCCTCAAGTCGTTCCGCGAGAACTACGTGCCCGATCGCACCATGCCCATCGCCATCATGACGGCCGATGCCGAAAAGGATGGTGACTGGCTCGAAGCCGCCATCCGCAAGGAGGAGGGTTGCGCCGACGTCACGATCATTCGCGGCTCCGTGGGTCCCACCATCGGCTCGCACGTGGGCCCCGGCATGGTGGGCTGCGCGTTTTGGGGTAAGAACCGCGCCGACAAGGCGTCGCTTTCCGACCGTATCGCCCGCCGCGTGCGCGGTCAGTAGGCAAGCGCTGCGTCCGTAATCGCCCTCGACTCACAGCCCAAACGCTGGCACCGAGTATTCAACCTGGTAACAACACCCAACCCAAAAGGAAAGGTTTCATGGCAAACAAGCTCTCCGTCGCATTCATTGGCACCGGAATCATGGGTGCCCCCATCGCCGGCCACATCCTGGACGCCGGCTACCCCGTCACGGTCAACAACCGCACCAAGTCCAAGGCCGCCGCGCTTATCGAGCGCGGCGCCGTCTGGGCCGATACGCCGGCCGAGGCCGTGGCGAACGCCGATGTCGTCTTTACCATGGTGGGCTATCCCTCCGAGGTCGAGGAGCTCTATCTGGCGGGCAACGGCCTGCTTGCGTGCACCAAGCCGGGCGCGGTCTTGATCGATCTCACCACGAGCTCGCCCGAGCTCGCCCGTGACATTGCCGAGGCCGCCCAGGTTTCTGGTCGCATGGCGTTTGACTGCCCCGTCACCGGCGGCGAGTCGGGTGCTATCGCCGGCACGCTCACGGCTATCGTGGGCGCTACCGAGAACGACATCGCCCCGGTCCGCGACATCCTTGCCACCTTTGCGGCCAACATCTGCTGCTTCGACGGCGCCGGCAAGGGCCAGGCTGCCAAGCTCGCCAACCAGGTGTCGCTGGGCGCCTGCATGGTCGGCATGGCGGACGCCATGGCATTTGCCGAGCTGAGCGGCCTTGACCTGGAGAAGACCCGCCAGATGATCCTGGGCGGCACCGGTAAGTCCGGCGCCATGGAGAGCCTGGCGCCCAAGGCGCTCGACGGCGACTACAAGCCCGGCTTTATGGTCGAGCACCTCATTAAGGACCTGCGTCTGGCGCTCGCCTATGCCGACGACCGCGAGCTTGCGCTGCCCGGTGCCGACGTGGCCTTTACGCTCTACGACATGCTCGACGCCATCGGTGGTGCCAAGCTGGGTACCCAGGCCGTCACGGTCCTCTATAAGGAGGAGGCCGACGCCATCGCCGCCGGTCTGGACTGGTCGCAGTATCGTCCCGAAGAGCATGGCGCTCACGAGGAAGGCTGCGGTTGCGGCGAGCATGGCGACGACCACGAGTGCGGTTGCGGCCACCACCATGGCGAGGACCACGAGTGCTGCGGCGGCCACGGCCATGACGACGGCCACGAGTGCTGCTGCGGCCACCATCACGGGGAGTAGCGCCCATGAGCTGGACGTTCGTGGTGCTTGCGCTGGTGCTCTTTCTCTTTGCGATCTACATCGGCTTTTTGTGCGGCCAGTGGGCGTGCGAAAAGCGCGTCATCACCAAGCGCGACTACTGGATTGCCAATTTTGCAGGAGCGGCGGCAGTCGTCCTGCTGACCTGGGTGTTCTCGCTGTTCCCGCTGGTGCAGTTTGCGCCGATCGGCTGGCTCGGCGGTTTTATCGCCGGTCTTAAGATGAGCTTTGGCGAGTCCGTCGGCCCATGGCGCAAGCACGATGAGGTCTTTAACGTCAACAAGGCACACCGCGCCGCCGCCGATGCGGGCGACGCCGAGGAGCGCCGCCGCGCGCGTCACAATGGTGCAGCCGACCGACAGCTCATCTCGGTCACCGATGACAGCAAGGGTGCTGGCAAGCACGCTAAGAAATAGTAAGAAGAGGTAACTATGGCAGAAAACAAGGAAGAACAGCTCACCGACGAGGAGCTGGCACAGCTTCAGCTGGCAGAGGAGAACGAGAACGCCGTCGACCGTCTGGTCAAGGAGCTCGGCTGCCCCACGCGCCGCATCCGCCAGTTTGCCGCCCGCGTGCTGCACCTGCTGGCCGAGCGCGATCCGCAGCGCGTCGTGCCCTGCGTGCCCGCGCTGATCGAGGCACTCGACCGCCCCGAGGCTCAGACCCGCTGGGAGGCCCTCGATGCCCTGGCGGCGCTCGCCGCCACCTGCCCCGAGCAGCTGGGCGATGCCTTTGAGGGCGCCGAGACCGCGCTGTTCGACGAGATTTCCTCCACGCTGCGTTACGCCGCCTTCCGCCTGCTGTGTGTGTGGGGCGCCACGAGCGTCGAGCGTTCGCGCGAGGCTTGGCCCATCCTGGACGAGGCCATCCAGTGCTACCACGGCGACCTCGAGTATCGCGACATGCTCGGTTGCCTGTACGAGTTTGGCCAGGGCGAGATCGACGCCGAGGTCGCCGAGAAGCTCGCGCTGCGCCTTAAGTTCGACGCCGAGAACGGCAAGGGCAGCTATCTCAAGGTCCGTTCGAGCGAGATTTGCGAAATGCTTGTTAAACGTTTTGGCCTGGATCTCTCCAAAAAGAAGAAGCGTGCTAGCGTTAAAAAATCTGACGCCGCCGAAGACGAGGAGTAACAGATTATGGCGCACGATGTAGTCCTGATTCCCGGTGACGGTATCGGTCCCGAGATTACGCAGGCCATGCGCCGCGTGGTCGAGGCCACCGGTGTCCAGATCAATTGGAATGTCCAGGAGGCCGGTGCCGGCGTCATGGACGAGTTTGGCACGCCGTTGCCCCAGCACGTGCTCGATGCGGTCGCCGAGACCAAGGTTGCCATCAAGGGTCCCATTACTACGCCGGTTGGCACGGGTTTCCGCAGCGTTAACGTCGCCCTGCGCAAGCACTTTGACCTGTACGCCTGTGTGCGCCCTTGCCTGTCGCAGCCGGGCGACGGCTCGCGCTTCCGCGACGTCGACCTGGTCATCGTGCGCGAGAACACCGAGGACCTCTATGCTGGCATCGAGTTCGATGAGGGGGCTGCCGAGGTCGAGGAGCTCTCGCAGCTTGTCGAGCGCTCGGGTCAGAAGGCCTTCGCCGCCGATTCCGCTATCTCGATCAAGCCCATCTCCATCGCCAAGAGCCGCCGCATTGTGGAGTACGCCTTTGAGTACGCCCGCCGCTGCGGCCGCAAAAAGGTGACGGCCGTGCATAAGGCCAACATCATGAAGGCGACCGATGGCCTGTTCCTGCGCGTTGCGCGCGAGGTGGCCGCCAACTATCCCGATATCGAGTTCAACGACAAGATCGTCGACGCCACCTGCATGGGCCTGGTCCAGAACCCCAACGACTTCGATGTCCTGGTGCTGCCCAACCTGTACGGTGACATCGTGAGCGACCTGTGCGCCGGCCTGGTGGGCGGCTTAGGGATGGCCCCCGGCTCCAACATCGGTGCCGACTGCGCCATCTTCGAGGCAACGCACGGCTCCGCGCCCGATATCGCCGGTCAGGATATCGCCAACCCCACGGCCGAGATCCTCTCTGCTGCGATGATGCTCGATCACCTGGGCGAGAACGACGCTGCCAATCGTATCCGTGCCGCCGTATCTGCCACGCTCGACGAGGGCGAGCAGGTTACCGGTGACGTGCGTCGTGCCCAGACCGGCTCCGTCGAGGGCGCCGTGGGCACACAGGCCTTTGCCGATGCCGTTATCGCGCACCTGGCCTAAGGTATGCACGCTGCAAACGCCTAAATAGTACTTAAGTGTTTGCGTATAACCTAAGAATCAATACGCCCGGCACTCTGTCGGGCGTATTCTATTGAAGACTATGTTTCCTAACAAGGAGTAACCGATATGGGTCTGATTCAAAAGAAGGACGAGAAGGACGAGATCGACGGCATCCAGATCATCGAGCGCGGCGAAGGCCCCGACGGTGACGAGGACGAGAAGATCGACCTGGTCACCGGTACGTCTGCCGAGCACATTGCTGCCGGTACGACGGCCGAGGAGGAGGACGCCCGTCTGGAGGCTCAGATTGCCGCGGATGCCGCTGACGAGGATCTGATGCCCGAGGAGCAGGACGAGGACGACGACTCCGACGTGGATGACCACACTTGCAAGCACAAGAAGACGATGATTGCCGCCTTTGTGGTTGCAGTCGTGATTGCTGCCGTGATTGGCTTCTTTATTGGCAATGGTGGTTTTGGCGGCAAGGGTGTCGGCTCGTCGACCCTGACCGAGGACCAGCTCGATTCGACCGTGGCAAGCTACAGCTACAACGGCAAGAAGAGTGACATCACCGCGCGCGAGGCCATCGAGAGCCAGTACAGCCTCGACACCGTCAAGGATGGCGATGGCAACTACACCGCTCCCTCTGCCGACGTCATCCTGTCCTACGTGCGCAACAAGATCCTGCTCGACGCTGCCGAGGACGAGGGCATCACCGTCTCTTCCAAGGAAATGAAGCAGTACGCCGAGGATTCCATCGGCACTTCGGACTACAAGACCATGGCCACGCAGTATGGCGTGTCCAAGGACCAGGCCAAGCAGATCGTCCGTCAGTCCGCGACGCTGCAGAAGCTCTACAAGAAGAAGGTGGGCGATAGCTCCGCAAGCATGCCGACCGCCCCGACCGAGCCTGCTGACGGCAACGAGGAGACCGCGAGCAAGGACTACGCCGATTACATCATCAAACTTGCCGGCGACGAGTGGGATAGCGAGAAAGGCACCTGGAAGGACGCCGATAGCGCCTACGCTAAGGCCTTCGCTGACGATGCCTTTACGGCTGATAGCGCTACCTACAAGCAGGCCATGACCGCCTATTACACCGCCTACCAGCAGTACTCTTCGCAGGCTTCGAGCGCCAGCTCCAAGTGGACCGAGTATGCTAACGGCCTGTATGCCAAGGCCAACATCAGCATCTACGGCCTGTTTGCGTAAGGTTTGCCTGCACTACTGTGCGCTAGCCGATCTGCCTGATTGAGCCCGCTAGAACGGACAACGTTCTAGCGGGCTTTTTGCTGCCGAAACCACTGGAGTAGGCCTCGCGCCCGCGCAAGCGCTCCATTGTGTTTCCCTAATTCATCTGGGAAAACGACTGCAAACGATTGCAAGTAACCGGTGAACGGTCGAAAACTACCGTTCACCGATAATCTCAAAACTGGTTCTAACTGGTATTAAGTCAAAAAGACCAATTCACATATCTTCACAATGACCTGCAATTTTTCTACACGCTATTTTTAGCCGCCCTGCGTTGTTTAGACACAGGAAAAGATCCGATCTTTTGCCAAAGCATTTCGGAACGGTTTCAAAACCGCAGGTAGAAGTGTTAACGACCGGTAAACGGTCGATTTATCACCGTGAGCGGTGCAAAAACGTTTTACCGTATGAATCAACGAAAGCGACCTCTTCTGGGGTGATATAGTGACAACAACACGTCACGTGGTTACTACCAGTTTAGAAACCACTGGTCTTCAAAGTACGCTTTCTAAGAAGCTTTAAGGGCGAGCGCCCGCTGGCTTCCGAAAATCATCGGACTCAGATCGTACACACCTTCGGAAGGGAAATTTGAATGGTTGGCTTTATTCTTACCGGTCATGGACAGTTCGCACCCGGCCTCGCAAGCGCTATCGCTATGGTTGCTGGCGACCAGCCCGCTTTTACCGTCGTTCCTTTTGAGGGCGACCAGGCTGCTTCCTACGGTGAGGATCTCCGCGCCGCTATTACCGCCATGCGCGAGGAGTGCGATGGCGTGCTCGTCTTTACCGACCTGCTTGGTGGCACCCCGTTCAACCAGGCGATGATGATTGCCCAGGATGTCGACAACGTCGAGGTTCTGACCGGCACCAACCTTCCCATGGTTATTGAGCTTCTGTTCCTCCGCGGCAACGCCACGCTCGCCGAGCTTGGCGAGCAGGCCGTGACCGTTGGCCAGACGGGCATCACCGCCCAGACGGTCGCATCCGTTGCCGGCTCCGACGAAGAGGATATCTTCGGCGACGAGGACGGCATCTAATGGCCGATTTCGGAGCCAACGTCCTGAGCTCCTCGGTCGCCCTTTTAGGCCTGCTTGTCATCATGGGCTTGATTTACACCATCTGGTCGCAAATCAACATGAAGAAGAAGCAGAAGTACTTCAAGGAGCTGCACACCGAGCTCAAGCCGGGTCAAGAGGTTCTTTTCGCCGGCGGTATCTACGGAACCGTCAAAGGCATCGAAGGCGAGAAGGTCCAGATCAAAGTCCGATCCGGAGCCGTCGTAGATGTTTCGCGTTACGCGATTCAGGAGATCAAGTAACTGTCGTCAGCAAATAACGAAAGGAAGCTGATCAACATGGCAGAACCCAACATTCTTCTTACCCGCATCGATAACCGACTGGTTCATGGTCAGGTTGCCACCCAGTGGAACTCCACTCTGGGCTCCAACCTCATCCTCGTCGCCAACGACGACGTGGCGTCCAACACCATGCGCCAGAACCTCATGAAGATGGCCGCTCCCGCCGGCGTCGCTACGCGTTTCTTCTCCCTGCAGAAGACCATCGACGTCATTGGCAAGGCGAGCCCGCGCCAGAAGATCTTCATCGTGGCCGAAACACCGGAAGACGTGCTTACGCTCGTCAAGGGCGGTGTGCCTATAAAGAAGGTAAACATCGGCAACATGCACATGTCGGAAGGAAAGCGCCAAGTCGCCACCTCCGTCGCAGTTAACGACGAGGATGTCGCTGCGTTTAAAGAGCTGCAGGAATTGGGGGTGGAGTTGGAGATCAGGCGCGTTCCGAGCACGCCTGTTGAGGACACGAGCAAGCTCTTCTCGTAATCCTCGTGATCCACGTTGTCAGGAGTGAAACCCTGACGTTCTGTACGTGATATCCAAAGTGCGTACATTCATTTTGAAAGGAGGAGCAAGATGGAATACTCGATCATCCAGATCGCTCTGGTCTTCGTCGTCACGTTCATCGCGGCAATCGACCAGTTTGACTTCCTCGAGTCTCTCTATCAGCCCATTGTCACCGGCGCCGTCATCGGTCTTATCCTTGGCGACCTCAACACCGGTCTTCTCGTGGGTGGTACCTATCAGCTCATGACGATCGGCAACATGCCGATCGGAGGCGCTCAGCCGCCTAACGCCGTCATCGGCGGCATCATGGCAGCCATTCTCGCTATCGCTACGGGTCTCGAGCCCAACGCGGCAGTCGGTCTCGCCATTCCGTTCGCCCTGCTTGGTCAGCTCGGCGTTACCCTGGTCTTCACGCTTATGTCCCCGCTTATGTCCACGGCCGATAACATGGCTCATAACGCGGACACCAAGGGCATCGAGCGCCTGAACTACTTCGCCATGGCTCTGCTCGGCCTGATCTTCGCTGTCGTCGTCACCCTGTTCTTCATCGCTGGCGCTACCATTGGTCAGACCATCGCTTCCGCCATCCCGACTTGGCTGCAGACCGGTCTGTCCGCTGCAGGCGGCATGATGCGCTTCGTCGGCTTCGCCGTCCTGCTCAAGGTTATGATGAACCGCGATATGTGGGGCTTCTTCCTCATGGGCTTTGGCCTCGCGCTCATCACCGTTGCCAACGATTCGCTGGCAACCCCTGCTCTGCTCATCCTCGCTCTCATCGGCTTCGGCATCGCTTTCTGGGACTTCCAGCAGCAGACCGAGCTGAAGGGTGCAGCTGTTTCTGACGGAGGTGACTTCGAAGATGGCATCTAATGAGTATGTGATCCCGGAGCACTACGAGGATCTCACTCCTGCTCCGCAGCTCGACCAGAAGACCCTCAACAAGATGGCTTGGCGCTCCTGCTTCCTGCAGGCATCGTTCAACTACGAGCGCATGCAGGCCGCTGGCTGGCTCTACTCCATCATCCCCGGTCTGGAGAAGATCCACACCAACAAGAACGACCTCGCGGCTTCCATGAGCCACAACCTGGAGTTCTTCAACACCCACCCGTTCCTTGTCACCTTTGTTATGGGCATCGTGCTTTCGCTCGAGCAGAACAAGGTTGACATCCCCACGATCCGCGCCGTCCGCGTCGCCGCAATGGGCCCGCTCGGTGGTATCGGTGACGCCCTGTTCTGGCTGACGCTCGTGCCTATCACGGCCGGCATCACCTCCAACATGGCCATCAACGGCAACGCCGCTGCACCGATCATCTTCCTGGTGATCTTCAACGTCGTCCAGTTCGCTCTGCGCTTCTGGCTCATGAACTGGTCCTACAAGCTTGGCACCAGCGCTATTGACGCTCTGACCGCCAACATGCAGGCCTTCACGCGTGCCGCTTCCATCATGGGCGTCTTCGTCGTCGGTTGCCTGGTCGTCACCATGGGTGGCACCCAGATCAACCTCCAGATCCCCAACGGCACCACCCGTGGTCTCTCCGCTACTACCGTGATCGTCTCCGAGAAGGAGGCCGAGAACTTCACCGGTATGGAGGGCATCGATACCGAGACCGCTGAGGCCGGTACCATCGCCATGACCGATAAGGACGGCAACGCCCTTACCGCTTCCGATGCCGACGGCAACGCTGTCGAGTGCGGCGTCACCGATCTGGGTAACGGCATGGAGTCCGTGACCTACGGCACCGTTACCGAGGATCCGGTCAACTTCTCTGTTGCCGACACCCTCAACACCATCGTCCCGAAGCTCGTCCCGCTTATGCTTACGCTGCTGCTTTACTACATGTTCGCTAAGCACAGCTGGACTCCGACCAAGGGCATTCTCCTGCTCTTCGTCCTTGGCATCCTGGGCGCTGGCCCGCTTGGTCTCTGGCCGAGCATCTGGTAAGGCTCTAGCTTGAGGGGTGTGTCCCTACGCGGCTCACACTCCGACCCCTTAAGCCATGTGTATGTTAAAAGCCGCGTGCTCGAAAGAGCGCGCGGCTTTTGTTTTCTTAATGATTCGGGTGTGGCAGACAGATAATGCATAACACCCTAGGTAGTTAGCCGAATTCGAGCAAAAGGGAGGATAGGATGGCGATCGGAGCGCGTAAGCAACCGCTGTACGATCAGCTGGTCGATATTCTGACCGAAAAGATTGACCATGAATATCGCGCCGGTGACATGATTCCTTCCGAGCGCGAACTTTCGGAGCGCTATGGTCTCTCGCGCACTACGGTACGCCTGGCTCTGCAGGAACTGGAGCGTTTAGGACTGGTGGTTCGGCAGCACGGTCGCGGTACCTTTGTGACCGACCGTTCGGCAAAAGCAACCAATCTTATGCAGTCCTACAGCTTTACCGAGCAGATGCGCGCGATGGGTCGAGAACCCGAGACCACGATTCTCGAGTTTTGCGAGATGGAGGCCGATAAGAATCTGGCCGAGCATATGGGATTGCGCATCGGTGATCGCATTTTTAAGCTCAAGCGCCTTCGCTCTGCCGACAACATGCCCATGATGGTCGAACGCAGCTATCTACCGGTTCGTCAATTTCTGTCCCTAAAGCGACTGCTGCTGGAGCGTAAGCCGCTTTACGATGTGATTGAGCAGGACTTTCAGCAAAAGATTCGCGTGGCCGAAGAGGAGTTCTATGCGAGCATAGCCCGTCCCACCGATGCCCACCTTTTGGGAATTGTCGAGGGCTCGCCTGTGCTCGATTTGGTCAGGACTACGTATAACGAGTCAAACGAGGTAGTGGAGTACACACTCTCGGTTGCTCGTGCCGATCAGTTTAAATACAAGGTTTACCACCAGCGCAGTAACTAGTGCTCGCATCGTTTCCATATGGTGATTCTTTGCATTTAACTGGTTACTACCAGATAACCAACCGAAGTGTATAATTGCACGTCAGAGGATTACTTCTAGAGAGAGGTATTAGAAATGTTCGAGAAGAGTGTCGAGGAGCTCACCGAGCTCGGCGCCCAGATCACCACGGCCGAGATTGCTCAGCAGCCCGAGCTTTGGCGTGATACGCTCAACATCTATCGCGAGAACAAGGAGGCCATCGAGGCCTTCCTGGCCGAGGCTCGCGCTATGGGCGAGGGTCGTCTGTCCGTTGTCTTCACCGGTGCCGGTACGTCCGACTACGTTGGCGATACCTGCGCCCCGTACCTGCGTCACGCTGGCAACACTGATCTCTACGACTTTAAGCCCATCGCCACGACCGACATCGTGAGCGCCCCGCGCGACTTCCTGCGCGCCGAGGATCCCACGCTCGTGGTTTCCTTTGCCCGCTCTGGCAACAGCCCCGAGAGCCTTGCCGCCGTTGCCGTTGCCAAGGAGCTCGTCCACAACGTCAAGTTCCTCAACATCACCTGCGCTCCCGAGGGCAAGCTTGCCGTCGAGTCTGCCGATGATCCCAATGCGCTGACGCTGCTCATTCCGCGCGCCAACGACAAGGGCTTCGCCATGACCGGTTCTTATTCCTGCATGACCCTGCTCTCCACCCTTATTTTCGACACTGCCTCTGACGAGCAGAAGGCCGAGTGGGTCGAGACGATTGCCAAGATGGGCGAGGAGGTCATCTCCCGTGAGCCCGAGATCGCCGATTACCTGGCTGGCGATTTCAACCGCGTGACCTACTTGGGTTCTGGCTCCTTCGGTGGCCTTGCTCAGGAGAGCCAGCTCAAGATCCTCGAGCTCGCTCACGGTCTGGTCGCTACTTCCTACGACACCTCCATGGGCTATCGTCACGGACCTAAGTCCTTCGTCGACGATAAGACGCTCGTCTTCGTGTTCGTCAACAACGACGCCTACACCCGTCAGTACGACATCGACATCCTCAACGAGATCGGTGGCGACGAGATCGCTCAGCACACCATCGCCGTTCAGCAGGAAGGTGCCACCGTCTATGAGGGTGAGTCCTTCACCTTTAAGGGCTACGAGGCACTTCCCGAGGGTTACCTTGCTCTGCCGTTCGTGATGTTTGCCCAGGCTATCAGCCTGCTCAACTCCGTCCGCGTGGGCAACACGCCCGATACGCCGAGCCCCACCGGCACGGTCAACCGCGTGGTTAAGGGCGTGACGATTCACCCCTTCACCGCTTAATCGCGTCCCCCTGTAAGGGCGCCCGTCCGCTCATAACGGCGGGCGGGCGCTTTTTGTTTTACGTGAGCTGGGTATAAGCATTACCACAGTCAACTGCTTTAGAAGCGAGGAGTGCATATGAGCACGTACGCAATTAAGGCTGACAAGTTCTTCTTGCCGGCAGGCCCGCAACTGGGCGGCTATCTTATGGTCGAGGATGGCGTTTTTGGCGCCTGGCAGGCCGACGAGCCCTCTTGCGAGATTAAGGACTACACGGGATCGTGGATCGCACCGGGTATGGTCGATACTCACATCCATGGCTTCTACAACCACTCAACTACCGATAACGATCCCGAGGGCATCGATATCAGCTCAACCGAGCTCGCCCGTCGCGGTACCACCAGCTGGCTGCCCACGACGTTCACCGATGGCGTCGAACAGATCAAGGACGCCTGCGCTGCTATCGCCAAGGCGGACGAGGGCCGCGGCCCCGACTTCTGCGGTGCCCGCATTCAGGGCATCTACCTGGAGGGCCCCTTCTTTACCATGAAGCACGTGGGCGCGCAGAACCCCGCTTACCTGATTGACCCCTCCGAGGAGGTTTTCGACCAGTGGCAGGAGGCTGCGGGCGGTCGCATCGTTAAGAGCGCCATGGCCGCCGAGCGCGACGGTGCCGCTGCTTATGCGGCTGCTCTGAACGCCAAGGGCGTGGTGACCAGCATCGGTCACTCCGACGCCACCTACGATGAGTGCATCGCCGCTATCAATGCCGGTGCCAGCTGCTTTACGCATACCTATAACGGCCAGCGCGGTCTGCATCACCGTGAGCCCGGTGTCGTGGGTGCTGCCATGTCCACGCCCGAGACCTACGCCGAGATCATCTGTGACGGCAAGCACGTAAACCCTGCCGCCATCAAGGCACTGCTGCAGGCAAAGGGCTGGCAGCACACGGTGCTCATCACCGACTGCCTGGGCTGCGGCGGCATGCCCGAGGGCAGCTACACCAGTGGTGGCATGGACGTCATCATGAAGGACAACCTGTGCTGGCTCGCCGACGGCAAAAGCATTGCCGGCTCGGTGCTCACGCTTGCCCAGGGCGTCAAGAACATTGTCGATTGGGGCATCGCCAGCGCTGATATCGCCATTCGCATGGCAACCGAGGTGCCGGCTCGCTCTGCGCACATCGAGGATAAGTGCGGCAGCATCATGCCGGGTCGCGACGCCGACTTTGTCGTGTTCGACCATGAGCTCACCCTCGTCGAGACGTATGTTGGCGGCCAGAGCGTCGGCAACGCCTTTACCGATTAACGATAGAAAAAGACGGCGGGCCCGAATCTGCTCGGACCCGCCGTATGGGTTAAACGCTCAAAAGCACCTTAACAGTTACAGCTTGTTAACGATCTTCTTTGCCGTGCGCTTGACGCCGGCCACAAGACCCCCCGCGGGATGCTCCTTTTCGTATGCTAGACGCTTCTCGCGCTTGGCGTACTCTTCGACGATGATGTCGCCATACTCGTCTTCGATCTTGTCGAAGAAGTCGACGGCGCCCTTAATTTCCTCAGCGGTCGGGTGTCCCTTCTGGACGCCGCCGGTGAGTTTGAACGGCCCCCACGTATCAAAGCCGGGACAGCCGTAGACGCCCATAAAGATGGCCTGCCTCATGCGGCAGATGCCATCGATATCCTTGCCGTACCACTTGTTTTTGCCACCGTAGGTCATAAGGCCAAACACCTTGTCCTGCGGCTGCAGCACGTTCGTGAGCACGCGTGCCATGTCCTTGTCGATCTCGGAGTAATAGATGCCCGTGGCGACACCGATCAGATGGTATTCGTGCAGGTCGGGGTACTCGTTTTTACCGAGTGACTTCACGTCGAGGGTATCGATCTCGGGGTGCGCCTCGACGATGGCGTCCACGAGCTTTTTCGTATTGCCGTGGTGGTGTGAGGCATAAAGGATGATGGTTCGCATAAGAAGGCCTTTCAGCTGTAATTGCATCAATGTCTGTATGGTACCCCGTTGCATGGCTGGGAAACCGGACGCATCGATGAACGTGCGGGTTTGTCCTTTGGTCAGGGCCGAGACGGGTTCTTGCGAGCAAAAAGCAGTTGTTCGAAAGGATGGACAATGGAATACGCTCTCTCCAACGATTCGATTTCTATCAAGGTCTCCACGGCCGGTGGTTCGTTTACCTCGATTGAGGCTGGAGGTCGCGAGTACTTGTGGCAGGGCGATCCCGCCGTGTGGTCCGGCCAGGCACCGATTTGCTTCCCGATTTGCGGAGGTTTGCGCGATAACAGCGCCATGACGTTTGCCGGACATCATGTGAAGCTCGCCCGCCATGGGTTTGCGCGCAAACAGGAGTGGAAGCTGCTGAGCCAGAGCGAGAACGAGCTGGCGATGTGCCTGGCTTCGGAGGATAACGCCGCGCTGCTGAGCGATTATCCGTATCCGTTTAAGCTTGTCGCCCGCTATACGCTCGAGGACGCCGCCGTGCGCGTCTCCTATGAGGTTACCAACGAGGGCACCGAGGACATGCCTTTCTTTATCGGTGGACACCCCGGCTTTAGGTGCCCGCTCGATGAGGGCGAGGCCTATACGGACTACGAGTTGCGTTTTGAGAAAGACGAGGCTGCTGAGCTTTGCACTGCCGTCCCCTCGACTGGCTTGATTGACGTGACCAACCGCTCCAAGAACCCCATGGTGGGAAAGACGCTGCCTCTGTCACATGAGCTCTTCGATTTTGCGGAGACCATCTTTGACGTGCTCGAGAGCCGTCAGGTCACGCTTTCCAAAAAGGGCGAGGACAAGGGTGTTCGCCTGAGCTTTGAGGGCTTCCCGTACCTCATTGTGTGGAGCAAGCCCGAGGGTGATTTTGTGGCAGTTGAGCCCTGGGGCGGTCTTTCGACCTGCTCCGATGAGGACGACGTGCTTGAGCACAAGCGCGGCTGCCTTATCGCCAAGCCCAAAGAAACCATCGTGCGCTCGTTCACAATCGAGATTCTGTAGTCGCATGTAGCCAATTCGTTTTGCAAGGCATAAGGAGCCTGCGAGATAAGGAGCTAGAAATGATCCTCACCGTTACGATGAACCCGTCCGTCGATACGCGCTATCAGCTCGATGAGCTCATTATCGACGACGTCAACCGCGTGACGCCCGAAAAGACCGCCGGCGGTAAGGGCCTCAACGTGGCCCGCGTCCTGGGCCAGCTGGGCGACGATGTCGTGGCAACCGGCTTGCTTGGTGGTCATATGGGCGCCTATATGGCCGAGCTCATGGATGCTAACGGCATTAAGAATGATTTTGTGCCCATCAAGGGCGAGACTCGCATTTGTCTCAACATCCTCCACGCCGGCAACCAGACCGAGCTGCTCGAGAGCGGCCCGACGATTGCCCCCGAGGAGCTCGATGCCTTTACCGCCAAGTTTACCGAGCTTGCGGGTAAGGCCGACGTCGTTACCATCTCGGGTTCGCTGCCCCGCGGCGTCGAGGCAGACTACTATGCCAAGATCACGGGCATTGCCGAGAACGCCGGCGCCAAGGTGCTGCTCGATACCTCGGGTGCTTCGCTCGAGGCTGCGCTCAAGTCCAAGGTCAAGCCTGAGCTGGTTAAGCCTAACCTGACCGAGATCAACGGTCTTCTGGGCACGAGCTTTACCACCGACGATGTGGACGAGCTCCGTTCCGCGCTCGCCTCTGACGCCCGCTTCTCCGATATCCCCTGGGTCGTCGTATCCATGGGCGCTGCCGGCTCCGTTGGTTTCCATAACGGCCGTGCGTTCCGCGCCAAGACCCCCGATATCCCCGCCGTTAACGCTACGGGCTCTGGCGATTCGACCATTGCCGGCTTCGCACATGCGATTGCTGCCGGCGCCGACGACGAGACGGTGCTGCGTACCGCCAACACCTGCGGCAAGCTCAATGCCATGGATCCCATGACTGGCCACTTGGTTATGGATCGTTGGGACGAGGTTTACAACGGCGTTGTCGTGACCGAGCTGTAGGAGCTTGTGCTGCGGCCCCGGCATCGGTTGCCAGCTCATGTCGACGACAAGTGCAGTAGCATTATGCCGGGGCGCGACGCCGACGCTGTCGTGTTCAATCCCGACCTTACCCTGGTCGAGACGCATGTGGGTGGCAACAGCGTCGGTAATGCGTTTGCCGAGTAGCCGCCAAAGAAATGATCTGAGAGGGGATTTAGATGATTTACGGTGCATTGGGCGATATCGAGGAGTACCGCGGAATGCTCAAGGGCCTCGACGTGCTGATCGATTGGCTCGAGGAGAATGATCCGGCGCAGCTCGAGGTCGGCAGCCATCCGATTCTGGGCGACAAGGTCTTTGCGAACGTCATGGCTCCCACGACGCGTCCCGAAGCCGAGGCTCACTATGAGACGCATCAGCGCTATCACGACCTGCAGATCGACGTCGAGGGTCGCGAGGCCTTTAAGGTTGCCACGGGCAGCCTGACGCTGGTTCAGGAGTTTGACGAGAAGGACGACTACGATCTGGTCGATTCCGACGCCTCGATCGCCGGCGATCTTGCTGACGACAAGTTTGCGCTGTTTGTTGCCGGCGAGCCTCACATGCCCACGCTCGAGTTCCCGGGCGATGGCGCGCAGCCGGTCAAGAAGATTTGCTTTAAGCTGCTTGCAGATGCTTACTGGGAGGAGTAGCGCGCTGCTCGGCTGAGCTGTTCGTGTTGCGAGCGTTATCCCTTGGGGGAGCTCGCTTGGGCCCCGCTGAACGCGGTTCCTTTGGGGATTGCGGTTGGCGGGGCTTTTGTTGAGTAGGGGAGTTTCCGGCGGCGTTGTGCTTGGATTGGCGGATGCGCGCCCGAAATCGGCAACAAAAAAGCCGCCCGAAGGCGGCTATCTTGTGCAATGGAGCCAGCGACCGGGCTCGAACCGGTGACCCCCGCTTTACGAGAGCGGTGCTCTACCAACTGAGCTACGCTGGCGGCCATGTGATGACGCAACTGAGGCGTCAACGGCTGTCTATGATACGGGACATCGCAAATCCGCGCAAGTGTTCTGACGGCTTTTCTCACTTTAAATGCACTAATATTAGAGGCGTGATGTCCGCGGTACCCATTTGGTGCTTGACCTGCTGTCGAGTTGGTGGCTGACGTCCCGCTCGTATGGGTCTCAAACAGAATGGGGCAGCGATGACTCAACCCAAGATCCTTCTCACGCGTATCGATGACCGTTTCATTTACGGGCAAGACGTTAAGCTGTGGAACGAAGCCGTGGGTTCCAACCTCGTCCTAATCGTCAACGATGAGATTGCGGCAGATTCGCGCCAATGGGCCCCTATGAGGGTGGCCACGCCCGATGGCGTCTGGACGCGGTTCTTCTCGGTGCAAAAGACCATCGACATCATTCATGCCGCAACGCCTCGCCAATTGATTCTGATCATGGTGGCCTCACCCTCCGATGCGCTCGCGCTGGTTAAGGGCGGTGTGCCAATAACCAAGATTAGTATCGGCCATATGCGGACGGGGGAGGGCAAGCGCTCTGCAACGCCTGCCGTTGCCGTAGGCGATACAGACATCGCTGCCTTCAAAGAGTTGCAAAAGCTCGGTATAGAGCTAGAAATCCGCCATCTCCCCAGTTCCGCCCCCGATCCCATCGGCAATCTGTTCAACTGATCCCTTGGGGACGGAGGAAAACGGATCATTTTGCCCTTGCGAGGGACGCGTGCGATGCCGCCTGTTAAAAACTATGCCCATTTACTACGTTTGATCGGCTATCGCCGAGCATGTCGAATTTGAGAAAAACAAAACTGCAGGTAGACGGCTCGCGAATTTAACAAAAACCGGTGCATGCTCGAGCATCCCGGGCTAAACGTAGTAAATGGGCATAGTTTTGATATGCCACTCATATAGTCACAGCGAAAATGCGCCCAAAAGATGAAAAAGCGCCCGTCGGCGGTGGTGCCGGCGGGCGCTGCTGTGCGAGATGTCGCGTTGTGGGCCTAGTGCCTCATAAAGTGGTATTCGATCACATTGCTGTAGGGGTGACCCGGACCCACAATGCCCTGCGGGAACAGCGGCTGGTGCGGCGTGTCGGGGTACATCTCTGCCTCGAGGGCAAAGCCGGCACCCCAACCATAGTTGGCGTCGTCCTTGGCGTGCTCGTCGCCCAGCCAGTTGCCGGTGTAGAGCTGCACGCCCGGGGCGGTGGTGTAGTAGTCCAGCTCGCGGCCGGTCCACATCTCCTCGACATGCAGGGCGCGGCGCAGATTGCGGCCGTACTGATAGCCATCGATGCACAGGCAGTGATCGTAGCCGCGGGCCTGCTTAATCTGCGGGTCGTCGGCTTCCATGCCGGGAGCGACGGGGCGCAGCTCGCGGAAGTCAAACGGCGTGCCCTCGACCGGAGCGATTTCGCCGGTGGGGATATTCTGCTCGTTAATGGGCAGGTAGTGGGCAGCGTTAGCAACAAAGAAGTGCTCGCAGTCCATGCCGGCGTTATGACCGGCGAGGTTAAAGTACGTGTGGTTGGTCATGGACACGTAGGTGGCGCGGTCGCTCTCGCAGCCATACTCGATGCGGAAGACGCCAGCGCGCGTAACGGTAAACACGGCCGTAAAGGTTCGGTTGCCGGGAAGGCCAAGCTCGCCATCTTCAAGCGAGGTGATCATGCGCACGGCGTTATGGACCTCGTCGAGTTCAGCATCCCATACGCGCTTGTGCAGGCCGTGCTCAAGATCGCTGTGCAGGTTGTTGGTGCCCTCGTTAGCGGACATATGCCAGTCCGTGCCGTCGATAGTGATTGTGGCGCCCGCGGTGCGGTTTGCCACGGGGCCGATGGTCGCGCCAAAGCAGGCGGGGTTGTCAAAGTAATCCTCGAGCTTATCGAAGCCCAACACCACATCGCGCACGTTGCCGGGAATGTCGGGCACATCGATACCCAGCACGGTGGCGCCATAGTCCATAATGCGAACGCAGATCTCGGGCCCGTTGAGGGTGTAACGATGAACGGGGGTGCCGCACGGCGCGGTGCCGAAAAGCTCGGAAGTGATCATTTGGTTCCTAACATCGAGGTATTTCAGACAAACTTTAGCGTGAACAGGCGAGATTATCACTACACCCCACTAAAGCAGGGGGTATTTTTCTCAAAAAAGTGATGATTGGAGCTGTGCGGGCATTCATTTTTGACGCGCACGAGTCTGATACAATTTGTTCGTTACTGTTTGAATGATATGCGCGCAAAGAACGGCGAGGATTCATCGTGATTAAGGCAGAGCGACAGGATAAGGTTCGGCGGCTGCTCGAAGAGCAAGGCACGGTCTCGGTCAAGGAGATTTCGGACGCACTGGGCGTTTCGGACATGACGATTCGTCGCGACCTTGAGGAACTTGCGAGTCTGGGCGAGATTGAGCGCGTGCACGGCGGAGCTCGCAGTGCACAGGGACGTCCCCACGCTATGTTGCGCCACGAGTACTCGCACAGCGAAAAGCGCACTAAGCATGCCGAGGAAAAGTTGCAGATCGCGCGCCGTGCTGTGGAGCTTATCGAGGAAGACTCGACCATCTTTTTGGGCACGGGCACTACGGTGGAGCAGATGGCCTCGATGCTGCCGGCGTTTCGCCTGCGCATCGTGACCAATTCGCTTTCGGTGTTTAACCTGCTCGAGGCGCGCGAGGACTGCGACCTGTGCCTCGTGGGCGGTATGTACCGTCGCCGCACCGCCGCTTTTGTGGGACCAACGGCCGAGGATACCCTGCGTGCGCTGGGTATCGACGCTGCGTTTATCGGCGCCAACGGCATCTTGGACGGTGACGTATCTACGTCCAACATGGACGAGGGCCGCATCCAGCAGCTCGCCTTTAGCAAGGCCGACTCTCGCTATCTGATCGCCGACTCCAGCAAAATTGGCAAGCGCGACTTCTACACCTTCTGCCGCCTGGACAGCTTGGACGCCGTGGTGTGCGAGCCGAGTATCGCCACCGAGGATCGTGCCGCCATCGAGGAACACACGCAGGTCATCTGCTAGCTATCGCTACGGGATTGCCAACAGGCGATGCGGGAGGACTTTTGCCTCCTGTCATTGTGGGGAATCAGCGCGTCGGCGCTACGCGATATGACGCGCAAATGAGGACTCCACTATCGAATTGTCTCAACCTGTAACATCTAGGCGGCCAAAAGCGAGCCAGACGTTACAGATCGAGATTTTTGGCTCGACCTATTCCGTTTGTCTCGATCTGTAACAGCTAGGACCGTTAAATTCAGCTAGTTGTTACAGATTGAGATTGAGAGGATTGGCCTGCGCATTCATCTCAATCTGTAACATCTAGACGTCCAAAACCGGTCTTAGTGTTACAGATTGAGACAATTCGGTGGGGTCTACCTTGTTTGTCTCGATCTGTAACGGTTAGGACTTAAAAACTCGGCTACGTGTTACAGATCGAGACAAAAGAAAAAGAACATTAGGACTTGAAAATAAAGTTTTGATAAGGGATTCGCCCAGTTAAGACGGTGCGGCAGACAATTGAGATTAGTTTGCCTCCGGAGTCGTAAGCATAATGAGTCAGTTCGATGACCGGAAGTTTTGCAACACCATAATTACTGGCTTCGGAATCGCTAAGCTGACGTGCTCTATAGTTTTCCCTAACAGATTGGATAGACTTGGACAAGTCGTCCATGATTCTGCTAAATGCCTGAAAATCTAACTGGTTATTCGGAACGCGCGACTTTGAAATGAAGAACGTATCAGCGCCTATGAAGCTGCCTTCAAGTTCGTAGGTCAATTCAAGACGCTGAATCTCATCGCGACTTTGACATCCAAATTGTTGGAGCATCATTACGGAAATTGGACGACCTGATGTGAGGCCGCCGAAATGTTTGGTGATGGCATCCGGATCAACGCCATCGCAATGGCTTGCAAAGTCAAAGTCTAAAAGTGAATTGAGCTCGCTAACGCGTTTCGGTGCAACAAACGATCCCTTACCTTGGATTCGATAGATACTTCCACGACGCTCCAGCTCACTCATGGCAAGTCGGACGGTTGTTCTGCTTACGGCGTATTCGTCGCAGAGTTCCATTTCTGTTGGAAGTTTATCGTCTGCTTGATATACATCGACGATCTGCTTGAGCAGCGCGTCGGTGAGCTGTAAATAGAGTGGCCGTTTTTCGTGTGTATCGAGCATTAGAGCCTCAGTTTGCATGTTGGTGGTACCTGATGGTTGCCGCAGTCGGGATGTAACGTGGGCAAGGTAACCTTAACGTATCACAGAGCGGCTCAGCATGATGATCTGATGCCTGTAGCCACGAAGGGCTTGTCCGAGCGTGAAGATATTCTGGGGCAGGCAAATACCGTTCATGGAGTCCCCGATATGTTGGAGGTCAGCGCCGGCTGCTTTTGCTGCAAGGCCTATTTTCTTAATGGTCTCGCTGTCGCAGGAGTCTTGACTCGTCCCGTTCGCCGCCATGACGAGAACTTTCTCTTCAATTGACTTGCCTACGTTGTAGGATCGTACAAAGTCTACGATGGCGCGCAGGTCTGCTTCTTGGAAGCAGGGGACGGTGTAGGGGGCTGGCACGAGAAGGATATCGACACCGAGGTCAACAAACTCGCGCGCTATTTCGAGCGTCATGACAGGTTCCGCAACGCCTGCTCCATGCATTTTTCCGGCTATGATCAGGCCATTGAAATGCTCTTTGGAGAGTTTGATTGAATGGGCGATCGCATCGTTGGAGACGCCAGTTCCAGGGTTGCCCGTCAGGCAGATAAAATCAAATCCGAGTTCGTTAGCCTTTTCTAAGGTCTTGGGAGAGACGCGACGACCCATGGGGATTTCCGTACGGGATTCAGACATCTCTGCCTCGTTATCAACAGGCTCCAGATTGACGCCAATGGGCCTTCCGCATGCTCGCTTCACCCAAGTGACCGGGTTTTCATTGAGATCATCTGGAATACCGGCAATAACTGGATCGAACACATCGAACGCGTTAAACAGAAGCAGGTCGGCACCTGCGGCACGTTCGATTTCTGCATTAGTAACGCCGCTGAGAAATTGGGAAGAGGGTACGTTTTCCGCCATGATGGTACGTCCCTCGGAGGCCAGAATTGCCTGCTTTAAATCCATGGGTGACGTGGCGGCAAAATCGGATGCGGACATGTTCAGTAATCGTTTGGGCATTGTTACTTCCTTTGACTAGAACGACAGGCTTGTGACATCGTCACTAATATTGTTACAACAATATATTAAATATGTTATATCCAATCGGTGAACGGTTGCAAACTTATTGTACTGCTCGGAAAAAATAGCCTTTAGCTGGACAAATCTAAAATTACGCAACTGCCGTTCACCGAATAAGTATTTGAATTCTTGACATATCGACAAAGCGGAAAAAGAATTGGTTATGACAAATCGCGCAAATGATATTACATTTCGCACGAGAACGTATTCATTTACCTACGTGGATACAAACTGGGACGACGACGGTTGAGTCCGGATAAATCGTTGTGTGTCCGGGAAACATGAAAGGATGTCTTATGGACGCTATCGTCAAATTCCTTGAAAAACACCAGGCCCTCTTCGACAAAATCTCAAGGAACATTTATCTGGTGGCGATTAAGGATGGCTTTCTCTCGAATATGCCAATTGTGCTGTTCTCGAGCCTGTTCCTTCTTCTTTCGACGCTCCCTGCCTATGTAGGCATCGCGCTTCCGTCTGAGGTGCTGGATTTCTTTAATAAAATCTATGCATATACCATGGGACTTCTTGGCATTATGGTGGCCGGCACCACGGCGAGCTCACTTGCCAAGTCGATGAACCGCCGCATGCCTTCGGGCAAATCTCTCAACCCCACCTCGTGCATGGTTTGTGCCATGTGCGGCATGTTCTTGCTATCGGTGACGAACGATGTTGTTTCGATTGGCGGAGCAGATACATCTGTTTTTGAAACCGGCTATATGGGAACCAAGGGTTTTATCGCCGCGTTCGTATCCGCATTCTTGACCGTTAACATCTATAAGGTGTGCATTAGCCATAATGTGACGATCAAGCTCCCCAAAGAGGTCCCTGGCTCTATTGCGCAGAGTTTTCGCGATATCTTTGCGTTTGGGTTTTCGATCCTTGCGTGCGCTTTTATCGATCTCGCGAGCCGTAAGCTGCTTGCTGTGCCGTTCGCCAATTTGGTATCCGCTCTTATCTCGCCGCTGTTCTCCGCGGTCGACACCTATCCTGGCATGGCGCTTATCGAGGGCGCGGTCGCACTTTTCCAATTTATGGGCATTCACGGTGCCTCGGTTGTCATGACTCCGATCAATGCTGCGCTCTACGACAATACCGTTACCAATCTTGCGGTTTTCCAGGCAGGTGGACACCCGTCAATTGCTCTCGCGCTGGACTTTACAAACTTCATCGGCGGTCTGGGCGGTTCTGGCTGCACGTTCATCGTTCCGATTATCCTGATCATGTTTATGCGTTCCAAGCAGCTTAAAGCCATGGGCAAGGCATCGATTATCCCGGTGATTTTTGGAGTTAACGAGCCCGTTCTCTTCGGTATGCCGATTGTTCTCAATCCCTATATGTTCGTGCCCTTCCTAGCGGCTCCTATGGTCAACGCTTTAATCGGTAAGTTTTTCATTGACGTCATTGGAATGAACGCCCCCATGTATACCATGCCGTGGGCGCTTCCCGGCCCAATCGGTGCATTCCTCACCACAGGCCTTGATGTACGTTCTCTCGTATTGATTGCAGTGCTGCTGGTCGTTGACTTTGTAATTTACTATCCGTTCTGTAAGGCATACGACCATCAGCTTTGTTTGGAAGAGTCTGCAAAGGAGGCTGCAGAAACCTCGGATGCAGATGCTATTGCCGCACAGGAAAATGTCGCAAAAGCTCTCGAGGCGGTAAAGGACAAGGCAGAGCAGATCCGCGTGCTTGTGCTTTGCCAGGGTGCCGGCACTTCGACTCTCTTGGCAAATGCTCTTCGCGAAGGCGCCGCTGCTAAGGGTATTGATCTGGTTTCTCAGTCCGGTGCGTACGGAAGCCACTATGATACGATGGATCAGTACAACGTGATTGTTCTGGCGCCCCAGGCACGCATGTACTATGACGCTATGAAGGCCGATACCGATCGCCTTGGAATTAAACTGCTCACCACAAGGGGCAAGGAGTATATCGACCTTACCAACGATCCCGAAGGTGCAATTGACTGGATCGTTCAGGAGCTGGCCAAATAGTGGATGCACTTCGTCGTTGATTCGTCGGTGTATAGTACGGCCCCGCAGCTTATTGAGCTGCGGGGCCGTATTTCGTTGGGTATCTAATTGAGACAATGAGCGCAACCGTCGTGAGATCGCATTGGCGCTCTCCGAGTCACCGACAAACTGCCTTCTATCTATGTGACCAATTCGCTTTCGGCCTTTAGCCTGCTCGAGGCGAGCGAGGATTGCGAGCTGTGCCTGGTGGGCGGCATGTATCGTCGCCGCACCGCCGCCTTTGTGGGCCCCATGGCCGAGGATACCCTGCGCGCACTAGGGATTGACACGGCGTTTGTCGGCGCCAACGGCATTCTGGACGGCGACGTGTCCACGTCCAACATGGACGAGGGCCGCATCCAGCAGCTCGCCTTTAGCAAGGCCGATACGCGCTATCTGATCGCCGACTCCAGCAAGATCGACAAGCGCGACTTCTACACCTTCTGCCGCCTGGACAATTTGGACGCCGTGGTGTGCGAGCCGGGTATCGCCGCCGAGGATCGTGTCGCCATCGAGGAGCACACGCAGGTCATCTGCTAGCTAGCGCAGCAGGAGGACTTTTGCCCTCTGCCAGCGCAGGGGTTATCGCTTCAATATGACGCGCAAAATGACACGTAAATGTAAAAACACCATTTGTGCGTCAAATTTGATGACGCGTAAAAATTTGCGCGTCATTTTACGCGTCAACGTGACGCGATATGACACGCAAATGCGCTCGGGCCAAGTATTCAGCTTGTGGGCTAGACCAGGCGGGCGTAGTCCTGTGACTGATGAAAGATGTGGGCGATATAGATTGTTTCGTGCTCAAACTTATAAAGGCACACGTAGTTGTTGACGGGAAACGATCGGTAATTACGTGCCGCCAGCTCTTGCATATGCGAGAGGGGACGTAGGAGCGGCTGCTCGCGAAGCAGATCAAGCTGATATTCAAACTCAGCGACAAAATTGCCTGCTGCACGCGGATTCTTGAGGATTTGAGCAAGGTACCCGACGATACTCTCGTACTCATATCGCGCGCTTTTGAGTATAACGACGTTATAGGTCATATTTGTCTCGTATCGCGGTCGCGAAGGAGTCGTAGTCGCTGTAGTCGCCTTGCGATATTTCGTCTTCTGCCAACATCATACGAGACAGCAGTTTTGCCTTGGCGATTTCTTCTTGCATGAGGCGATACTGGTCGCTGCTGATGCAGTGCATGGCCTCGTAGCCGTTCTTAGTTACGGTGACGTCGCGCTCAGACTCAACAAGTGCGGTGAATGTGGCAGTGTCCTTCATGTCTCGGACGGGCACACAAGCGGACATGGGTACCTCCTTTGCGTCGTGGCATAATTGTACCACGGCGTGTCCAAGCGACCGGTACCGTCGAATCGTCTCAATCTGTAACAGTTGGGATCGAAAAACTCGGCTACGTGTTACAGATTGAGATCTTCAAGTTCGGACCGTTCGTTTGTCTCGATCTGTAACAGTTAGACGGTCGAAAGTGGGCTACGTGTTACAGATTGAGATCTTTCAGCCCTGGTCGCCCGTTCGTCTAAATCTATAACAGTTAGGATTGAAAATCCCTGCTAGATGTTACAAATCGAGACAAACGGCCTGCACGGGCCGAGCAAAAAAATAGGCCGCATGCGAACCCGTGGAGGGATTCGCATGCGGCCGACAGGGGGTATGCGGCAAAAGTTAGGCCATGAGCAGGCCGGTCTCCGCGACGTTCTTGTACCAGTACGCGCTCGCCTTGGGATAGCGCTTCTGGGTCTCAAAGTCGATGTAGAACAGGCCGTAGCGCTTGTTGTAGCCGTTGGTCCAGGAGAACTGGTCCTGCAGCGACCACACAAAGTAACCGTCGACGTTTACGCCGCCGTCGATTGCCTTGAGGACCCATGCGAGATGCTGACGCATATAGTCGATGCGAGGGGCGTCGTCGATAAAGCCGTCCTCAAAGTCGTCCTTATAGCCCATGCCGTTCTCGGTGATGTAGATCTTCTTGTAGTTGGGGTAATCGTTCTTAATGCGGAGCAGCAGGTCGTACAGGCCCTCGGGATAGATAATCCAGTCCCAATCGGTGGTGGGAACGCCTTCGCGCACGCATGACTCGCCCACGCCCTTGAGGAACCAGCGCGAGGAGCCCTTGTCGCCGGTGCCATTGTGGTTGATGTCGTTTTCGCCCTCGGCGGCACGCAGGAACTGGCACTTGTAGGTGTTGACGCCCAGGCAATCGTTGTAGGGGAGCGCGGCGGTCAGCACGGCGATGTCCTCGTCGCGGACGTCGAGCTCACCGCCGGCGATATGAGCCAGCTTGGTCGCAGCCTCCATGGTATCGGCTGCATAGTGGCCGCGGAAGGTGGCGTCGAGTACCCAACGGTTGTTGATGACGTCGGCCATGCGAGCTGCCTCGCAGTCGGCGGCGTTGTTGGGGTCGAGGGGATACTTGGGCTCCAGGTTCTGGACAATGCCGATCTCGCCCTCAAAGCCGCCCTCATGGAAGGCGACGACAGCCTTGGCGTGGGCCACCATCATGTTGTGCATGAGCTGGAAAGCCTTGTCCAGGCGATACTTCTCGCCGTGCGGCCAGTTGCCGACGATAAAGCTGCCCTCGGCGGTTGCGGGAATCTCGTTAAACGTGAACCAGTGCTTGACCTCGGTGAACTCGGCAAAGCAGAACTTGGCGTACTCGACAAAGGCGTCGATCGTCGTGCGCGTCAGGAAGCCCTCGCCGCCGTCCTGGTAAAAGGCCTCGGGCGTATCAAAGTGATCGAGCGTGACATAGGGGATAACGCCGGCTTTGTTGCAGGTGGCGAAAAGCTCATGATAGAAGGCGACACCCTCGTGGTTGATCTCGCCAGTGCCGTTGGGGAAGATGCGGCTCCAAGCGATGGAGACGCGGATACCGTTGATGCCGAAGCGCTGGCACAGGTCGATATCGACCGGGTACTTGTTGTAGAAATCGCTTGCGGGATCGGGGGAGAAGCGACCCTGGGCAGCCAGGAAATCGTCCCAGGGCACTTTGCCCTTGCCGTGCGTGCGGGTCTCGCCCTCAACCTGGTAAGCGGCGGTGGCGCCGCCAAACACAAAGCCGTCGGGGAACTGCATGGGGTTGGTCATGAGTCATCCTTTCTGTGGGATTCGAATAGGGAGAGGTGCCCGAACTGGGGATCCGGGCACCAACAGAGGGAGGAACCTAGTCGAGGTTCTCGCGGAGCCACTTGATGGCGCCAGCGGGGTCGCGAGTAAGGTCGATATATTCCTTACCGCGCGGGGCGAGCAGCTTAATGCCCAGGCGATCGGTGTCGGCCTTCATGTCGTTGTAGTAGCTACGGACCTGCGGGGCGAGCACGATGACGTCGTACTGATCCATGATGGCAGTGTGCTGGCCATAGGCGCCTGCGGAGGAAGCGATGTTCTCTCCGGTCTGCGCGGCACCTTCCTTGATGGCGTTGGCAAGCATGGCAGAGGTGCCGGCGCCGGCGCACAGGACGAGGACCTTCAGACCGTCGACATCCTTCTTAGCGGATGCATCGGCAGCGGGCTCGGGCTGATCGGCGACAGGCTTGCTGTCAGCGGCAGCGGCGGTCGGCTCGACGGCAGCGGTGGCCTGCTCGACAGCGGGCGCAGAGGTGCTGGCGGCGATGGTGGCAGCACCATCGGACTCGAGACCCAGCTCGGCGGCGCGCTCGGCTTCCTGGTCGCAGAGCAGCTTATCGTATGCCTTCAAGAACGGCAGGTAGATGATGGCGTCCAGCAAGATGATGATCGCGACAAATACCAGGGCGATAAGCTGGAAGTTCGTGGTGATGAAGATGCCGATGGGGGCAGGGGTAGCCCAAGGCACCACGAAGGAGAAGCCGTTCATGCCCACGTTGTCGATAAAGAACTTGGCAACACTTACGTTGACGCAGCCGGCGGCAACAAAGGGGATGAGCATGTAGGGGTTGAGGATCATGGGCGCGCCAAAGAGCAGCGGTTCGTTGACGGCGAAGGCAACAGGAACAATCGAGGCCTTACCGACGGCTTTGAGCTGCTTGGACTTCATAAAGAGAATCAGCAGAAGCGGAACGATGAACGTGGCGCCGGTGCCGCCGAACTCACCCACGAGCGACATGTTAAAGGTGAGGGAGTGGGCGGGGTGGCCACCGGCCAGCAGAACCTGCAGGTTCTCGGCCTGGTTGGCAAGACGGATGGGGTCGATGCCCGGCTGGACAATCGAAGGGCCGTGGACACCGATGAACCAGAAGAACGCGGTGGCTGCCTGAATAAGGATGAGTCCGGGGTAGGTCTCTGCCGCAGTGAAGAGCGGGGAGAGCAGTTTGATAAGCAGCTCGGAGAACGGAACGCCCATGAGGTTGCGCACAACCACATCGATGATGCCGCAAATGATGACAGCGCCACCGAAGGGGATGATGTCGCGGAAGTTCTGTGCGATGGCGCCCGGAACCTCCTTGGGCAGCTTAATGGTCAGATCGCGCGAGACGCAGAACTTATAGACCCACACGGTAATGAACGCGGCGATATAGGCGGAGAACAGACCGCGCGTGCCCATGCTGGTGCAATCGAAGACCGAAAGCTCGGAGCCGTTGAACTTGGTGGTGAACTGCGTAACAGACACTATGACCCAATCCAAGGGCACGGAAACGACAGGAGCCCCCGCTCGTGACCGCGGGTCGGGGCTGCGACA
>UQIW01000004.1 GCA_900541235.1 uncultured Collinsella sp. | reverse complement strand
GGGGCCTCGGGGGCGTTCGGCTAGCTGCGGGAACGGCCTGTCCGCCTAATGTGTTCGGCTGAGATCGGAAATCAACCTATTCTTCAGCTGAAATAACGCATTTCCGCAGGTCAGGAAAGTGTCTGGTCAAAATAGCATCTAACTTTTCTTTTGGTCAACCGTTTACCGCTAAATTCCTACCGTTCGTCTGCATTACGCAATGTACCTGCGGATATACGAGATGATGGGCAGCGTGTTACCATGAGAAAAAATTGTTATGAACATTTCCGATTTCACCCAAAGGAGTTGCCCGTGAACGAGACCGTACGTCGCTTTTTGCCGATGGTCGATTTCCTGGAGCAGATACTCGGCAAAAACAGCGAAATCGTGCTGCACGATTTCTCGGATCCCGACCACGCCATCGTCGATATTCGCAACGGCATCGTGAGCGGCCGCAAGGTCGGCGGCCCCGCCACCGATCTGGCGCTCAAGATCATGCACGACGCCAAGTATCGCGACCTGCCGTTTATTACGGGCTACGAGGGCCGCGGCGCCGGCGGCAAGACGTTGCAGTCAGCGACGTACTTTATCCGCGAGAATGACGAGATCGTCGGTATGCTCTGCGTCAACACCGACCTCTCGACCGTGCGCTCCATCAACGCCATGGCGCAGCAGCTCATGGCGTGCTTCGACGCAGCGCCGACGCGCACGGAGCCCGCCCCTATCGAGGTCGAAAGCCTTTCGGAGTCCACACAGGAGCTCATCGACCGCAGCATTGCCGAGTTGCTGAGCGCGCGCGGGCTGGACGTAGCGTCACTTGGTCAGAGCGACCGCGTGGACGTCATTCGCCACCTCAACGGCAACGGGGTGTTCATGCTCAAGGGTGCCGTGGCCTGCGCCGCCACCGCGCTGGGCATCTCGGAGCCCAGCGTCTACCGCTACCTGCAAAATGTTCGCAAGGAGGGCTAACGAACAAAATGGAGCGCGGCTCCACAAGCGACCCGTCACTTGACAAAAGACCCTGCAGCTCGCACGCGCTGCAGGGTCTTTTTGCATGTCATGTTTAGTTGTTGCCAACGCCTTAGAGAGCGGCGACGACCTCGATCTCAACCAGACCGCCAGCCGGAAGGGCGGCAACCTGGAAGGCGCTGCGCGCGGGGAACGGGGCCTCGAACTTGGAGGCGTAGATCTCGTTCACGGCAGCGAAGTCGGCAATGTCGGCCAGGTAGACCGTGGTCTTGACGACATCGGCAAAGGTGGCGCCGGCAGCGGTCAGCAGGGCCTCGACGTTGGCGAGGGACTGCTTGGCCTGGGCCTCGACGCCCTCGGGCATCTTGCCGGTCGCGGGATCGATGCCCAGCTGGCCGGACAGAAACACCATGTTGCCGGTCTGGATACCAGGGGAATACGGGCCGATGGCTGCGGGTGCGTTATCGGAAGACACGACGGTCTTGCTCATGTTTTTCTCCTTACGATCAGATAGAGAGCATGAGCGCGGCGTTCGCACCGGGAGGCACAGTTCGGTCTGAACACCGCGCTTGATTGGGATAGTACTCAAGGTTTCCGCACGATGCAAGATAATTATCACGCTGCGAGAATATTTTATCGCCCAACGGCGCCCGTTGGCAGCTGAACGGTTCTCCACGGGGTCAGCCAGCCCAAGCTGCTGAAGACTTTATCCCGCTTGGAGCACGGGCATCGCCTGCCGCAACGGCGCCACTATACTTTTGATTATCTGAGCATTTTGAAAGGCAGGATATGACCGCAACCGCCAGTCGAACCACCAACCGCAGACCCGAGCTCTTGGCCCCCGCCGGAGGCCCGGAGCCCTTTGCCGCCGCGCTCGCTGCCGGGGCAGACGCCATCTACTGCGGCATGGGCAGCTTCAACGCCCGCCGCAAGGCAACCAACTTTACCGACGAGGCCTTTGAGCAAGCCTGCCGCGCCGCGCATCTAGCCGGGTCGCGCGTCTACGTCACGGTAAACATCGTCATCAAGCAGTCCGAGATGAGCGATGCGCTGCAACTCATCCATCGCTGCTCCACGCTGGGCGCCGATGCCTTCATTATCCAGGACTGGGGTCTGTTCTTTGAGGTCAAGCGCGCCATGCCCGGCATCGAGACGCACATCTCGACCCAGGCGAACATCCATGACGACCGCGGAACGCTTTGGTGCCGCGAGCAGGGCGCCGACCGCGTGACCCTCTCGCGCGAGCTCTCCATCGACGAGATCGCCGCTATCCACGACGCCGCACCCGATGTGGACCTCGAGGTCTTTAGCCACGGTGCCATCTGCTTTTGCTACTCGGGTCTGTGCCTGCTGTCGAGCTTTGCCATGGCTGGTCGCTCGGCCAACCGCGGCATGTGCGCCCAGCCCTGCCGCCTACCCTACGAGCTAATTGACGAGAACGGCCGCTCGCTCTCCCCTGCCGGTCGCGAGCGCGCGCTGTGCCCGCGCGACACCAACACATCGCAGCTTGTTCGCCGTCTGTATGACGCCGGCGCCGCATCACTCAAGCTCGAGGGCCGCATGAAGGCCCCCGATTACGTGTATTCCATCGTCGACGTGTACCGTCATCAGATTGATGACATGCTTGCCGATGTTTCGACCTCTAAGGATGAGGATGCCGCCCGCCAGCGACAGCTCAAGCGCTGCTTTAACCGCGACTTTACGCACGCCTACCAAGACGGTACCTCGGGCGACGAGATGATGAGCTACGAGCGCTCCAACAACCGCGGCCAGATTGTGGGCACGGTGCTGGGCAGCCGCCTGGCCAACCGCGATGTACGCGGACTCAAGCCCGACGATCGCCGTCGCCGCGCCGCCATCGCCCGCATTGAGCTGTTTGAGCCCGTGGGCAAGGGCGACCTGCTGGAGCTCCGCCACGATAACGAGTTTGACCAGTTCCTGACCACCATTGCCGCCGATGATGCCGCTGCCGGCGATGTTATCGAGTGTCGCGTGCCCCGTAGCATGCCCGAGGGCTGCCGCGTGCGCGTGATTCGAAGCCAGCGCGCCATTGACGCCGCCGGCGCCGCGCTCAAGCGCGATGTGCTGCGCCGCCGCGCCGTAGACGTGTCCGTTGTGGCGCGTCTGGGCGAGCCGTTTGCCGTTACGCTCACCTGCTGCGACGACCCCGCGCTCACCGCCACCGCCACCGGCTTTACCGTCGAGGCCGCCAAGACTCGCGCCGTCGAGGCGGCCGATCTGGTTGAGCACGTCGGGCGCATGGGCTCCTCTCCCTTTGAGGCCGCAAGCTTTGACGTTTCGCTCGACGCCGGCTGCGGTATGGGCTTTTCCGCCGTGCACAAGGTGCGCGCCGCCGCTTGTAAGGCGCTGGAAGAGGCCATTCTGGCACCGTACGAGGAGCGCGCGAAAACGCTCGAGCTGCCGGCGATTGTAACCAGTGATTCCCGCCCCGCGCCCGAGCACTACCGCGATGAGCCGCAGATCTGCGCCACCGTCAACACGCTCGAAGCCGCCGAGGCAGCTCGTGCCGAGGGCGCCACGCGCATCTATATGACCACCGATGCGCTCGAGGCCGCCGGTGTCTCCCCCGCCGATGCATTTGAGCAGGGCATCGTACCCGTACTCGACGAGGTCTGCCGCGCCGTTGACCACGTACGCGTCGATCCCTGGATCAATGCCGGAGCCACCGTCGCCGTCGGCAATATCTCCGAGCTCGCCGTAGCCGCGCATGCCGGCGCCACGGCCGAGATTCGCTCTTGCCTGCCGGTGCACAACACGCCCTGCATGGAGGCGCTTGCCGGGCGCGGAGCCGGTGCGTTTTGGCTCTCGCCCGAGATCACACTCGACGAGATTGTCTCGCTCGGAGCCGCCGCGCCCGCGGCTCTGGGCATCACCGTCTTTGGCCGCCCGCGCGTCATGACAAGCGAGCATTGCATTCTGCAAGTTGCCAACGGCTGCATCCACGATTGTGCCAACTGCCGCCTGCGTGCCCGCAAGCTCTCGCTCAAGAATATCGACGGAAAGGTCATGCCCGTCCGCACCGACATCCACGGCCGCTCTCGCTTGTACGACGCCTACCCCATCGACCTCACACCGCAGGTTCCTCAGCTGCTCAATGCCGGCGTGCGTCGTCTCATGGTTGACGGAACCCTGCTCGAGGCCGATGAGATTGGCCGTGCCGTCGCTCGCGTCCGTCGCGCCGTCGAGGCGGCTCAAGCCGGCCGCAAGCCCGCCGCCCGCCTACGCGGGGCGACCTCGGGCTGCATGTTTGTGGGAATCAGCTAACCGAAAGGCTTACACGTGAACGAAGAACCTCAAGTCCTCTACTGCGACGCTTGGCTCATGGCCATCGACAAGCCCGCCGGCATGATCGTCCACGGCGACGGCACCGGCGAGCGCACGCTTACCGACTACGCCAGCGACCTGCTGCTGGCCATGGGCGACGGCTTTGCCGCGACTGACATGCAGCCGCTCAACCGTCTGGACCGCAACACCACCGGCGTGGTGCTGTTTTCGCTCGACAAACAGACGCAGCCCGCCTTTGACCAGATGGTGATCGACCACGCCTTCGAAAAGCACTATCTGGCGCTGGCCGAGGGCAAGATCGACTGGAACGAGAAGCTCATCGACATGCCCATCGCCCGCGATCGCCACGATAGCCGCAAGATGCGTGTCGGCGCCAGCGGAAAGCCCTCTCAGACGCGCGTCAAGGTACTCAAGCGTCTTAAGAGTCGCCGTGGCCTGCCCACGCGCTCGTATATCGATGTCGAGTTGCTCACCGGCCGCAAGCACCAAATCCGCGTGCATCTGGCGAGCGAGCGTCATCCCCTGGTTGGCGACGACCTGTACGGAACGCCGCGCCCCTGTGGCCTGATGCTCCACGCCCACAGCGTGTCCTTTACGCATCCCGTAACCGGCGAGCACATCCACATCGAAGCCCCCTGCCCCTGGGAGCCCTAAAGTCTGTCGAAAATGGACAGGTTTATTTTAGCAGGTTTTATCTGGACAAACGTCAAAACCACCACATAGGTTCCTACCCCTTCGCGTTGGTTTTGGCGTTTGCCCGTCCCCTGCTGTTAGACCGTGATGACGTTGTCCATCGACTGGTACTTGGCGGGCACCTCGCCCGCGGTGATAACCGTTGCGTCGCGGAAGTCCGCGAATTTTACGGGAGCCACCATGCCAAACTTACTGGCGTCCGAGATTACGAAGCGTTTGGCTGTATGGCGCATCGAGATACGCTTGACCTGCGCTTCCTCGATATCGGGCGTCGTAAAGCCCTGCTCAGCGGCAATGCCGTTAGAACCCCAAAAGCCGCAGTTAAAGTTGTAGCGGTCTAGGGTTGCCAGAGCATCGGGGCCAACGAGCGCCTCGGTCTCGGGTTTAAGCTCGCCGCCCAGCACCACGGTGCGCATGCCGCGCACAGCGAGATGCTGAGCATGGAGCACGGAATCAGTCACATAGGTGACCGATTCGAGATGCGGAAGATGCTCGATGAGTCTGAGCGTTGTCGAACCCGAATCGATGTACACAAAGCTCTCGGGCTCCACGAGCGCTGCGGCGCGGGCGCAGATACGCTCCTTGTCGTCGTTATGGAGATCACTGCGCTCACTGATCGTTAGGTCGCGCGTCACGTGCGCGCGCTCAAGACTTGTCGCGCCACCGTGCACCTTGGCGATGCGGTGCGCTCGGTCGAGCGTCTGTAGGTCGCGTCGAATGGTAGAGGCCGTCACGCCCAGGGCCTCGGCAAGTTCCGGCACGGTAACCGAGCCGGCCTGCTGCACCATCGACACGATCGCATTGAGCCTATCTTCCGCAAGCATCGCTTACTCCTCCTCGGGGTAGACGACTCCCCAATCGGCGCGGAGCTTGGTCATGAGCTCCATCACATCAGAAGCATAATCCAGAAGCTCACGCTTGGAATCGTCACCGGCGACGGCCTGCTCGAGGTCAGCCATCTCGTAGCACAGGGCATAAGCCTCGGTGCCAGCGTGGACCTCCTCACGGCGACCGTCCGCAGTCCACACGATGGTCGCATGGTCGGCGCGCGGATACTCGTTGACCTCGATATAGCACTTGTCGAAGCTAATGACCGAACGCTTGGGCTGCTTGGAGTGGAGCGTGAGGCTCACCACGCCCAGCTGCTGTTCGGCATTACGGCAGACGATGCCGCCTGCAACGTCCACGCCGGTCTTGCAGGTGTTACCCAGAGACACGACCTCGACGGGCTGGCTCGCCATAAACAGGCGCATGACGGACAGGGCGTATACGCCAATATCGAGCATGGCACCGCCGGCGAGGTTGCGATTGTAGAAACGGTTGGTCAGGTCGCCGTACTCCTTGTAGCTACCAAAGTTGAGCTGAGCGAGGTTCATGCGGCCAAACTCGCCGGCATCCATGCGGCGGCGCAGCTCTTGATACAAGGGCATGTGGAGCACCGTGGTAGCGTCCATAAGAACCACGTTGTGTTCGGCGGCAATGGCGCGGGCCTCTTCGAGCTCGGCGGAGTTGAGCGTGATGGCCTTCTCGCAGAGAACGTGCTTGCCGGCCGCCAGGGCGGCGCGCAGATAGGTGATATGGGTGTTGTGCGGGGTGGTGATGTAGACGGCGTCGATGTCAGGATCGGCGTAGAGATCCTCAACCGTGTCATAGACCTTCTCAACGCCATACTGTTCTGCAAAAGCCTGAGCCTTGGACAACGTGCGGTTGGCAACGCCCGCGAGCTTTCGGCCGGAAAGGGCAAGGGACTGAGCCATCTGGTTGGCAATAACGCCGCAACCGATCACAGCCCAACGGAGCTCGGGAGCCGTAAAGATGTCGTTAGGGAACGGCTTGTCCTGGACCGAAGCAAATGCTGCTTTGGCGGCTGCCGCGGCGTCGAGTGGAGCCTGCTTGGAATCTGCCATTATGTGTCTCCTGTGTCATAGAACGTCTTGCATTTCTGACAGCTCTATATTCGCACAAACACGCGCGTTTGTGCGCGTTTTTGCGTATCTCACCGCTAAACGGTCATTATTGCCCCGTAAACGGCGCATATATACGCATAGGTGCGTAATTAAACGCAATCTAACGCGCATAAACGCGCACACAAGCAATTTATACAGCACGACCCGCTCATTTATGCTTACCCAGTTAGGGTACTCATTTAAGTCTGTCCCAAATGAGTGGGGATAGAAAAAGGCCCGGGTGCCGTGGCATCCGGGCCTTTGCTAGCAACTTGATGTTGCGGGCAGCTTAGAACTTGTGGCCGCACTTCTTGCAGACGCGCAGCTTGTTCTTGCCGTCCTTCTCGTGACCGACGCGGGTAACCTTACCGCACTCGGGGCAAACGAGATTGACGTTGGAGGCGTCGATGGGAGCCTCCTGCGAAACGATGCCGCCCTGCTGGTTGGCAGCGTTGGGCTTGACGGCCTTCTTGACGACCGAAACGCCCTCGACAACGACCTTGTTCTCGGCGGGGAGAGCACGCAGGACAACGCCCTGCTTGCCGCGATCCTTACCAGAGAGAACCTGGACCTTATCGCCCTTCTTGATATACATATATCTCCCCTAACTACAGGGTCTCGGGAGCGAGCGAGACGATCTTCATGTACTTCTTGTCACGAAGCTCGCGAGCGACGGGCCCGAAGATACGGGTACCGACGGGCGAACCATCGTTGTTGATGACAACGCAGGCGTTCTCATCAAAGCGAATGTAGGAGCCATCCTTGCGGCGGATCTCCTTAACGGTGCGAACGACGACGCAACGGACAACGTCCTTCTTCTTGACGTTGGCGCCAGGGGTAGCCTCCTGGACAGCACCGATGAACACATCGCCGATGCCTGCATAACGACGCTTGGAACCGCCAAGCACCTTGATGCAGCGAATCTTGCGAGCGCCGGAGTTGTCGGCGACGTTCAGCATGGTTTGCATCTGAATCATGGTAGATGTTCCTCCGAACTAAGAACCGAAGAGAGGTGCGCAGCCTTTATGCGGCCCGTGGTATGCAAGCCAGGCATACGCACATCTTCGGAAACGTACAAGTCGTAAGAGCGACTGCTTATTTAGCGCGCTCGACGACCTCGATGAGGCGCCAACGCTTCATCTTGGACATAGGACGGGTCTCCATAACGCGGACGGTGTCGCCCACGCCAGCCGTGCACTCCTCGTCGTGAGCGTGCAGCTTCTTGGAGCTGGTCATCATCTTGCCGTACTTGGGGTGACGCTTGCGCTCGGTGATGGTGACAACAATGGTCTTGGCACCGGAGACGGAGGTAACGACACCCGTACGGACCTTACGCGAGTTACGCGAATCAGTCATGTTCTCTCCTTAGGTCCTACTCGGCGACAGCGGACTTCTCCGCTGCGATCTCGCGGGCGCGCTGCTCCGTGAGGACGCGAGCGATGTCCTTCTTCACGGTGTTGACGCGAGCGGTGTTGTCCAGCTGGCTGGTGGCCATCTGGAAACGAAGGTTAAAGAGCTCGGCGCGCATTTCCTTCAGCTTCTCAACGAGCTGAGCGTCCGAGAGCTCACGAATCTCTGCGGGCTTCATTAGTTCTCCTCCTTGGCGGCGGCGGCGTCCTCAGCAGCCCACTTGGCCTCGAGAGCGGCCTCCTCAGCCATCTCCTTCTCGATGCGCTGCTCAGCGTTCTTGGCAGCAACAATCTTGGTCTTGATGGGGAGCTTGTGCTGCGCAAGACGCAGAGCCTCGCGAGCGACCTCCTCGGGAACACCCTTGACCTCGAACATGATGCGGCCGGGCTTGACGACGGCCACCCACTCCTCGGGGTTACCCTTACCAGAACCCATGCGAGTCTCGGCAGGCTTCTTGGTGATGGGCTTATCGGGGAAGATCGTGATGTAGACACGACCGCCACGCTTCATGTAGCGAGTCATGGCAATACGAGCGGCCTCGATCTGACGGTTGGTGATCCAATGGGCCTCGAGAGCCTGGATACCAAACTCGCCGAAATGCAGCTCGGTATTACCCTTGGCCTGGCCCTTCATGGAGCCACGCTGCACCTTGCGGTGAAGAATACGCTTAGGGGCAAGCACTACTGACCCCTCCTCTCGGAGTTACGACGACGAGGACGGGAAGAGCCCTCGAGTGCAGGGTTGGGAACAGGCTGGCCCGGGAGCTTCTCGCCCAGGTAGATCCAGACCTTCACGCCGCAAGCGCCCATGGTGGTGCTGGCGACAGCCGTGCCGTAGTCGATCTTGGCACGGAGGGTGTGCAGAGGCACGCGACCCTCGCGGTACCACTCACGACGGCCCATCTCGGCACCGCCGAGACGACCGGAGCACTGGATACGGATGCCCTTAGCGCCGGCCTTGCGGGCGGACTGGACAGCCTTGCGCATAGCGCGACGGAAGGCAACGCGGCCCTCGAGCTGCTCGGCGATAGACTGAGCAACGAGGTTGGCGTCGAGCTCGGGGCGCTTGATCTCGACAACGTCGACGGAGAGCTGGCCCTTGGAGACGCCAGCGACCTTCTCGAGCTCGGTGCGGAGGGTATCGATCTCGGCACCCTTCTTACCGATGACAACGCCGGGGCGAGCGGTGAGGATGATGACCTTCACCTTGTCGCCAGCGCGCTCGATCTCGACGCGGGAGACAGCTGCGCGGGAAAGACGCTTCTCGAGGTACTTGCGGATCTCGAGATCGTTACCGAGGGTCTTAGCGTAATCCTTCTCTGCGAACCAGCGGGAGCGCCAGTTCTCGGTGATGCCAAGACGGAAGCCGGTGGGGTAGACTTTCTGACCCATACAGCTTTACGCCTCCTTTCGAGGAGCAACGACGACGGTGATGTGGGAAGTACGCTTCAGAATGCGAGAAGCGGAACCCTTGGCGCGGGGACGGATGCGCTTAAGCGTCGGACCCTCGTCAACATAGGCAGCGGCGACAACCAGGTTGTCGGCACGCAGACCGTTGTTGTTCTCGGCGTTCGCAACGGCGGAACGGAGAACCTTCTCGACATCCACGGCGACGGCGCGGTCGCAGAAGTGGAGGATGTCGAAGGCCTGAGCGACAGGCTTGCGGCGGATCAGATCGACCACCAGGCGGGCCTTGCTGGGGGAAACACGCACGTACTTAGCGACGGCGCGAACCTCGGTGGCCTCAGTTTCAATAGACTTAGTTGCCATTTACGGTTAACCCCCTATTTGGCCTTGTGGCCACGGAACGTACGAGTCGGCGCGAACTCGCCGAGCTTGTGACCAACCATGGACTCGGTAACATACACGGGCACATGCTTGCGGCCGTCGTGGACGGCGATGGTGTGACCAACCATCTCGGGGAAGATGGTGGACGCGCGGGACCAGGTCTTCACGACGTCCTTCTTGCCAGCCTCGTTCATCGCGGTGATACGCGAGAGAAGGCGAGTCTCCACGAACGGGCCCTTTTTGAGACTTCTGCTCATAAGTGCTTTCTCCTAAAACTCGGTATCCGAAATTACTTCTTACGGCGACGAATGATGTGCTGGTTCGAGACCTTCTTCTTCTTGCGCGTACGAAGGCCCTTCGTCGGCTTACCCCAGGGGGTAACGGAGGGACGACCAGAGGTGTGGTTCTTGCCCTCGCCACCGCCGTGCGGGTGGTCGACAGGGTTCATGACGGTACCGCGGACGGTCGGGCGCACGTTCATGTGACGCTTACGGCCGGCCTTGCCGATGACGATGTTGGAGTGATCGGCGTTGCCGACCTCACCGACGGTGGCGCGGCAGGTAACGAGGATGCGGCGCATCTCAGAGGAAGGCATACGGACGATGGCGTACTTGCCCTCCTTACCCATCAGCTGGCAGGAGTTACCGGCGGAACGGGCGATAGCAGCGCCCTTGCCCGGCTGGAACTCGACGGCGTGGATGAGCGTACCGACGGGGATGTCGGCGAGGGGCAGAGCGTTGCCCGGCTTGATGTCGGCGTCAGAACCGGACATGATGGTCTGACCGACCTCGAGACCCTTGGGGGCCAGGATGTAGCGCTTCTCACCGTCAGCGTAGTGCAGCAGAGCGATGCGAGCGGAACGGTTCGGATCGTACTCGATCGTGGCAACCTTGGCGGGCACGCCGTCCTTGTTGCGCTTGAAGTCGATCACGCGGTAACGACGCTTCACGCCGCCGCCCTGGTGGCGGGTGGTGATGCGGCCGTTGTTGTTACGACCGGCCTTCTTGGGCAAGGGCTCGAGAAGAGACTTCTCGGGCTTGGTGCAGGTGATCTCGGAGAAGTCGGAGATCGTCTGCCAACGCCTACCAGCGGAGGTCGGCTTAAGGTGCTTTACAGCCATTACAATCCCTTTCAATAGGAATCCGTTAGCCATCGCAGACAGGGATTCGAGGTTCTGCCTCGGGTGCGATGACACCGGACGTATACACGGTTCCGGGCGTGTCCATTTTATACGCCCAAAACCTTGAGCTCCCGCCTCCCCTATTTGGGAGGCATGAGCTCACTCAACAGCAGCGAGTCTTAGGCCTGGTTGCCAAAGACCTCGATGGTGTCGCCCTCGGCCAGCGTGACGATGGCCTTCTTCCAAGAACGGGTCTTGCCGGCGACATAGCGCACGCGCTTGGTCTTGGGCTTGACCGTCAGGGTGTTCACGCGAACGACCTTGACGCCGAAGATCTCCTCGACAGCGTCCTTGATCTGATACTTGTTAGCATCCTTGGCGACCTCGAACGTGTACTTGTTCAGCTCCATGCCGGAGAAGGAACGCTCGGACACGATCGGACGGATGATGATCTCGTGGGCGGTCATTTATGCAAGCACCTCCCCGAAGTGAGCGGCGATGTCGGCGGGCATCAGCACAGCGTTGTTGTTGACGAGATCGTAGGTGTTGGCCTCGTCAGCGGTGATGATGAACGTCTTGGGAATGTTGCGGAACGACAGGTAGGCGTTGACGTCCTCATCGCGAACGATGATGGTCAGACGCTTGCCCTCAAGGCTGAGAGCCTTGAGCATGGCGACGGCAGCCTTGGTGGAAGGCTTCTCGAAGCCGTAGTCGTCGACGAGTACGAGCTCGCCATCGGCCAGCTTGGCGGACAGCGCGGAGCGCATAGCCAGCTTGACCTCCTTGTTGTTCATACGCTTAGCGTAGGAACGGGGCTTGGGGGCGAAGACAACGCCACCGTGACGCCACTGGGCAGCACGGATGGAACCCTGGCGGGCACGGCCGGTGCCCTTCTGACGCCAAGGCTTCTTGCCGCCACCGGAAACCTCAGAGCGGCCCTTAGCGGACTGGGTGCCCTGACGCCAAGAGGCCATCTGGCACTTGACGATGTGGTGCATAACGTGGATGTTCGGCTCGATGCCGTACACCTCAGCGGCGAGCTCGGCCTCGGCGACCTTCTTGCCCTCGCTGTTCTTTACTTCAAACTTTGCCATTTAAGTGTTCTCCTTGGTATGACGCTGGGCTAAATGGGCTGGGCCCTTAGGCCATACGGATGGCGACGAGACCATTCTTGGCACCCGGGACAGCGCCCTTGACCAAGATGAGGTTCTGCTCGGCATCGATGCGGACAACGGAAAGGTTCTTGACGGTAACGCGCTCGTTACCCATGTGACCGGCCATCTTGACGCCCTTGAGGACGCGCGCAGGATAGGCGCACTGACCGATAGAACCGGGGTGACGCTGGAAGTGAGAACCATGCGTCATAGGACCGCGGCGCTGACCCCAGCGCTTGATGCGACCCTGGAAGCCCTTACCCTTGGAGGTACCGATGACGTCGACCTTCTCGACATCAGCGAAATCAGCGACGGTGACGACCTCGCCGACCTTGTGCTCCTCGCCGTTCTCGACGCGGACCTCACGAAGGAAGCGAACAGGCTCGACGCCAGCCTTGGCGAAGTGACCAGCCATGGGCTTGTTCACGTTCTTGGCCTTGATGTCGCCGAAACCGATCTGGACGGCGTCATAGCCGTCGGTTGCCTGAGTTTTAACCTGCGAGACAGCGCAGGGGCCAGCCTGGATGACCGTGACGGGAACGACGTTGTCGTCCTCGTCCCAAACCTGGGTCATGCCAATCTTGCGGCCGAGAATCATGCTGATCAAGATATGATCCCAACTCTCGCGTGGTCTTGGGACAATGCGTACACCACCGAGCGTACGCCCCTAGAGGACCACTACTTACACGACGTGCTCCCCAGTCTTGTATTGCGTCCGGACTACCTGACAACCCTATTAAGCAGGCATTTTGTCCAGCCAGAATACTCCCCTGGTTACACACAGTTGTTTAGTATACACGGCTGCGGGCGTATCCATCGAGATTCATATTTCACTCACATTGTTTACGCAGGTAAAGTGCGTGGAGTCGCCTGGGCTTGGCAGAGGAGCGGCGAAATGTATTAAGTTTGCTGCTCTACAGTCCTGCGCAAGACGGAAAGCACATTAAGTGCTTTCCTTTGCGTGCGGAACTCGCGACAAACTTAATATATTTCGCCGCCCCTCTGCCAAGCTCGGGAGACGACACGTTGATGTCTGCCTAACTCTGCTCGCCCAGGCTAATGACTTTGTTGGGGGTCCACTATTTGCTGGAGAGTGAACTTGCATTGGGGCCTGTCGCTCTCTCCTTGCAAATCTTCTTCGTCAAAATCGAAGATCATGATGGCGCAGTTGGGGAGTTTTGTTGGGAGCTCGAAGCCCTCTGGGGCTGCAGCCTTGATGAATTGGCGGCTGGCGCTGCCGTGGCTTACTGCTAGGAGGGTTTCGATACCATCGGCGCCCATGATATTGGTGAGGGTGTCCACCATGCGCTCTTGCAACGCGCGGCTTCCTTCTCCTCCGAAGGGGACCAGGTCCTCGCCCGGATCCCAGACGTCGGTGGGGAGGGCATCGTGGGGACCTTCTTCGAAGGTGCCGTAGCAGCGCTCGATGATGCCTTCGCAGGGCTCGACAGCGGCGTCCGGACCGAGGAGTTCGGTAGCAACGAGCTGAGCTGTGTCCATGGCTCGGCCCAAGGGCGAAGAGACCACTTTGTCGGGAACGACGTTGTGGGCTTTGAGCCACGCGGCTGCCACCCGTGCCTGCTGACGGCCCAGGCCGGTCAGCGGTGAATCGCAGCGGCCCTGGACCAGCTTTTTGACGTTGAACTCCGTCTGACCGTGGCGGAGTAGGTATAGGCGCTTCATGCTCTCCCCTTCTGCATAACTTGCTTTGCCGGCGCGGCCTACTCGTGGGTATGCCCTACGTAGTCTTCGTCGATCGTAATCTTGGCAATCGACTTGGGATATTCCGATTCGACCCGTTGTGCCAGCGCGTGCTTTAAGTCTTCGGCACTCATCTGCAGATCCGAGGGACGCACGCAGTCAAAGATCACGTTGGTGTGCGTGGGGCCCGGCACACAGCGCAAATCATGAATCGAAAGGCGGCTATCGATCTCTTGAGCCATAGCGTTGATGCGCAGACGCATGCTCACCACCTTTGGATCGTCGGTCACGATGGGGTCGTAATGGAGCGTGACAATCATGCCGTCTTCGTTCCTAAACGCCTGCTCGATGTTATCGAGCGTGTCGTGACTTTCCAGCGGGCTGGCCTCGGCTGCCATCTCGGCGTGAGCGCTTGCAAACTTCCTGCCCGGGCCGTAGTCGTGAACCATCAGATCGTGAACGCCCAAAACGCCGGGGTAGCTCATGATCTTGTCTCGAATGTGCTTGACCAGCTTAGGATCGGGCGTCTGGCCCAAAAGCGGGCTCACCGTATCTTGAATAAGTTCAAAGCCGCTCCAACCAATATAGGCGCCAACGGCAAGGCCGACCCATGCGTCAAGATTGATGTGCGTCACCTGCGAAACAATTGCACATGCCAGCACGGCGCCTGTGGCAAGAACATCGTTCTTGGAATCCTGGGCAGTCGCATGCAGTGTCTCGGACTCGATACGGTCGCCGAGTTTTTGGTTGAGCGCCGCCATCCACAGCTTAACAACCATCGAAAGCGCCAGGACTGCCACCAGGGCAAGCGAGAACTCGACAGGTTCGGGGTGGATGATGCGCTCAAACGAGGACTTCACCAGTTCAAGGCCAATGAGAAGCACGAGCGCCGCCACGACAAGACCCGAGAGGTACTCGTAGCGACCATGGCCGTATGGATGCTCGGGGTCGGCGGGCTTGCTCGCCAGCTTAAAGCCCAGCACGCTCACGATATTCGAGCTGGCATCGGACAGGTTGTTCATGGCATCCGCCACAATCGAAACCGATCCCGACAGCACGCCAATTACGCCCTTCGCAGCGCATAGTGCCACATTGGCGAGAATACACACCACGCCAGCTAACGTGCCCACACGCGCACGGTCGCCCTGCGCACGCTTAACAATCCACTCGACCATCTACATCCGCCCCCACGGTACTACCTATATATCTATTGCTCAAACGGATTGTAGTGTAGCCACTTTGTCCCCCAGATACAAAAAAGGCCGCAACCCACACGGGCCACGGCCTTGGAATATGGCAAAGGAATCGTCCTTGTGTCGCACAGGTTTACGCGCTTACTTCGGCCACGCTCTTCGAGGTTTCGGGTGAATCGGCTCCGTCCCCCGTCGTCTGCCCCTTCGTCGGCACCACACCAAAGCAGTAGCTCAGCGCCGCAGACATCGCGAATGCTACACCACCGGCAGCGCAGCACCACAGCAGGTTCGAGATGCCGCCCGTGGCAAAGCCAATGACCATGAGGACATTCGTCATGCCGATGGTATAGGCCGTAACGTGGCCCACGGCCGCAACAAGGCCTCCGACGGCGCCGCCAATGGCCATGCACGTCAGGCACCTGCCATATTTAAAGCCGCAACCGTACAGCGCCGGCTCGCTTACGCCACCAAGCACGCCCGAGATCGAATAGCCCAGCATGAGCGCCTTCTCGTCCTTATCCGCAACGCGAAGCGACGCGCCAAAGGGCATGCCCCAAACGGCGAACGTTGCCATCGTCGCGGCGATCAGGATGCACGAATCCGTTCCCACACTCATAAACTGCGCATAGGCGAGCGATAGGACGACGTTGCTGACGCCCGCGATCTTTAGGAACTCCCAGCCTGCGGCAAGCCCCATGAGCGTGAGCAGCGACACAATGCCACCGGAATTGCCAAGCATAAACATAAGCTGGCCCAACAGCATGCCCAGATAGCTGCCCGCCGGCGCCGTAATGCACAGCGAAACCGGAACCATGACAAGCAAGGTCGCAAACGGAACAAACGAAAACGCCACGGCCTTAGGGATAACGCGCTTAAAGAAACACTCCACTCGCCATAGCACGGGCACCGAGATGAGAACCGGAATAACAGTCGTCGTGTAATCGTTGACCGGCGCAGGAAGCAGACCATACACGGAAGTCATCGATGCCCCCGTCGTCGATGCGGCATCGACAAGCTTGAGTAAATCGGGTGCAATCAATACGCCGCCCAGCATCATGCCCAGCTGCTCCGAGCAACCGAGCTGGCGGGCGGCCGCCCAACCAAGATAAATGGGCAAAAAGTAGTAGCCGGCGTTATAGAGCCAACTGTAGAACAGGCGATAGATATCGGAATCGGCAGACCACAGGCCCAGCATGCCTTCGCCCATAATGACAGCGACGGTGCGGAACAACGCCGCGCAGACAATAAACGGCAGCGCCGACATCATGCTTTTGGACAGATAGTCCACCACGGCCATGGCGTTTGATGAAACCGACGTTGTAAACGAGGTGTTAGAAACTTGTAGCATGGAACGCCTTTCCCAATATGACATGCGGGCTGTCCCTTTGTCACATCGTGCGGTATCGACCGATTGCGCGGTACTTTTCGTAGCGGAGGTTTGTGAGGGTCGCGTCGTCGAGCTGCCCAAGCGTATCGAAGGCATCAAATGCCGAGGACATGACGGCACCGGCGATCTCCTCATGCGACAGGCCCTTATCGTCAACAATGCCGTCGATGATGCCGAGCGCCAGCAGATCGGGGGCCGTGAGCTTAAGCGCCTCGGCGGCCTCATCCGCACGCTCGGTATCCTTCCACAGGATCGACGCACAGGCCTCGGGGCTCACGACCGAATAGGCCGAGCTCGAGAGCATCAGGATGCGGTCGGCCACGGACAGCGCCAGCGCGCCACCAGAGCCGCCCTCGCCTGTCACCACCGAGACAATCGGCGTCTTAAGGCCGCTCATCTCCATGAGATTCTGGGCGATGGCCTCGCCCTGACCGCGTTCCTCGGCACCGATGCCGCAAAACGCGCCCGAAGTATCGACCAGGCACAGAACCGGTCGACCAAACTTTTCGGCCTGGCGCATCAGGCGACGCGCTTTGCGGTAGCCCTCGGGATGTGCCATACCAAAGTTGCGACGCATGCGCTCTTTGGTCGTGGTGCCGCGCTCGATGGCGATGACCGTTACGGGGCGTCCGTCTTTCCAGCCAATGCCAGCCACCACAGCAGCGTCGTCGCCAAAGTAGCGGTCGCCGTGCAGCTCCACAAATCCATCCAGGCCCAGCGAGATCATCTCGCCTGCCGTGGCGCGATCTGCCGAGCGGGTCTGCTTGACAATCTCGAGCGCGGTTTTTGGTGCGGCCGAGCGCTTGAACAAGTGTCCCAGCTTTTTGCCGCGGCGACCCGTATGCACGATCTCATGCGGTGCCCCCAGGCCGGGCGCGTGCCCTTCGTGCAGCGCCAGCAGCTCGCCTACCGTGAGCGCAATCTCGCCACGCGGAACAACGGCATCGCAAAAGCCGTGCTCCAGCAAAAACTCGGAGCGCTGGAATCCCTTGGGCAGGCGCTTGTGCATGTTCTGCTCGATCACGCGCGGGCCGGCAAATGCCGTCAGGGCATCGGGCTCGGCCAGGATAATATCGCCCTCCATGGCAAAGCTCGCGGTTACGCCTCCGGTCGTGGGGTCGGTGAGCACCGTGATATACAGGCCGCCCGCCTCGCTGTGGCGCCTAACCGCCGCAGAAATCTTGGCCATCTGCATAAGCGATGTCACGCCCTCTTGCATGCGCGCACCGCCCGAAACGGTAAAGCCGACAACCGGCAATCCAAGCTCGGTCGCTCGCTCAAATGTGCGACAGATCTTCTCGCCCACCACGGAACCCATCGAGCCCATCATAAAGTTGGCGTCCATAAAGAAGAGCGCGGTATCGCAACCGCAGATTTTGCCCCTGCCGCACACAACGGCATCGTGCTCGCCCGAACGCTCGCTCACGCTCTTGAGCTTGTCGGCATAGCCGGGAAACGAGAGGAAGTCCTCCGGCGCCAGACTGGCATCCCATTCCTCAAACGTGCCCTCGTCAATCGTCATGCGCATGCGGTCGCGCCCGCTCACGCGAAAGTGTTTGCCGCAACGAGGGCAGACCTCGAGGTTGTCGTGCAGGCGCGCCTCATCGATCACGCGGCGGCACTCCGGGCACTTGATAAACACGTGGCGCGCGGGAAACTCGGCGCACGACTCGGTCATCGGTCCCTCGAGGACGTTGACCGTCTTCGCTTTTCTATTCATCAGCATAGAGATGCCCCATCAGATCGGTGTGATACATGCCCGACAAGAACTCGTCGTTTGCCAGCACGTCGAGCTGAAGCTCGCTGTTTTCGCTCACGCCCTCAATCACGAGCTCGCCCAGGGCCGAGCGCATCTTGCGAATGGCGCCGTCACGCGTGGGCGCACACACGATGAGCTTGCCAAGCATGGAGTCGTAGTACGGCGGAACTTTAGCACCGGTAAACATGGCGGAATCCCAGCGCACGCGCGGACCACCCGGCACACGCAACGCGGTGACCGTTCCGCATGACGGCAGAAAATCCGGCGTTTCGGCATTGATGCGGCACTCCATGGCGTGGTTGCGGACCGGCATGTCCTCCTGCTCAAAGGGCAGAGGCTGGCCGGCTGCCACGCGCAGCTGCCACTTGACCAAGTCGGTATCGGTCACAAACTCCGTAACCGGATGCTCCACCTGCAAGCGCGTGTTCATTTCCATAAAGTAGAAATTGCCGTCGTCCGAATACAGGAACTCGATGGTACCGGCTCCTTCGTAGCCGACGGCACGAGCCAGGTCACGCGCTGCCTTGTGCATGCGAGCACGAATGTCGTCGTGTCCGTCGAGGCACGGCGCGGGGCTCTCCTCGATTAGCTTTTGGTTGCGCCGCTGCACCGAGCACTCGCGCTCGCCGAGCGAAAACACATGGCCCTGCTTATCGGCCATAATCTGTACCTCAACGTGATGCGCCGGCGCGACGAACTTCTCCATGTAGCACTCGCCGTCGCCAAAAACGGCCTCGCCCTCGGCGCGTGCTTCAATAAAGGCCTTTGCCGCATCTTCCACGCGCTCGACCTTACGAATACCGCGACCGCCGCCGCCCGCACGCGCCTTAATAAGCACGGGGCAGCCAATGCGCTCAGCCTCGGCCGTTGCCTCCTCGGGACTTTTGAGCAAATCGCAGCCCGGCACGATGGGCACGCCCGCCGCGGCAGCCGTTCGACGTGCGGCGTCCTTGTCGCCCATGCTGTCGATCACCTTGGCCGAAGGACCAACAAACGCCAGGCCATACTTGTCGCAGTCGCGCACGAAGCTCGCCTTCTCGGAGAAAAAGCCATAGCCGGGATGAATTGCCTTAGCTCCCGACTTTACGGCACAGGTGAGCACAGCATCGTCGTTGAGGTAGCTCTCGGCAAGACGCGGACCGCCGATGCAATACGCCTCGTCGGCAAGCTGCACGTGCAGCGCGTCCGCATCGGCCGTGGAATAAACGGCGACGGTCTTGATGCCCATATCGCGGCACGCGCGGATAACACGGACCGCGACTTCGCCGCGGTTGGCGATGAGCACTTTGTCGAACATGAAGCCTTCCTTAACTTTCGTGCATGAGTGCAAAAGACATATCGGCGCGGCAGCAAACCTCACCGTTGACGCTCGCAGTACCCGTCGCAAAGCGGAACGGCCCGCGCGCACGCGTGATGGTGCACACCAGATCAACCGTGTCGCCCGGGCGCACCGGACGCTTAAAGCGCACCTTGTCCAGACTCGTGTAGAACGGCGTCGCGCCGCGCGCTTCCTCATCGCCCATCAGCAGCACGCAACAGTTTTGGGCGAGCATCTCGCACTGAATCACGCCGGGGACCACCGGGTTTCCCGGAAAATGCCCCTGCAAAAAGTACTCGTCGCCCGTAATCGTGATCTTGCCGTGGGCCTCGTCGCCCACCAGCTCGGCCTCGTCGAGCAAAAGCATCGGTTCGCGATGCGGCAACAGTTCCTTAAGCTCTTCTTTGTTCATGGATATCACCTATCCGATCCTCATGAGGCAGCTGCCAAACTCCACGAGGTCGCCGTCGGCCACGCAGATCTCGAGCACCTCGCCGTCTGCCTCTGCCGTTACCTCGTTGAGAACCTTCATGGCCTCGATGATGCAGAGCGTCTCGCCGGCCTTGACCTTAGAGCCCACGTGCACAAACGGCTCGTCGCCCGGCGCCGGGGCAGCATAGAAAACGCCGACCATGGGAGCGGTCACCTCGGTGCCCTTGGGCTCCGGTGCGGCGGCAGGTGTCTGCGCGGCGGGCTCCGGTGCGGCAGGCGCGACTGTGGGAGCTGCAACTGGAGCGGCCATAGCGCTCGGCATGGGCATGGGCACGGCAACCGGCTGTGCGGCGCTCGCGCGCTCGAGTTCGACCGCGGTGCCATCGGGCTCCTCAACGCGTACGCGCGTGAGGCCGCGGTCCTCCATAACATCGGCTATCTCGGCAAGTCTTTTGGAATCCATGCTCTAGCTCCTCGTATATCTACGCAGCGCGATGGCGGCGTTGTGTCCGCCAAAGCCCAGGTTGGTCGAAAGCGCCCAGGTAAGGTCAGCGCGAACCGCGCGATTGGGCGTGTAGTCAAGATCGCAGGCGGGATCGGGCGTGTGGTAGTTAATGGTCGGCGGCACCACGCCCTGCTCGAGCGCCATGGCGCAGGCCATGACCTCGATGGCGCCCGTGGCACCGATCATGTGGCCGGTCATCGACTTAGTCGACGAGACGTGCGCGGCGCGCGCCGCGTCCTCGCCGAGCGCACGCTTAATGCCCGTCGTCTCGGACGAATCGTTGAGCTTGGTCGATGTGCCGTGGGCATTGATGTAGAGACCCTCGGAAGGCTTGACGTCGCCCTCGGTCACCGCCAGCGATATCGCGCGGGCAATGCCGGCAGCCTCGGGATCAGGACTCGTGATGTGATAGGCATCATCGGTGTTGCCGTAGCCCACGACCTCGGCATAAATGTGCGCACCGCGCGCCTGCGCATGTTCCATGCTCTCGAGCACGAGCACGCAGGCGCCCTCGCCCATCACAAAGCCGTCGCGGTCTGCATCGAACGGACGGCAGGCCGTCGCGGGATCGGGGTTGGTGGTCAATGCGCGGCAGGACGTAAAGCCCGCAACGGCATCGGGGATAATTGCAGCCTCGGCGCCGCCCGCGAGGATCGCGTCGGCATAGCCGTGCTTGATGGCGCGGAACGCCTCGCCCACCGCATGGGCCGAGGTTGCGCACGCGGTCACCACGGGCAGGGTCGGGCCCTTTGCCTTGTGGCGGATTGCGATATTGCCCGATGCCATGTTGGGGATCATCATCGCGATCATATAGGGCGATGCGCGGCGGGGCCCACGTTCGGCAATCGTATGGACGTTGTCGACGAGCGTCGTCATGCCGCCCACGCCCGAGCCCACGTAGACGCCCAGGCGCTCGCGATCGATGGCGCCTTCGACATCAAAGCCCGCATCGTGCATGGCTTCGTCCGAAGCCGCCATCGCAAACTGAACGCAGGGGTCGAGATGCTTGGCGTCACGCTTGCCAAAGTACTCGTTGCTGTCAAAGCCCTTGACCTCGGCTGCCACCTTGACGGCAAACGCATCGGTATCGAAGTGCGTGATCGGGCCGATGCCGCACGTGCCAGCACACATTGCCGCCCAGGTGGCAAGCGCGGTGTTGCCGAGCGGCGACACGGCACCGATACCGGTGATTGCAACTCTCTGTTCCATCATGGTCTCCTCATCCAAGCCGTTCTTCGGCCCTGGTTTCTACATCGCCATTCCGCCGTCGACGCGCACGACCTCACCCGTAATGTAGGCAGCCGCATCGCTCGCCAAAAAGCGCACCACGCCGGCCACCTCCTCGGGGCGCGCCATACGCTTAAGGGGAATCTGCTCCTCGGTTACCGTACGCACCTTCTCCGAGAGCTTTGCCGTCATATCCGTCTCGACAAACCCGGGGGCAACCGCGTTCACTCGTACGCCGCGGGGCGCAAGCTCGCGCGCCACCGCCTTGGTCAGGCCGATCACGCCCGCCTTGGAGGCAGCGTAGTTGGCTTGCCCAGCATTGCCCATCAGGCCCACGACCGAGCTCATGTTGACGACGCAGCCGCCGCGCTGGCGCATAAAGGTCTTGGTGAGCGCGCGCGTCGTGTTAAACGTTCCTTTAAGATTGACATCGAGCACGCGATCGAAGGCGTCATCGCCCATGCGCATGAGCAGGCCATCGCGGGTGATGCCAGCGTTGTTGACGAGCGCCCAAATGGAGCCAAAGTCGTTGAGGACCGCTTCCACGCACGCGTTGACGGCAGCGGGGTCGGCCACGTCGCATTGATATGAGCGCGCCGTGGCGCCAGCCGCCTCGCAGGCGTCGCACGTCTCGCGCGCCGCATCGACGCTGCCGGCATAGACGACGGCGATATCGTAGCCATCCTCCGCCAGACCGATAGCGCAGGCGCGGCCGATACCCCGCGAGCCGCCCGTGACCAGTGCCACGCGACGTGAGTCGTTGCGCTCGAGCGCGCCATTGTTCAAGTTGCCCATGTCATTCCTTTCGGGTTACAGCCCTGTGGACTATGCGAGCTCGTCGGCAATAGCTGCGACCTGCTCGGCCGTCTCGCACGAATACACACGAACGTCGCTCAGCGTACGCTTGACCAGGCCGGACAGCGTTTTGCCGGGGCCGACCTCAATAAATGTGTCGATGCCTTGATCCTGCAGAGCATGCAGCGTATCGACCCAGCGTACGGCATGGCTCACCTGATTGGCCAAGACATCCGATGCCGTCTGGGGATCCGCCGGATAGGGCGCCGCTGTCATATTTGCCAAAACAGGAATGAGCAACGGGGACGGCGCGTGACCGGCCTCAATATATGCGGCAAGGCCACAGGTCGCCTCGGCCATATAGGGGCTATGAAATGCACCCGACACCGCGACCTTCATGGCGCGGCCGCCAGCCTCTTTTACTAGGACGTCGAGCTCCTGCAGCGCCTCGGGCGCTCCGGCCACAACCGTCTGCTGTGGGCTGTTGTAGTTGACTGGCCAGCAGTCCTCGCCGGCCTGTTTTGCCAGGCCCTCGACTTGCGCCGCATCGAGCTTGATGACGGCGCGCATGCCGCCCGGATGGCGCTCGGCAGCCGCGGCCATCAGCGCCGCGCGCTCGCACACGAGCTCAAAGCCCGCTCGCGTATCGAACGCCCCCGCAAAGGTGAGCGCGGCGACCTCGCCCAGCGAGAATCCCGCACAGGCGGCAGGTACCACGCCGCGCTCACGCAGGGCGGCAGCCGCTGCTAGGTCGTGAACGAACACGCACGGCTGCGTGTTCTCGGTCTGCGAGAGCTCCTCCTTGGAGGCACTCCGGCATTGCTCGCTGGTCCCCGGGCGCACCTCGTCGGCAATGGCGAACACCTCGGCGGCCGCCGGCGATGTCTCGATCAAGTCGACGCCCATCGCGGGGTGCTGGGCACCCTGGCCGGCAAACAAAAACGCTACGCCACCCATGCGCACGCACCCTTCAGGACGTGCTCGGCGCCATCGACCAGGTCGTCAACGATTTCGCGTGCGCTCTGGCGCTCGTTGACCATGCCGGCAATCTGTCCACACAAAAACGAACCCTCTTCGTAGTTGCCGTCCTTGGCGGCCTTACGCAGCGCACCGGTTCCCATAGCACCGAGCTCCTCGGCACTCGCGCCGGAACCCTCGCTCTTGGCATAGGCGTTGGTGAAGGGGCTCTTGAGGGCGCGCACTGGATGTCCCGTCGAGCGACCGGTCGCACGCGTTGAAGTGTCGTTGGCCTTCAGGACCATCTCTTTGTACTGCTCCGAGACGGTGCACTCGTCTGCGACCAGAAAGCGCGTACCCACTTGCACGCCTTCGGCGCCCAGCATAAAGGCGGCCGCCACGCCGCGGCCGTCGGCAATACCGCCGGCGGCCACGACGGGAATGTCAACCGCATCGACGACCTGCGGCACCAGTGCCATCGTCGAGGTCTCGCCAATATGGCCGCCCGATTCGGTACCCTCGGCAACAACCGCCGTGGCTCCACGACGTGCCACGAGGCGCGCCAGCGCCACCGAGGCAACGACCGGGATGACCTTGATGCCCGCCTCGTTCCACGCCTTCATGTACTTGGCGGGATTGCCGGCGCCCGTCACGACGACCGGCACTCGCTCGTCAATCACGACCTGTGCAACCTCGTCGGCAAACGGGCTCATGAGCATGACGTTCACGCCAAAGGGCTTATCCGTCTTGGCGCGCAGCTCATGAATCTGGTCGCGAAGCCAGTTGGCGTCGGCGTTCATGGCCGCGATGATGCCTAAGCCACCCGCCTCGGACACTGCGGACGCCAGCGAAGCATCGGCAATCCAGGCCATACCGCCCTGGAACACGGGCTTTTCGATGCCGAGCAGATCGCAGAGAGGAGTCTTGAGCATCTCTACTTCTCCAATGCCGCCTCGACCGTATCGGCGAACTCGCCGACCGTCTTGGGGTTCTCCTCGGTATCGAGCTGAATGCCAAACTCGTCCTCGACGGCGACGAGGATCTCGACGGTACCCAGACTGTCGAGACCAATCTCCTCGAGCGTGGAGTCGGGCTTCATCTCGACATCGTCAAGACCGGCGGTCTCGCGGATAACGTCGCAAACGCGCTCGAAGGTCTTCTGATCTGCCATGGTAGTTCTCCTTTGGTTGTGCCCTAGGGCGTTTTTATTTCCTATGTGCGACTACTTCCAACGAAGCAGATAGCCACCTATATCCAGACCGGCGCCAAATCCAACCAAGGCGATGGTGTCGCCCGTGTGAAGTGCACCGGCGTTTGCCAGCCGGTCGAGGGCAAGCGGAATGCATGCGCTCGAAATGTTGCCGGTCTCGCGCAACGTGCGAACCACGCGCTCGTCCGGCACGCCCAGGCGCTTGACCGCCTGGCTCAGGATTCGTTCGTTAGCCTGATGGAATACAAAATGATCGATGTCTTCGACCAAAATGCCCGCATCGATCGCAAGCTTATGGACCGTGTCACAGATGGCGTTGACGCCGAACTTGAACACGCGGCGGCCATTCATGGACAGCACACTCACGCTATCTGCGGAAGCCTTAAACGGCGAGGTACCGACCAGACCGGGAACGCGCAACGTCTCGACGTCGGGCGCCGTCGAAAGCTCAACGGCAAGGGGGTTGTCTCCCCCAGCTTCAATCACTGCGGCGCCTGCCCCATCGCCAAAAAGCACGCAGGTGGCACGGTCGGTCCAGTCGAGCGCGCGCGTCATCTGCTCGGCAGCAACAACAAGCACGCGCTCGGCACGGCTGCGGGCGATATAGCCCTCGGCGACATCGAGCGCAAATACGAAGCCGGCACAAGCCGCCGAGACATCGAAGGCAGGGCACGTCGCGCCTAGTCGCTCAGCAACGGCACACGCCTCAGCGGGAACAAGGTGGTCACCCGTCGTCGTCGAGCAGACGATCAAATCCAGCTGGCTCGCGTCGATTCCGGACACCTGGAGTGCCCGCTCGCTCGCCGCTACGGCAAGGTCGTCAAGTGACTCGGTGGTGCAGACGTGGCGGCTCTTGATACCGGTGCGAGTAAAAATCCACTCATCCGAGGTATCGAGGAACTCAGACAGCTCGTCATTGGAAACACTGCGCTCAGGAAGTGCCGAACCTGTTCCAAGAATCGTGAAACCCATCACTAACCTCCTTTGAGTTGTTGACGTATTTACATCGACCAAGAGAGGATAACGCATTTCAGTCTTTGTTGACGTGTTAACATTAAATTGTCCAAATGCGACAAAGGCTTCACATTGTGTCTATCTCTCGACACCATTACGCGATTGCCTTATTACCTTAGGAGGTACCAGCTGTTATGGATTTACGTTTAACAGTGGTCGACGTAACCGGATCGACCAACGATGACCTGCTCGAAGCAGGAAAACAGGGGGCGCCGCACGGCACAGGACTTGCCGCCCGGGCTCAGACAGCAGGACGCGGTCGGCGCGGGCACAAGTGGGACTCAACCGCCGGCAACCTATTGCTTTCGATTGTCCTGCGTCCATGCGTTAATCCCGCAAAGTACTCTGGTCTTGCCGCTGTCAGCGGCCTAGCGGTGCTCGAAGCACTCGAAAAGCAGGGTCTTGCAAACGAGATTGGCCTCAAATGGCCCAACGACCTGGTCGCGAGTGGACGCAAACTCGGCGGCATTCTGGTCGAGGCCGCACGCGATAACGATGGCAGCCCCTTTGCGGTCTGTGGCATCGGCGTCAACGTGAACTATGTGCCCGCGGAGGTTCCCGATGGCGGCCTGCCCGCAATCGGTCTCTCGTATCTCAACGAGAACGTTCCCGCCGTCGATGTGCTACTCAAACAGGTCTATCACGCAGTCGTGAACGCTGTAGATGCGTGGGCAGAACGCCTCAACGCCATGGAAGAAGACGCCGGACCGCTCGCGCCCGTCCACGATGATTATGTAGCTCACCTCAATTGGATAGGGGAAACCGTTATCGCCCGTTCCCCTGTCGGTGACGAGCTGGCGCGTGGCATCTTTAAAACGGTCGATGGCTTTGGTCGCGCGTGCATCGAAACGGAAGACGGCTTTCGATCTTTCCATTTTGAGGAGGCATCGCTGCGTCCCATGAGCGAATAGGGCGCCGCAACCACCTACTCGGCAGCATTACCCCGCAGTCCAAACCATCATTCAAAACAAAAGGGCCCCACTGCCGTTACGGCAGCGGGGCCCTTTAAGCTATGAGCGATATCGCTTAGAGCTTGATGTCGATGTCGACGCCAGCGGGGAGGTCGAGACGCATGAGCGAATCAACGGTGCCCGAGGTGGGGTCGAGGATGTCGATGAGGCGCTTGTGGGTGCGCATCTCGAACTGCTCACGGGAGTCCTTGTTGATGTGCGGCGAGCGGATAACCGTGTACAGGTTGCGCTCGGTGGGCAGGGGGACAGGACCGGAAACGCGAGCGCCGGTCTTCTGAGCGGTCTCGACGATGAGCTTCGCGGACTGATCGACGACCTCGTGATCATAGCCCTTGAGGCGAATGCGGATCTTCTGGGTAGCCAACTTAAACCTCCAAAGAGTGCGAGAGATGTTCTCGCGGATTACGTAACAGGGAGCTCGAACTTAGGCGTTCTTGCTCATGACCTCGTCCACGATGGACTTGGGCGCGGGCTCATAAGAGTCGAACTGCATCGTGTAGGATGCACGGCCCTGGGTCTGGGAGCGAAGGTCGGTAGCGTAACCGAACATCTCGCCCAGCGGCACCTTGGCACGGATGAGCTTGCTGTTCTTGCGATCCTCCATGCCCTCGATCTTGCCGCGGCGACCGGAGAGGTTGCCCATAACGTCGCCCATGTACTGCTCGGGGGTCTCGACCTCGACAGCCATGATCGGCTCGAGCAGCTGCGGATCGGACTTCTTGAGGGCGTCCTTGATAGCCATGGAACCGGCGATCTTGAAGGCGGCCTCGGAGGAGTCGACCTCGTGGTAAGAACCGTCGAACAGGGTGACCTTAACGTCGAGGACCGGGAAGCCGGCGATAACACCGGTGTTCAGGGCCTCCTGGATGCCCTTGTCGATGGACGGGATGTACTCTTTGGGCACGACGCCGCCGACGATAGCGTTGACGAACTCGTAGCCGAAGCCCTCCTCCATCTTCTCGAGCTTGATGACGGCGTGGCCGTACTGACCGCGACCACCGGACTGACGGACGAACTTGCCCTCAGCCTTCTCGACGTCGTGACCAGCGGTCTCGCGGTAGGCAACCTGGGGCTTACCAACGTTAGCGTCAACCTTGAACTCGCGGAGCAGACGGTCGACGATGATCTCGAGGTGCAGCTCGCCCATGCCGGCGATAATGGTCTGGCCGGTCTCGTGGTTGGTGGACACCTGGAAGGTCGGGTCCTCCTCGGCGAGCTTGGTCAGAGCCAGGGACATCTTGTCCTGCTCGGCCTTGGTCTTGGGCTCGATGGCAACGTCGATAACGGGCTTAGCGAACTCGATCTTCTCGAGGACGATCTCCTTGCCCTCGGCGCACAGGGTGTCACCGGTGGTGGAGTTCTTGAAGCCGACGCAAGCGACGATGTCGCCAGCGGCAGCGTCGTCACGGTCGATACGCTCGGCGGCGTTCATCTCGAGGATGCGGCCGAGGCGCTCGCGCTGACCGTTGGAAGCGTTGACCACGTAGGAGCCGGACTCGGCGCGGCCGGAGTAAACGCGGACATAGGTGAGCTTACCGACGAACGGGTCGGTCATGATCTTGAAGACCAGGCCGGAGAAGGGCTCGTCGAAGGAAGGATGACGCTGAATCTCCTCGCCGGTGTCCGGATCGGTACCGGTGACGGCCTCGACGTCGAGCGGGCTGGGCAGGTAGTCGACGACAGCGTCGAGCAGCTCCTGAACGCCCTTGTTCTTGTAGGCGGAACCCACGAAGACGAGGTTGAGCTCGTTGGCCAGAACGCCCTTGCGCAGAGCAGCCTTGAGCTCCTCGACGGTGAAGTCCTCCTCCATGAGGATCTTCTCCATGAGCTCGTCGTCAAAGCTGGCAGCAGCGTCAAGGAGCTCCTCGCGCTTGGTGGCAGCGATGTCGGCAAACTCAGCCGGGATCTCGTCCATCGGCTCGGGGTAGGTCATACCCTTCTCGTCGGCCTTGAAGTCCCATGCAGTCATGGTGACCAGGTCGATGACGCCCCAGAAGTTGTCCTCGGCGCCCATCGGGACCTGAGCGGCCACGGCGTTAGCATCGAGACGATCCTTCATGGTCTCGATAGCGTTGAAGAAGTCAGCGCCCACGCGGTCATACTTGTTGATGAAGGCGATGCGGGGGACGTTGAAGGTAGAAGCCTGACGCCAAACGGTCTCAGACTGGGGCTGAACGCCGGCAACGGCGTCGAAGACGGCGACAGCGCCATCGAGGACGCGCAGGCAGCGCTCGACCTCGGCGGTGAAGTCAACGTGGCCCGGGGTGTCGATGATCTGGATGCGGTAGTCCTTACCGTCCTTGTTCCAGAAGCAGGTGGTAGCAGCGGAGGTAATGGTTACGCCGCGCTCCTGCTCCTGAACCATCCAGTCCATGGTGGCAGCGCCCTCATGGACCTCACCGATCTTGTGGGTCTTACCGGTGTAGTAAAGAATACGCTCGGTCGTGGTGGTCTTACCGGCATCGATGTGAGCCATGATGCCGATGTTACGGGTATCGGAAAGCTTGTACTTAGGCTTAGCCATGTTAGTTCCTTACCTTAACTTACCAACGATAGTGAGAGAACGCGCGGTTGGCCTCGGCCATCTTGAAGACGTCCTCACGCTTCTTGACGGAAGCGCCCAGGCCGTTGGAAGCGTCGAGGATCTCGTTGGCGAGACGCTCGGCCATGGTCTTCTCCTTGCGAGCGCGGGAGAAGTTGACGATCCAGCGGATGCCCAGAGCGGTGGAACGACGGGAGTTGACCTCCATCGGGACCTGATAGGTAGCGCCACCGACACGCTTGGGCTTAACCTCGAGCGTGGGCTTGACGTTGTCCATAGCCTTCTTGAAGGTAGCGAGAGCGTCGCCACCCTCGGACTTCTCGGCAACGATCTCGAAAGCGGTGTAAACGATGCGCTCAGCGGTGGCCTTCTTGCCGTCAAGAAGGACCTTGTTGATGAGCTGAGTCACCAGGCGGTTGTTGTAAACGGCGTCAGGCTGAACCTCACGACGATTAGCTGCTGCACGACGCGGCATGTGAAATCTCCTTAAGTGTCTACCGTGCGGCCCTTAGGCGGCACACGGCGAAAGTATCAAAACGTTATCTGGCTTATTTAGCCTTGGGGCGCTTAGCACCGTACTTGGAACGGGCCTGCATACGGTTCTGGACCGGAGCAGCGTCGTAGGCGCCACGGATGACGTGATAACGGACACCAGGGAGGTCACGGACACGACCGCCGCGGACGAGCACGATGGAGTGCTCCTGCAGGTTGTGGCCCTCACCCGGGATGTAAGCAGTAACTTCGATGCCGTTGACAAGGCGAACACGGGCAACCTTACGAAGAGCCGAGTTCGGCTTCTTGGGGCTCGTGGTGAAGACGCGGGTGCACACGCCGCGCTTCTGGGAGTTGTGCTGCAGAGCAGCGTTCTTGGACTTCTTGGGCACGGAACGACGGCCCTGGCGAACCAGCTGGTTAATAGTAGGCAAAGCGTACTCCTTCTCGAATGATTCCAGCTTTCTGTAAAGTGCAACGGCTTGAATCGAGGGGTCAGCATCCCCCTACGAAACACGCAGTTCGATAGGATACGTGGCGTTAGCTGTGCCGTCAACAGACCACGCCGCCGGGCGTATCCCAAAATTGGCACATTTCCGCAAAGCCTACACAAAAGGAATCCCTTTCTGTGCGCGGGGGTGGATTCCCGGACCGGGCGGCCCGCTGTTTAAGTTTGCTGCTCTACAGTCCTGCGCAAGACGGAAAGCACATTAAATGCTTTCCTTTGCGTGCGGAACTCGCGACAAACTTAAACAGCGGGCGGCCCGGTCCGGGAATCCGACGTGCTCGTCGGGGCAACGTTCCTCACCAAAAAAAGACCCGCTTCCCTGTTGGGAAACGGGTCTTTGGAAGGGCGGTTAACGCACTAGGAAATTACTCCTCGTCGTTGTCCTTGGCCTCTTCGGCGTCGTCGGTGTCCACGAGCTGGTTGAGCAGCTCGTCGAGAGAAGCCATGTCCTCGTTGATCGCGCCGTTGGCGGGAGCCTTCTTGTCGTCGATCGGGGCGCCCAGAAGCTCCTCGTCGGCGTCGGCGTGATGCGTCGGAGCGGAGGTACCCAGCAGGATATCGTCCGGACCGTCAGGGCTAAAGACCATCTGCAGCAGCTGCGAGAGGTCTTCCTCGTCGGCAACGTCGTCGTTGTTCTCGAGGATGTAGAGCAGGTCGTGGGCCTCAAGGCCGTCGCGGAGCTCCTCGATCGCCTTGGCACCGATGCCATCGATGCGCAGCAGATCCTCCTCGGACTTGCCGACCAGGTCGCCGACCGTCTCGATGCCGACCTCGCTGAACTTGTTGGTCCAGCGCTGCGACACGCCCAGGTCGTCGAACAGGTACAGGCGAGCCTTCTCGGCGGAGATGGTGTGGCCGTTGCGGGTGAACGAACCGTCAGCACCGCCGAACTCGTCGTAGCCGGCCCAGTCGAGCTGCTGCGGGAGCTGCTCGTCCAGATCCTTGAGCTCAACCGGAGCCCACTCGGGCAGCGACTTGGCGTTGGGCGAAGCCGGGCCGTCGATGTCCACGTAGCCGTCGGCCGTACGATACGTCAGCTTGGCGTTGGCGTACGGCTTGAGGCCGGTACCGGCCGGGATCTTCTTACCGACGATGACGTTGGACTTAAGGTCGAGCAGGTGGTCGACCTTGCCCTCGATAGCAGCCTCGGTAAGGACGCCGGCGGTACGGATGAACGAAGCGCTCGACAGCCAGGAGTCGATGTTGGACGCGACCTTGAGCGTACCCAGGATGACGGGCTCGGCCACAGGAGCCTGACCGCCCAGACGGGCAACGCGCTCGACCTCGTCGGCGAACTCGTAGCGGTCGACGTACTGACCGAGCAGGTACTTGGAATCGCCGGGGTTGGTGATCTGAACGCGACGCAGCATCTGACGTGCGAGCACCTCGATGTGCTTGTCGTTCAGGTCAACGCCCTGGCTGGTGTAGACGTCCTTGACGCTCTCGACGAAGGTGTGCATCGTCGACTCGATGTCGGTCAGCTTACGCAGGTTGCGGAAGTTGACGAAGCCCTTGGTGATCTGGTCGCCGGCGCGAACCTCGCAGCCGTCCTCGATCTCGGGCATAAAGCGCACCGAAGCGGGGACGCGGCGCTCGTCGAGGACACGGGTGTGATCCTCGGAGTCGGTGAGCGTCAGCACGTACTCGGACTTCTCGGGCTTAATCGAGAGGTGACCGGAGTACGGAGCCAGCTCGGCCTCGCGACCCAGAATCTTCTCGTTGACGTTGCCGACGATATCGAACATACGGCTGACCGTAGGCAGACCCTGCGTAATATCGTCGACGCCAGCGACGCCGCCGGAGTGAATGGTACGCATCGTAAGCTGCGTACCGGGCTCGCCGATGGACTGGGCGGCAATAATGCCGACCGCGGTACCGATGGCGACCGGACGACGGGTGGAAAGATCCCAGCCGTAGCACTTCTGGCACACGCCGTACTTGGAGCGGCAGGTGAGCAGCGCGCGAAGCTTGACCTTCTTAAGGCCCGCATCGACCATCTTCTGGATGTCGGCGACCTTCTCGATGTAGCCGTCCTGCTCAAAGAGCACGGTGCCATCGGGAGCCACGACGTCCTCAATGAAGCAACGGCCGACGAGGTCGGTGTTGAGGTCGGTAGTGCCGGGGATGATGAGGTTGTAGGTAACGCCCTCGTGCGTACCGCAGTCCTCCTCGCGGACGATGACGTCCTGGGCCACGTCGACCAAACGACGGGTCAGGTAACCAGAGTCCGAGGTGTGGGATGCGGTATCGACCAGGCCCTTACGGGCGCCGTAGGTCGAAATGAAGTACTCGAGCGGCAGCAGGCCCTCGCGGAAGTTCGCCTTAATGGGAAGGTCGATCGTCTCGCCGGACATGTCCGCCATCAGGCCACGCATGCCGCCGAGCTGACGCAGCTGGGTCTTAGAACCACGGGCGCCGGAGTCGGCCATCATGTAGAGCGGGTTCTCCTCGTCGAACATGTCGAGCATGAGCGCTGCAACCTTATCGGTACAAGCGGTCCACTCGTTAACGACTTCGATGTGGCGCTCCGTCTCGTTGATGAAGCCCTCCTCGAAGTACTCGTTGATCTGGTCGACGTTGGCCTGGGCACGGTCGAGCAGCTCCTGCTTCTCGGCAGGGATGAGAGCGTCCCACACCGAGATGGTAAGGCCGGCGCGAGTAGCGTAGTGGAAGCCGGAGTACTTGATGGCGTCGAGGATCGGGCCGACCTTGGCCTCGGGGTAACGATCGCAGCAGTCGGCAACCAGCTTGGCCACATCGCCCTTGACCATCTTGTAGTTCATGAACTCGTAGTCTTCGGGCAGGCACTGGCGGTTGAAGATGATGCGGCCGATAGAGGTCTCGAAGCGCGCGGTCTTGTTGCCGGTGACGTCGTAGTCGACAAACTCGTTCTTGCCGTTCTTGACGCGGAAGATACGGGTGCCGTCCTCGTTGATGACGTTGGCATCGGCAGCGGACACGCGGACTTGGATCTTGGCCTGCATGTCGACCTCGGAGCGGCAGTCATAGGCGTGCAGCGCGTCGTCGAAGCTCGAGAACACGTGGTTCTCGCCCGGCAGACCCTCGCGAACCTGGGTGAGGTAGTACACACCGATGATCATGTCCTGCGAAGGGATGTTAACCGGCTTGCCGGATGCCGGCGAGCGCAGGTTATTCGCAGAGAGCATAAGCACGCGAGCCTCGGCCTGAGCCTGGCTGGACAGCGGCACGTGGACAGACATCTGGTCGCCGTCGAAGTCGGCGTTGAAGGGCGAGCAGACCAGCGGATGCAGGTGGATAGCCTTGCCCTCGACCAGCACCGGCTCAAAGGCCTGGATGGACAGACGGTGCAGGGTCGGTGCACGGTTGAGCAGCACGACGCGGCCGTCGATGACCTCTTCGAGGATGTCCCACACAAAGGTGGCACCACGGTCGATAGCGCGCTTGGCGCCCTTGATGTTCTCGACCTTGCCGAGCTCGACCAGGCGCTTCATGACGAAGGGCTTGAAGAGCTCCAGCGCCATGGTCTTGGGCAGACCGCACTGGTGCAGCAGCAGCTTGGGGTCGGTAACGATGACCGAACGGCCGGAGTAGTCGACACGCTTACCCAGCAGGTTCTGACGGAAACGACCCTGCTTGCCCTTGAGGGCCTCGGCGAGCGACTTGAGCGGGCGACCGCCACGGCCAGAGACCGGGCGACCACGACGGCCGTTGTCGAACAGGGCGTCCACGGACTCCTGGAGCATGCGCTTCTCGTTGTTCACGATGATCGCGGGGGCGTCCAGGTCGAGCAGGCGCTTGAGTCGGTTGTTACGGTTGATCACGCGACGGTACAGGTCGTTGAGGTCGGACGCGGCGAAGCGGCCGCCGTCGAGCTGGACCATCGGGCGCAGATCGGGCGGAATGACCGGGATGACATCCAGGATCATGTTCGCGGGGCTGTTGCCGCCCTTCAGGAAGGCGTCAACGACCTCGAGGCGCTTGACGGCCTTCTCGCGCTTCTGCTTCTGGGAATCCTCGTCGGCGATGATGGCCTTGAGCTTCTCGGCCTCTGAAGGAAGGTCGATGGCAGCGAGCAGGTCGCGGACGGCCTCGGCACCCATGCCACCCTTGAAGTACATGGAGTAGTAACGGGTCATCTCGCGGAACAGCGGCTCATCGGAAATGAGGTCGCGCTCGCTGAGCTTCATGAAGGCGTTGAAGGCGTCCGTGCGGAGCTGCTTCTCGTCCTTGCACTCTTCCTCGATGTCGACGATGCCAGAGGCGATCTCCTCGGGGGTCAGCGGCTCCTCGTCGGAGAACTCGTCAAAGTTCTCGGGGTTGCCCTGCTCCTTGAGGGACTCGATCTGGCGGGCGCACTCGGCATCGATCTCTTCCAGATCGGCGGCGAGCTCCTCGCGCAGGTCGTCGGCGTCGGCCTCGCGGGCCTCATAGTCGACCTCGGTGATGATGTAGCTGGCAAAGTACAGAACCTTCTCGAGGTCCTTGGACTTGATGTCGAGCATACGGCTCATCGGGAAGCTCGTGGGGCTCTTGAAGTACCAGATGTGGGACACGGGAGCGGCGAGCTCGATGTGGCCCATGCGGTCGCGACGCACCTTGGCCGAGGTGACCTCGACGCCGCAGCGCTCGCAGACGATGCCCTTAAAGCGGATGCCCTTGTACTTGCCGCAGGAGCACTCCCAGTCCTTGGCGGGACCGAAGATCTTCTCGCAGAACAGGCCGTCCTTCTCGGGCTTGAGGGTACGGTAATTGATGGTCTCCGGCTTCTTGACCTCACCGTGCGACCAGGAACGGATCTGGTCGGCGGAGGCAAGGGAGATCTTTACCGAGTCAAAATCAGTAGCTTCGAAATCTGCCACAGTCAACTACTCCTTATCAGTGGTCGTGGCGGCGACAGCCTCGGGCGCCTCGTCGGTCTCGGCATCCTCGGCCTCGACGTCGGCGTCAACGCCGGCGAGCGCAGCCAGGTCGTCGAGAGCAGAGGTCTCCTCGGCGGTCACAGGGGCGGAGGCGTCCTCGTCAGCATCGTGCATGGGCTCGATGTCCAGTGCGAGGGAGCGAATCTCCTTGACGAGAACCTTGAAGGACTCGGGGATACCCGGGACAGGAACGTTCTCGCCCTTGACGATGGACTCGTAGGTCTTGACGCGGCCCACGGTATCGTCGGACTTGACGGTCAGGATCTCCTGCAGGACGTTGGAAGCACCGTAAGCGTACAGTGCCCAAACTTCCATCTCGCCGAAACGCTGGCCGCCGAACTGAGCCTTGCCGCCCAGCGGCTGCTGGGTAACCAGGCTGTAAGGGCCGGTCGAACGGGCGTGGATCTTGTCGTCGACCATGTGGCCGAGCTTGAGGATGTAGGACGTACCCACGGTAATGGGCTCGCGGAACTCCTCGCCGGTGCGGCCGTCGAACAGGCGGGTCTTGCCGCGCTCGTCAAGCTGGGTGACGAACTCGGGGCGCATGTGATCGCCAAAGGCAGCGGTGGCCTTGTTGAGCATGTTCTTGTTAGCACGACGAATGACCTCGGCGATCTCGTCCTCCTTGGCGCCGTCGAAGACAGGCGTCGCGGTGAAGAACGGACCGGGGACGTACTTGTCGGAGTCGGCCTGCTCGGTATCCCAACCGCAGGCAGCAGCCCAGCCAAGGTGGCACTCGAGCAGCTGACCGACGTTCATACGCGAAGGAACGCCCAGCGGGTTGAGGATGACGTCGATCGGGGTACCGTCAGCCATGTAGGGCATGTCCTCGACCGGCAGAACGTTACAAATAACACCCTTGTTGCCGTGGCGGCCGGCGATCTTATCGCCCTGCTGAATCTTACGACGCTGGGCGACGTAGACGCGCACCTGCTCGTTGACGCCGGGAGCCAGGTCGTCGCCGTTCTCGCGGCTAAAGCGGACGACGTCGATGACGCGGCCATAAGCGCCGTGAGGCATCTTAAGGGAGGTGTCGCGGACGTCGTGGGCCTTGGCACCGAAGATGGCGCGCAGCAGGCGCTCCTCGGCGGTCAGAGCGCTCTCGCCCTTAGGCGTGACCTTGCCGACCAGGATGTCGCCAGGGCCGACCTCGGCGCCGATGCGGATGATGCCGTCCTCGTCGAGGTTGGCAAGCATGTCCTCGGAGAGGTTCGGGATCTCGCGGGTGATCTCCTCGGGACCGAGCTTGGTGTCGCGGGCGTCGATCTCGTGACGGGTGATGTTGATGGTCGTCAGCAGGTCCTCGGCCACCAGGCGCTCGGACACGACGATACCGTCCTCGTAGTTAAAGCCTTCCCACGGCATGTAGGCCACGGTGAGGTTCTGACCCAGTGCGAGCTCGCCGTGATCGGTCGAAGGACCGTCGGCCAGAGGCTCGCCCTGCTCAACGGTGTCACCGACGCGCACGAGCGGACGGTGGTTGATGCAGGTGGACTGGTTGGAGCGCTGGTACTTGGCCAGGTGATACTCGTCCATGCCGCCGGCATGCTTGACGATAATCTTGGCGGCGTCGGCAAAGATGACCTCGCCGGCGTTCTTGGCCAGGGTGACCTCGCCGGAGTCCAGAGCAGCGCGACGCTCCATGCCGGTACCGACATAGGGAGCGGCGGGGTGAACCAGCGGCACGGCCTGACGCTGCATGTTAGCGCCCATCAGCGTACGCTTGGCGTCGTCGTGCTCAAGGAACGGGATCAGCGTGGCTGCAACGGAGAGCATCTGACGCGGCGAGACGTCCATGTAGTCGACGTCCTCGACGGGCACGTCGGCGGGAGCGCCGAAGGAGCCGTCGAAGTCGCGGGTACGGGCGATCACGGTGTGTGGACGGACGATCTTACCCTCGGCATCGGTCGTGATGAACTCGTTGGTCTTGGGATCGAGCGGCGTGTTGGCCGGCGCGATGACGTGCTTCTCTTCCTCGTCAGCGGTCATCCAGTCGATCTGATCGGTGGCAACGCCGTTCTCGACGCGACGGAACGGGGCCTCGATGAAGCCATACTCGTTGACGCGGGCGTAGAGGGCGAGCGAGCCGATCAGGCCGATGTTGGGGCCTTCGGGGGTCTCGATCGGGCACATGCGGCTGTAGTGCGAATTGTGAACGTCGCGGACGGCCGTCGGCACGTTGGTGCGGCGGCTGGAGCCGGACTTGTGGCCGGCAAGACCACCAGGGCCGAGTGCGGACAGACGGCGCTTGTGGGTCAGACCGGTCAGGGGGTTCGCCTGGTCCATGAACTGCGAGAGCTGAGAGGAGCCGAAGAACTCCTTGATGGAGGCCACGATCGGGCGGATGTTGATGAGCGACTGCGGGGTGATCTCGTCGATGTCCTGGGAGCTCATGCGCTCACGGACGACGCGCTCCATACGGCTCATGCCGATACGGAACTGGTTGGCGACGAGCTCGCCGACGGTACGGATGCGGCGGTTGCCAAAGTGGTCGATGTCGTCGACCTTGAAGCCCTGCTCGCCGGCAGCGAGGGACAGGAGGTAGCGCAGCGTCGCGACGATATCCTCGTCGGTGAGCACCGTGACCTCTTCCTCGGTGGTGAGGTTGAGCTTCTTGTTGACCTTGTAACGACCGACGCGGGCCAGGTCGTAGCGCTGCGGGTTGAAGAGCAGACCCTCGAGCAGGCTGCGGGAAGCGTCCACGGTGGGAGGCTCGCCCGGGCGCAGACGACGGTAGATCTCGATGAGGGCGTCCTCGCGGGTGAGGGCGGTGTCGCGCTCCAGGGTGCGCTTGATCACATCGGAGTTGCCGAGTAGCTCGATAATGTCGTCGTTGGTGACGGCGATGCCAAGGGCGCGCAGGAACATCGTGGCGCTCTGCTTGCGCTTACGGTCGATGGAGACCATGAGCTGGTCGCGCTTGTCGACCTCAAACTCAAGCCAGGCACCGCGGGACGGAATGATCTGGGCCTTGTAGATCTGCTTGCCCGAATCCATCTCGGAGCTGTAGTACACGCCCGGGGAGCGGACGAGCTGCGAGACGACGATACGCTCGGTACCGTTGATGATGAAGGTGCCCTGATCGGTCATCATGGGGAAGTCGCCCATAAAGACGAGCTGCTCCTTGATCTCGCCGGTCTCCTTGTTGGTGAGACGGACGTCGGTCAGAAGCGGAGCCTGATAGGTCATATCCTTCTCGCGGCACTCCTCGACGGTGTGCGCGGGGTCGCCGAACTGATGCTCGCCGAAGGTAACCTCGAGAACATGGTTCTGGCTCTGGATGGGGCTGGATTCCTTGAACGCCTCACGAAGGCCCTCGTCCTTAAAACGCTCAAAGGATTCCCTTTGAACAGAGATAAGGTTGGGGAGCTCCATGGCCTCCGGGATTTTCCCGAAGCTGACGCGCTTGCGCTCAGTGGCAGTGTATGCGTAGGTCACCAGGTTTTTCCTCCTTCACGGAAATGCTCGGTGGGTTGGCGAGGCATAGCTTCGCCAGTTATCGCAACCTAATAGTTTATCAGGTAGCGACCGTTGGGCAAGAAAAGCCTTGACGCGATTGAGTTTTTGGAGTAGCAAAGTTTTTCGACAGAAAACACGCAGGTAGATGTATGTGTATCGAACACATGTTCATATATTTTCTGTGAACAGAGAGCCGGAAATCGCAGCTCTTATAAAAAACGGGCGCGAACCGAGGTCCGCGCCCGTAAATGTCGATGTCCGAAGGCTTACTTGCGCATCAATCCGCCGCGCTCGTCGATGGCGTCCCAGAAGGCGCCGGCAAAGCGGGGATCGCTTGCAGCCATGAGGGCGTTGGTGGCCATCCAGCCAGAGGGAGTGCCGGTGTCGTAGCCCGACAGCGGGTCGATGACGACGGCATACATGGCCTCGCGGTCGAGCGAACGGGCCATGGCGTCGGTGAGCTGGATCTCGCCGCCCTTGCCGGCCTGCTGATCTGCCAGCAGGTCCATGACCAGCGGGCTCAGCAGATAGCGGCCGACGATGTACAGGTTGGACGGAGCAGCCTCGGGAGCGGGCTTCTCGACCAGACCGCCGATACGCCAGACAGCGCCCGGCTCTGCATCGGCAACGTCCTCGGCGCCCTCGAGCGAACCGACGCGCTCGCCGGCGATAACGCCGTAGCGGCTGACTTCCTCGGGCGAGCAAGCAGCGACGGCGATAACCGAAGCGCCACCGTGCTCCTTGGAAACGGCGAGCATCTTGTCGCAGATGTCGCGGTTAGGCACAACGTAGTCGCCCAGAAGAACCAGGAAGTTCTCCCCTGCCACGGCGTCGGCAGCAGAGCGGATAGCATGGCCGAGGCCCTTGGGCTCGTACTGATAACGGAAGTCGACCGGCATACCGCCAGCGTGGGCGACGGCATCGGCATAGGCGTTCTTGCCGCGCTCGCGCAGCAGGTTCTCGAGCGAGCGATCGGGCTGGAAGTAGTTCAGCAGCTCGGGCTTGCCGGGAGAAGTAACGATGATGGCATCGTCGACCTCCTCGGGGTCGAGCGCCTCCTCAACGACATACTGAATGACGGGCTTGTCGAGCACCGGCAGCATCTCTTTGGGCGTGCACTTAGTGCCAGGCAGAAAACGCGTGCCAAGACCGGCGGCGGGGATGATTGCCTTCATGTTATTCAAAGATCCTTTCGCAGGCGCAAAAGCGCCCCATGCGTGCGGCACACAGCCGCAGACCAAATTGCGATACCTAAGCATCTTACCGCTGGAACTATATGTCGCTACAAGGCAGAGACAATTCTTCAGCAGGTCAACGCAAATTATTGCTCGAATGGTGCAATTTTATTGCCCAACGGCAGGGTGCCCGATACGACGCAAATCACAGAACATGGCAGTTTGAGCTACCGATGTCGAGGGACCGAAAAACAAAAAAGACGGGGCTCGCAATGCGAACCCCGTCTGCAAAGAAATCTGGCGAGAAAGCCTGATTACTTGAGGGTGACAGCAGCGCCAGCAGCCTCGAGCTTCTCCTTGGCAGCCTCGGCGTCCTCCTTCTTGGCACCCTCGAGAACAGCCTTGGGAGCGCCCTCGACGACCTCCTTGGCCTCCTTCAGGCCAAGGTTGGTGAGCTCACGGACGGCCTTGATGACCTGGATCTTGTTGTCGCCGAAGCCCTCGAGCACGACGTCAAACTCGGTCTTCTCCTCGGCCTCAGCAGCGCCAGCAGCGGGAGCGGCGACAACAGCGGCAGGAGCAGCGGCGGAAACGCCGAAGGTGTCCTCGATAGCCTTGACGAGCTCGGAAGCCTCGAGAAGGGTCATTTCCTTAAGAGCATCGATGATCTCATCGGTGGTAAGCTTAGCCATTTCTAAGTCCTTTCGGTTTCCGTGTCTGTGCACGGAGATCAGTTAAAACACAGCGCGAATGCGCCAGGGGTGCGGCGTTGCCGCCGCGGGTGAAAACAGCAACTAGGCTGCCTTCTGCTCGGAGACCTGCTGGATCGAACGAGCGAGACCAGAGGAAACGCCGTTGACGCAGACAGCGATGTCGCGAGCGAAACCGGAGATGAGACCGGCGATCTGGCCGAGAAGCTGATCCTTGGTGGGCAGCTCGGCGATAGCCTTAACATCATCAGCGGAAACGGCCTTGCCGTCGGAGATACCGCCCTTGATCTCAAGGACGCCCTTGGACTTAGCGGAGAAGTCCTTAAGGGCCTTAGCGGCCTCGACCGGCTCGGACTCGTAGAACACATAAGCGACGGGGCCGGCGAGGATCTCGTCGAGCTCGGGCTGCTCCTGGTTCTTGAGAGCGATTTTGACCAGGTTGTTCTTGTAGACCTTCATCTCGGCGCCGCACTCGCGAAGCTGATGACGCAGCTCCTGAGCCTGCTTAACCGTCAGACCGTTGTAGTTGACGACGAACAGACCGGCGTTCTCGGCGATACGGGACTCGATCTCTGCAACCTTGTCGATTTTGTACTGCTGGGGCATGAATTACACCTCCTCGAATTCTTTCCGGGCACGGTCCGCCACAAGGACGTGACGGGGGCATGTCCAAAAAGAAAGCCCCCGCGCTGCATGAGCGACGGGGGCGAGAAGACATATCTACTCGACCACCTCGGCTGGCGGGAAGTCCCATTAAGCTCGCGGGTAAGACCCGTTTGCGCCGGCTGTCTCTGGCAGCGGATTCGTGCGTGAACCGAAAGTATTATGGCGGGGACCCCGGCGTCGGTCAACGGGAAACCGGGCTGCACACAATTCCACCATCCGGCCGCGCCGCCGAAGGCCAGGCGCAAGGTTTTCGCTCGGTCAGGTCCTGGGCTCGCACGAAGAGCACATTAAGTGCTCTTCGGCTCGTGCGGAATCTACGAAAACCTTGCGCCTGGCCTTCGGCGGCGCGGCCTGCGGTGACTTTGGGGCAGCCCGGTTTCCCGTTGGCCGACGCCCCCACTCATAAGCCTTAAGTCGGTGGGCTGATATGTTGCGTCCCTGATGGCTACAAGGTTGAAATGAAGGTGGACAGGCGGCGGAGACCTTCGTCCAGGTCTTTGTCGGAAACGCAGTAGCTGAGGCGGATGTGGCCTTCGGTGCCGAAACAGTCTCCCGGGACTAGGGCTACGTTGGCTTCTTTGATGGCTTTGATGCAGAAGTCTTCGCTTGTTAGGCCGAATTGTTTGATGCTCGGGAAAGCGTAGAAGGCTCCTGCCGGTTCCACTACGTCGAGGCCCATGGCGTCTAAGGCTGCGAGCACGCGTTCGCGACGGGCTCGGTAGACTTTGAGCATGGGGGTTGGGTCGACGGTCAGGGCTCGCGCTGCGGCGTCCATCTCAAAGGAGACGGCACTCGATACTAAGTATTGGTGGGCCTTTGCGATCTCGGCGATGACGGGGGCTGCGGCTGCGAGCCAGCCCAAGCGCCAGCCGGTCATGGACCAGGGCTTGGAGAAGCTCTCGATGATGACCGTCTGTTCACGCAGCTCCGGGTGACGCTGGGCAAAGCGCTCGTAGCCGTCCACGTAGACCAGGCGGTTGTATACGTCGTCGCAGACCACGTAGATGCCCGCCTGCTCTGCCACGCGCGCCACGGCGTCGAGCGAAGCCGCGTTGAGGATGCAACCCGTAGGATTGTTGGGCGTGCAGATGACGATGGCCTTGGTCGCCGGCGTCACGCAAGCACGAAGTGCGTCCTCGTCAATCTGGAATTGCGCAGGCTCCGTATCCAAAAAGACCGCCTTGGCGTGGTTGGCCACGACGATGCTCTCGTACAGGCCAAAGGCAGGCGTGGGGATGATGACCTCGTCGCCGGGGTTGAGCATAGCCATGAATGTTGCCGACAGTGCCTCGGTCGCACCGTCGGTCAGGATGACCTCATCGGCGGAAAACGTAAGGCCCGCGTCCCCCATGTAGGCAGATAACGCCTCACGCAGGGCGGGGCGCCCGTTGTTGGGCGGATAGTGCGTGTCACCGCGGTCCAGTGCGGCGGTCACCTCGGCGCTAATCACATCGGGCGTGGGAAAATCGGGCTCGCCAAGCGCAAGCGCGATGCACCCCGGGTGCTGGGCGGCGAGCGCGTTGATTCGGCGGATACCGGAGGGCTTGAGCGTGGCAAGCGAGGTATTCATGGGCAGTCGCATGGCGTTCCTTTCGTAAGGGTTGCACTAGGATAGCGCGGTGGGGCGCCGCCGGACGGTGTAACCTAAACGGAAACCAACCGGAAAGGAGGCAGCATGGAGCCGACCGCGCGCAGCGATGTACCAAAAACGCTGCAAACCATTGCGTATATCAGCATTCCCAATAGTGCCGATCTTGAGTTTTTGCTCTGGGACCTGCAGGATGCCATCGCCGCCTATGCACAGCTTTCCGGCACCGCACTCCCCCGCCCGGTCGACTTGAAGGCGAATGACGCCGGCAGCGTTGCCGATGGCATCGTGCTGGCCATTGAAGATGTGGCTGACGATGAGACGTTGACAGCCATCGAGCAGGCGCTTGAGCGCTTTGGCGGTACGGGAACGCGCGTCTATGCCGCGATTCGAGCCGCACAAGAGAGCACTGAGCAGGCGCGTGGGACCGCCGTTCGCCTGCACAAGGCATGTGAGCGCCATGACCAATTGTGGTGTGGCGGCGTTGCCATCTGCGCCGGCAGCGGCATCGCAGCGCTTCGTCGCTCCCCGCGCATGGGACTCTTGCGGCGACCGTTTTCGGAGGCCATGGACAAGCTCGTGGGCGCCGTTCGCATGGGCTGCTCCATTGAGCATGCGCAGCTGCTTGGCGGCGGCAATGCCGATAGCGTCGATGCTGGCGGCATGGTGCGCGTCAAGCCCACGCTGCCCGCACCGATATGGCATGCCATCATGAAATACCTCGGCAGCCGCGCCCAATCAGATATCTAAATTACAGAGCGCCCCAGTCAACGGCCTCGCGCCAGCGCTCGACAAGGCGTTCCAGGCGCCATGCCGCATTGGCGGGACTTGTCGAGGGCAGGACAATGGCAGGCAGCCCCGTCCGGTCTTGCAAGTAGCGTTTGTAGAGTCGCCCTGCCGTACCGCCGTTACAGACAACGACCTCGATTGACGCGGCATCGGTAATGCACTCGATATGTGCCGGCACAACGTTTTTAATGCTGGCGTCACTCGAGCCCTTAATGTCGCAGCTCTCAATCACATCCCATAGGGCTACGCCGCCGTAAAGCAGCATAGATCGCTTGACGGCAATGGAGGCATCGAGCGCCGCGTGCTCACCGCTTGCCAAAGGATCGCCCTCGTTGGGCGGCACAGGCACACCGAGGCACGCGGCCATCACGCGCCAAAAGCGATTCTGCGGATTGCCATAGTAGAAGGCATTGGCGCGCGAAAGCACCGAGGGAAACGACCCGAGCACCAAAACGCGCGAGTGCTGGTCGAACACGGGCTCAAACCCATGCTCAATATGTTGATAGCCCTCGTCGGACGCCGCCATGATCTAGGCCCTCAACAGATAGCGCACCTCGTAGGGCGCAAGCTCGAGGGTGCCCGTCAGCTCGACCGCGAGCGCGTCGTCGGCAAGCAGGTCGACGAAGGAGCCGTTGAGTTCGCCGGCGCCAAAGGTGTAAGGCTCGCCCACGGCGTTCACCGCCACGAGCACCGTCGCGTCGTCACAGGCGCGCTCGAACAGCAGCTGCTTGTTCTGGATCACCACGTTGCGATAGGCACCGTAGTTGAGAGCACGGGCCGCCGCGTCATCGGCCGAGCGCAGGTGCGCAAGCTGCTCGATGAATGCCGTCAGCTCGTTGGGCGCGGGCTCGTCGAGCGCAGGTCGCAGCGCCCAGTCGCCATCGGGGCCGCCCTTTTCGCCGGCAATCCCCCACTCGCTGCCGTAGTAGACGCACGGAATACCCGGCATGCCAAACAACATGCCGTAGGCGGGACGCAGGCACGATTTGTCGGTAAGGATGCTTGCCAGGCGCGGCACGTCGTGGTTGTCGACAAACGACAGCAGGTGCTTGCCGCGGTAGATGCACCAGGGGTCGCCGCCAAACTGACGGTGCAGCGAGTGCGCGATCTCGAACATATTGACCGAGTTAAAGCTGGAGTACAGGCCCTTGTAACACTCGTAGTTGGTGCAGGAGTCGAGCATCTCGTCGTTGACGATCTGGTTGTAGTCGCCGTGGAGCGTCTCGCCGATCAGCACGAAGTCGGGCTTGAGCTCACGGGCAAAGCTATGCAGACGACGCATGAAATCGCGGTCGAGCATATAGGCAACGTCCAGGCGCAGGCCGTCGACGCCAAAGACGTCGGCCCAACGGCGCACAGACTCGAGCAGGTAATCGACCACAGCGGGATTTTGCAGGTTGAGCTTCACGAGCTCAAAATGACCCTCCCAGCCCTCATACCAAAAGCCGTCGCCATAGCACGAGTCGCCATCAAAGCTAATGTGGAACCAATCCTTGTAGGGCGAGTCCCACTTACGCTCCTGCACATCGCGGAAGGCCCAAAAGCCGCGGCCAACGTGGTTGAAGACGGCGTCGAGCACCACGCGGATGCCATGGGCATGCAGCGTCTCGCACACGGCGGCAAAGTCGGCATCCTCACCCAAGCGACGGTCGATGTGGCGCAGACTGCGCGTATCGTAGCCGTGGCTATCAGACTCGAGCGGCGGGTTGATGAGCACGGCGCCGACGCCGAGCTCCTGCAGGTAGTCGGCCCATTGGGCGATTTTCATGATGGGCGCATCGGGGTTGGGTGCGGCGTTGGCAGCCTGGGCGAGCTCATCCTCGGCAACGGGCGCGGCGTTTTCGCGTGGAGCTCCACAAAAGCCCAGCGGATAGATCTGATAGAACGTCGTCTCGTATGCCCACATAGCAACCTCCCGGTAAGCTCAACACAACGACATCCATTGTATGCCCGGCGTGCACCCCCCCCTTCCCCAAAATAAGTTGCGGTGGAATAGGGACTGTTTGCCGGGTTTATTGGGCCCAGCAGTCCGTATTTCACCGCAACTGATGAGGGGACGTGATTAGGCGACGGGCTTGGCGCGGCGGATGGCCGGAAACAGCACGGTGATGGCGAGGATGACGCCCACGACGGCAATCGCCCCGCCCACAAAGCCGATCCAGGCGATACCGGGACCCGAAACCACGGCTCCGCCGATCGCGGTACCCGTGCCGATACCGAGGTTGAACAGGCCCGAGAAGATCGACATGGCGACGGCCGACGAATCTGCCGGCGTGTGCTTGATGAGCTCGGCCTGAAACGCCACGTTAAAGGCCGTGGCGCAGCAACCCCACAGTGCGCAGACGGCAAGCACTGTCACGAGCGACAATGCGGCCGGCCCCATGAGCAGCAGGGCCACCGGCACGCCGGAGAGCGTGATAGCCAAGAACGGGAAGCGATGCCCATCGAACAGGCGGCCAAACAGCCAGCTTCCGAGCAAACCAGAGCAGCCAAACGCCGTCAGCGTCATGGTAATGGCGCCCGCATCGACGTGCGCGACCTGCGCCAGGAAGGGCTCGATATAGCTGTAGCTTGCGTAATAGCCGGTCGCCATGAAGACCGTGACTGCGTAGAGCGCGATGAGGAGCGGGTTCTTGAGCAGCTCGGGCAGCTGTTTGACAGTAAAGCGCTCACCCGCCGGCATGGCCGGGAACACCGCTGCCTGGTAGACGACCGCGATGGCTGAGAGGCCCCCGACCACGGCAAACGTCATGCGCCAGCCCACGGCCAAGCCAATGGCGCGACCGAGCGGCAGGCCAAAGATCTGCGCGATGGACGAACCCGTAGCGATCATGCTGATGGCGAGCGCGCCGTGGCGAGTGTCGACCAGGCGCGAGGCCATAATCGAGGCGACTGACCAGAACACGGCATGTGCGCAAGCGACCACCAGGCGCGCGCAGACCAGGATGGGATAGGTCGGCGCCACAGCGGACAGGAACTGACCGAGCGAGAACACGGCCAGCACGCCCAGCAGCATCCGCTTGAACTCAAAGCGCGAGGCGAACACCATGAGCGGCAGCGACAGCAGCATGACGCCCCAGGCATAGACCGAGATCATGATGCCCGCCTGGGCCTCGGTGAGCGAGAACGACGCGGCGATATCAATCAAAAGGCCGATGGGCATAAACTCCGACGTGTTGAACACGAACGCACAGCAGGTGAGCCCGACGAGTGGGAGCCACTGCCTGAGCGTGATGCCGTCTTGCCTTGCCTGAGTCATATATAACGTCTCCAATCGTTTTGAGCGGAGGCGATTATATAGCAACGGCCCCGCATCCGTCAGTACAGAAGCGGGGCCGAAAACAATTCGATACACAGAGGTTGCGTCGTCAATTCATAACTAAGCCAACCCCAGCAATATGCCCGCCGAATGCACGACAAACGCCACGATCCAGGCAACGGCGACCTGAAACGCGAATACGGCCACGGCATAGCGCGCGCCCAACTCGCTCTTGACAGCGCCGATAGCGGCCACGCAAGGCGGGTACAGCAGCGTAAAGACCAAGAACACGTAGGCGGTAAACGGCGAAAACATGGTTGACAATGCCGCGGGCGAGGTTGCACCCAAAAGCACCGTGAGTGTCGAGATGACACTCTCCTTGGCGATAAGTCCGGTGACGAGCGCCGTCGAGGCGCGCCAGTCGCCAAAGCCGAGTGGGGCCAACACCGGCGCGATGATGCTACCCAGACCGGCAAGTAGACTCTGCGACTGATCGGCGACCACATTAAAGCGAATGTCGAACGTCTGAAGGAACCAGATGACCACGGTAGCGGCAAAGATAATGGTAAAAGCCTTGGTAATAAAGTCCTTGGCCTTATCCCATGCCAGCATCACCGTCGTCTTGACGCTCGGCAGGCGGTAATTGGGGAGCTCCATGATAAACGGCACCGGGTCGCCCTTAAATGCCGTGCGGTTGAGCACCAAAGCCGCGATGCAGCCGACCACGATACCGATCAGATAGAGCGAGACCATGGCGGGAACCGTCGCCTGCGGGAAAAAAGCCCCGCACAGCAAGCCGTAAACCGGCAGCTTGGCTGAGCAGCTCATAAACGGCGTGAGCATGACCGTCATCTTGCGGTCGTGCTCGGATGGGAGCGTACGGGTCGACATGATAGCCGGCACGGTGCAGCCAAAACCGACGAGCATGGGCACGAAGCTGCGGCCCGACAGGCCAAAGCGACGCAGCACCTTATCCATGACAAAGGCTACGCGTGCCATGTAGCCGGAGTCTTCCAGAATGGAGAGGAACAAGAAGAGCACGACGATAATCGGTAGGAAGGTCAGCACGCTGCCCACACCCGTAAGTACGCCGTCGACAGCCAGTGAGCGCACCACGTCGTTGGTTCCGAATGCCTTGAGGCCCGCATCGGCCGAGGCGATGATGGCAGCGATACCGTCCTCCATGAGTCCCTGCAACGCCGCGCCAATCACGCCAAACGTCAGCCAAAAGACGAGGCCCATGATCACCAGAAACGCCGGAATGGCTGTGTAACGACCTGTCAGGATGCGGTCAATCTTGACGGAGCGCACGTGCTCGCGGCTCTCGTGCGGCTTGACGACGCAACGCCCGCACACGTCGCCGATAAAGCTAAAACGCATATCGGCCAGCGCAGATAGGCGGTCGGTGCCGGCCTCGCCCTCCATCTGGGTAATGATGTGCTCGATAGCGTCGAGCTCATTGCGATCCAGGTGAAGCGCCTCGGTTACCAGCTCATCGCCCTCGACCAGCTTGGTCGCCGCAAAGCGCACCGGAATGTGCGCCGTCACGGCATGGTCCTCGATCAGGTTAGCAATACCGTGGATGCAGCGATGCAGCGCACCGCCGTCCGGGCCGTCGGGTGCGCAAAAGTCCAGGCGACCGGGACGCTCGCGGAACCGCGCCACGTGCAAGGCATGATCCACCAGCTCGCCGATACCCTCGTTGCGGGCAGCGCTAATGGGAACAACGGGCACGCCCAACAGGCTCTCGAGCAGGTTGACGTCCACGGCGCCGCCGTTGGCGGTCACCTCGTCCATCATGTTGAGCGCGATGACCATGGGGCGGTCGAGCTCCATGAGCTGCAGTGTCAGGTACAGGTTACGCTCGATGTTGGTAGCGTCAATGATGTCGATGATGGCGTCCGGGCGCTCGTCAAGGATGAACTGACGGCTCACGACCTCTTCGCCTGTGTACGGCGACAGGGAGTAAATGCCAGGCAGGTCGGTAACGCTCGCCTCGGGATGGTTACGGATAGCGCCATCTTTGCGGTCGACCGTCACGCCGGGAAAGTTACCGACGTGCTGGTTGGAGCCCGTCAGCTGGTTGAATAACGTGGTCTTGCCGCAGTTTTGGTTGCCGGCGAGGGCAAAGTGCAGCGGTGCGCCCTCGGGCACGGCCGTCTTTGCCGCACGGGGCGAATACGTCCCCTCGCCCAGAGCCGGATGCTCCGTCGTACCGATTGCGGCGTTAGCGCGCGGACCCGTATCGGTGTCGTGAATACCCACGAGCTCGATGCGAGCGGCATCGTCCTTGCGCAGTGTCAACTCGTAGCCACGCAGGCGGATCTCGAGCGGATCGCCCATGGGGGCGTACTTCATCATGGTGACTTCGGTGCCCGGCGTTAGACCCATGTCCAAAATATGCTGTCGGAGTGCCTGATCGTCCGATGCCACCGATGCGACAACGGCGTCCTTTCCAATCTCGAGTGTATCGAGCTTCACGTCCGTGTTCCTCCCCCGACGCCCACAGGGCGTTGTATTTATGTTCACCAAGGCTAACCGTTTGCCATGGCTAACCAATTTTAACCATGCATGATAGCGCGAACATGCAACGATGTTCAATCAGCAAATTGGCGCAATGGGGACAGGCAGGAGAGTTCAGGGCCATAGTTTCCCGATGAGGCCTCTCGGGGAAACTACATCCCAGAATTCCGGCTCGAAACGAGATATGGTTTCCCAAACAGGCCTCTTACGGAAAATGCATCCCGGAATCCCCGCTCGAAACGGGACGCGCTTTCCCAGTCGAGGCCCTATGGGAAACTGCGTCCCACCTTGAAAGGCAAAACTGGGGCGCAGTTTCCGGGCGGGGCATCAAAAACGAAGTTGCGGTGGAATAGTTCCTGGATGGGCTGGTTGATGCCCCAGATAGGAACTATTTCACCGCAAGTTATTGAAGGGCTTGGATGCCGGGACTCTTACAGATGGCGCTCCAGGAAGCGGAAGGCTAGGCGGATCCAGGGACGGACCGCCACCTGCTTGTCCTCGTTGTCGACCGCGGTGTTGGCGTTGCCGAGCGAAAGGCCGTGACCACCCTGGTCGAAGACGTGCATCTCGCATGCAACGCCCTCCTCGGCCATGCGCTGCGCAAACGGGTAGACCTGCGCGATCGGCGCCGTCTTGTCGTCGGACACGCCCCACACAAAGGTCGGCGGCATCTGACGCGAAACATGCGTGGTGGGGCAGATATCGGCCAAATGCTCGTCAGTTGCCTCGCCACCCGTCACCATCGACAGGTAGTCGTTGAGCAAATCGCGCCCCGTCTTGCCGCCCGTCTTGGGCACGCGCAAGTCAATGCGCGGATCGCGCGTCTGCATGTCGCGCACATAGGCAAAGTCGAGCAGCGGATAGCCCAGCACCACGGCATCGGGACGAATGTCGTCCGGACGTGCCCCGGCAAGTGCCGCGAAGGGGCCGATCTTCCACTGCGTTGCCAGCGAGGCACAGATCATGCCGCCCGCCGAGAATCCCACGACGCACACGCGCTTAGGATCGACATGCCACTCGTCGGCGTTGGCGCGCACCGTGGCGACCATCTTGGCAAGATCTGCCTGGGGGTGCGGAAAGCTCACGTCACCCGTAGAGCTCGTGACATAGTTGAGCACAAAGGCCTGGTAACCGTGATCCAAAAATGCAAACGCCACCGGGTCCTGCTCGTGCGGAGCGATATGTGTAAACCCGCCTCCGCCGCAGATGATCACCGCGGGGCGGCGGCCATTCGGTTTATCGGGCAGCGGCTCGGCACCCAAATACGTAAACGTCGCCGGATAATCCTCGGTCGGCTCCTCGCCCCACAGCGCATGGTTCTCGACAATCATATGTGCTCCCTTCGCGCAAATTATGCGCCCTTGTTTTTCGCCTTCAAGCGTACCCCACTTGAACCCGTGGCGCAGAAACACTCCGGCAATAAGTTTCCCTTCAACTGATATATCACATAATCCCAGTTCAGAGGTATCGTTGAGCAGCGTAGAATAGGGGGCGTTGACCAAGCCGCGAAACACATATGAAACGTTTCCGGCAAACCAAACGCGCGATATGCGCCTATTTAAGTTGGAGGCAACTATGGGTCTGCTCGATTCGCTTAAGTCCACCTTCACCTCGACCGGCGAGGCGTCCGTTCCGCCCGCAGCAAGCTTCGCCACCCGCGAAGGCGTCATCTATGCCCCCGTCAACGGCGTGCTCGTCAACCTGAACGAGGTTCCCGACGAGACGATCGCCTCGGGCATGCTTGGCCAGGGCTATGGCATCGAGCCCATTACCGGCACCATCTATGCGCCCGCCAACGGCCGCATCGGCGCCACCACCGTCACCAACCACTCCATCGGCATGATTACCGAGGACGGCCTGCGCGTGTTCATCCATGTTGGCCTGGGCACCGTGGAAATGAACGGCAAGGGTTTTGCCCGCTTTGTCGAGATGGGCGATGTGGTCAAGGCAGGCCAGCCGCTCATCAGCTTCGACCGCGAGGCCATTAAGGCCGCTGGTCACGAGGACATCGTGACCGTCATCGTCTCCGAGCTCGATCGTCTTAAGAGCATCGACCATGTCGGCGAGTCTGGAACGCTTATCGGCGGCAACCCGCTCGTCAAGCTTGGCGACCCGCTGCTGGTTGCCAAGACCAAGTAGCCAGGCCCCGCGCCACACAGCCAAAAGGCACCTCGTCAAGCGCCCGCGACCATTTGGCCGCGGGCGCTTTTCGTTTGAAAAACCATCCCGCCAATGCTTTATCTGTATAGCCCAAATGAGCCGAGCTGCTAGAATATCGAACTGTATGGATAACTATCATTCAACCGTTATGGGAGGATACGTGAACCGCACCAAAATCGCGCAGCTCTATGCCGATGCCGAGTCGCTCGGCGGCCAGACCGTCACCGTCGCCGGCTGGGTCAAATCCGTCCGCGACATGAAGAACTTTGGCTTTGTTACGCTCAACGACGGCAGCTGCTTCCGCGACCTGCAGGTCGTCATGAACCGCGAGGCACTCGACAACTACGACGAGATCGCCCATCAAAACGTCTCGGCCGCACTCATTTGCACCGGCACCGTCAAACTGACCCCCGATGCACCCCAGCCTTTCGAGCTTTCTGCCACTTCCATCGAGGTCGAGGGCACGAGCGCCCCGGATTACCCGCTGCAGAAGAAGCGCGCAACCGTCGAGTTCCTGCGCACCCAGCAGCACCTGCGCCCGCGCACCAACCTGTTCCGCGCCGTGTTCCGCATCCGCTCTGTCGCGGCTGCCGCCATCCACCGCTTCTTCCAGGAGCAGGGTTTTGTCTACGTCAACACCCCCATCATCACCACGAGTGACTGCGAGGGCGCCGGCGAGATGTTCCGCGTGACCACACTCGACCCCAAAAATCCGCCCCTCACCGAGTCCGGCGAGGTCGACTGGAGCCAGGACTTCTTTGGCAAGCATGCGAGCCTCACCGTGTCCGGCCAGCTCAATGCCGAGAACTTTGCCATGGCCTTTGGCGACGTGTACACCTTTGGCCCCACTTTCCGTGCCGAGAACTCCAACACCACGCGCCACGCCGCCGAGTTTTGGATGATCGAACCTGAGATGGCCTTTGCCGACCTTAACGACTACATGGATAACGCCGAGGCCATGCTCAAGTATGTCCTCAAGGACGTCATGGCAACCTGCCCCGACGAGCTCAATATGCTCAACAAGTTTGTGGACAAGGGTCTGCTCGAGCGCCTGGACCATGTCGCCAACTCCGACTTTGCCCGCGTTACCTACACCGAGGCCGTCGAGATCCTGGAGCAGGCAGTCGCTGCTGGCCACCAGTTTGATTACCCCGTCAGCTGGGGCATCGACTTGCAGACCGAGCACGAGCGCTTCCTGACCGAGGAGCACTTTAAGCGCCCGACCTTCGTGACCGACTACCCGGCCGAGATCAAGGCGTTCTACATGCGCATGAACGAGGACGGCAAGACCGTCGCCGCCGCCGACTGCCTGGTTCCCGGTATCGGCGAGATTATCGGCGGCTCCCAGCGCGAGGAGCGCCTGGATCTGCTCGAGGCCCGCATCAAGGACCTGGGCATGAATCCCGAGCAGTACAAGTACTACCTTGACCTGCGCCGCTACGGTTCCTGCAAGCACGCCGGCTACGGTCTGGGCTTCGAGCGCTTGGTCATGTATCTGACCGGCGTGGGCAACATCCGCGACATCCTGCCGCACCCGCGCACCGTGGGCAACGCCGACTTCTAATCGTCGGACGCTAGCTCGCGTCGCCACACGCCAACGCTCATCGCATAAGCGTCTCTCGACATCGGTCGAGAGACGCTTTTTTTCAACAGCATCCGTCAAGCTTTTGGCAAGTTTTTGGTCAGTTGAGCAGGGCTGTTGAAAACTCGACCCACCGTTTGCCGACGACTACCGACCGCCCAGAGCGCCCTGCGCCCCTGGGAAAGCCCCACGTCCTAGGCTCCATACCGTCGCCACCCAAAACGGAAAGGACGTGGGCACGATGACCGAAGCCGCTGTTGAAACCTACGACACCACGACGAGGGGCGCCGCCTCGATGGCAGCCTATCGCGCCGTTCGCATCCTGCAACTATTAAGCGAAAACACCGGCGAGGACAAGGCCATGCTTTCCGATGAGTTGATCCGGCGCCTCGCCCATCCCGACGACCCCGCCCGCATGCCCATCTCGGCGGCGCGGCGCAGCATCTACACCGCCATCTCCGCGCTTCGCCATGCCGGATATGAGATTGAATACAAGCGCGGCGTGGGGTATCGGCTCTTGACCCGTCCACTCACCGACGAGGAGATCATCCGGCTCCACGGTATGGTCATGCGCAACCGCTCCACGCCTATCGCTATCCGCAAGAGCATGGCGCAGCACTTAGTTGCCATGGCGAGCGCCGACGTTCGCGGCTACCTCGATACACCCGAACCCGCTCCAAGCGCAGGCAGCAAGGCTACCAAGGCAACACGCACGCCCATCAAGCGCATCGACACGTGCGAGCTCGTCGAGCAGGCCATCGACCACGGAACCACGGTGAGTTTTGATATTTCGAGCGTCACGACACGCGGCGAAACCGAAGCAGCACGGATGACACTCCGTCCCTTTGCCATCAGGCAGCGCGATGGCATCTCGTATCTGCTGGGAACGGTCTACGACGCCCGAGGCACCGACGATACGCTGCGCACCGTCGAGATCGCCCGTATGAGAAACGTCAGCACGCGCCTGCTCGACGGCAAGAAGCTCTTCGCCGCCCTGGACGAGGACGACGCCTCCTCCGCCGCATAAGACCCTCCGCCGCCCATTCGACTACCCGTACCGCCCATCCGATTCTGTATTAAAAAACCCGCCAGGCTGTTGTAAAAATGGACATCAGCGCTACTATAGTCCCACTTGCACTTTGTCCCAGTGCAGTGTTTCCAGCCATTTTTATACTGGGGGTAATGATATGAAGGACATCACCATCAGCCGCAGGAGCCTTCTGGTCTCCGCCGGCCTGCTCGCGCTCGCCCCGCTCGCCGGATGCGGCGGCAACTCTGGTTCCGGCTCTGCTGCCGCCGGTTCCGACTACACCATCGGCGTTCTGCAGCTCACCGAGCACTCCGCGCTCGATGCCGCCAACGACGGCTTCGTCAAGGCCATCAAGAAGAGCGGCCTTAAGGTCAAGATCGACCAGAAGAACGCCCAGAACGACCAGTCCACGTGTAAGTCCATTGCCGACAAGTTTGTGGGCGACAACGTCAACCTGATTTATGCCATCGCCACGCCCGCCGCGCAGGCTGCCGCCGGCGCCACGGCCGATATCCCCATCGTGGGCTGTGCCATCACCGACTACGCCGCCTCCGGCCTGGTCCAGGACAACGACAAGCCGGGCACCAACGTCACGGGCGCTTCCGACCTCACCCCGGTCGCCGAGCAGCTCGAGATGATGCAGAAGGTCCTGCCCGACGTTAAAAAGGTCGGCCTGCTCTACTGCACCGCCGAGTCCAACTCCGACGTCCAGATCAAGGCCGCCAAGAAGGAACTCGACAAGCTGGGCCTGGAGTACACCGATTTCACCGTCTCGAGCTCCAACGAGATTCAGTCCGTCGTCGAGTCTGCCGTGGGCAAGGTCGACGCGCTGTACTCCCCCACCGACAACACCATCGCCGCGGGTGCCTCGCAGGTCGGCCAGATCTGCAAGGAAAACAAGCTTCCCTTCGTGACTGGCGAGGAGGGTATGTGCATGGCCGGCGGCCTGTTCACCCTCTCCATCAATTACGAGGACCTGGGCTACGCCGCGGGCGAGATGGCCGTTAAGATCCTGAAGGGCGAGGCCAAGCCCGAAGACATGCCGATCAAGCACCTCTCGAGCAAGGACCTGGTCGTCGTCAAGAACGACGAAATGGCCGAGGCCCTGGGCATCGACCTTTCCGCTCTGGACGCGTAATGCCATACGCGGCATGCGTCTAGAGCCCGTGCTCGCGCTTTAGCCGCGTTATTCAATATCTGAGCCACAGGGGTGGGCGCTGTAGACCGGCGTCCGCCCTGCTTGTTTCAGGTAAAACAAAACGTCTGTCCGCAGCTCTTCTATGCATTGTTACCGCTATTATGGTGAATCACGTGTCCACCCTATCCTAGGAGGTATGAAGCATGCTCATTGCATTGCAGGGCGCCGTTTCGCAGGGCGTCCTCTGGGGCATTATGGTGCTTGGCGTGTTTATCACGTTCCGCCTGCTCGACATTCCCGATATGACCTGCGACGGCAGCTTTGCCCTCGGCGGCTGCGTCTGCGCTGTGCTCATCGTCAATAACAACGTCGACCCGCTGCTCGCCGTGCTGGCCGGTATGTGCGCCGGCGCCATCGCGGGCGCCGTCACGGGCATTTTGACCACCGTCTTTGAGATTCCTGCGATCCTCGCCGGAATCCTCACCCAGATCAGCCTGTGGTCCATCAACCTGCGCATCATGGGCAAGTCCAATACGCCCATTCTTGCCAAGGGCACCGTGTTCTCCGCCGTCAGCAATATGACCGGTCTGCCGCAGTCCACCGTTGCCATCATCTTGGGCATCCTGCTCGCCGTGGCTATCGTTGCCATCCTGTATTGGTTCTTTGGCACCGAGATCGGCTCGGCGCTGCGAGCCACCGGCAACAACGAGTACATGATCCGCGCTCTGGGCGTCAACACCAACTCCACCAAGATGATCGCCCTCGTGCTCTCCAACGCCCTCATCGGCCTTTCGGGCGCGCTCATCTGCCAGAGCCAAAAGTATGCCGACATTGGTATGGGCACCGGTGCCATCGTTATCGGTCTTGCCGCCATTGTTATCGGCGAGGTGCTCGGCCGTCTGCTGCCCGGCGGCCTCACGCAGTTTAGCGTCCGTCTTGCCTCCGCCGTCTTTGGCTCCGTGGTGTACTTCCTTATCCGCGCCATCGTGCTGCAGTTGGGCATGGACGCCAACGACATGAAGCTGCTCTCCGCCGTAATTGTCGCTGTGGCCCTGTGCGTGCCCGTGGTTTGGGAGCGCTATAAGCTCCGCAGCTCCTACACGAAGGGAGATGAGGCAGATGCTTAAGCTCTCGCATGTCAAGAAGACCTTTAACAAGGGCACCGTCACCGAGAAGCGCGCGCTCACCGGCGTCGACCTCACCCTGAATGACGGCGACTTTGTAACCGTGATCGGCGGCAACGGCGCCGGCAAGTCCACGCTGCTCAACATGATTGCCGGCGTGTACCCGCTCGATTCGGGCGTTATTGAGCTCGACGGCACCGACATCTCGCGCCTGAGCGAGTCGCAGCGCGCCAAGTACCTGGGCCGCGTGTTTCAGGACCCCATGCGCGGTACCGCTGCCGACATGCAAATCGCCGAGAACCTGGCCCTCGCCAAGCGTCGCGGCCAGCGTCGCGGCCTTTCGTGGGGCGTCACCAAGGCCGAGAAAGATGAGTACGTTGAGCTACTCAAGCGCCTGGACCTTGGTCTGGACACGCGTCTCAACGCCAAGGTCGGCCTGCTCTCGGGCGGCCAGCGCCAGGCACTCACCCTGTTGATGGCCACGCTCACCAGGCCGCGCCTGCTGCTGCTCGACGAGCACACCGCGGCCCTCGACCCCAAGACGGCCTCTAAGGTGCTCAACCTGACCGAGGAGATCGTCGACGAGAACCACCTGACCACGCTCATGGTCACGCACAACATGAACGACGCCATCCGTCTGGGCAACCGTCTGATCATGATGCACGAAGGCCACGTGATCTACGACGTGGCGGGCGATGAGAAGAAGTCGCTCACCGTAGCCGACCTGCTGCAGAAATTCGAGGAGGTCTCGGGCGGCGAGCTCGCCAACGACCGCATGCTGCTAAGCTAAACCTACCAAAAAGGGACAGGTTTATTTTGGCAGGTTTTATCTGCGCAAACGTCAAAACCGCCGCTAAGGGACAGGCGCCCTTGCGGCGGTTTTCGCATATTATGTCGATAATCCGATATTCAACCAGACATTCTGGCTAAGGACTAAGGAAACTGCCATGAAAAGACTCCCCCGCCTTGCGTTAGCCACCGCGTTGTTTGCAGGCGCGCTCGCAGGCATCCCAAGTCTCGCTTTCGCGGGGAACCTGCCCGCCGCTATTGACGGCTCCGTGGCCGTCATGCACACCAACGACATCCACGGCAGCTACAAGTACAGCTACAACGCAAGCAAGGGCACCGGCACTGTGGGCTTCGACGGACTGGCGGTTCTCTATAGCGCCCAAAACAGCGCCCCCGATCTTTTGCTCGATGCGGGCGACACCTTCCACGGGCAGTCCTTCGCCACCATGAGCGAGGGCAAGAGCATCGCCGAGCTCATGGACACCTTCTACGCCGACGGCTACGACGCGACCACGCCAGGCAACCACGACTGGAGCTACGGTGCGGACAAACTCCGCACCATGACCGGCTTCAGCACCACCGGCACGCCCTTCGCCATGCTCTGCGCGAACGCAAAGTCTACGAGCGGCGTATGGAGCTCGAGCATCACGAAGACGCTCGATCGCACCTGGGAGGATAGCGAAGATCACTCCACATTCGACTACAAAATCAAGGTCGGCGTCGTGGGTGCCATGGATGAGTCGCTAGGTTCCTCGCTGCGCGCGGACCTGGTCGCGGGCACCAGCTTCTCGAGTGCCGCGAACGCCATCAATACCGAGGCAGAGCAGCTGCGCAGGGAGGGCTGCGATGTTGTTGTGTGTATCGCGCACACGCTCGACGCCAAGACCTTTGCCACGCGGCTCCGTGGCGTCGATGCCCTTATCGCAGGCCACGAGCACATCAACCTTAACGAGAAGGTGACGGGAGCCGACGGCAAGACGATCCACGTTGTCGAGGCAGGCAGCGCCTTTGCCGAGGTGGGGCTGCTTTCCGTCCCCTACGAGTACGACACCAAGGGCACCGAAAGCACCGACGATGACACGGTCACGGTCCCTGCAGACGGCAGCGATGAGAAGCTCTACACCGCCAAGAACGTCAACGACCTTTTGGCAGACCCCGACAAGGGCTCCGACTACCAAAGCCGCCTTGAAGCCGTCCGCAACAAGATCAAGCCGCTCGACGAGGACTTTGAAAACGAATCGAACAAGGTGCTCGGCACATCCACCACCAACTATTTCTACGGCGAGGACGCCGCAGGCACGCATGGTTGGGAAATGGTGCGCACCACCGATTTCCGCCCCAGCAAGGAGGGCGACACCACCAAGGCCCAGACCATCGGCCACGTGATTTGCGGCTCCTATCTTGCCCTGACGGGCGCGGACTTCGCTATCGAAAACGCTGGCGGCATCCGCGGCGGCATCGCGGCGGGCAACGTGACCGCCGGCAACGTCATCGCCATCTCGCCCTACGGCAACACCGTGGAGACCTGGACCATGACCGGCGCGGACTTCCTCGCAGCGCTCGAGCACTCGCTACAAATCAGCGACGATTGCAACGACAGCTACGAGCTTCAGCAGGCTTATGTGGCGGCCGGTCACACCGAGCAGGAGGCGCAAGACAAGTACAAGTGGCGCGATGACTCTGGCAGCGTTCTCTCCTTTGGCGGCATCAACGTGACGATTGATTGGACGCAGCCCGAAGGCAAGCGCATTGTGAGTGCCACACTCACCAAAGACGGCAGCACGCTCGATCCCACCAAGACCTATACCGTCGCCACCAACAACTACATCATCACCAACACGACCGACTTCCCCACCTTCGCAAACGCCACTAAGCACACCGAGTGGGGTACCTGCGAGTCAGCGCTAAGGGCGCTGATCGGGCAGAACGGCTGGGAGAGCAAGATGGCCGGGCTCGCCGGCACCATCGGCTTCGGCTCCGCAGCCGTGGACCCCACGCCCTCACCGGCCCCGGCGCCTAAGCCCTCGTCTAAGACGGACACGGCGACCACGAAGGTCATCACCAAGAAGACGACCGGTAAGCTTGCCGCAACGGGAGACCGCACGCTGGCAGTAGTTGGCGCGTGCCTTATCGGCGGCATCATCGTCATCATGCTCGGCATTATCTGGAAGCGTCGACGCTAAGCTACACCGCCGAGCCTCTCAGCCCCGCCCCGCAAACCTTATATCGAGCGCAGAAGCCCGCTTGAATGTGATCGGACGGGCTTCTTGGTGGGTATCATGGTTGGATGATCATGAGGAGGTTTCCCTACATGGAATTGTTTGAGCCAATTCTTCATTTTTTTGCACAACGATGGGTCCACAACATCATCTGGGCCGCTGTCCTGGCCATCGGCACCGCCGTTGCCGCCAAGGTCGCGTCCAAGACCCTGCGCCACCTGCTTAACCGCGACGATAACCCGCTGCCGGCATCGAGCATCTTCATCAACATCGCGCGCGCCGTCATCTGGATGATCGGCGGCAGCTTTATCCTCGACAACTGTTTTGGCATTAATGCAAACGCCCTCGTCGCAGCTCTTGGCGTCGGCGGCATCGCCATCTCGCTCGGCTTTCAGGACACGCTGTCGAACCTTATCGGCGGTATGCAGGTGACGTTTATGGGCATTATCAAACCCGGCGACAATATCGAGGTCGGCGGCGTGTCAGGCGTGGTCCAAGACATCACCTGGCGCCACACGACCATCGAGGACGCCTGCGGGCAGACCATCATTGTGCCCAACTCCAACATCTCCAAGAACACGCTCGTACATCTGATGCCCTTTGGGCGCGTGGCCGTGCCCGTTGCCGTAAAGGACACGTCTAAGTGGGCTTCCCTTGACGCGCTGGCAGACGAGCTCACGAGCGCAACCAAAACGGCCGTCTCGCCCATCTCTGGCTTTGACAAGGAGCCATACGTGCTCTTTAGCGAGATTGGCGACTTTGGCATTAAGGGCAAAATCATCTTTATCGTCAGCGACGATAGCACCACTTTTACGGCAGCCGACGCCTGCATTCGTGCCATCGCCCCCATCATCGCCTAAACCACCACAAAGGGGACAGGCACCTTTGTGGTGGTTTCGCATCATGGTACCATGGTTCATATCGTTGTTTAAACGACTAAGGGAGTAGACACCATGGAAGAGGCCTATCGTCAAGCACGCAAGCGCGGCGAGCAGGGACGCCGTCGCGCCATCAGCCAAAGCGAGCACCCGTACCTTACGGACCTCGACAGCCTGGTTGCCCAGCTCCCCTTAGGTCAGCGAGAGAGCGTCGGCCTGCGGGATATTCCGCTCGAAATGGTCGTCGGCACGGTTACCAAGGGCCGTCAGTCTGCCTTTTCGTGCAACTTTATGCCCCTGTTGCCATTTAGCACCGAGTTCGCCCGCAAGTGGTCCAACCTCTACGACATCCAGGTGACCGAGGGCTATCGCGACCCCATCATCGTCACCGAGTTCATGCATCGGTTCTACGTCCAAGAGGGCAACAAGCGCGTCAGCGTCCTCAAATTCCTGGACGCCCCGACGGTTTCGGCCAAGGTCACCCGCCTCTACCCCGGAAAATGGGATTCCGTCGAAAGCCGCCTCTATGGCGAGTTCTGCGCGTTTTGGCGCGTCTGCCCCCTATACGAGATCGAGTTCTCGCGTGAGGGAAGCTACGAAACGCTCGCCAAGATGCTCGGTCAGAACCTTATCGAAAAATGGCCGCAGAAAAAGGTCGACTACCTGCGCCACACCTTCCTGCTCTTTAAGCGCGCCTACCTGCGCGCCGGCGGCGACCATCTGGACATTACGCCCGCCGACGCTATGCTCGTCTACCTCAATGTGTACAACCAGGACCGCCTGCTGGATACGCCGACGGATATCGTCGTAAACCGCCTGTGCAAGATTTGGCGCGAGTTGGTCATTGCCGGCAAAAGTGATGAGGAGAAGGTCGATCTTGTCGAGGCACCGAGTGTCGATGAGGAAGAGGCGCCCGCCAAGTCCACCTCCGGCGTGCTCAACTTCTTTATGGGCAAGACCGTCTACTCGGCGGCCAGCCCCCTGCGCATCGCCTTTATCCATGAGTTCCCCTGTGCGACGTCGAGCTGGGACAGCCTGCACGACCAAGGGCGTCAGTATCTCGATGAGCATTTTGGCGGTATCGTGCGCACCGAGGCGTTCGAGGACTGTCACAATCCGGACGTGTTCTACGCCGCCGTGGAAACGGCTGTCAAACATGGAGCTAACGTCATCTTCTCGACCTCGCACCGCCTGATGGAATACGCGCTCAGAGCTGCCGTTGAGTATCCACAGGTGCGGTTCCTTAACTGCTCTATCGGCCTTCCCCACCAAAGCGTCCGTTCGTACTTTGGCAAGATGTACGAGGCCAAGTTTCTCCTGGGCGCCCTTGCCGCCAGTATGGCGGACAACCACCGTATCGGCTACCACGCGTCGGTCTTCGCCTCGGGCGCGCTTAGCGAGATCAACGCCTTTGCGATTGGCGCCTCGCTGCTCGACCCCCGCGCGCAAATTATCCTGACCTGGGGCGATGTGCCCGCCGGAGGCCTTGCCGAGGCCATGTGCCGCGAAGGCGTGAGCGTCATAACCGGCGCTGACATGTCAAAGTCGCTCGTAGACCCTACGGCCTACGGACTCCACCGCCTGGTCGATGGCAAGGTCGTCGGCATCGCCATGCCGGTCTGGAACTGGGGCCGATACTACGAGCTTATCGTGCGAAGCCTGCTGCATGGCACCTGGGATGAGACCAGTGACGACAGCCAGGTTCGCGCCGTCAACTACTGGTATGGCATGAGCTCGGGCGTCATCGACATTCGCTACGCTCCGGGCCTGCCCTATCAGACGCGCAAACTGGTGCAGCTGCTCCGCAATGGCATCGTCGAGGGCTCCATCAATCCATTTGGCGGCGAGCTTCATAGCCAAGACGGCGTGGTGCAGATCGAGGGCTTTCCCCCACTGCCGAGCGCGCAGATTGTCGAGATGAATTGGCTGGCGGACAACGTGGTAGGCACCATTCCGCAGCTCGACGATGAGCCGGGAGTTACCGCCCTATGAAGATCCTTGCCATAGCAGATACCGAAGAACGATGCCTTTGGGAGTGCTTTCGCAAGGAGCGCTTTGAGGGTGTCGACCTGATTCTGTCTGCCGGCGATCTGGACCCGGACTATCTTGAGTTCTTGGTCACCGTCATCAACAAACCGCTCATCTACGTGCGCGGCAATCACGACGACCGCTACGCACGTCATGCACCGGGCGGATGTATCTGCGTGGAAGACAGCGTGTACACGTACCGAGGGATTCGCATTGCGGGCCTTGGCGGGTCCATGCGTTATCGCGACGGCGCCAACATGTACACCGAACGCGAGATGTCCAAGCGCATGCGCAAGCTGTCGCGTAAGGTTAGGATGGTCGGCGGGTGCGACATTCTGCTTACCCATGCACCCGCCGCCGGTATGGGTGATCTGGACGATCTGCCGCATCGAGGGTTTGAGTGCTTTAACACGGCGCTTGAGTCCTGGGGGGCCGACTACATGGTGCATGGGCATGTACACCAAAGCTATGGTCGCGACTTTCAGCGCGAGCGGCAGCATGTGTGTGGAACGACGATCATCAACGCCAGCGGATATACGCAGTTTGAGCTCGACCAGACGCGCTACCCCATCCGTGGCTGGCAGGCAGCCTGGCTCAACTCACAAACCATGCGCCGCGAGCTCAAGCGCCACGAGGCCATCGAGTCCTCAACCGCCAGAACACCCTGGTAACTGCCTCAAAGGGGTCACTGCCCCCTTTGAGGCAGTTTTGACGCGATAGCAAGAAACCCGGTCCTGCACGAGACAGAACCGGGTTTCTTTAGCAATGCTTGCTTTGCTCAGGCAGTAACTAAAAGTTACTCAGCCAGGAAGTCACGCTGGATAGCGGGATCGACCTTGACGCCAGGGCCCATGGTGGAAGACACGGAGATGGACTTGACGTACTTGCCCTTAGCAGAAGAGGGCTTGACGCGCAGGATCTCGGTGTACAGGGCAGCGTAGTTCTCGACGAGCTGCTGCTCAGAGAAGGACTTCTTGCCCAGGGGCACGTGGCAGATGCCGTAACGGTCGGCGCGATACTCAACGCGGCCGGCCTTGAGCTCGGAGACCATCTTGGCGACGTCCATGGTCACGGTGCCGAGCTTGGGGTTCGGCATGAGGCCACGGGGACCAAGGATCTTACCGATGCGGCCAACCTTGGCCATCATGTTCGGCGTAGCGATAGCGGCGTCGAAGTTGATCTCGCCCTTCTGGATCTGGGCGACGAGCTCGTCGGAACCGATGATGTCAGCGCCGGCAGCCTCGGCCTCGCGGGCCTTCTCGCCCTCGGCGAAGACGGCAACACGAACGGTCTTGCCGGTGCCGTGGGGCAGGGAGATGGAACCACGGATGTTCTGGTCAGCCTTACGAGTATCGATGCCCAGACGGAAGTGGGCCTCGACGGTCTCGTCGAACTTGGCGGTGTCGAGCTCCTTGATGAGCTTGGCAGCCTGAAGGGGGGTGTAGAGCGTGGCGCGGTCGATCTTCTCGGCAGCGGCGTTATAGCTCTTACCATGCTTAGCCATGTGCATTACCTCCTGTGGTTAAACGGGTGTGAGCCCTCCCACATCGTATCGTGTGCCCTATTGCACACATATAACGGGCGCCCCGGTCGGAGCACCCGTCATTACCTGAAGAAATCGCTACTCAGCGATGGTGACGCCCATGGAGCGGGCGGTACCGGCGATGATCTTCTTGGCGGCGTCAATGTCGTTGGCATTGAGGTCCGGCATCTTGATCTCGGCAATCTTGGTGAGCTGCTCCTGGGAGAGCTGGCCAACCTTGTCGGCCTGGGGCTTAGCGGAACCAGACTTGAGGTTCAGCTCCTTCTTGATGAGGTGAGCCGCCGGCGGGGTCTTGGTGATGAAGGAGAAGGACTTATCCTCGAAGACAGTAATCTCAACGGGGATGATGTCACCCTTCTTGTCCTGCGTCTCGGCGTTAAAGGCCTGGCAGAACTGCATGATGTTCACGCCAGCAGCGCCCAGGGCGGGGCCGACGGGAGGAGCGGGGTTAGCTGCACCAGCAGGAATCTGGAGCTTAATGACGTTGGCAACCTTCTTCTCAGCCATGGTCATTCCTTTCGAATCACGAGTGTGAAGTACTTGCTATATCGTAAGCACGCACGTGTTAGAAGCACTCCTGAGATGAGCAGTCACAGAAGAAGCACGCTCGCGCGAACGGACGAAAACTTAAGCGATGACAGCGACCTGGTTAAAGTCGAGTTCGACCGGCGTTTCGCGGCCAAAGATCATCAGCGTGACCTTGAGCTTGCCAGCCTCGGTGTTAACCTCGGAGACCTTGCCATCAAAGTCGGTAAGCGGGCCATCAGTGACGCGGACGGACGTACCGACCTCAATATCAACCGACGTACGCTTGGGCGAATCGCCCTTACCGGGACGACGAGTCATCTTGTTGTACTCGTCGCGGGAAAGCGGAGCGGGCTTGCCGTTGCCGCCCAGGAAACCGGTGACGCCAGGCGTGTTACGAACGCACGTCCAAGCATCGTCATCCATCTCCATGCGGACCAGGACATAACCCGGGAAGATCTTGGAATCCTTGGTCTCGCGCTTGCCACCCTCTTTAATCTCGGTGACACGCTCCATAGGAATCTCGATATCAAAGATACGGTCCTGCATGCCCATAGTCTCGATGCGATGCTCGAGATCGGACTTAACGCGGTTCTCGTATCCGGAGTAAGTGTGAACGACGTACCAACGCTTAGACATGGTTTAGCCCCTCAATCCAGAGAACAGAGCAAGAGCCTCGCCAAAGCCAGCATCGAGCAGAGCGATGACGACGCCGACGACGACCAGAGAAGCGCAAACGACGACCGAGTAGTTCACGAGCTCCTTCTTATCGGGCCACGTGACACGCTTCATCTCGGACTTGACCGAAGCGAAATACTTCTTGGTGCGGGCGAAGAAACCAGGCTTCTCGTTCTTCTTGGACTTCGCAGCCTTCTCGTTCTTCTTGGCAACGGCCTTCTTGGCCTCAACCTTGGAGTTGGCGGCAGCGCTGTTGGCAGGTGCCGGCTGCTGAGCCTTCTTCTTGTTCTTCTTGTTGGCCATTTGGGTTACCTCCGCGCAATGCGCTTATACATGAGTAAACCGTAAGCCCCCAAGTGGGAGCTTACGGAATAATGACTGGCACGCCAGGAAGGACTCGAACCCTCAACACTCGGTTTTGGAGACCGATGCTCTACCAATTGAACTACTGGCGTATGTGACTAGAGACTAGCGAGTCTCTTTGTGCAGCGTGTGGTGACGGCACCAGGGGCAATACTTCTTGATCTCCATACGATCAGGCATGGTCGACTTGTTCTTGGTGGTCGTATAGTTGCGGCGCTTGCACTCAGTGCACGCAAGAGTAACTAGTGTACGCATGTATCCTGAACCTTTCATTTCCGCCCCGTACGGGCACGAGTTGTTACTTTATCAGCTCCACGTAAGTGCTGTCAATGAAAACCTCGAGTCAATTGGTTCTCGGTGGATCCATTCATATTTGGAACACATCAATGAAGCCATCGAGAGCTAATCAACGGTGCATCCAGGACCATTATCGATCCTCTCGACACCAGCAACGGCTCAATATCCATTGCAGAAAAGAACCCGGCACCCATATAAGTGCCGGGTTCTCTAAGTCAGCTATATCAAAGAGCTAATTTACTCAATGATCGTGGAGACGATGCCCGAACCGACGGTGTGGCCACCCTCGCGGATAGCGAAGCGCAGGCCCTCCTCCATGGCGATCGGGTGGATGAGGTCGCCCTCGATGGTGATGTGGTCACCAGGCATAGCCATCTCGGTGCCCTCGGGGAGCTTGACCGTACCGGTAACGTCGGTGGTACGGAAGTAGAACTGAGGACGATAACCATCGAAGAACGGGGTGTGACGGCCGCCCTCCTCCTTGGTCAGAACGTAGATCTCACCGGTGAACTTGGTGTGCGGGGTAACCGAACCGGGCTTGCAGAGAACCTGGCCGCGCTCGATGTCCTCGCGCTTGATGCCGCGGAGCAGCAGACCGACGTTGTCGCCAGCCTCGCAGAAGTCCATGGACTTACGGAACATCTCGATACCGGTAACGACGGTGTTCTGAGTATCCTTGATGCCGACGATCTCGACGGGCTCGTTGAGCTTGAGCTCACCGCGCTCGACACGGCCGGTAGCAACGGTACCACGGCCGGAGATGGTCATAACGTCCTCAACGGCCATCAGGAACGGGAGGTCGTTGTTACGAGCAGGCGTCGGGATGTACTCGTCGACGGCGTTCATGAGCTCGCGGATAGCGTCCATCCACTTGGCGTCGCCCTCGAGAGCGCCCAGAGCGGAACCGCGGATGACGGGGATGTCGTCGCCGGGGAAATCGTACTCGGAGAGGAGCTCACGGGTCTCCATCTCGACGAGGTCGATGAGCTCGTCATCGTCGACCATGTCGCACTTGTTCAGGAAGACGACGATGTAGGGAACGCCGACCTGACGGGCGAGCAGGATGTGCTCGCGGGTCTGAGCCATGGGGCCGTCGGTAGCGGCGATGACCAGGATAGCGCCGTCCATCTGAGCAGCACCGGAGATCATGTTCTTGACGTAGTCAGCGTGGCCCGGGCAGTCAACGTGAGCGTAGTGACGGGAAGCGGTCTCGTACTCGACGTGGGAGACGGAGATCGTAATGCCGCGCTCGCGCTCCTCGGGAGCCTTGTCGATGTTCTCGAACGCAGTGAAGTCAGCCTTGCAGCCCTCGGTCTCGGAGAGAACCTTGGTGATGGCAGCGGTCAGCGTGGTCTTGCCGTGGTCGACGTGACCAATGGTGCCGATGTTAACATGCGGCTTAGTGCGCTCAAACTTCTCTTTGGCCATAAAGCCCTCCTCTAAACAGGTCGTCCCCGGACGGGACTTTGCCTTTATACCATAGTGGCCTCTCAACATACTATTGAGAAGCCACCGTGTTACCTATGGTAGCGGTGACTGGATTCGAACCAGTGACGCCACGGGTATGAACCGTGTGCTCTAACCAACTGAGCTACACCGCCGGATGGAGCCTGCAACCAGACTTGAACTGGTGACCTCTTCGTTACCAACGAAGTGCTCTACCGACTGAGCTATACAGGCACTTGACGGGTGGGAGCTATAGGATTCGAACCTATGTAGGCAGAGCCAACGGGTTTACAGCCCGTCCCCATTAACCACTCGGGCAAACTCCCAATCGTTCAAGTATTCGCAGGTCCTTTGGTCTTTTGGACCGCCGCCCCCGCGAACGAAGAAGATAATACGATGCAACCTTGGGGGCTGTCAACGAAAACCTCTAGATACACGGTTCCGGGCGTATCTATATAGTTGTGACCTGCGGTTTTGTTGAGTTTGGATGTGAAGGACGGTGGTTTTGGATACAGAGGTGACGTTTCCCAAGGTAACACTTTGGTGTAGTAGAGTACACCTTCAGGATCGAGCTTCGATAACAGCCTATTTGCACCTATATATAGGTCGAGATCGGAGCTTCCCCGGTGCGATCAAGTAGACCAGGGGCCTCACCGTTTTCATCTCAATCTGTAACAGTAAGAGGGTCATTCCTCTCCTATCTGTTACAGATCGAGATACTACGCGGCGACCCCGGCTCACGTCTCACTCTGTAACAGCTAGAACGGTTTTCAGCCTCTTCGTGTTACAGATCGAGACGTTATCGGCCGTCCTTTGGCATTGTCTCGATCTGTAACTATAAGGAGGGTTTTCAGCCCACCCGTGTTACAGATCGAGACAAACCTGAAGCTTGGTTGGCGCCAAACCCGCTGGCTTATCGACATAAAAAGAAACGGGCCCTGTCCCACAAGGGAACAGGGCCCAAAACTCTCATGGAGCCAGTGACAGGAATCGAACCTGCAACCCACTGATTACAAATCAGTTGCGCTACCGTTGCGCCACACTGGCACACTTGGCGCTTTCGCGCGAAGCCTGTTAAGAATAATGGAATTGCGGACGGGGCGCAACAGGCCGCACGGCGTTATATAAATATGCAAAATCCAGCAACAACAGGTACCAGGTCCGTTCATTTCTGTCAGTGCGCCCTCAATCTTAAAACCATTCGCCAGAACGAATAGTTTTAATTACAATTGGCTATATAAAACTATTCGTTCTGGCGAAGGGTTTCGCGATGTTGACTACCAAGGAAGCAGCCGAGCTGCTCGGCATCAGCCCGCGCAGGGTGCAGGAGCTCATTAAGAACGGCGCGCTGACCGCCCGCAAGGCTTCTGGTGTATGGCTCATCGACAAAGACAGCGTCGACACGCGACTCCGCTCCGTGACCAAAACGGGGGGACGTCCCCGCCGCGGCCACGGTAAAAGCGAGATCGCGTTCACCCTCATGAACCGCACGCACGAAGTGGCCCAGCTGGTCTACAGCAGATCACGGAAAGACTTCACCCACATCGGCGCCGACGTCGATCGTGCCCACGCCCCTATTGGAGTTTTTGCTCCCAGCAAACCTGTATCGCTCGACTCCTTCCGCATCTGGTGGCGCGGCCGCGGTATCCCGCTCGCACGCATTGGACTAGCCTCCCTGCTTGCAGAAGCCGCAGTCGATGTTCCCGATGAACTCGTACAGCGAAATCTTGGCCTCTCCTTATCCGACCAGTATTGGATTAGGCCCCAAGACTCCGGTCTCGCGTGGGAAGATATCAATTTCTTCAATAATGCTTTTGACGACGTCTCTCTCAGCATCGCACCCTTCGCCCCAGAGGGAAAAGCGGCTGCCGCAAAGCCCGATAACACCTCGGACGGCAATCTTCAAAAGTACTGGACGTGCGAGGGCGAACGTCGAATTCTGCATAAGGCAGGAGCGCACTTGGACCAGGAACCTTATAACGAGCTGGTGGCGACCGCGCTCCACCGTCGCATCCTAAACGCCTGCGATTATGTGCCTTACTCGCTCGAGGGCACGGGCACTTCCGCCCTGAGCACATGCGATGTCTTCTTAACTGATGAAGAAGAGTATGTCCCTGCGTTCTATGTAAACCAGCACGCAAACGCAGATGAACGGCTAACCGACTACGAGCGATATGTAGCAAACTGCGAGGAGCTCGGGGTGACAGGCGTCAAGGATGCCCTTGACCGCATGATCGTATGTGACGACATCATTGCCAACTACGATCGTCATTGGCGCAACTTCGGCCTCGTGCGAAACGTAAACACGCAAGCTTGCAGACCTGCCCCCATCTTCGATTCGGGCTCATCGCTCTGGTGCAACATATCACTAGAGGAGCTTAGGGCGGGAGAGCACAGTTTTACCAGCGCACAATTTCATTCAAGCCCCGCCAAACAAATGTTGCTCGTCGAGGACATGGGCTGGTTTGACGGCGACAAACTCGAAGGCTTCGTTGACGAGGCAATCGAGATTCTTTCCAGAAACGACGCGCTCACGGCAAGGCTGCCATATCTAAAAGAGGCGCTAACGTGGCGCCTCGAAAGAATGATCGACATCGCTGAATGGAGTTAGCGAGGCAGCATTGCCCCGCCAACTCCCCTACCTCCCGCGCAGGGCCTTGAGCTTGGCCAGGGCATCGGGGCTCAGGCGACTGCCCAGAGTCATCTTGATCTGCGGAGCTTCCTCTGCCTCGTGAACGTCGTTATCGATCTGTTTAATCTCGTCTACCAGCATACGGCTCGAGATGCGCGTAACGCCCTTGCCCATGACGACGGCCTGGATCGTGCCGTCGCTCGATACCACGGAGCACGCGCGACCTTCCTCACGTGCCTCGATGCAGAGCTTCTGCACCACGGTATCGGCCGAAACACCCGTCGGCGAAAACTCAATGCGCACGCCGCGGGCCGGTAGGTTGGGGCGCTCGCTGGAGATATTGCCCGCGCCGTCGAACACGATCACGGCCTCGTAACGGCCCTGGGCAAAGGCGGCGACGTCGTTGATGAGGGCGGTGCGCGCCATATCGTGAACGTCGCTGGAATACGGATCGTCGGAATGGTCGTACACGAGCTTTTCGTAGCGCGGCGTGCAGTGGATCACGTTGTAGCCGTCGACCACCAGCAGCTCGGGCTTGTTGGAGTGCACCGTCGAGACCGGGTCGGCGATGGCCTGCGCAAACGCATTGCCGCCCACGCCATAGGTCGCGGCCGAAACAATCGGCTTGGCCGAACCCTCGCCAAAGCGCTTGGCCTTGGACTTGGCACGGTTCTTTTTGGACATGCGCTACTCCTCCCCCATGAGCTCGCCAGCGTTGCGGCGCAGCCACTCAAAGCACAGCGCCGTGGTCGCCTGGGCAACATTGAGGCTCTCGGTCATGCCGCGCTGGGGAAGCTTGGTCAAAAAGTCGCATTTCTCGAGCACCAGGCGCGAGATGCCGTCGCCCTCGGAGCCCATGACGAGCGCCACGCGGCCCTCGAAGGGAGCATCCCAGCAACTGCCTTCGGCGTGCTCGGAGGCACCGCCCACCCAAAAGCCAGCGGCCTTAAGATCGTCGAGCGCACGGGCGATGTTGGGCACCTGCGCGATAGGCAGATGCATGACGGCGCCGGCAGAAGTCTTATAGCTGCCGACGGTCACACCGGCGGCGCGCTTGTTGGCAATGATGGCGCCTGCCGCGCCCACGACCTCGGCAGAGCGCACGATCGCACCAAAGTTGCCATCGTCGGTCACATGGTCGAGCACGATGACGAGCGCCGGACCGTCGCCCGCGCGGTCGAGGATGTCGGCGACATCGGCATAGGGGAAGTTGCCAACCTCGAGCGCAATGCCCTGGTGAGCGCCATGGCTCGACAGCGCATCGAGCTGCGCGCGTGGAACGAACTTAATGCGGACGCCCGCGGCGTTGAGGTCATCGACCAGGCGCGACAAGGCGGCATCGCGCTCCCCGCCCTCGGCAATGAGCGCGCACTTGATGGGAAAACCAGTGCGTAGCGCCTCGGCGGCAGCACGACGACCTTCGATAAACTCGCCCTTGGGAGCCTGGACAGCGTCGCGGTTGCGATCGCGCTGCGGACGTGCGGCCTGGGTGCGATCGCGCTGGCCCTTGGGAGCGGCAGCGCGATCATTGCGGCGAATCGGACGCGAGCCAGAAGCAGCCTGCTTGCCGCCACGAGGCGCACGCTTGCGATTGTCGGCCATAGGACGGCCTCCTTAAATAGATAACGAACAAGAATCGACCGTTCGAGGTGCGGCACCTTGCCTTTCAATCGTCGGGCATGACCACCAGGTCTATGCCCTCCTCTTTCAAGGCAATCTGCCGCACCTCGAACGGTCGACAAATACTAGAGACTCTTAATACGGGTGCCGGCGGCGGTATCCTCAATGGTGAGGCCCAGGTCCTTGAGCTGGTCGCGGATGGCGTCGGCCAAATCCCAGTTCTTGGCGGCACGGGCCTCGGCGCGGGCCTCGAGAATCTTGGCAGCAGCCTCGTCCACGTCGTCGCCCGTATAGGCAACCAAACCGGCGGCAACACCCAGCAGACCCAGCGGCAGCTCCACCTTGGGCTCGGGAAGCTCGACGCCAAACGTATCGAGCAGCTCGGCCAGCGTATCGGCGGCAGCCAGGACTGCGGCCTTGTCGGCAGCGTCACCGGCCTGCTCCAGGTACTGGTTGCACTCGGTCACAAAGCCAAAGACGGCACCCATGGCACCAGCGGTGTTAAAGTCGTCGTCCATGCACTCCTTAAAGGTGGCGCGGGTCTCGGCGGCCTTGGCGGCAAACGCCTCGGATGCTGCCTCATCGGCATCGGCCGTCGCGTGGTTCGCGGCCCAGCGCAGGTTCTCGACCGTACCGGCGATACGCGTGAGCGAGTTCTCGGCACCCTCCAGGCGCTCCCAAGAAAAGTCGAGCGGTGAGCGATAGCTCGTCTGCAGCATCAGCAAACGCAGGGCGGCAGCGGAGTGCTGCTCGAGGACCTCGGCCAGCGTAAAGAAGTTACCAAGCGACTTGGACATCTTCTCGCCGTCGACCAGCAGCATGCCCGTGTGCATCCAGGTGTTGGAGAAGCCCTGGTGCCAGGCGCAGGTGGCCTGAGCGCACTCGTTCTCGTGATGCGGGAAGGCGAGATCGGAGCCGCCGCCGTGGATGTCGATCGGAGTACCCAGGTAGCGATGCACCATGGCGGCGCACTCGGTGTGCCAACCGGGACGGCCCTCGCCCCAGGGGCTCGGCCAGCTGGGCTCGCCGGGCTTGGCGGCCTTCCACAGGGCAAAGTCGAGCGGGTCGTTCTTGTCCTCGTTCTCCTCGATGCGCGCGCCAACCATAAGGTCGTCGATGTTGCGGCCCGAGACCTGACCATAGTTGGGATCGCTGCGCACGGCAAAGTACACATCGCCGTTATCGGCTGCGTAAGCGTGGCCCTGCTCGATAAGCGTCTTGATCATGGCGATCATGGGGCCGATCTCCTTGGTGGCGCGGGGGCGCACATCGGGATCGAGCACGTTGGCGGCGCGCATGACGCCGATGAACTTGTCCGAGAACTCCGTCGCGACCTCGGCGGCAGTGCGGCCCTGCTCGTTGGCGCGCTTGATGATCTTGTCATCGACATCGGTGAGGTTCTGGGCGAACGTGACCTCGTAGCCGCTCGCGATGAGCCAGCGACGAATCACGTCAAAGCTGATGAACGTGCGGGCATTGCCGATGTGGATGTTGTCGTAGACCGTGGGGCCGCACACGTACATGCGGACCTTGCCGGACTCGATGGGCTGGAACTCTTCCTTTTTATGGGTAGCGCTGTTGTAGATACGCATTCGTTACTCCTTAACGGTTTTCTGTAGCAGGCAGACGGCCCAGGCGCCGATTCCCTCGCCCTGGCCTTCCCAACCGAGCTTTTCGGTCGTAGTGGCGGCGACGCCCACGTTTTCGACGTCAACGCCCAGGGCATGGGCAAGGTTGGCACGCATGGCATCGCGGTGCGGGGTGATCTTAGGCTGCTGGCAGGCAATGGTGCAATCGGCATCGACAAACTCAAAGCCCAGCTCGCGCGCGTAGTCCATCACGCGAGCGAGCAGCACCATCGAATCGGCACCCTCATAGGCGGGGTCGGTATCGGGGAATAGCTTGCCAATGTCTCCCCCACGGCAGGCGCCCAGAATGGCGTCGGCCAAGGCGTGCGCGAGCACATCGGCATCCGAGTGGCCCAGCAGGCCGCGCTCGTAGGGAATGTCGACACCGCCGATGATACATCGACGCCCCTCCACCAGACGGTGAACGTCGTAGCCATGGCCAATGCGCAGGTTACTGAACATGGGGAAGGTCCTCTCCCTCGGCCATACGGCCAAGCAGAATCGCGGTTACGGGACGCAAGTCCTCGGGCACCGTCACCTTAAGGTTATCGCGCGGGCTCTGGACGCAGCGGACGCGCCCACCCATGCGCTCGACCAGCGACGAATCATCGGTGCCGATAAAGCCCTCGGCAATGGCTGCAGCGTGGGCGCGCTTCATAGCATCGACGCTAAAGATCTGCGGCGTCTGCGCAGCCCAATAAAGCTCACGCGGCGGCGTCTCGACGATGTTATCGCCGTCGACGATCTTGAGTGTGTCGATCGCGGGTTGACCGCACACGACACCGTCGAGCGAGCGGTCGCCCACAAGCACGTCGATCGCATGATCGATGGCCTCGGTCGTGATGAGCGGACGAGCGCCATCGTGAATGGCGACGTATTCAAAGCCCGCCGGCACCGCGTGCACGCCGGCACGGGTGGAGTCCTGGCGGGTATCGCCGGCATCGGCAAAACTGATGGGCGTGTCATAGTCAAACGGGTCGATGGCCAGGCGGCGCATCTCGGCACGGCGCTCGGCAGGGCAAACCACGACGATGTGGCCGACCTTATCGCTACGGTCAAACGCGCGGATGGACCAGCTCATAAGCGGACGGCCCGCTACATTGACGAGCTGCTTGCCGCCGGGGTTACCAAAGCGCTGGCCGCTGCCACCGGCAACGACCACGGCGCATACGGGCGCCATTATGCGTTCCCCTGTTTGGTGCCCTTCATGCGGTACAGGGAGTCCGCAAGAATGGCAGGGTTGTTAACGCCAAAGTCGCCCAGGCGCTCCGGATCCTCGCTGATGTCATCCATGAGCTCCTGCAGCGAGCCGTACTCGTCGACGATCTTCTCGGCCACGCCGTCGCGCACGACGGACACGCGCGAAAGCGTGCGCAGGCCCAGCGGCGTCATGACGGAGTCCTCGTCCAGGTCGTCATAGCCCAGAACCGCCGCCACATGCTGCGGGTCGGACAGGTCCTTAGGCGTCATGCGGCTCAGCTCGGCGCGAATCTTCTCGGCGTTTGCCTCGGAGGAATCGCTTGCGTAGTCGCGGATCATCAAGTCGTATTCGGTATCCATGCTGGAGCCCGCGAGCTGCTCGAGCTGCATCTGCACGAGCTTGCCCTGGTTACCCAGCTTGACGATGCAATCCTTAAGCTCGGTCTTTGCCTGTTGCATGATCTCGAAACTCGAGAAGATGCCGGTGATGTCGGCGAGCGTGACGTAGTCGTCGAGCTCAAGGGCCGTCAGGCGCAGCAGGGAGCGATCGAGCGACTGACGGGTGGTCTGGAGCGTGGCGACGAGCTGGTTGACCGAGCTCATGATGGTGGTGACGGGCTGGATCTCGTAGCTCTTGCCGTGGACGTACACGTTGACGACGGCACGACGAGCCGAAACCGAGATCACGATGGCGTCGGTGAGCACCGACATGCGAGCGGCAGTACGGTGACGCATGCCCGTCTCACTCGTGGCGAGCGAGGGATCGGGATTGAGGTGGAAGTTGGCACGCAGGATCTGGGTGAGGTCGCCATCGATAACGATGGCACCGTCCATCTTGGAGAGCTCGAACAGGCGGTTCGAGGTAAACGAAATGTTGAGCGGGAAGCCGTCGTTACCGGCGGCGAGCACGTTTTCGGTGTCGCCGACGCAGATAAGGGCGCCCAGGTGACCGGCAATGATCATGTCGAGGGCGGTGCGGATCGGCTGGCCAGGTGCCGTCAGGCGAATGGCCTGTTCCATACGCTTTTGCAGCTCGTTCTTATCCAAGGCATCGCTCCCATCGTATACGCTCCATAAACGTCAATAAGTTTCTCACGGTTTGCCCCTGTGACGCCCGCAAAATCCGATGCTTACAGAATGAGCGAACACAGCTGAGAGCCCCAATCCAAATGAGCTGCTTATGTGGTAGCATCGGGATTCGCATAAATGAGGGAGTAGTCGCGTGGCCGGTTTCGCCTCCGGTGGCACGGCAAGTCAACATACTGGCCGATGCGGCCTGGCTTGCCTTAATGAACGAGACTCGTGGCTGTGCGCGCAACGCGTACGCCACGGGTCTTTTTTGTTGCTCCCCCGGCAGAAGTACACGCGGGTTCGCCCGCAGAGAGGGAGCCAGACTATGGGACTCACAGAGCTCGCGTTGCTCGCCGTTGGCCTTTCGATGGACGCCTTTGCCGTTTCCATCTGCAAGGGCCTTGGCATGAAGAAGATCAACCTTAAAGTCGCCGTGGTGCTCGGCCTGTTCTTTGGCGGCTTTCAGGCCGGCATGCCCGTAATCGGATGGGCGCTCGGCAGTCAATTCATGGGCATCATCGGACCCATCGACCATTGGATCGCCTTTATCCTTTTGGCCTTCATCGGCGGCAAAATGCTGCGGGAGGCCTTTACCGAGGACGAGGATGAGGACGAGAGCGACGGCAAGGATGCCGAAAAGATTGACCTGGGTGAGTACCTGATCCTCGCCATCGCCACCTCAATCGACGCCCTGGCCGTGGGCATCTCATTTGCCGCACTCTCGGCCGACATCGTCCCCGCCGTGTCGCTCATAGGCATCACAACCTTCATCTTCTCCGTTGCCGGCGTGGCGATTGGCCGCATCTTTGGCGCGCGCTACGAAAAGCCCGCCACCATCGTGGGCGGCGTTGTACTCATCCTCATCGGCCTCAAGATTTTGCTGGAGCACCTAGGGATTTTGGTGCTGTAAAACACCCTTCAAAACTAAACGTCCGTATGAGGCCTCATGCAGAGTTTTGCATGAGACCTTTTCATGCAGACTTTTGCATGTCAAACTAGGATGCAAAAGTCTGCACGTTAGGAGATCGCCGTGGATACCTTTCCCATCACCACACCGCGCCAAGCCGGCATCTACGTGCGTCAGGCGCGCGAGGCGCAGGGGATCACCCGTGCGGCCCTCGCTAAAAAAGCCGGTGTTTCGGAGCGCCTGCTCGCATCGCTCGAGCTAGGAGACGCCACCGGCATTCGACTCGACAAGTTGCTGACCGTCTTTAACGCACTCGGCATTGGTCTCTTCGCGCAAAGCGATAACGACTCCATCGCATCGCCCTCCGAACATCCGACGACGATAGTGAACCTCCCTATCGCGAACTCGAATACCCTGCCAAAGCCAAGCGCAGGCAGACGACCCACTCGACAAGGAACGCCATCTTCCTATGGTGCCTTGCTGGCCCAAATCGCAGCCGAGCAAGGCCTTTCCGGCACTTCAAACCTCTCCTTTGGCTGCAAGGTTGTGAAATAAATGGCAGAGATGGAGCTCGCGACCCTCATTTGTGGCGAAATCGCCGGCACTCTCCGCCAAGACGAGCATGGACTCTGCAGCTTTGCATACGCCCCAACCTATCGCGGAGCACCGTTATCGCTAACAATGCCGCTTTCCAATCGCACGTATGGCCATAGCATCGTCCGCCCGTTCCTATTTGGCCTTTTGCCCGACAGTCAAGAGCAGCGTCGCGCTATTGCCACCGAGCATGATGTTGCATCCAACAACCCCGTCGCCCTCTTGTGCCATATCGGTCTAGACTGCGCGGGGGCCGTTCAGTTTTGTCGAGCCGATCAATTAGACGCCGCCCGCGGCAGGGTCTCGGCATACCGCCCGCTTACCAATTCTCAAATCGCTCACAAGCTCAAAGCAATTCGCGATGACGAAAGAGAGACATGGATGGGCTCCAACGAAAGCTGGTCCCTGGGCGGCAATCAAGGCAAATTTGCACTAGCTTGGCATGATGGCCAATGGTGCGAATGTCTAGGGTCATCCCCCACTACCCATATCTTCAAAAATGGTGTCGTTGGGTTCAAACATCAGGCCTTAAACGAATTCGTCTGCATGAAAACGGCTCGGCGTGTTGGCATTCCAACTGCCAACGTCTCCTATTACACATTTGAAGACGAAGCCGCGCTCGTCGTTGAACGGTACGACAGAATGGTCAATAGCAGCGGAAATATCGAAAGGCTGCATCAGGAGGACTTTTGCCAGGCGCTCGGTGTATTGCCAATCCAGAAATACACCGCCGACGGAGGACCAACTACACGAGACATCCAAGAACGACTGATTAACACAGTCCCCCACCACATGAATCTTGTGCTTTTTACCTATATGTTGTTCTATAACGCCATTATCGGAGCGCCTGACGCACACGCTAAAAACTACTCGCTCATCCTTGGCAAAGGCACAAACGCGGCGCTCGCACCCATGTACGATGTCGCATCGGGGCTGGCATACGAGCGCATGCGCCGCCGGGCGCGCCTTGCCATGAGCGTTGGCGGCGAAAATCGTGTGGGGCGCATCGGTCCAGGCGCTATCCGCCGATACCACGGTATGGGAGACCCCGCGCTGGAGGCGACGCTCACCGATGCCGGGCTATCCGAGAAGTTTTGCTTTGCGACCATGATGGACCTCGCCTACGAGGTGCCCATTTGCATGGAAGAGGTCATGGACGAATACGCCGACCTGCCCGGCATGGCGGACCTGCGCGAGCATATGCTCGGCCCCGTCCGCGAAAACTGCCAGCGCACCCTCGACCTCATCAGGGCAGAAATGGACTAGACACCAGACTATTTCCCATTTTTCAAACAAAAGAGAGGGGGCACCCGTCGCAAAAGACCGGGTGCCCCCTCTCGTAATGTCATTTGCAATCTGCTAGCACGTGGCTCGGACTGCTGCCAGCGCGACCTTTACGCAGCGAGGCGCTTGAGGACGTCGATGAGCAGCTCGTAGAAGCGCTCGGCAGAAGCGAGCTCCATGCTCTCGTCCGGGGTGTGGACATCGGAGAGCGTCGGGCCCACGGCGATGGCGTCCAGGCCGTGCAGGGCCTCGGCAAACAGGCCGCACTCAAGGCCGGCGTGAATGGACTCGATGCGCAGCTCGGAGCCAAAGAGCTCGCGATAGCTCTCGACAAAGACGTCGCGGACCGGCGAATGCTCGGCATAGCTCCAGCCGGGATACTCAAACTCAAACTTGGCGTCGAAGCCCAGGACATCGGCCAGCGTCTGCAGGCGGTCCTTGAACTCGTTCTGCAGCGAGGTGATCGAGGAGCGCGGGGACAACATGATCTTGACCTCGTCGTCAGAAGTGGCAACCACACCGATGTTGGAGGAAACCTCGACGGAGCCGTCGGTGGCGACGTTGCGACGAATCACACCGTTAGGGGCAAGACGCAGGGCGCGGATGAGGGCAAGCGCGGACTTCTGGTCCATGGCCTCGGCCTCGGCGTCGTCGGCAATCTCGACGGTGCAGGTAAAGCCGGGGTCGAAGACCTCGAGCTCGGCAGTGACGTCGGCAATGATGCCCTTTGCGATCTGGGCCGCGGCCTCGGCTGCAGCGTGGTCGGCGTAGACCAGAACAGCCTTGCACTCACGGTTGATGGCGTTGTCCTTGGTGCCGCCGTTAAAGCTAACGATGGCGGGCTCGCCGGCAACCATCAGGCGGTCGATGATGCGGGCCATGATGAGGTTGCCATTGCCGCGCTCCAGGTGAATGTCGGCGCCGGAGTGACCGCCCAGCAGGCCAGAAATCTCGAGCGTAAGGGTGCTACCGGTCTTGTGCTCGCGCGCGATCGGGCAGGTGTAGGTAACGACGACGCCGCCGGCGCAGCTGACGGTGGCAACGCCCTCTTCCTCGGAGTCGAGGTTAATCATGGTGCGGGCGCTAATCTGGGACTTGTCGAGCGTCTCGGCGCCGACCAGGCCAGTCTCCTCGTCGGTGGTGAATACGCACTCGAGGGCGGGGTGAACGATCGAATCGTCATCGAGAACAGTGAGCATCAGAGCGACGGCAATACCGTTGTCGGCGCCCAGAGTGGTGCCGTTAGCGGTGAGGACGCCGTCCTTGACGACCAGGTCGATACCATCGGTCGTAAAGTCGTGCTCAACGGAGCCCAACTTGTCGCACACCATATCGATGTGGCCCTGCAGCATCACAGTCGGGGCATTCTCGGCACCGGCAGATGCGGGCTTGCGAATGATGACGTTGTAGACCTCGTCCTGGTACACATCGAGGCCGCGCTCCTTGGCAAACGCAACCAGGAAATCGCTGATGCCCTTCTCGTTGCCAGACCCACGGGGGATCGCGCTGACCTCCTCAAAGAAATGGAACAGCTGGGCGGGCTCGTAGCCGGTAATCTTGTAGTCCATGGTGCCTCCTTGGCGCAACTGGTTAGACAGTAAGACATGCGACTTGTATATTCCCAGACTTTGCGTGCATAAACCAGTCGAAAACGCCGAGCGCCCTCGCATCATCGGCTAACGGTGGACCGTATAGCGTAACGGTCACAACTTCCGCAGCTCTACAAATCGAGGCGCCCTTTCCGGAGCGCCTCGATTGCGCGTATCAAATTGTCGCCACGCCCTACAGCGCGCCAGAACCGGCTTGCATCATGCCGCCGGGGCCCGAGCTCACGCCACTACTCACAGGCGCGGCGTTTCCGGTGTGCGGTGCCGCCGGGGCGGTATCGCCACCGAGCGTGCCCGCCGGACGCGGTGCCGGGATCTCGCCCGTGCCGTGGCTAAAGACAAACTTGCCATCGGCCACGTCGCACAGGACGGTATCGCCCTCGCCCCACTCGCCAGCCAGCAGTTCCTCGGACAGCGGATCCTCGATGAGCTTTTGGATGGCACGGCGCAGCGGACGCGCGCCGTTGGTGAGGTCGGTACCCTCCGCCACAATCTTGTCGTAGGCCGCATCGGTAAGCTTGATGTTCATGCCGTTTGCGATCAGGCGCTGGCGCAGGTCGTCCACCAGCAGGTGCGCGATCTTGGTCAGGTTCTCGCCCGAGAGCTTCTGGAACACCACAATATCGTCGATACGGTTGAGCAGCTCAGGGCGGAACAGGCGCTTGAGCTCGCCCATCGCACGGCCCTTGATCTCGCTCGACGTGAGACCCTGCTCACCGGTGGTGCCAAAACCGACGCTCGCATCCTGCGCGATCTCGCGGGCGCCCACGTTGGATGTCATGATGATCACGGTGTTGCGGAAGTCGACCGTCTTGCCCTGGCTATCGGTCAGGCGGCCCTCCTCCAGCATCTGCAACAAAATGTTGAAGATGTCGGGGTGCGCCTTCTCGATCTCGTCGAACAGCACGACCGAGTACGGATGACGGCGAACGGCCTTGGTGAGCTGACCGCCCTCGTCGTGGCCCACGTAACCCGGAGGGCTACCGATGAGCTTGGAGACCTCGAACTCGCTGCCGAACTCCGACATGTCGAAGCTGATGAGCGCGTCCTTGCTGCCAAAGAGGTACTCGGCGAGCGTCTTGGCGAGCTCGGTCTTGCCTGTGCCGGTGGGACCCAGGAAGATAAAGCTGCCGCCGGGACGACGCGGGTCCTTGAGCGGCGAGCGGCTGCGGCGCACGGCCTTGGCGACGGCCTCGACTGCCTCATCCTGGCCGATGATGCGCGTCTTGAGCACGCTTTCGGTCTGCAGCAGGCGCCGGCTCTCGCTCTCGGTGAGCGAGGAAACCGGCACGCCAGAGGTCACGGACACGATGTCGGCAATCTGACTCACATCGATGGTGAGCGGGCTGGCGTCGAGCTCAGCGGTCCAGGCAGCCTTGGCCTCGGCGAGCTCAATCTCGGCGGCCTTCTGCTGCTCGGTAATCTCGGCGGCCTTGTTCATGTCGTCGCCCTCGGTGGCCTCCTGCGCGGCGGCCTTGAGCTCCTCTATGCGATGCTCGGCCTCGCGCACCGGCTCGGGCGCGCGATTCGCGGCGATGCGAGCGCGGGCACCGGCCTCGTCGATGAGGTCGATGGCCTTATCGGGCAGGAAGCGGTCCTGAATGTAGCGGTTGGAAAGGTTCGCGGCGGCCTCGATAGCACCCTGCGTATAGCGCACATGGTGGTGCTCCTCGTAGCGCGGCTTGAGCGCGGTCAGGATCTTGACCGTGTCCTCGACGCTCGGCTCCTCGACATCGATGGTCTGGAAGCGACGCTCAAAGGCCGGATCCTTGGTGAGGTACTTACGGAATTCCTCGGCCGTGGTGGCGCCGATAATCTGGAAGGCACCGCGCGCAAGCACGGGCTTGAGCATGGAGCTCGCGTCGATGGAGCCCTCGGCAGAACCGGCACCGATGATGGTGTGCATCTCGTCAATAAACAGGATGACGTCGTCAGCCTCGGTGGCCTCCTGGATCACGTTCTTGAGGCGCTCCTCAAACTCGCCGCGATACTTGGCACCCGCAACGAGGCCCGGCAGGTCGAGCGTCCAGATGTTCTGGTTCATGAGGTTCTCGGGCACGTTGCCGGCAGCGATCTGCTGCGCCAGGCCCTCGACGATGGCCGTCTTGCCCACGCCGGGGTCGCCCAGAATGAGCGGGTTGTTCTTGGTGCGGCGCGAAAGGATCTCCATCATGCGCTGGACTTCCTTTTCGCGGCCAATCACGGGATCGAGCTCGCCGTCGCGCGCCTTTTGCGTGAGGTTGGTGGCGAACTGCCTGAGCGTGTCGGTGCCGCCCCCCTTTTGCTGAGAGGCATCCGAGCCGCTAAAGAACGGCAAGCCCGCACCGGGGCGACCGGCGCCGGCTCCGGCGAGCGGACGCTTCTTGTCCTGGTCCTTGGCGGTGAGTTTCTCGATAGCCTTTTTGATGGAGGCGGACGACACACCCAGGCGCATGAGGATGTCCATGGCCATGCCGTTGCCCTCTTCGACGATGCCGATGAGCAGGTGCTCGGTCGACACATAGGTCTGGTTGTTCTCACGCGCCACGCGGAAGGAGCGCTCCATCACGCTAATGACGAGCGGCGTAAAGGCAAGCTTGGCCGCCTCGGTCTCCTCGCTGGGCTCGGGAACCGTGGTCTGGACCTCTTTGAGAGTATCCATGATGTCATCGTAGGAGATGTCGAGCGAGCGCAGCGCCTCGGCGGCAATGCCCTCGTCCTCCTTGGCAAGCGCGAGCAGCAAGTGCTCGGTGCCCACCTTATTTGAATGAAGATCGAGCGCCTCTTGCTTGGCCATGGACATGACCTTACGCGCGCGATCGGTAAAACGGTCTAACATGCTAGTTCCTCTTAGACGAGCTAGTTTTTTCAAACGCAAAGCGCCGCCCCGCGGCAGCGCTTTGGTCTCTTTACCCATATGGAGTATATGTTAACAGCTGGAGGAATATCTATAAACCCGGCTCACATGAATGCAGGTTATGACCGCATCGCGGGACTCACCGCGCGATGCGCGACAGGCGCCCCGCAAGAGAAACCCTAGGCGTCTTTCACCACGTCGGGACTCGTCGCACGCGATGCGCGATAGGCATCGGCCTCCTTGGAGACGCGTTCGAGCAGCTCGGATGTATCGACGCCCTCGACTTGCGCGACCGTTTCCACCGTCTGCATGGCGACCGCCCTCAGGTACGCGCACGCGCTGTCCCCCAGCTGCTCGAGGTCTATCTCCTCGCCGCCCTCCCGGGCAAAGCCGACCGCCATCACAAAGTCCATGATGCCCGAGACCAGAAAGCCCACCGCAAAGCTCGAATCCGCCTTGAGCTCTTCTCCGTCGGGGTGGACGATCTCTCTCACGCGGTCGATGATGATCGTATGGATGCCCTGCACGACCTGCTCGGCGGCACCCGCCCTCATGGTGATGACGATGCGCCGCAGCAGGCAGCGGACGTCGCGCCGGTCGAACGCCGAAAGGTCGCCCTCGCTCGAAAAATGCCAGAGGGCATCGGTGATGAGCTCGTTATCCTGCAGCAGCTGGGCTATGGCGATGGCGACGAGTTCATCGAAATCGTGAAAATAGTAGTAAAACGTTCCGCGATTGCACTGGGCGGCGCGGGTCACCTCGCCAACCGACAGCTCGAAGATGCTGTTGTTCTCGATGAGCTCCCAAAACGCCTCGATGATACGGGTGCGTGCATCGGGCGCATCGGCGTCCTTACGCGGTCTCGCCATGCGCCTCACCGCACCCCTGCGCCTTGGCGTTCATGATGAGCATCTGAAGACGGTTCTCCACGTTGGCGAAGCTCACGTCGGGATCGTAGTCGAGCGGCAGGAACTGCGCCGTGGGATACTGCTCCTTGAGCGCATGGATGAGCCCGCGCCCCACGACATGGTTGGGCAGACACCCGAACGGCTGCAGGATCACGAAGTTGCGGCAGCCGCGCTTGGCGTGCTCGAGAATCTCCGCCGGAATCAGCACGCCCTCGCCCGCATCGAACGTATGGTGCAGGATCTTATCGCTCGCGCGCACGAGCTCGGGCATGCGCGTCGGCGGCTCGTAGAGCGGGCTCGCCGCGCCCAGGCGGTCGCAACGGTCGTGCGCGAGCTCGAACAGGTTGTCCGCCGTGGCGTACCAGGCCTTTTCGGGCAGCGACAGGTCGACGTGGAACTCGCGCGACTGCGCATGCTTGTAGAAATAGGTCTTGCGGATCACGTCGGTCATGCGCGCCTCGATGACCTCGAGCCCGTTGTCCTCGAGGTAGCGCTCGATCTCGTGGTTGGCGCCGAGATGGAAATTGAGCAGGTACTCGCCCACGATGAGAACGGTCGGATGCGGGTTCGAGCGGTCGTACGGAACGGCGTCCATGATCGCAAGCGCGCGTTTGAAGCCCGTCGCCTGGCCTCTCAGCCCGGAGCGCTCCATGCCCTCGATAACCTCATCGAGCGCGCGGTCGAACGCAGCGTCCGCCGCGCCCTTCTCGAGCTCGTAGGGACGGATGCGCCTAAGCATGGCCTCGAGGGCATCGATCATGGGAAGACCGTAGGCGATCTGGATGCTCGGGCCAAGGCCGAGCTTGAAGCCCGGATGCGCATTGTGGGCATCGACGTCGTCGTTGGTGAGCACCGGGACATAGTCGTATCCCGCGTCGTCGAGCGCGCGGCGCAGCAGGGGCATGTAGTGCGTCAGGCGGCAGTCGCCGATATACTTGCCAGTCACCACGGCGACGTCGTGCGGGTCGTACTTACCGCTCTCGAGTGCCGCGAGCGCCTCGCCGATCACGATTTGCGCGGGGAAGCAGATGTCGTTGTGCACATAGCGTTTGCCCAGGCGGATGGCATCCTCGCGCCCGATATCAAGGGCCTCGGCGCGCACGCCCTGATTGCGCATCGCCGCGGTCATGAGCCTGCAGAACGCATGGGAGGTGTTGGGGACCAGCGCGATCTTGTCGTGCCGGTCGCGCTTGGTGTACTTGACCTTATACGGGTCGTCGAGCGGATGGACCGCGTGCACCCGGGCGCCCTCGGCACGCTCCTCCGCGCGACGACGGTTGACCGACTCGATAAACGAACGCACGCGAATGCCCATGGGACCGGCGACGTCGCTCTCATCGAGCTTGATCATCATCGGAACCTTGGAGCCCATCTCGCCCATCATGCGCGCGATCTCGTCGGTGAGATACGCATCGTGGCCGCAGCCGAAGCTGCCCATCTGCACGAGCTCGAGCTCGGGCGTCGATGCGACGATGACCGCGCACGACAGCATGCGCGCATGGTAGTTGTTCACGATGTCGATGCGGCTGTTGGAAAGATCGACGTTGCAGACCCCCGGCACCGCATCGGGCGTCAGCACGGGGATGCCGCGCTCAGAGAAGAGCTTGGGCAGCCCGTGGTTGACCAGCGGGTCGTTGTGGTACGGGCGCGAAGCGATCACCACCGCGTAGCCGCCGTCCTCGCGCACGTTCTCGAGCACCTGCCTGCCGCGCAGCTGCAGCTGGTTCTCAAACGTCTCCTGCGCGCGGTCCGCCTGCTCGGTCGCCTTGGCAACCAGGTCGGCATCGATATCGAAGGTCTCCTTGCACCACGCCTTGAGCTGGCGGTTTCGGTCGCCCTCGTCGTACCAGTGGAACAGCGGCGTATCGAACGGAACGCCGAAACGCTCCTCCGGGTTATCGGAATTGCGCATCACGTAGGGGTATCCCTTTACGACGGCGCACATCCACTCGCTGGTAGAGGCGGTGTTTTCGGTGGGCACCGTCGTGATGATGGGCATGAAGATGCGGTCGACGCCGGCGTCGACGAGATTGCGGATGTGCCCGTGGACGAGCTTGGCCGGGAAGCACACGGTGTCGGATGTGACGTGCGCCAGACCGCGCTCGTACATCGCCTTGGTGCTGCGTCCCGAGACGCGCACCTTAAAGCCGAGCGTGCTGAAGAACGTCGACCAGAACGGCATGGTGTCCCAGAACTCGAGCACACGGGGAATGCCGATCGTGACATCGCGCCCCCCGCTGACGGGAACCGTGGGGTACGACTCGAACAGCAGCTTCTCGCGGTCGACAAAGAGATTGGGGGCAGCCGCGGTCCGGTCGCGCCCCGTACCGGGTGCCTGTGCCTCGCAAGCACCCTGCGGACGCAGCTCCTCCGCCGCGGGAACCTCGCGCACGAGCTCATCCCATGAGATGGCGCCGCCGCGCGGGCAGCGATTGCCCGTGACGTAAAGCGAGCCGTCGCCAAATGCCACGACCGCGCGCTGGCAGCGGTTGTTGCACCGACGGCAGGTAACGCCGCCGAACTCGCGATGCTCGAAGCGCTCCACGGCATCGAGCCCGATAAACGACGTGCCGGCGTCGCCCTTGCGGCATTCCTCGCGCGCGAGCAGGGCGATACCGATAGCGCCCATCAGCCCCGGGTGGGGTGCACGCGTGACGGGTTTGCCCAGATACTGCTCGAATGCGCGCAGCACCGCGTCGTTTCGGAACGTGCCGCCCTGGACGACGACTTTGTCGCCCAGACGGTTGAGATTTGAAACGCGAATGACCTTGGTGAACACGTTCTCGATAATCGAACGGCAGAGACCGGCCATGATGTCGCCCGGACCCTTACCGCGCCGCTGCTCGGAAACGACGCTGCTGTTCATGAACACCGTGCAGCGGCTGCCGAGAACGGCGGGGGCTTTGGACGAAAATGCCTCGGTCGCGATATCCTCAACGGCTATTCCAAGGTTTTTGGCAAAACCCTCGAGGAACGAGCCGCAGCCCGCAGAGCACGCCTCGTTGACGACGATATCGGTCAGCACGCCGCGGTTGAGCCAGATGGCCTTCATATCCTGTCCGCCGATGTCGAGCACGAAGGTCGCATCGGGAACGCATGCGCACGCGGCGCGGGCGTGCGCGACCGTCTCGACCGTATGGTAGTCGGCGTGGAACGCGCGCGCGAAAAGCTCCTCGCCGTATCCCGTGGTGCCCACGGCATCGATCGCAAGCGTGACTCCCGCTGTCTCCCAGCGGTTCTTCAAGCTGACAAGACCCTGTTGGGCGACGTCGAGCGGTCTGCCGTTATTAGACGCGTAGAACGAATCGACAAGCTCACCCGCCTCATCGACCAGGGCGAACTTGGTCGTCGTGCTCCCCGAATCGATACCGAGCGCCACACGCACCGTCTCTCCGGGCGCATACGCATCCGGACCCTTTGCCGGCGTCTCTTTGCCATGGCGTGCCGTAAAATCCGCCTGCTCGGCAGGTGTGGCAAAAAAGGGCTGGGCAAGACGTCCCTCCCCGCTTGCGGGCGCGACCGTCTCGAGCTTATCCAGCCGGACAAAAGCGTCGGGAAGGTCGATCGGTTGGGACGATGCGAACATGTCGGTCAGCGACAGGGCGGCACCGCGCGCGACCATGATCTGCGGATCGCGCGGGACGATAACCTGATCGTCCGATAGATTCAGTTGCTCCCGGAACACGCGGACCAGTGTGGGGTTGTAGGCGAGCGTACCGCCCTCGAAGATTACCGGCGGCTCGATGTCGATACCCTGGGCCAGACCGCCGATCGTTTGGCGGGCGACCGCGTGAAGCGCCGAAAGCGCCAGGTCGGTGGTAGGAATGCCCTCGTTGAGCAGCGGCTGGATATCGGTCTTTGCGTACACGCCGCAGCGGCCCGAGACCTCGTGGACGGTCGTTCCCCGGCTTGCGAGCTGCTCGAACTCGCCCGATTCGGTGCCGACCCCCATGAGCTTTGCCATCTCGTCGATAAATGCACCGGTACCGCCTGCGCACGAGCCGTTCATGCGCATGTCGGCAACCTCGATGTCTCCCTTATCGTTGGTGCGGAAGAAGATCATCTTGGCGTCTTGGCCGCCCAGCTCGATGGCGCAGCGCGTCTGCGGATAGAACCTGCTGATCGCGAGCGCGTTGGCGACCACCTCCTGAACGTACGAGGCGCCCAGCGCGGTCGCGATATCGCGCGCACCCGAGCCGGTCACCGCAACGCGCAGTGACTCATGGGGAAAGCGCTCGGCGAGCTCGCCGAGCATGGCGCGCACGCTCGCTGTCTGACACGCCCCGTGGCGGCGATATCCCCACCACGCCTCGGTCATATCCTCGTGCATCGCGTAAACTTTGGTCGTCGTCGACCCTACGTCCAGTCCTACTAGCAACGCCATAATGCTCCGTCTCTCGCATTTTTCCCGCTAGAGATATACCACTCTACGTAATACAACAGACTGTTGTATTTAAACTCCGTATAAAAAGCGGCTGCCGAAACGCTTCAGCAGCCGCCGAATGCACCAACAGATTGTTCTGCGCGCTAGCACGTCGGGCAACGGAGCAGCACGGGCCCTCCGGTCATGCGCACCGCTCACGCCCGCGATGTCGCCGAGAGAGCTATCCACGCTTAGGGCTCCAACCAAGCAAGTCGCCCGCGCTCAGCAGATCCCTAAGCGAGCTACTCGCACTCAGGAGCCATAGCCTGCTCCAAGAGCTCGGCATGCTCCTCCTCGAAAACCGTCCCCACAGGGAAGGCGCGACGGAAGACGAAGCGGGAAATCGGACCGGCTACCAAAAGGTTCCACGGCAGCGCCATCACAAAATTATGCGGGATGTTGATCATCCAGATCGCGGGCACGGAATACAGGTTCGCAAGGATGCCGCCGGGCATGTGCGTCAGACCCTCACAGGCACCGTACAGCGACATGATGATGACCATGGGAACGACCATGCAGGAGCTGACGGCGAGCGTCATGGCAAGTGGCGAGCTCTTGCCCGGCGTGACCAAGTACTTAAAGGCGAAACCCTTGGCGAGCGGGCTGGCGACGAACCAGTCGCAGCACATGGCAAAAATGTAGGCAACGGGGAAGCCGAGCCACGCAGTGGCAACGACCTCGCCGTTGATGGCCCCGTGCTGCAGGGCAACGTTGTAGATGCTCATCCAGAGCACCATGCAAAAGCACATGATAAAGGTGAACAGCAGGCTCTCTCGTTTGTTGATAGGCATAAAGGGCAGATTCCTCTCTGTGTTGTACCGCGGCGCCACGCAACAAAAACGGGCGGGCAAGATGGAGCTGTTGGAACTTCATCTCGCCCGCCCGTGGTACGCGCGTCTGCGACTACTTATGTGGTGGAACCAGCCTAGCACGAAACGCATGCGCTTCGTAAGCGTTGAGTTTATGAAGATGCAGGGCACCGATAATCCCCCGACCCCATAAGTTGCGGTGGAATACGGACTGTTTTGACCCTTTAAGCAGCAATTCAGTCCCTATTTCACCGCAACTCATTTGGTGCAAAGTAACCTGTCCCCCTTGTACCAATTAGCTGGTGTGGCGCCAGCGAGGGTCGGTGAGCGTACGCGCCACACCCAGTCCAACGGGCAGAAACGCTACGATGAGCACTGCGCGCACAAACCAGCCGAGCATATTGACCGTGTCGAAGGTGCACATGTAATACATCGAGCGATACAGATACAAGCCCGGCACCATAATGACAATCGAAGGCACCGTGAGGGCGATGCGCGGGTAGGTGAGCTTGACTTCAGCCAAGCTTGCGAGCAGCCCCGATACCAGCGCGCCGATAAACGCTGCTGCCTCGGGAGGCATTCCCGTGCTGAGGCCCAGGAAGGGAATCATCGCCGGCGCATCGACAAGGGTCAGACGCAGGGTATTGGACACGGCGCCGATCAACCCAGCTGCCGCGGCCATCTTTACCGGGCTGTTGAACATCACCGAGAAGCCGAATACGCCAACGAAGCTCATCAGTATGCGCAAGAGCGTAAGAGCCAACGGAGAGAGGCCGAGCGGGGCGAAGTCATCCGGCGCCAGTCCCACGCACTCGGCAACCATCCAACCTACGAGGGTCGCCATCACAATAATCGACACAGCATACGAAAGACGCTCGATTCCACTTCGCATATCGAGCTTAGCGATGTCGAGGCCTGCCGTAATGAGGGGAAAGCCGGGAATCACAAAGAGCATGGCGCCGATATAGCCTTCTTGGTGCGACATTGCCCCCGGTACGACCTGGCCAAGGCCGAGCAATGCCAGCAGATACGAAACGCAAGCGAGCGCAACACCAGTCGTCAGCGCGCTAAACTGGCCAAGACCCTGCTTGAGAATATGGGAGCGGGCAAAGTTACCGACACCAGCGCCTACGAATGCGCAGGCCATCTCGATAGGGCCGCCGCCGAGCAAAAAGACGAAGGCGCCGCAAGCACAGGCTGCCGCAAGGCCCTGTTGCCAGGGAGCGTAATCGGGCTTTGAGCTCTCAACGGTCTTGAGCATCTCGTGGTATTCGTGCACGGTAAACCGGCGCCCATACGTCTCGATTTCCTTTAAGAAGCTCTCCATCATCCAAATGCGATGGGTATTGACTCCCGTTGTGGGCAGGCTGACAACCTCGTTAAAGCAGTGACCATCTTCGATGCAGGTGCACTCAAACGACAGAAGACTCAGGTCGACGTGAATCGTGACGCCGAGTACAGCGGCAACACGATTCATGGTATCGCGCACGCGCCAGGCACCCGTTCCGCTTGCCAGCATAAGCATGCCGGTGCGGCAGATGATGGATGATTTATCGGTGAGCGGCGCATCGACGGCAAGTTCATCGCCTGCCGTCACGATCTGGTGCCAGTCAGTTTTCATATGGAGCGCGCCGGCACGGACACCGTGGTGCATGGGGGCTCTCGAAAGCAGCGAGTCAAGGCGCGAAGGCTGTGAGGGCTCCGCCGATTCGCCCTCGTCCTCGTCGGGCTCTTCATCGACCAGATCAAAGGAATCAAGCGGCGCTGGCTCACGACGATCGATTAGCTCCTCGTCCTCATCATCAAAGTAATTGAACTGATCGAGCATGTCCTCTTCGATTGAACGCTCGCTCGCGTCGTCCATATAGACGCTCCCTTCCTACCGACTAACCCCCATCCTAGGCAGCAACGGCTAAAGGAAACATAAAAGAGACGACTGTCATGCGAGCCATGTGCTCAACAGCCGTTGGGCAGTCGTTTAAGAACGTCCCCAATGACTACATCGATGTTCTAAGTGTCAACCAAGTCAACGCCGCAGGTAGAGGACGGACAGCGAGCGTCGTCCAGGGCGAACAAGTTGGCATGAAAAAGGCAAGGCATAGACCTTCTGGTCATGCCTTGCCTTTTGAATGACAAATTGTCGCCCTGGGCGGCGCGCAGCGTCAACTGGTTACGCGGGTTGGTAAACCCGCGTAACCACCTAGGTCGCGCCCTTGAAGTTGAACGTCAGATTGTCCAAATGCGGCCCGCGCAGCGTCGAGCCGTTACGCGGTTCGTAGAACCGCGTAACTAGTTAGTACATCTTTGCGCCGGCGGGGATGGAGGCGTCGAGCTGGATCAGGTTGAGGCGCTCCTCGCCCTCCTCCTCGTGGACAGCGCTGATCAGCATGCCGCAGCTGGGAATACCCATCATCTTGCGCGGAGGCAGGTTGGTGATGGCGAGCAAGGTCTTGCCAACCAGGTCCTCGGGCTCGTAATAAGCGTGAATACCGGAGAGGATAGTGCGGTCGGTACCGGTACCGTCGTCGAGCGTAAAGTTCAGCAGTTTCTTGGACTTCTTGACGGCCTCGCATGCCTTGACCTTCACAGCGCGGAAATCGCTCTTGGAGAAGGTATCAAAGTCGACGAACTCCTCAAACAGCGGCTCAACGGCGATCTTGGAGTAATCGAGCGTGGGCTTAAGCGACTTAACGAACGGACTCGCGGCGTTGCCGGCCTCGGCAGCCTTGGCGGCAGCGGCACCGGACTGGAAACCCTTCTCGGGCTTCATGTGCGGGAACAGCAGCACGTCGCGGATAGAAGCCTGGTTGGTGAGCAGCATGACCACGCGGTCGATACCGATGCCGATACCGCCCGCAGGAGGCATACCGTACTCGAGGGCGCGCACGTAGTCCTCGTCATACTCCATGGCCTCATCGTCGCCGCCGGCCTTCTCGGCCATTTGGGCAGCAAAGCGCTCAGCCTGGTCGACCGGGTCGTTGAGCTCGGAAAATGCGTTGGCGTACTCGTGGCCGGCGATGACCAGCTCAAAGCGGTGGGTCAGACGCGGATCGTCCTCAAAACGCTTGGCAAGCGGGCTGACCTCGATGGGGTAATCGCACACGAACGTGGGGTTGACGATGGTGTCCTCGCCCAGCTCATCGTAGATCTCGGCGATAATCTTGCCGGCGGTCCACTCGGGCTTAATCTCCAGGCCCTTCTCGCGCGCGGCGGCAGCAAGCTCCTCGACCGGCGTGTCGATGGTGACCTGCTTGCCGAGCACGTCGGAGACGATGTCGGTCATGGGACGGCTGGCCCACTCACCAGAAAGGTCGATGGTCTGGCCCTGGTACTCGATGACCTCGGGGTTGCCGATGGCCTTGTTGGCAGCCTTGATGACACCCTGGGCGAGTGCCTTCATGCCCTCGAGGTCGGAGAAGGCACGGTAGGCCTCCATCGTGGTGAATTCGGGGTTGTGGGTAAGGTCCATGCCTTCGTTACGGAAGATGCGGCCGATCTCGAACACGCGCTCAAAACCACCGACAATGCAGCGCTTGAGGTGCAGCTCGGTGGCAATACGCAGGTAGCACTCCTGATCGAGCGCGTTGAAGTGGGTAATGAACGGCTTGGCAGTAGCGCCGCCCTGGATGGTCTGCAGGATGGGGGTCTCGACCTCCATGTAGCCGTCGGACTCCATAAAGCGACGGAAGGTGGAGAGAATCTGCGAACGCTTACGGAAGGTCTCGCGAACGTCGTCGTTGGCGATCAGGTCGACATAGCGCTGGCGATAGCGGGTCTCCTTGTCGGAAAGACCGTGGAACTTCTCGGGCAGCGGACGAACGGCCTTGGCAAGCAGGGTCACGCTCTTAGGGGCAACGGAAAGCTGGCCACGCTGGGTGCGCACGACCACGCCGGTCACGCCCAGGATGTCGCCCAGGTCGAGGGCCTTGAGCGTACTCCAGGCAGCCTCGTCCATGTCGTTGATGCGGCAGAACAGCTGAATCTCGGCAGTCGCATCGCGCACGACGATGAACATAATCTTGCCCTGACCGCGCTTGGCGACCACACGGCCGGCGATCTTCACGACATCCTCGGTGTCCTCACCATCGGCAAGATCGGCGTACTTAGTCTCGATATCGGCGACGTAGTCCTCAAGCTCAGAGTGCTCGGGATAGGGGTTCTGGCCCGCCTCGAACAGGGCGGCGCGCTTGGCCAGGCGGGTGGCGCGCTCGTCGTTGAGCGTCGATGCCTGATCGGCGGCGTTCTGGTTCTCTGCCATAAGTTAGCTCCTCAAACTAAAACGCTCCCCAGGATTCGGTCCCAGGGAGCGAAAACATACCTTTACGCGGGACCGTGGTCTAGCGTGCGATCTTGGCGATGGTGTAGACGCGAGTCTTGCCGGAAGGCGTAACGACCTCGACGGAATCGCCCTCGCCGTGACCGATGATGGCGTGACCGACCGGAGACTCGTTGGAGATCTTGTGCTCGAGCGAGTTGGTCTCGGTGGTACCAACGAGCGTGACTTCCATGACCTCGCCGTTGGGATCAATCAGCGAAACGGTGGAACCGATGGAGACGGTCAGATCGCCCGTGGTGGCAGCAACCTGAGCGTTGGCAAGAATGGCCTGGATCTCGGCGATACGAGCAGCATTCTGGGCCTGCTTGTCCTTGGCGGCATCGTACTCGGAGTTCTCCGAAAGGTCGCCGAACGCGCGGGCTTCCTTGATGTCCTCGACGATCTCCTTGGCGTAATCGCCCTCACGCCAAGCGAGCTCCTCGACGAGCTTCTGGCGGCCCTCAGCGGTCAGTACGATCTGGCTTGCGTCCATACGGATATCTCCCCAACTCTGATCAACAATCAACTGTCAACAAAACGAAAAAGACCGGCTAGCCTGCGGGCAAGCCGGTCAGGTGCTCACCCCAAAGGGATGGGACTACTCTGCGTCCGCGTCGCTGTCCTCTGCCTGCTTCTTCTTGGCAGCAGCGAGCTTGGCCTCGAGCTCAGCGATCTCCTTGTCCTCCTCGGACTGCTCGACCACGACCTCCTCGGCCTGCTTGGTCTCGGCCTTATCGTCGCCCTCCATACCCTCACGGATATTCTTGACGGTAGAGCCGAGGGACTTGCCGAGCTTCGGCAGGTTCTTGGGCCCGAAGATAATCAGGACAACGACGAGAATAATGATGAGCTCAGGAGCCCTCAGTCCAAACATGTAGACCTCCACAATACAGCGAGACAAGCTCGAATGAGTATACCGCGGGTATCGCGGTATCACAACACTAGCTAAAAAAAGGGACCGCAAGAAGCGGTCCCTCCTCATGCTCTGGTCGGGTTGACTGGATTTGAACCAGCGACCCCTGCGTCCCGAACGCAGTGCTCTACCAAACTGAGCCACAACCCGTTAGCTCGACTATAGTAACAAAGATTTCCGTCGTGTGCTAGAGAAATTTTTACTTCTTTGGCACTTCGACGCGAACCGTGTTGGGAATGAGCTCCGTCGCGCAGGCCCACCAGCCTTTTTGCTGGGCAGCGTCCGCAAGCCTTTCGGCCGTGGCGGCGGTGTCGCAAATGGCAAACGAACAGGCGCCCGATCCGCACACATCTACAGCAACGGTGCCGTCCTGTTTACGCAGCCAATCGAGAACCGTTTGAATCTGCGGCTCCATCTGTGCGGAAATGACACCCAGGTTGTTATGGATGAGCGCATATGCCGTCTCGGCATCACCAGCACGCAAGGCAGAAGCTATCGCGCCGGGCTTGTCCGCAGGCACCGGGGCCTCGTCAGAACGTCGATAGGCTTCAATTGTCGAAACGCTTGCCTCGCGCGGCTTAACCAGTACGACGGGCGTCGCGGGCAGCGCGGGGTACTCAGTTGCCAGCACGTCTCCCCCACCTACGTAGAACGCAGGACTCGCGTGCAAAAAGAACGGGACGTCAGCACCAATGCCCCGCGCAATATCGTCGAGCGCTGGGTCGGTGCGATCAATGCCCCAGAGCTCTGCCAAGGCGACAATGACCGCGGCCGCATCCGTCGAGGGGCCGCCCAAGCCGGCGCACAATGGAATGCGTTTCTCAATCGTCACGCAGATGTTTGCCTCGCGACCATAATGCTCGGCCATAGCAACCGCAGCCCGATACGCCGTATTCTTTTGCATGGGAAAATCTGATGCTGGAACCGTCTGGACGGTCAGCGCCTGCGCCGGCGTGACCGTCACGGTATCGGAAAGACCGACGGCCGCCATCAGGGAATCGACCCTGTGGTAGCCGCGGTCATCGCGCTCGGTATGAACCCCCAGGTAGAGGTTAATCTTTGCCGGCGCGGAAAGAGTCAGGGACCAATCGGTCACCGTTAATGCTCCTCGAGCTGATTGCCGAGCGGGGTAAAGATGTGCTCGCCGCTCTCGGGGTCGAACAGCTCGACCTGACCGGTGAGCACATCGATATACTGGTAGGACTGACGCGACTTGCGGCCACGACGCTCGTCAACCTCGACAATGAAGACGGCCGGGTGGACGCTCTTGATGGTGCCCATGCGCTCGACGACGCGGGTACGGCCCATGTTGGCCTTAACCTTGACGCGATCGCCCACCATATCGGTCAGCTTCTCGTGGATGTCGTCGACGTGATTGACTTCCATCTCTTCCATGAACAGGGCCTCCAGAAGGTGCAATTCAAAAAGGGGATAATACCCCTAAGATAGACAAAACTCTAATACTATAGCACCCTGTTGTGGCCATACGCAAGTAGCTAAATAAGCCCGGTCCCAAATACGTACCAGACGACAACCTCGCATGACCAGTTGTTACGCGGTTTGGTAAAACCGCGTAACCTAAAGATTGTCGGTATCGAGGACGATGGTGAACGGACCGTCGTTGACCAGGTCGACCTTCATGTCGGCGCCAAAGATACCGTGCGCCACATGCTCAACGTCCTCGTGCACAAGCGTCAGGAAGTACTCGTAGAGCTCGTTGGCAACATCGGGTGCGCCGGCATCCGTAAACGACGGGCGGCGACCGTGGCGGCAGTCGGCGAACAGCGTGAACTGCGACACCACGAGCACCTCGCCGTCGACATCGGCAAGCGCCAGATTGGTCTTGCCGTTCTCGTCCTCGTTGATACGCAGCCCGCGGAGCTTGCCCCACAGCTTGTCGGCCTCGGCACGCGTATCGCCATGGCCCACACCCAGCAGCACCAGGTAGCCGCGTCCAATGCGGCCCACGCACTCGCCGTCGACCGTCACGCCGGCGTTGAGCACGCGCTGCACCACCGCACGCATGGCCTACTCCTCGCCCGTCAGCTTGGCGGACAGATGCTCGAGCGCGTGGAAACGATGGCTGATGGCGTTCTTCTCGTCAGCCGTCAGCTCGGCCATGGTCTTGCCCGGCGTGTCGACCGGCAGGAACAGCGGGTCATAGCCAAAACCATGGTCGCCGCGGCCCTCGTGCGCGATAACGCCCTCGCAGGCGCCCTCGCCATAGGTGACCAGACCGTCCGTGTCGATGAGCGCGACGACGCTCATAAAGCGCGCGGTGCGGTCCTCATCTGCCACGCCTTCCAGGTTAACGAGAAGCTTGGCGTTGTTGGCGGCATCGTCGCCGTGCACGCCCGCATAGCGCGCGCTATACACGCCCGGCTCGCCGTCCAGGGCATCAACGACCAAGCCCGAATCGTCGGCAATGGCCATGAGCCCCGTCTCTTCGACCGCGGCTTGGGCCTTGATGATGGCGTTCTCCAAAAACGTCGTGCCGTTTTCCTCGGGATCCTCAAAATCGCCCAGCTGGCCGAGCGCTACAAAGCGCACCTCGGGCATAACCTTGCCCAAAATGGCCTCGATCTCAGTGAGCTTATGGGCGTTGCCCGTTGCCACGACGATGGTCGCCGCCGGGTCGAGGGTGTCGATGTCGATCTTCTCAAGTGCCATGAGTGGTCTCCTTGTCTCTATAGCAATGCCGCGCCGAGGGCGACGAGGGCCTCTGCCTCTCCCCTCTCAATCAACGGCTGTCTTGTGCCTAGACGTCTCCGCAGATAAAACCTACCAAATTAAACCTGTCCCTTTTTGGTAGGTTAGGCGAGGGCTTGGCGCTGAAGCTCGATGAGCTCGGCGATACCCTTGTCGCCCAGGTCGAGCAGGGCGTTGAGGCGTTTGCGGTCAAAGGGCGCCTGCTCGCCGGTGCCCTGGAGCTCGATCATCTCGCCGGTGTCGGTGGCGACGAGGTTCATGTCGACCTCGGCATGGCTGTCCTCGGAATAATCGAGGTCAAGCAGCGTATTGCCGTCGGCAACGCCCATGGAGATGGCAGCCACCTGGCCGATAAGCGGGATGCGCTCGATCTTGCCCGCCTCGACCCACATGGCGAGGGCGTCGCGCAGCGCCACCCAGGCGCCGGTGATGCTCGCTGTACGCGTGCCGCCATCGGCCTGAATCACGTCGCAGTCGACGGTAACGGTGTACTCGCCGAGTGCCTTCATATTGACGACGGTACGCAGGCTGCGACCGATGAGGCGCTCGATCTCCATGGAGCGGCCCTTGCGGTTGGCGTGCTCGCGCTTGCAGCGCTTGCCGGTCGACGCCGGCAGCATGGCGTATTCCGCGGTCACCCAGCCGGCCTTAGCTCCCTTTCGCCAGCCCGGCACGCCCTCCTCGATAGTGGCGGCGCACAGCACGCGCGTGTCACCGAACTCGGCCAAACACGAGCCGTGGGCGTGCTTCATGACGCCACGAGTGAGCTTGACGGGGCGCAGCTCATTGGCGGCACGGCCGTTGGCGCGGTTGACCTGCATATACTCCATAGAAATATCCTTTCGGCAAAAGGTGAAAGTGAGCCTTTGGTCGGTGACCTTGTATCTATTTCAGTTCGTCGATATCGATATGCTCAATGCTCTTGAGCGGCTGGCCAAAGATAAAGCTACCCGCCACCGCAAACTCGGCAATGTTATCGGCCGTCGTGGCAAAACGATGCTGCGGCTCGGCGGCGTCGCCCGCCAGCTGCTCGCGGCGCGTGAGGATATCGGTCAGCTCGCGCGTGGTCTCCTCGGCGGAGCTCACGACGCGCACCCCAGGCCCCAGCGCATGGCGGATAGGTCCCACCAACAGCGGGAAATGCGTACAGCCGAGCACCACGGTGTCGATACCGTGGTCGCGCAGCGGCTCAACCGTGGCACCCACCAGCGCACGCACGGCAGGCGTATCGAAGATGTCCTCGTTCTCAAGCCACTGTTCCTGCAGATGTGCACCCGAGGCGAGCTCGTGTTCGACAACCTCGACAAAGCTCGAGGCAGGACAGCCGTATACATCGACGCCGGCATCTAGATCCTGAATGGCGCGCGTGTAGGCGCCCGAGCGAATGGTGAGGTTGGTAGCGAGCACGCCCACGCGACGCGTACGCGTGCTGTTGATTGCTGCACGGGCACCCGGCGCGATCACGCCGATCACGGGAACGTCGAGCACCTGCTGGGCCAAACGCAAGGCCGCAGCGGTCGCCGTGTTGCAGGCGATGACCATAATCTTGACGTCGTGCTTCGAAAGCCAACGACCCGCCTGCAACGCAAACGAGCGAACCTCGTCCTCGGTGCGGGTGCCATAAGGGCAGCGCTTAGTGTCACCGAAATAGTAGACGGACTCGTGCGGAAGTGCCGTTGCGATCGCGCGCGCGACCGTCAAGCCGCCCAGGCCCGAGTCGAACACGCCGATCGGACGCGTGTCCCCGGCCATATTATCGATATCGGACATTACCTCACCAGATTCTCTCTCGAAAAATGCGACCAATCGTGATGCGTCGCGCTACGAACGGGCTGCGACCAGCAGCTCGGCCGTTGCCACCCAACCGTCGACAATCTTGCCGCGCGTAATATAGGCATTGTCGCAGGCGTCCAAGAACTCCGGGGCACCGGCGCTCGTCAGACCGTTCTCGACCAGGCAGAACATGCCAACATGGTCGGCCATGTAGAAGTCGGACTCGGAGTCGCCGAGCGCAAGCGTCTCCTCGCGCTCGATCCCCAGGTGCTCGCAGAAGCGCGCAATGGCAACGCCTTTGTTAAGACCCGCCGGATTGATGTTGAAGGCGCGACCGTCCTCGACGCGATTAAGCTCGAGCGTCGTCGGCTTGGACAGGTGCGTCAGATGGCCGTTGCAAGCCCAGACCAGACCGCAGCCGGCCTCGTCCAGGATGGCCTGGACCTCATCGTCGGGCACATCGCCGCGCATGCCGACGGTGACCTCACGGTACTTGTAGCCGGTCGACATGTCGTTGTGGTACTCGATCTTGTGCGGCCAGCGGGCAAGGATCTTCTCGCACACGCCGGTCTGCTCGATCACCTGGTGCGGCGTGAGGCCGCAAGAGGAGTCGTAGGGCATGTCGCCGGTCAGATACTCCCAATCGTTGGCTTTGAGGTCGTACATGACCAGGCCGCCCATCTCGCCGATGTAGGAGTTGAGACCGAGCACGCGCGCGTCCTCGTGGATCATGGTACGGTTGCGGCCCGAGGTGGGAACCACCTGAATACCAGCGCGAGCGAGCGCCACGACGGCCTCGACGAGTTTGGTCGAGGGGTTGCCGTCGTTGTCGCGTAGCACGCACGAGCCGGGTGCGAGCATCGTGGCATCCAGGTCGGTAAAGACGTATTTGACCTTGGCCAAGCGCTCGCGCATCTCGCCCGAAAGCTCGGCAACGGTCGGCAGGGTATTGTGGGACATGGTTTCTCCGTTTACGTAGAAGGGTTTGGACTTGGACGGCATGTTTTGATTGAGGGAACACGCTTATGGCGACAGCGCACTCAGGGCGCCGCCGCCATCATGGTTCATTAGTCAAACTGGGTAACATCGATCAGGCGATTGGCCAGCGAAAGGTCGCTCTCGATGGGCACGAACTCGTCGCCCACGTGCATGAGCTCCTCGTCACCCTTTGCCAGCAGCAAGACAATGGTGGGAGCATCGGGGTTGACGTACTCCTCGCGCGCCGCCTTGAACGCCGCATGCACAGCGGCTTCGCGGTCGAGGATGATCTTGTTCGGCGTATCGTCGGGAACATGCTCGGCAAGCTCGCGACAGACCTTCATCGGGTCCTCGTGAGCTGGATCCTCGTTCGTAAAGATCATCAGGTCGGAATACGGTGCGGCCTCGCGTGGCAATTGCTCGCGGCGCTCCTGCGCCTTGCCGCCGGCGGCGCCAAACAGCGCAATGACGGGGCTAGCGGGAAACGCGCGCTTGACCGACGAGAAAAGCGAACGGAACGAAAGTTGGTTGTGCGCATAGTCAACGACGCAGATCACGCGGCCGTCCTTCGACTCCACGACCTCCATGCGGCCCGGCACACGCAGTTTGGAGAGGCCCTTCTTGATAGCCTCGATACCGATGCCGATCTCGCGCGCAGCGGCGATAGCGACCAGCGCGTTTTCCACGTTAAAGTCGCCCGCGATACCCAGCAGGACCTTCTCCCCCGCCTCGGGCTCGTCGGCGCTCATGCCGTGCAAGTTGAACTCGATGTTAAAGCCGAGCATGCGGACATCGCTCGCCCACAGGCTTGCCTCGGGATGCTCGACGCCAACGGTCACCAAGCGCTCGGCCGTCGACGCTGCCTCTAGCACACGGTCAACCTCATCGGTGCCCAGATTCACCACGGCGGTCTTTGCCTGGTCAAAGATCCTGAGTTTGCTCTCAAAATAATCCTCGAAGGTCGGGTGCTCGATCGGCGAGATGTGGTCGCGGCCGATGTTGAGGAAGCACGCCACGTCAAACGGCAGATTCTCGACGCGTTGGTACTTGAGCGCCTGGCTCGAGACCTCCATGACCATGGACTTGCGACCGGACGTGCGGCAGTTGGCGATATGGCGCCAGACCTCGGGGGCCTCGGGCGTAGTATTGGTGCTCTCGTAGCACTCGATACCATCGTCGGTACTCACCGAGCCGATCATGCCGCAGGACTCGCCCGCCGCTTTGATAATCGACTGGAGCATAAAAGCGGCCGTGGTCTTTCCCTTGGTGCCGGTGATGCCCACGATCTTGACGTCGTGGTCGGGACGGTCGTAGACCTCCGGCGGCAACAGGGCCATGGCCGTGCGAACGCTATCAACAACCAGCATCGCAGCACTGCTCTCCTTCGCCAGCGGCTCCAGAGACTCGACCAGCGACTCCTCGCACACAAATGCGACGGCGCCTGCATCGAGCGCCATGCTCAAAAACGCGGGCTTAAAGGCAGCACCTTTACAGAAGAACACGTCACCTGCCGAGACCACGCGCGAATCAAACGAGCAGCCGGTCACGGCACGCTCGTCAACCTGCTCTGATGCGCGCAGCTCGCCGCACACGTCGAGAAGCTTGGCAAGCGTATCGACCGTGGTCACGGTCGCGGAATCCGAATGGTGCATCTTTCACCTTTCTCAGCCATTTGGCAGGGACGGTTTTTATAGTAACTGAAACGCACCCACGCAAAAACGGCTCCCGGAGGAGCCGTTACGCGCAGGCGTTCGTAAGCCGAGGCTAGGCAGCCTGAACAGAAGGCTGGCCCTCGTCGATAAAGAAGCGCTTGTACCACACTAGGAACACGAGCGGCGTATAGATCTTGCGCTGGAAATCGCCCTTGCCCGCAAAGTGCAGATCGAGCAGGTGCATGAGCTCGTCGGTATTGAAGAACTCGCTTGCCCACGGCGCGGTGAAGTACTCCTTGACATAGTCGTACCACTTTTGCTCGCGCAGCCAGTAGACAATCGGCACCGGGAAGCCCACCTTGGGACGGGTGGCCCACTCATCGGGCAGCGATTTGTTGGCAGCGTGGCGGAGTACCTGTTTGTTGCCGTTCTCGTTGATGCGGTAGCGGTCGGGAATGTGCTCGGCGAACTCCATGACTTTGCGGTCCAGGAAGGGCACGCGCAGCTCCAGTGAGTGTGCCATGCACATCTTGTCGGCCTTGAGCAGAATGTCGCCCGGGAGCCACATGTTCATGTCCAGGTACTGCTTCTTGACCAGCTCGGGCTGACCCTTCACGCGCGCATAGATGGGAGCGGCAAGCTCGAAGGCGCCATCGCCGGTGTTGTACTCGGGCTTGAGCACGCCGTCGACCTCGCGCTCCGGCCATACCAGAGCCTGTCCCAGGAACGACTTCTCGGGAATCTCGGCACCCTTGACCAGGAAGTTATGTCCCTTGAAGTACGGCATATGCAGCGCCAGGTTACCGAGCGCGCGACGGATGGGCAGCGGCACCATCTTTTTGTAGCTGCGCACCGGGACCGTATCCTCGTAGTAGCCGTAGCCGCCAAAGAGTTCGTCGGCGCCTTCGCCCGAAAGCACCACGGTGACGTCCTTGCGGGCCATCTCGGCCAAGAACCACAGCGGCACGGAAGACAGGTTGGACTGCGGTTCGTCCATGTGATACTGGATGTCCTCGAGCGCACCGAAGAACTCGTCGGCGGTAATCATCTTGCGAACGTTCTCGACGCCGAGCTTATCGGAAAGCTCCTTGGCGTAGTTGGTCTCGTTGAAGTTCTTGTAGTCAAAGCCCACCGAGAAGGTCTTGTCGGGCATGAGGCAAGCGGCAATGTAGCTGGAGTCGACGCCACCGGAGAGGAACGACGCGACCTTGACGTCGGCGATGCGATGGGCCTCGACGCTCTCGTGCACGACCTCGTCCAGCTCGTCGACGTACTCTTCGAACGGCTTCTCGACGGCAGAGTAATCGCAATCCCAGTAACGCTCGATGTTCATCTTGCCGGTCGGGATATCGACGGTAAAGTAGTGCGCCGGCGGCAGCTTGTAGACACCCTCGAAGAAGGTCTCCTCGGTTGCCGAATACTGCAGCGTCATGTACGGACGCAGGGCCTTTTTGTTGACCGCCTTGTGGAAGTGCGGGTAGTCCAGGAAGCTCTTGATCTCGGAACCAAAGAGCACGCCCGGAGCGCCGTCGCCCGCATCGGCCATGGGATAGTAGTAAAGCGGCTTGATGCCAAAGATGTCACGGGCGCCAAAAAGCTTGTTCTTCTTTTTGTCCCAGATGACGAAGGCGTACATACCGCGCAGGCGATCGAGGACGGCCTCGCCCCACTCCTCGTAGCCGTGCAGGAGGCTCTCGGTGTCGGCGCCGCAGTGGAACTTGTAGCCCTTGGCCTCGAGCTCGGAACGGAGTTCTTGGAAGTTGTAGATCTCGCCGTTGAAGACAATGACGACGCTGCCGTCCTCGTTGGCCATGGGTTGAGCGCCGGCCTCGGTCAGGTCGAGGATCGACAGGCGGCGGAAGCCCAGGGCAACGCGGCCGTCGATAAACTGGCCGCCCATGTCGGGACCGCGATGGACGATGCGGTCCATCATCTTGGTGAGCACCTCGGATTGGTTATCCGTCCCACCGACAAAACCGACAAAACCGCACATATACTATCCCCTCTGCTGTTGCTGGGCATCAAATCGAATCAGTAGCTTTTGAGTATACCCGAGGGCGTAAAGAGGGGCGGAATGTTCAGGCAATCTCAACTGAATCAGCTCCGCGCCGACACGCGCCAGTTACCTTTAATGGATATGAGATGAATGAGGCAATTGTTTTGCTATACTCTCTCCGCACGGGCGATTGGCGCAACGGTTAGCGCAGGTGCTTTACACGCACAAGGCTGGGGGTTCGAATCCCTCATCGCCCACCATTGAATTGGAAACGGTCCTCGAAAGGGGACCGTTTTTGTTTGGGCCCATTTCATGGGATTCGAACCCGCAAGGGTGCGGAGCTGAGGAAACGCGAAGCGTTTTCCAGCGCAGCACGCGAGGAGCGAAGCGACGAAGCGGATGCGGGCGGCGGAGCCGCACGCGGACATCCCTCATCGCCCACCACTGATTTGATAGGCCTCCAGCGATGGAGGCCTTTCCTTTTTCATGCCCAGCGCATGGGATTCGAACCCGCCAGCACGTCTGTCACAAAGGCCGTGGTCAAAAAATGGCAAAAATGAGTACTGCTACTTTGTTTGCAACATATAAAAAGACAGTATTTGCTTAAGTTACGCAACATATGTCCATTATAAGGACTAACAGTTAGATCAAAATCGTGTATTCATCGCCATTTCGACGGTCGCGCGCGCAGACGTGGTGTAAGAGTGTCCTGAGGTCCGTCGCTGCAAGTCCCGATGTTACTCCTTCTTGAGAC